>DASPSJ010000025.1:0-51161 GCA_035623985.1 Allostellaceae bacterium | reverse complement strand
AGAACGGCACGTTCTCGACAAACTGGCGGAACGCCTCCTGCACGGCGTCGAAGGTCTTGAAGTAATCGAGGTGCTCGGGATCGATATTGGTGACCACGGCGATGTCGGCCGGCAGCTTGAGGAATGTGCCGTCGGACTCGTCAGCCTCGACCACCAACCATTCGCCGGCGCCAAGCCGCGCGTTGGTGCCGTAGGCGTTGATGATGCCGCCGTTGATGACGGTGGGATCGAGTTGCGCCGCGTCGAGCAGCGCGCCGATCATCGAGGTGGTGGTGGTCTTGCCATGCGTCCCGGCCACCGCGATCGCCCATTTGAGGCGCATCAGCTCGCCCAGCATTTCGGCGCGCCGCACCACCGGCAGCAGCCGCGAGCGCGCCGCCACCACCTCGGGATTGTCCTTCTTCACCGCCGAGGAGATCACCACCACCTGGGCGCCGCCCAGATTCTCGGCGCGGTGGCCGATCTCGACCGGGATGCCGAGCCCGCGCAGGCGCTGCACATTGGCGCCGTCGGCGACGTCGCTGCCCTGCACCTGATATCCGAGATTGTGCAGGATCTCGGCGATGCCGCTCATGCCGATGCCGCCGATGCCGACGAAATGGATCGTGCCGATGTCGAGCGGCAGCGCCCTCATGCGGCGTTCTCCCGCGGACGGGCGTGGCCGTCGGTCGCGGTGGCGGCGACGAGATCGGCGAGCGCGCGCGCGGCGTCGGGGCGGCCTTGCGCGTGCGCGGCGGCGGCGGCGCGGGCGAGCCGGTCGGGCGCGGCCATCAGCGCCGCGATCGTCTCGGCGAGAGCGCCGGCGCTGATGCTGTCCTGCGCCATCACCCAGGCGCCGCCGGCCTTTTCCAGCGCGCGCGCATTGGCGGTCTGGTGGTCGTCGGCGGCGTGGAGGTAGGGAACGAGGATGGCCGGGCGGCCGATCACGGTAAGCTCGGCCATGGTCGAGGCGCCGGAGCGCGAGATCACGAGATGCGCCCGCGCCAGCCGCTCCGGCACGTCGGCGAAGAAGGTGGCAAGTTCGGCCGCGACGCCGCTCGCCGCATGGGCGCGGCGCACCGCCTCGAGATCCTCGGCGCGCGCCTGCTGCGTCACCCGCAGGCGGCGGCGGAACGCTTCGGGAAGCGCGGCGAAGGCGGCGGGGACCACCTCGCTCAGCACGCGCGCGCCCTGGCTGCCGCCGATGATCAGGATCTCGAAGGGGCCGTCGGCCTCGGGCGGGCGATAAGGCGCGCCGCCGAGGGCGGCGATGGCGGGACGCACCGGGTTGCCGGTGAGCACCAGGCGCGCGCGATCCGCCGGACGCACGGCGCCGACCTCGGCAAAGGCGGTGGCGATGACCGTGGCGCGCGGCGCCAGCAGCCGGTTGGCGCGGCCCAGGATCGCGTTCTGCTCGTGGATCAGCGTCGGCAGCTTGAGGCGTGAGGCCGCCAGCATCGTCGGCACCGAGGGGTAGCCGCCGAAGCCCACCGCGATGGCGGGCGCCAGCGCGCGCAGCAGGCGGCCGGCCTGGAGCGTGCCCAGCGCCAGCGCGGCGAGGCCCATGACCTTGCTTGCAAGCCCGGCGCCGAAGCGGCCGGCGCGGATGCGGTGAAGCGACACGCCCGGCAGCTTGTCGCCAAAGGCCTGGCCGCGCCGGTCGGTGATGAGCGCGACGCGGAAGCCGCGTCCCAGCAGCTCGCGCGCCAGCGCTTCCGCCGGGAACATGTGGCCGCCGGTGCCGCCGGCGGCCAGCGCCACGAGCGCGCTCACGCTTCGACCCCGCCGAAGCGCCGCCGCGTCAGCGCCAGCGCCATGCCCATGGCGATCCCCAGCGACAGCAGCGACGAGCCGCCATAGGAGATGAAGGGCAGCGTCATGCCCTTGGTCGGGATGAGGTGCAGGCTGGACGCCATGTTGATGATCGCTTGCAGCCCGAACTGGACGAAGAGCCCGGTGGCGGCGAGCACGACGAAGAGATTGGTCTCCTGCATCAGCCGCGAGAAGCCGCGCAGCACGATGAAGGCGAAGAGCGCGACGATCGCCAGGCAGACGACGAGGCCGAGTTCCTCGCCGGCCACGGCGAAGACGAAATCCGCATGCGCGTCCGGCAGCGATTCCTTGACCGTGCCTTCGCCCGGCCCGCGTCCCCAGAGGCCGCCACTCATGAAGGCGTCCATCGACCGGTCGACTTGGTAGCTGTCGCCGCTGGCGGGATCGAAGAAGCGGTCGACGCGGCTCGCCACATGCGGGAGCGCGAGATAGGCGCCGATGAATCCTCCCACGCCCGATGCCATCCCGGCGGCAACCCAATAAAGCCGCATGCCGGCGAGGAAGAACTGGGTGAACCACACCGCCGAGACCACCACCGCCATGCCGAGATCGGGCTGCTTGATCAGCAGGCCCACCACCAGCAGGTAGAGCGCGATGGCGATCCAATGGCCGGGGAAATCCTCGCGCAGGCGGTACTGCGCGAAGAGCCAGGCGGAAACCACCGCGAAAGTCGGCTTGACGAATTCCGAAGGTTGCAGCGACAGGCCCGGCAAGCTGATCCAGCGCCGCGCGCCCTTGATCTCGACGCCGCCGACGAAGGTGTAGGCGAGCAGGATCAGCGAGATGACGAAGCCCACCAGCGCCACGCGCCGCACCATGCGCGGGCTTTGCAGCGACGTCGCGAACATCGCCGCCAGCGCCAGCGGCAGCACGGCGAAGTAGCGCTTGACGAAGTAGAGCGCGTCCGGATGGCCGAGGCCGCCGGCGTGAATGCGCTCGGCCACCGCCGGGCTCGCCGCCATGACCAGCAGCGAGCCGAAGCCGATGAGGGCGGCGAGCGCCAGCAGGCTCCAGCGGTCGATGGTCCACCACCATTGCGCCACCAGGCTGCGGTCGGTGCGGGCGAAGCTCATGCGCTCGCTCGCGGCAAGGCGTGGACGAGGCGGCGGAAGGCCTCGCCGCGCTCCTCGAAATTGGCGAACTGGTCGAAGGAGGCGCAGGCCGGAGACAGCAGCACGACCGCGCCCGGCTTGCGCTCCGCCAGCGCCGCCGCGCGCGCCGCCGCCACCGCCGGGGCAAGCGCGCCGCATCGGCTGTAGGCGACACGGCCTTCGAGCGTCGCGGCGAATTCGTCGCTCGCACGGCCGATGAGGAAGGCGTGGCGCAGGCGCGGGAAAAGCGACGCCAGCGCGGCGATGCCGCCTTCCTTGGGCACGCCGCCGGCGATCCAATAGATGTCGTCATAGCAGGCGATCGCCTTGGCGGCGGCATCGGCGTTGGTCGCCTTGCTGTCGTTGACGTAACGCACGCCGTCGATGGTGGCGATGAGTTCCTGGCGATGCGCGAGGCCGGGGAAGGAGGCCGCCGCCGTGGCGATCGTCGCCGGCGGGATGCCGAGGCAGCGCGCCGCGGCATAGGCGGCGGCGACGTTCTGCCAATTGTGCCGGCCGGGCAGGCGCGCGAGGCTGCCGAGATCGAGCATGGGCGCGGCCGCGCCCGCCAGGTCGTCGATCAGCATGCTCCCTTCGACGAAGACGCCGCCCGAGGCGCGCCTCTCGGCCGAGATCGGGATGACGGTCTGCGCGCCGGCGGCCGCGAGCGCGCGGGCGATGTCGCGGCTCGGCTCGTCGTCGATGCCGACCACCGCCGCTTGCGGCCGGTGCTGGCCGCGGAACAGGCGCCGCTTGGCGGCGATGTAGCCGGCCATGCCGCCATGGCGGTCGAGATGATCGGGAGTGATGTTGAGCAGCACCGCCACGTCGCAGGCGAGGCTCTCGGTCAGCTCGAGCTGATAGGAGCTCATCTCCAGCACATAGACGCCGTCGGCGCCCAGCGCCGCCAGCGACAGCGCCGGCGTGCCGAGATTGCCGCCCACCGCGACGGTGCGGCCGGCCTGCTGCAGGATATGGCCGATCAGCGCGGTGGTGGTCGACTTGCCGTTGGTGCCGCTGATGCCGACGTAGCGCGCCGCGCGGCAGGAGAGCGCCAGCAGCTCGATGTCGCCGATGATCGGCGTGCCGGCGGCGCGGGCGCGGGCGGCGACGGGATGCGGCTGCGGATAAGTGTGCGGGATGCCCGGCGACAGGATCAGCGCGCGGATGCCGGCGAAATCGCGTTGGGCGAGATCGGCGATCGGGACGCCCGCGGCCGCCGCGCGCTCGCGCTGCGGCGCCGCGTCATCCCAGGCGAGCACGCGGGCGCCGCCTTGTTGCAGCGCCTCGGCGGCGACGAGGCCGGAGCGCGCCAGCCCCAGCACCGCCACCTGCTCGTCCCGGAATGCGGTCACCTCGATCATCCCCCGCTACCGCAGTTTCAAGGTCGAGAGCCCCGCCAGCGCCAGCACCGAGGCGATGATCCAGAAGCGGATGACGATGGTCGGCTCCTGCCACCCCTTCTTCTCGAAGTGGTGATGGAGCGGCGCCATGCGGAAGACGCGCTTGCCGGTGAGCTTGAAGCTCGCCACCTGGACGATGACCGACGCCGTCTCCAGCACGAAGAGGCCGCCGATGATGGCAAGCACCAGCTCGTGCTTGGTGATGACGCTGATGACGCCGATGGCGCCGCCGATCGACAGCGAGCCGGTATCGCCCATGAAGACCATGGCGGGAGGCGCGTTGTACCAGAGGAAGCCCAGCCCCGAGCCGATCAGCGCGGCGCAGAACACCGCAAGCTCGCCGGCGCCCGCTACGTGATGGATCTGGAGGTAATTGGCGAAGATCAGATTGCCGGAGAGATAGGCGATGAGCGCGAAGCAGCCGGCGGCGATCATCGACGGTACGATGGCGAGCCCGTCGAGGCCGTCGGTCAGGTTGACGGCGTTGGAGGCGCCGGTAATGACGAAGACCGCGAGCGGGATGAAGAAGATCCAGCCGACGTCGACCAGTACGTTCTTGAAGAACGGCACGGCAAGCGCGGTGCGGATCGAGGGATCGTGCGTCAGCAGGATGATGGCGACGCCGGCGAGCGCGCTGATGACGATCTGCGCTGCCAGCTTGCCGCGGCCGGAAAGCCCGCGCGAGGAGCGCCGGGTCAGCTTCTTGTAGTCGTCGAAGAAGCCGATGACGCCGAAGCCGACGGTGACGAACAGCGTCACCCAGACATAGCCGTTGGCGAGATCGGCCCAGAGCAGGGTCGAGACGATAAGGCCGAGCAGGATGAGGAATCCGCCCATGGTCGGCGTGCCCTTCTTGCGCACGAGGTGGCCCTCGGGCCCGTCGAGGCGGATAGGTTGTCCCTCGGCCTGCTTCGATTTGAGCCAGGCGATGACGCGCGGTCCCATGGCGAAGCTGATGAGCAGCCCCGTCACCATCGCGCTGCCGGAGCGGAAGGTCTGATAGCGGAAGAGATTGAACGCGCCGATCTGGTCGGCGAGGGGAAAGAGCAGGTGAAAGAGCATGCGGCGCTAGCCCTTGACCGGCGCCGGCGCGCTCTGGCCGGCGAGCAGGCGCTGCACCACCTCCATCATGCGGCTGCCGTGCGAGCCTTTGACCGTAACCACGTCGCCCGGACGCAGGCGGCGGGCGACGATCTCCGCCATCTCCGCCGCGCTTGCGGCATGGCCGCCGCGCATTCGTTTGGGCAGCGCGTCGTAGAGAGCGCGCATGGTGGGGCCGGCGGTGAAGACCAGGGCGATGCCTTCCTCGATGATCGGCTGGGCCAGCTCGGCGTGAAGCCGCCGGGCGTCGTCGCCCAACTCCAGCATGTCGCCGAGCACGGCGATGCGCCGCGCCCCTTTGCCGGGGATCATCGCGCCGAGCACGGCAAAGGCGGCGCGCATCGAGGCGGGGCTCGCATTGTAGCTCTCGTCGATCAGCTCGGCGGTGCCGTCTGCGACGGCGATCTTGTGTCGCCGGCCACGGCCTTCGAGCGGCCGCACCGAGGACATTGCGGCGGCGGCGGCGCCGACATCGCCGCGCGCCGCCTTGACCGCGCCGAGCACGGCGAGGCTGTTCATCACCCAATGCTGGCCGGGGACGGCAATGCAATAGTCGACGATCTCGCCCATCACAGAAGCGGTCACGGCGCTCGCCGTGGCGTAGAGATGGCTGTCGATCAGCCTGACCGTTGCTTCGGGGTGGGCGCCGAAGCCGAGGATGCGGGTGATGCCGCGCGCGCGGGCGGCGGCGGCGAGCCGCTCGAAATGGGCATTGTCGCGGTTGAGCACGGCGGCGCCGCGCGGCTCCATGCCGGCGAAGATCTCGGCCTTGGCGTCGGCGATCGCCTCGACCGAGGCGAATTGTCCCAGATGCGCCGGCTCGACAGTGGTGATCACCGCCACGTCGGGGCATACGAGGCGCGACAACGCCTCGATCTCGCCGGGATGGTTCATGCCCATCTCGAAGATGCCCCACTGCGTCTCGCGCGCCATGCGCGCCAGCGACAACGGCACACCCCACTGGTTGTTGAGGCTGCCGGCCGAAGCGAAGGCCGAGCCTTGGCGCTCCAGCGCCCGCTTCAGCGCCTCCTTGGTGCCGGTCTTGCCGACGCTGCCGGTGACGCCGATGATTTGCGCCGCGCTGCGCCGGCGCGAGGCGCGGCCGAGCGCCTCGAGGCCGGTCATGGTGTTGTCGACCACCAGCAGCGGCGCGGTCTCGCCGACCCCCGACGGCATCCTTGCGACCATGGCCGCGGCCGCGCCTTTGGCCAGCGCGTCGGCGACGAAGTCATGCCCGTCGAAATTGGGTCCGGCGAGCGCGATAAAGAGATCGCCCGGGCTGACGCTGCGGCTGTCGATCGACACGCCGGTGGCGGTCCACGCGCGCGTGGCGCGCCCCCCGGTTGCCGTCGCGGCCTCGCTGGCCGTCCAGAGCGGCGTCATGCGGCAGTGCCGCCAAGCTCGGCGGCGGCCTCCCGCGCGACGGCGGCATCCTCGAAGGGATGGGTGACGCCGGCGATGATCTGGCCGCGCTCGTGCCCTTTGCCGGCGATCAGCAGGACGTCGCCCGGCTGCAACAGTGCGAAACCGCGACGGATTGCCTGGGCGCGGTCGCCGATCTCCTCGGCCTTGGGGCATTGGGCGAGGATGGCGCGGCGGATGGCCGCCGGGTCCTCGCCGCGCGGATTATCGTCGGTGACGATGACGAGATCGGCAAGGCGCTCGGCGATCTCGCCCATTTGCGGCCGCTTGCCGGCGTCGCGATCGCCGCCGCAGCCGAAGACGGCGACCAGCCGGCCGCGGCAATGGGCGCGCAGCGCCGTGAGCACGGTCTCAAGGGCATCGGGGGTGTGCGCGTAATCGACGATCGCCGGCGCGCCGTTGGCATGGCTCGCCACATGCTGCAGCCGGCCCGGCACGCCCTGCAGCCGCACCAGCGCGTCGAGCGCGGGCTCGACCGGCGCGCCGGCGGCGATGGCAAGGCCGAGCGCGGCCAGCGCGTTGCTCGCCTGGAAGGCGCCCATCAACGGCAGGACGAAGACGCGGTGCTCGCCGAAGGCTTGCAGCTCCAGCTCCTGGCCCGCCGCCAGCGGCCGCGCCGCGATGAGGCGCAGATCGGCGCCGGGCGCGCCGCCGAAGGTGATCACGGTCTTGCCGCCCTCGCGGCAGAGCCGCTCGAGCCGCATTGCCTCGGCGCTGTCGGCATTGAGCACGGCGGTGCCCTCGGGCGGCAGCAGCTCGGTAAAGAGCCGCACCTTGGCCGCGAAATAGGACTCCATGTCGCGGTGGTAGTCGAGATGGTCGCGGGTCAGATTGGTAAAGGCGGCGGCCGAGAGCTCGAGCCCGTCGAGGCGATACTGATCGAGACCGTGGCTCGAGGCTTCGAGCGCCACGTGATCGATGCCGCTGCGCGCCAGCAGGTTGAGCTCGTGGTGCAGCGACACCGGATCGGGAGTGGTGAGCGCTCCCGGCTGCTCGAAATCCGGGCCGACGATGCCGATGGTGCCGACGCTCGCCGCGCGATGGCCGAGATGCTGCCAGATCTGCCGGGTGAAGACGGTCACCGAGGTCTTGCCGTTGGTGCCGGTGACCGCGACCAGCGTCTCGGGCTGGGGCGCGTAGAAGCGCGCCGCCATGCGCGCCAGGCGCCGGCGCGGATTGGCGTCGAAGACGACGTGGACCGGCGGCTGGTTCTGTGCCAGCCCGGACAGCGCGCCGGGATCGTCGGTCAGCACGGCGACCGCGCCGCGCGCCACCGCGTCCTGGACAAAGCGCCGTCCGTCGGTCTTGCTGCCGGGCAGCGCGGCGAAGAGGAAGCCGGGCTTGACGGTGCGCGAGTCGGCGGTGAGGCCGCGAATGTCGGGATTGCCGGGCGGCGAGAGGGTGAGGGGGCCTTGTGCGCCGTCCATGAGATCAGTTAGCCGCAATGGTCCGCCCCTGGGGGCTTAGCGAATCCACCATCAGAGAACGGCGAATTTCGGGCGATTCTTCGTCGACCGGTTGGATTCCCACGAGCGGCGCCATGCGCTGCACGACGCGCCCGACGGCCGGCGCCGCCGCCCAGCCGCCGGTGGCGAAGCCATGGGACTCCTTGTTGCCTTGCGGCTCGTCGATCGAAACCATGACGAGAAAGCGCGGCTCGGTGATGGGGAAGACGCCGATGAAAGAGGAGAGCAGCCCGTGCTTCTCGTACCGGCCGGCGGCGACCTTCTCGGCGGTGCCGGTCTTGCCGCCGACGAGGTAGCCGGGCGCGTTGGCGAGCTTGCCGGTGCCGCGCTCGACGACGAGGCGCAGCAGGCGGCGCATCTCCTCGGAAGTGCGCGCCGACAGCACCTGCTGGCCGGAGGGCGCATAGCCGGCGGGGCGCTTGATCAGGCTGGCATGGTGCAGCACGCCGCCATTCACCACCGCGCTCACCGCCGTCGCCATTTGCAGCGGGCTCACCGAGATGCCGTGGCCGAAGGCGACGGTCATGGTGTTGATCTGGCGCCAGGGCGACGGCACCAGCGGCGCGCCGATCTCGGACAGCTCGAAGCCCGGCGCCTTCAGCAGGCCGAGCCGTCCGAGGAAATCCTTCTGCCGCTCGGTGCCGGCTTCGAGCGCCATCCTGGCCGAGCCGATATTCGAGGAGTATTCGAAAATCTCCGGCACGGTGAGCCAGCGCCGCTGCGGATGGTCGTCATGGATGGTGAAGCGGTCGATTTGAATGGGCTTGGTGGCGTCATAGCTGCTGGCGAGCGTCGCCGTGCGCGTCTCGAGCGCCATGGCGGTGTTAAAGATCTTGAAGGTCGAGCCCATCTCATAGATGCCGAGCGTCGCGCGGTTGAAGATGGCGTCGTCGCGGGCGCCGCCCGGCGCGTTCGGATCGAAATCCGGCAGCGACGCCATGGCGAGGATTTCGCCGGTGTTCACGTCCATGACGATGCCCATGCCGCCGGCGGCGTTGAATTCGGCGATTTGACGCGCGATTTCGTCGCGCAGGATGTATTGCACGCGAACGTCGAGCGACAGCTCGACCGGCTCGTGCCGGTCGCGCAGGATTTCGTCGAAGCCGCGCTCGATGCCGGCAAGCCCCTTGCCGTCGCGGTCGACATAGCCCACCACATGCGCGGCAAGGCTGCCCTTGGGATAGACGCGGTGGCCTTCCGCCTCGAACTGCAGGCCGGGGACGCCAAGGCGGTTGACCGCGAATTCCTGGCTCGGCGTCAGCGGCCGCTTGATCCACACGAAGCTCTTGTCCGAGGCGAGCTTGGCGGCGATCTCGCTCTCGCCGACGTCGGGCAGCAGGCTTGCGAGCTTCTGCGCCACGCGCTCGGGATCGCGGATCAGCTTCGGGTTGGCATAGAGCGACGGCATGTCGAGCGTGGTGGCGAGCAGCACCCCATTGCGGTCGAGGATGTCGGCGCGCGCCGCTTCCGGCTTCTCGACGGCGCGGAGGCGCGCGAGCCGCGTCTCGCCGGCCTTGAAGCCGGCGACCTCGACGAGGCGCGCGCCGATCGCCAGGAAGGCGAGACAGAACAGCGCCGCGGCGATGATGAGCCGGGTATGACTCGTCTCCAGCGCCTGCATGGCCGGCCCCTCGAGCGGCGCCGGCGCGCAAGGCGCCGGCTTGAAATGCCGCGGCCGGCAGGGATTGTCGTCGCGCTCGGGGGCGGCGGGCCTCATGGTGCGGCCACCCCTTCGGCATGAGCGAGCCGCGGCGCCGCCGTCAGGTGGGAGGAGGCTGACGACGGCGCGGCGGCGGCCACCGCGGCGGGAGGCATGGGGGATCGCCGCGGCAGTTGTTCGATGCGCCCGATCTGCTGCGTGCCGATCGGGCCGAGAGCGAGATGGCGCTTGGCAAGCTGCTCCAGCCGCGCCGGCTGGTTGAGGAAGCTCCATTCGGCGCCGAACACGCGGATCTGCTCTTGCCCGGCGCCGATCTGGCGGGTCAATCGGGTGAGCTGGTCCTCGAGCTGCAGCACTTCGTATTTCACCTGGAACATGGCATAGCCGCTTGCGCCGACCAGCAACGCCCAGAGCAGGGTGGAGAGGCGCATCATGCGGCCTTCTCCCAGATCGGCGCCGCGGTACGCTCGGCGGCGCGCAGCCGGGCGGAACGCGCGCGGGGATTGCGCTCGATCTCGGCGCGGCCGGGCGTGACCGGCTTCTTGGTGACGAGGCGGAAACTCGGCGCGCGCGACGGCGGCGCCGGACGATGACGCGAGCCTCTGGGCGCCGCCGCGCTGCGCTCGCGCAGGAACTCCTTGACCTTGCGGTCCTCGAGCGAGTGGAAGGAGACGATGACCAGGCGCCCGCCCGGCGCCAGCAGCCGCTCGGCCGCCGGCAGCGCGCGCTCGATCTCGCCGAGTTCGTCGTTAACCTCCATGCGCAGCGCCTGGAAGGTGCGGGTGGCAGGGTCGATGCCGCCGCTCGCCGGCACGACGGCGCGGACGATACGGGCGAGCTCGGCGGTTCGGGTCAAGGGCGCCTCCCGTCGGGCGGCGACGATGGCGCGGGCGACGCGGCGTGCGAAACGCTCCTCGCCATAGATATAGATGAGATTGGCGAGCGCGCTTTCCGAGAGGGTGTTGACGAGATCGGCGGCGGTGGCGCCGTCGCGGCCCATGCGCATGTCCAGCGGGCCGTCGGCGCGGAAAGAGAAGCCGCGCCCGGCATCTTCGATCTGCGGCGACGACAAGCCGAGATCCAGCGCGATGCCGGCCACCGTGCTGATGCCGAACGGCGCCAGCAGCGCTTCCATCTCGCCGAAGCGGCCTTCGACGACGGTGAAGCGGCCGGCATGCTCGCGCATGAGCGCGCCGCCGCGCGCCACCGCGGCGGGATCGCGGTCGATGGCGACGACGCGACAGCGCGCCGCCGCGAGCAAGGCGCGGCTGTAGCCGCCGCCGCCGAAGGTGCCGTCGACGTAGGTGGCCTCGTCGCGCGGCGCCAGCGCGGCAATGGTCTCGTCGAGCAAGACCGGGGTATGCAGGACCGCGTCGCTCATCGCGGTGTCTCCGGCAGCGGGCGGTCGGCGCGGATTGGCGGCAGCGTCGCGCCTTGGCGTCGGGCGCGGTCGCGCATTTCCTGCTGATGGGTCTGGAAGCGTTGCGGCTCCCAGATCTGGAAGGTACGGCCGCGGCCGACGAAAGCGGCGGTCTCGGCGATGCCGGCATGCCGGCAAAGCGGCTCCGGCAGGACGATGCGACCCTCGCCGTCGAAGGCCAGCGGCTCCGCATCCGCGAGGATCGAGGACAGCGCGTCGCGGTCTTCGGAGAATTCGGCGAGTTGATCGATGCGGTCGCTCACTTCTTCCATGCGGTCGATGCCGCTGGCTTCGAGCGCAGGCAGCTTGAAGGAGGGGTAGGCGATGATGCCGTTGAAATTCTGTCCGGTCAGCGCGAGCCGGAACGGGGCGGGGACGGAGACCCGGCCCTTGCGGTCTACTTTGTTCACGAAGGTGGAAAGGAACAACGCCAACGCAGACCCCCCGAAGCCCTGCCCATGACGTCCCGCTGGAGCGCCGTCCTGCCACGGCATTCCGCCTATGCCGGGCCGCTTCAGATTGGGACAAAATGGGATAGCATGGGATTAGATGGGTCGTCAATGGAAAATCATGGTAATACAGTGGGATCGCAGGTATTAACGCCGATCTCTTCTGTGATCGAGCCCCTATGGCCAAGACCTCGCCGAACCATCTATCGGTAGAGACAGAAATGGACTTTCTTAAAATCACGTTCTCCTTATGTTCTTGACCAACGAATTCTTCGTTTGGGAAATTATGGGAAGAAGAAGCGCCAGACGGCCTGTAAGCCGGGTTCTGTCCGCGCCTTGCGGCGCGGGATGGCCATTCCTCTGGGACGCCCGTTGCCGGGCGCCTCGCGCGACCGACCCGGATGGCGGAGCGGAAACGCCCCTGGCCTTGCGGCCCGCCACCCCTACTTGGTCTTGCTCCCGGTGGGGTTTGCCCTGCCGCTGCCGTTGCCGGCGGCGCGGTGCGCTCTTACCGCACCATTTCACCCTTGCCGCCCGGCGAGCCGGGGTTGGCGGTGTGTTTCTGTGGCACTTTCCCTGGGGTCGCCCCCGCCGGGCGTTACCCGGCACCGCATTTCCGTGGAGCCCGGACTTTCCTCTCCCCGCGCGGCGGAGAGCGGCCATCCGGCCGTCTGGCTGGCCAAGATAAGGGGTGCCGGCGCGCAAAAGTCAAATCGCGGCAGCCACCGCGGCGAGGCGGTCGCCGGTTTCCGCGTCAAGCGCCCCGTCGCAGCGCGCCGGACGGAAATGACGCTGAAAGGCGCTGATCACTCGGCGCGTCGCGTCGTCGAACCGGCCGCTCTGCGGCGTCTCGTAGCCGATGGCGGCGAGCAGGCGTTGCGCCTCGGCGACGCCCTGGGCGGCGGTCGCGGGTGCGGTGCCCTCGGGCCAGAGCCCGATCCCCGCTTGCGCCAGCCGCCGCCAGTCGAAGAGCTCGCCGGGGTCGGTCTTGCGCTGCGGCGCCACGTCGGAATGACCCAGCACGTAGCGCGCCGGGATGGGATGACGCGAAAGAATGGCGCGGCACAGGCTTTCGAGCGCCGCCATTTGCGGCTCCGGAAACGGGCGATAGCCGAAGTCGTGGCCGGGATTGACCAGTTCGATGCCGATCGACGCGCTGTTGATGTCGCGTCGCCCGGCCCAGAACGCGACGCCGGCATGCCAGGCGCGCCGCTCTTCCGCCACCAGGCGCAGCACCGCGCCGTCCTCGTCGATCAGGTAATGCGCGCTGACTTGCGCCGCGGGCGAGCAGAGCCGCGCCAGCGCCTCGGCCGCCGTCGGCATGCCGGTGTAATGCAGGATCAGCATGTCGATGACGCCGCCCGGCGGCCGCGGTCCATGATTGGGCGAGGGATGGTCGACGAGGCGCATCGGCGCGAGTCTAGGCCCGGAACAGGTAATAGGCGATGAGATAGAGCGCGCAGCCGACGCAGGCGCCCACCAGCGTGCCGTTCATTCGGATATATTGCAGGTCGCTGCCGATGGCGAGTTCGAGGCGTTTTGTGACCGTGCGCGCATCCCAGCCGCGCACCACTTCGGCGATGAGCGTGCCGATCTGGCCGCGCCAGGGCACCACGGCGAGCGCCGCATGCTCGATGGTGGCGTCGAGCCGCGCCTGCATCTCCCGGTCCTGGGCGAGCGCCTGGCCAAGCGACAGAAGCGCCGTGCGGGCGGCCTCGCGCGTGCGCGAGGCGGGCGCGGCGAGATCGTCGAGGAAGATGCGGCGCAGCGTGTCCCAGATGCCGCCGAGCCAGACCTGCGTCTCCGGATGCTCGATCAATCGGTTCTTCGCCGCATTGAAGCGCCGGCGCCGCTCGGGCGAAACCGCGAGGCTGGCCGCGAGATCCTCGATGCCGGCGCGAAAGCGCTGGCGCGCCGCGCCGTCCGGCAGCCGCAGCTCCGCTAGCACTTCCTCGATCCCCTCGATGAGCGCCACCGCCATGCGCCGGTCGACCGCTTTCGGGATCCACCAGCGGCTGCGTTCCTCGACGATGGCGTAGATCCGGTCGGCATTTGCGACAAGCAGCGCCTGGACCCAGTCGAGCACGCGGTCGAACAGCGCGTCATATTGGCCGCTGGCGGTGAAAAGCGTGATCAGCCGGCCGGCCGCCGGCGCCAGATCCAGCTCCTTGAGCTGCTCGCCGAAAGAGCGCGCGACAAAGTCGCGGACCGCCGGGTCGCCCAGCGAGCCGATGACGTAAGGCAGCGCCGCGGCGATCTGGTCGGCGGCGCGCAGCGCGTTCCCGGGCTCCGCCAGCCAGGCGGCAAAGCGTCGTCCGGGCGCGAGGCCGCGCAGCCGCTCGGCGATGATGTCCGGCGCGAGAAAATTGCGCTCGACGAAATCGCCGAGCCCCTCGCCGATGCGGTCCTTGCTGCGCGGAATGATGGCGGTGTGCGGGATCGGCAGGCCGAGCGGGTGGCGGAAGAGCGCCGTCACCGCGAACCAGTCGGCGAGCCCGCCCACCACCGCCGCCTCCGTCCCGGCGCGCAGCAGCAGCAGCCAGAAGCCCGGCTCCGGCGCGAGCCGCGTGGCGAAGAACGCCGCCGCCGCCAGCACCAGAAGCCCCGTCGCCAGCAGCCGGTTGCGCCGGAGCGCGCGGCGCTGGCGCTCCAGCGTATCGATCGACAGCAGGTAGGGACTCTCCGCCATGGCGCGATGATAGCGAATCGGTTGAAGCGGCGGGCGGCAGGGCCTATAGGCCGGCGCATGGAAAGTGAAATGCCAGATCCCGCGGAGGAGAGTTGCCCGCGCTGCGGCAAGCCCGCCGCGCTGTGCGTCTGCGCCGGCATCGAGCCGATCGACAACCGCATTGCCGTGCTCATCCTGCAGCATCCGCAGGAGCAGGACGTGGCGCTCGGCACGGCGCGGCTTACCGCGTTGCAGTTGCGAAACGCCACGCTCAAGATCGGCCTGTCCTGGCCGAACCTCGGCAAGGTGCTGGGCCGGCCCGTCGATCCCAAGCGCTGGGCGGTACTCTACCTCGGCTCGGCCAAGCCGGCCGAGCTTGCCCGGGGACGCGAGATCCTCCTGCTCGACCGCAAGGGCGAACCGATCGCCGGTCAGGCGGAGGCGCTCGCCGAGATCGAGGGCGTGATCGTGCTCGACGGCAGTTGGAGCCAGGTCAAGGCGCTGTGGTGGCGCAATGCCTGGCTGCTGAAATGCCGGCGCATTGTCCTGGCGTCGCGCCGGCCGTCGCGCTACGGCAAGCTCAGGCGCGAGCCGCGCCGCGAAGGGCTCTCGACGCTGGAAGCGGTGGCGCTGCTGTTGAGCCGGCTCGAGGATCGGCCGGAGATCGAGCGCGCGCTCATCGCCAGCTTCGAGACGCTGCTTGAGCGCTATCGCAACCGGCGGCGCGCGCCGCCTCAGCCGCCCAGCGCCGCAAGCAGCGGACCGAGCTCCCCGCCATAGCTCCGCCAGCGGCCGATCGCGTGGCGATAGATCGGCTGGCGCACCTGGACGGCGCTGGCGGTGCGCACCGGCCGCTCGGTCTTATGGAAGGCGAGGCAGGCCGGGTCCCAGGCGAGGCCGCAAAACGCAATGATCCGCCGCGCCTCGCGCTCGAGGTCGGCGACGATGTCCTCGTAGCGGAGGTCGAGCATCGCGCTCTCGGGCAGCACCGCGCGCCAATGCGCCATCAGCGCCTCATAAGCGCGGTAATAGCGGCCAAGCTCGCCGAGATCGTAGGCGAAGGGCTGGCCGGCGGTGAACAGCGTGGCAAAGCACGACCAGCAGGTATCCGCGGGCTCGCGCCGGACATGGATGATGCGCGCCTGGGGCAGCGCCAGGTGGATGAGGCCGGCAAAGCGGAAATTCGCCGGGAGCTTGTCGGTGATGCGCCGTGCCGCGGGCTCGCGCGGCGCGAGGGCCGCGAGATAGCGCGCGCCCAGCCCGCGCAATTCGCCCTCGGTCAGCGCCGCGACGCCTTCGGGGAAGGCGGCGAAGCTTGCCTTCGCGATGGCGGGGAAGTCGGTCAGCTCGCCGGCGCCGTGGATATCGGGGTGGCTCGCCGCGATCTGCTCGACGAGGCTGGTGCCGGAGCGCGGCATGCCGACGATGAAAACCGGCACCGTCGAGGGATCGCCGAGACCGGCCTTGGCGCACATCAGCGCCGGAGTGAAAACCGAGCGGATGCGCTCGAACTGGCCAAGCGTCGCCGCCTCGTCATAGGCGATGCCGCGCCGCTTCAGCGCGTTGGCCCGAAGCAGATGGCGGAACGCTGGCGCGTGCTCGCCGAGATCGGCGCGCGCCTTGGCCAACGCGAAATGCAGCTCGATCTGCTCTTGCGGCGGCAAACTGTCGACCCGATGTGCCAGCCGCTCGAGCGCCGCTAGCTGCGGATCGCCGGCGGTAAAGCGCTTGACCTCGGCGAGGTTGAGGTGAAAGCCGGCGCGCTCCGGCGCGAGCGCCACGGCCTGCTCGAAGGCGCGGCGCGCCTCGGCGAGGCGGCCCATCTCGCGCAAGGCGGTGCCGAGATTGCTCGCGGCGACGGCGTTGCCGGGGCTTGCCGCCAGCGCCGCCTCATACTGCGCGATCGCCTCGCCATGGCGTTCGAGCGCGTGCAGCGAGTTGGCGAGATTGCCGCGAGCGGCGGCGAAATCCGGCTGCAGCGCCAGCGCCTGCTCATAGCGCGCCACCGCCTCTGCATGGCGGCCCAATGATTGCAGCGCGTTGCCGAGATCGTTCCGCGCGCCGGCGTCGCGCGGCGCCAGCGCGATCGCCCGCTCGTAATGCGCGACCGCCTCCTCGTCGCGGCCGAGCTTGTGCAGCGCCTTGCCGCGGTTGACGTGGAAATCCGCCGAAGCGGGGTCGAGCGCCAGCGCCCGCGCATACTGCGCGCTCGCCGCCTCGTGCCGGCCCAGCGCCTGCAGCGCGGTGCCGAGATTGTTGTGCGCCGATGCGTCGTCCGGCTTCAGCGCCAGCGCCCCCTCGTGCCAGGTGACCGCCTCTTCGGCGCGGCCCAGCGCCTCCAGCGCGCTGCCCTTGGCGCTCAGCGCCGCCGCGAAGTCGGGATCGAGCGCCAGCGCCTGGTCGAGCCGCGCCAGCGCCTCGCCGGCGCGCCCCAGCGCCAGCAAGGCGCAGGCGAGACCGTAATGGGCCGGGGCGAGATCGGGCGCGAGCGCCGCCGCCCGCTCGAACGGCGCCAGCGCCTCGGCGTGCCGCCCCATCGCCTGCAGCACGCCGCCGAGGCCGTTATGCGCCGCGGCGTCCTCGGGATGCCGGTCGGCGGCGTGGCGCAGCAGGCTCGCGGCCTCGCCGAGGCGGCCCTCTTCGGCGCGGATCATCGCGAGATTGTGCAGCGCGCCCGGATGATGGCGGTCGAGCTGGAGCACGGCCTGATAGAGCTGCTCTGCTTCGACGAGCCGGCCTTGGCGCTGGAGCTGCGCCGCGCTCTCGAAGGCTTGCGCCGGCGACAGCAGCCGCGCGGCCGAAGGCATCGGCGGGTCAGTCGTTGGCAAGCGCGTCACGCAACTCGCGCGCGTCGAAATCGGCGACGATGCCGGTCTCGTTGCGGCTGACATGGAGGTCGAGCCGGGCGAAGGCCAGCAGCGCGTCCTCGCTGAGGCCGCCGGCGCCTTCCTCGTCGGCCGCCGCCAGCCGCGCCAGCGAGGGGCTTGCCGCCAGCAGCCGGAACAGCGCCGTCACGCGCATATAGAGGTTGAGCGTCACCGGCACGCTGGTGCCCAGCTCCTCGGCGAAGAGATCGAGCACCGTCCGCATGTCGATGGGCGATTCCTCTTCATCCTCCTCCTCCACGCTCACGTTGTCCTCCTCGTCCTCGTCGATCGCCTCGAGATCGGCGATCTGCTGGAGGTATTCCGAGAAGAGAAAGATGGCGGAGGCCAGGAGATCGGGCTCGACCGGCGGCACGCGCGGCGGCGTCGCGTTGGGGGTGATGTCGTCCATGATCCCTGCTCCTCGCCGGTGCCGGAGGCGATGGCCGGAACGCCATGGCCGCCCGGCATCGACTTTGGCCCGCGCCTGTGACTAACTGGAGGTCTCCCGGGCGGGCGGGTGAGGCCCATGAACGGCAATCCCGGCGGCAGCGTCAAGGCCCTCGTCTTCGACGTCTTCGGCACGGTGGTGGATTGGCGCGGCAGCATCATCCGCGAGCTTGAAGCGTTCGGCCGCGCTAAGGGCATTGCCGTCGATTGGGCGGGCTTCGCCGATGCTTGGCGCGGCGGCTACCAACCGGCGATGCAGCGCGTGCGCTCGGGCGAGCTGCCCTGGACGCGGATCGACGACCTTCACCGCATGATCCTCGACCGGCTGCTCGCCGACCACCGCATTGCGGGCCTGAGCGAGACGGAGACGGACCATCTCAACCGCGCCTGGCATCGGCTCGATCCCTGGCCCGATGCGGTCGCCGGGCTTGCGCGGCTGAAGCGGCGCTTCATCATCGGCACGCTCTCCAACGGCAATGTGGCGCTGCTGGTGGCTATGGCAAAGCATGCGGGGCTGCCCTGGGACGTCGTGTTCTCGGCCGAGCTGGCGCATCACTACAAGCCCGATCCCGAAGCCTATCGCCTGCCGCCGGATCTCCTGGGCCTGCCGGCATCCGAGGTCATGCTGGTGGCCGCCCATCCCGGCGACCTCGCCGCCGCCGCGCGCCAAGGGCTCAGGATCGGCTATGTCCTGCGGCCGCTGGAATGGGGGCCGGGAAAGCCGCCGCATGACGTTTCCGGCCAGCGCTTCGACGTCGTCGCCGAGGATTTCAACCGGCTTGCCGAGCGCCTGGGCGCGTGAGCTCGCGCCGGGAATGATCCGCCGGTTATCCGCGCTCACCGGCTTTTGGACTGGCCGTCGGACTCGAGATGAAATCCTTTCGACGTGATCAGCCATTTGCCGTCGATGCGGTGCCACGTCAGATGATCGACGAACACCAGTGCCGCGATCCTGACACGTACTTTCACGAGCGCCATGTCGGTGGAAGCAAAATCCATGAGCAGGATCTCGTCCGCGCGGGCGGCGCCGAGCGATTTCGGCGATTGGCGTTTATCGAGGATGTCTTTGTATGTTGGAGCGGACCAGCTCACCATCTGGCCGTCGCGGAACCCGTGAAGGTGGGAGGTGGGCGCAAAGACGTCATGGAAGCGCGAGGTGTCGCAGTCGTACATGAGGTCGAAATATTTTTGCACGGCCTCGGCCAGGCTCGTCAGGCAGGAACGACCGATGGTTTGCGCCGCCGGCAGTTTTTCCTCCTTGCGATCGAGCGTCGCCAATTCTTGAACAGGCGCGGTCATCGAAATCCTCCGTTTGACGCATGAATTGAGCGATCATGCGCCAGCCGACGAGGCTTCCACAAGAGCGTTTCGGTCGGCGTTCTCCCGTCGCACCTGTGTGAGAAATCCGGGTTAGGCAGCCGCTGCGGGAAGAGGCCCTATAGGTTCGGACGCTTGGAGAGGGGGCAGACCCGACAGCCGCAGACGGACTTGCCCTGCGCGGCCGGAGGGTCGTTCGTCCATTGGCCGAGCCATCCGCCATGGCTGGCGCAGGTCGCGTTGCAAATGGGCGGCGCCGCCGCGGTGTTGGGAATGGACTGGTTGGCGGGATAGTCGCAGCCGCAGGGATATTGCGCGCGCGCGTCGCCGCGGATGGTGTCGCTCACCTGCTTCAGCCAATCCCGCGATTGCGCCGGGAGCCTGAACATCAGCGCCGAATTCGACGCGCCGTCCGGCGGGATGAGCTTGTACATGTCGTTATAGACGGGATACATCGCGCCCAGATACCGGAACACGCTTGGCCGCGTCGACATCAGATATTGCGGCCTTCTGCCGCCGGTGGGGTCTTCCAGGCTCTGGACCATGGTGTCCGCGGCGGCCATGACGTTGGCAAGCTGGACGGCGAGGTCGCGGGTGCCGCGCTGCGCCGTGGTGGCGTTGATCCCGATCACGTCGGCATAGAACAGCGGATGGGCGCCGAGATTGTCGGACAGGGGCATGAGCTTGAAGCCGATAGCGGCCAGCTTGTCGGGATCCATCGCCGACATCGACTCCGTATAGCCGACGAAGGCGCGGCCCCAGCCTTTGCTGAGCCATGCGCCGCGGTCGTAGAAACCGGCCGTGTCCACCGTGCTGTTCTCCCAGCTTGCCGCGCCCAGGAGGGCGCGCAATCGTCCGATCGCATCCGGATTGAGCTTGTCTTTGGGCGGGAGCGGCAGCGGATAGAGGTTGTCCTGGCTGTGCTCGGTATCGAGATAGAGCGAGGCGTTCGTGGTCGCCCCGGCCATGTCGATCATGAGGCCGCGCCGGTCGGGCGGAATCCGGCTCGTATAGGTGCAGCGGGAAAGCGCGCCGGTCACCTCGCTCAGCTTTTTCGCGTTGGCGATGGCCGCATCCGACTTGTTGTAGAACAGGACGTTGGCGCAGCCGAGCTGAGGGATGGCACTGTAGGAGCTGCCGTTGACCACGCCGTCAAGGGCGTATTTCACGAAGTCGCCGCGATCCTGGATCTCGCTCGGCGTCAGCGCCGAGAGCCATCCCTTGCTGCGGAAATAATCGAGGAACATCGCGTCGAAAACGAAGACGTCGGCATTGGGCGGCGGGTCCTTGTCATAGCCGCCATCCCAATCCTTGGAGTCGAGGAAGACGAGAGCGACGGAAGGCTGCTTCTGCCGCCATTTCGCGGTGATGGCGTCGCGGAATTGCTGCGGGTTCGGAACATAGGGATAGAGGCCCACGACCAGCTCGGTCGCGTTCGCGCCCGCGAGGCTTGGCGGCGCGGCCGACAAGAGCCAGAGCAGCAGGCCGAGGGCCGCAACGATTCCGGCGCGATACCCAGGCTGACGGCTCATCCGAAGGCTGGCGATGCTGAACATGGAGCCCCCCGCAGGCGTTGCATCGCCCGGCACTATAAACCGATGTGAGAGACTGTCATTTTATTTTCTATCTACAGGGGCGGCTGCCGGAAATCTTTGCGATACCGGGGCTCGAGCAGGCTCTGGGACCGGCCATCGGACGCGGGGTTGCCCAACCTCGCCCTCATGCTTAGCTTGGGTAGATGCGCCGCGTCGTTCGAGGAGCGAGGTTTCTTTGCCGGACAGTGAATTAGCAGCGAGAGGCTGGCAGTTCTGGATCGACCGCGGCGGCACCTTCACCGACGTGGTGGCGCGCGCGCCCGACGGCGCGCTGCTGACGCACAAGCTGCTCTCCGACAATCCCGAGCGCTATAGGGACGCGGCGATCCAAGGCATCCGCGACCTGTTCGGGCTCGCCGCCGACGCGCCCATCCCCGGCGCCGCCATCGAGGCGGTGAAGATGGGCACCACGGTGGCCACCAACGCGCTCTTGGAGCGCAAGGGCGAGCGCACGGTGCTGGTGATCACCCGGGGCTTCGGCGACGCGCTGCGTATCGGCTATCAGAACCGGCCGAAGCTCTTCGAGCGTCACATCGTCCTGCCGGAGCAGCTCTATGAGCGCGTCGTCGAGGCCGATGAGCGCGTCACCGCCGAAGGCGAGGTGCTGGCGCCCCTCGATCGCGCCCGCCTCGAAGCCGATCTCGCCGCCGCTCACGCCGCCGGCATCCGCTCGGCGGCGATCGTCTTCCTCCACGGCTACCGCTATCCCCGCCACGAGCGCGAGGCCGCCGATCTCGCGCGCGCGCTGGGCTTCACCCAGGTCTCGGCGAGCCACCAGGTGAGCCCGCTGATGAAGCTGGTGAGCCGCGGCGACACCACGGTGGTCGACGCCTATCTCTCGCCGATCCTCCGGCGCTACGTCGATCGGGTGGCGGAAGAGCTCGGCGGCACGCGGCTCTTCTTCATGCAATCGAATGGCGGCCTCACCGACGCGCGGCGCTTCCAGGGTAAGGACGCGATCCTGTCGGGGCCCGCCGGCGGCATCGTCGGCGCGGTGCGCACCGCCGAGATGGGCGGCTTCGACAAGATCATCGGCTTCGACATGGGCGGCACCTCGACCGACGTTTCGCACTATGCCGGCGAGTACGAGCGCAGCTTCGAGACGGTGGTCGCCGGCGTGCGCATGCGTGCGCCGATGATGCACATCCATACCGTGGCGGCGGGCGGCGGCTCGATCTGCGCCTTCGACGGCGCGCGCTATCGCGTGGGCCCGGAATCGGCGGGCGCCAATCCCGGCCCCGCCTGCTATCGCCGCGGCGGGCCGCTCACCGTCACCGATTGCAACGTCATGCTGGGCAAGCTGCAGCCGCGCTTCTTTCCGCGCGTCTTCGGCCCCGACGGCGACGCGCCGCTCGACGAGGCGGTGGTCAGGCGCAAATTCGCCGCGCTTGCCGAGGCGATCGCGCGCGCCACCGGCAATCGCCGCACGCCGGTGGAGGTGGCCGAAGGCTTCCTCAGGATCGCGGTCGAGAACATGGCGAACGCCATCAAGCAGATCTCGATCCAGCGCGGCTATGACGTGACGGAATACACGCTCTGCTGCTTCGGCGGCGCCGGCGGCCAGCATGCCTGCCTGGTGGCCGACGCGCTCGGCATGACGCGCGTCTATATCCATCCCTTCGCCGGCGTGCTCTCGGCCTACGGCATGGGCCTTGCCGATCTCCGCACTCTGCGCGAGCAGGCGGTGGAGAAGCGGCTTGCCGAGGAGGCGATGCCGGAGCTTGCGGCGCTGCTCGATCGCCTCGCCGCCGACGGGGTGGCCGAGATGGCCGCGCAAGGCATTGCGCCGGCGGGGATCAGCGTGCAGCGCAAGGCGCATGTCAAATATGACGGCACCGACACGCCGCTGGTGGTGCCCTACGGCACGCGCGAGGAGATCGCCGCCGGCTTCGCGCAAGCGCACAGGCAGCGCTACGGCTTCGTCATGCCGGAGAAGCCGCTGGTGGTCGAGGCCGTCTCGGTCGAAGTCGTGGGCGCCACCGACGCCGCGGCCGAGCCGCTCCATGATATGCCGGAGACATCCGGACCGCCGATGCCGCTCGCCCGCGTCGGCCTCTTCACCGCCGGCGCCGAGCACGAGGCGCCGGTTTTCGACCGCGACGGGCTGCTGCCGGGCCAGCAGGTGGCGGGGCCGGCGATCATCCGCGAGGCGACCGCCACCACCGTCGTCGAGCCGGGCTGGCGCGCGGTGCTCGACCGGCGGCGCTATCTCGTGCTGGAGCGCGTCGTGCCGCTGCCGAGCCGCGTCGCCATCGGCACCAGCGTCGATCCCGTGATGCTCGAAGTCTTCAACAACCTCTTCATGGCGATCGCCGAGCAGATGGGCGTGGCGCTGCAGAACACCGCCTATTCCGTCAACATCAAGGAGCGGCTCGATTTCTCCTGCGCCCTCTTCGACCGCGAGGGCTCGCTCATCGCCAACGCGCCGCACATGCCGGTGCATCTGGGCTCGATGGGCGAGAGCGTGCAGACCGTGATCCGCGCGCGCGGGCGCCGCGCCGACGGCCGCGGCATGCGGCCGGGCGACGTCTACGTGCTGAACGCGCCCTACAACGGCGGCACGCATCTTCCCGATGTCACCGTCATCACGCCGGTCTTCGCCGAGGAGGACCGCGCCGGCACCGGCGAGGTGCTCTTCTACGTCGCCTCGCGCGGCCATCAGGCGGATATCGGCGGCATCACGCCGGGCTCGATGCCGCCCGACAGCCGCAGCGTCGAGGAGGAGGGGGTGCTCATCGACAATTTCCTGCTGGTCGACGCCGGGCGCTTCCGCGAGGCCGAGATGACCACGCTGCTCTCCTCGGGCCGCTATCCCTCGCGCAACCCCGCGCAGAACATCGCCGATCTCAAGGCGCAGATCGCCGCCTGCGAGAAGGGCGTGCAGGAGCTGCACCGCATGGTGCGGCATTTCGGCCAGGCGGTGGTCGAAGCCTATATGCGCCACGTGCAGGACAACGCCGAGGAGGCGGTGCGCCGCGTGCTGAGCGTGCTCGGCGACGGCGCCTTCGCCTATGAAATGGACGACGGCGCCATGATCAAGGTGCGCATCGCCATCGACCGCTTGAACCGCCGCGCGGTCATCGATTTCACCGGCACCAGCGCGCAGCTCGCCAGCAATTTCAACGCGCCCTCGGCGGTGTGCAAGGCGGCGGTGCTCTACGTCTTCCGCACCCTCGTCGACGACGAGATTCCGATGAACGGCGGCTGCCTCAAGCCGCTGGAGCTCATCATCCCGGAAGGCTCGATGCTCAACCCGCGCTATCCCGCCGCGGTGGTCGCCGGCAATGTCGAGACTTCGCAATGCATCACCGACGCGCTTTACGGCGCGCTCGGCGTGATGGCGGCGGCCCAGGGGACGATGAACAACTTCACCTTCGGCAACGAGCGCTACCAGTATTACGAGACGATCTGCGGCGGCTCCGGCGCCGGCCCGGATTTCGACGGCACCGACGCCATCCACACGCACATGACCAACTCGCGCCTGACCGATCCCGAAGTGCTGGAATGGCGCTTTCCGGTGCTGCTCGAGAGCTTCGCCATCCGCCGCGGCTCCGGCGGCGCGGGACGCCATCGCGGCGGCGACGGCGTGGTGCGCCGCATGCGCTTTCGCGAGGCGATGACCGCGGCGATCCTCTCCGGCCATCGCCGCGTGCCGCCCTATGGCCTCCTCGGCGGCGCGCCCGGCGCGCTCGGGCGCAACTGGGTCGAGCGGGCCGATGGAAGCCGCGAGACCTTCGGCGGGACCCACACCGTCGCCATGGGCGCGGGCGACGTCTTCGTCATCGAGACGCCGGGCGGCGGCGGCTGCGGCAAGGCGGATACCGCGCGCGCGGCGGCGGAATAGGCGCCGGCGCGCCGCGCCGATCCGCGCTCAGACGACTTCGACGGTGGGCGTGAAGATGTATCCGGTGCCGCGCACCGTCTTGATGATGGTCGGCTTCGCCGGGTCGGGCTCGAGCTTGCGCCTGAGACGCCCGACTTGCACGTCGATGGTGCGGTCGAAGGGGCCGGCCTCGCGGTTGCGCGCGAGATCGAGCAGCCGGTCGCGGCTCAGCACCTGGTTGGCGTTGTTGACGAAGGCGGCGAGCAGGTCGAACTCGCCGGTGGTCAGCCTCACCTCGCCGCCGTCCGGCGAGACCAGCTCGCGCGTGGAGAGATCGAGGCGCCAGCCGGCAAAGCGCGCCCGCGAGCGCGCACCGGGGGCCGATTCCTTTTGCGCGCGGGTCGAAGCGCGCCGCAGCACGCTCTTGACCCGCGCCAGCAGCTCGCGCAGGTGGAACGGCTTCGGCAGGTAGTCATCGGCGCCCATCTCCAGCCCGATGATGCGGTCGACAGTTTCGCCTCGTCCGGTCAGGATGATGATCCCCACCGTCGATTCCTCGCGCAATTGGCGCGCCAGCGTCAGCCCGTCCTCGCCCGGCAGCACCAGATCCAGGATGACGAGATCGACGGGATCCTGCGCGATGACCTTGCGCATCTCGCCGCCGTCATGGGCGACGCTGACGCGGTAGCCTTCGCTGGACAGGTACTGTTGGACGACCTCGCATATTTCCTTTTGGTCGTCCACCACAAGGATATGGCTGGTCGCGTTCATGGCCAGTTCGCACTGTGGCTCATCGGCGGCAGCGATGCAATATCGCCACAGGTCCGGCAAGGGGCCAGGTTCGCCCGCGCCGCACGCCGATCCGCGGTCATTTGTCGGCCGCAACGGTCTTTTGCGCAAATCTTCGTGAATAATCCCGGATGGCCGCATCGCTTCGGCTTGGACGCGGGCGCCGCGCGTCGGCCGCGCCGGCGATGGCCGGCATTTGCCGAAAAATCGCGGAAAAGACTCCGTATTGGCGCCGTGCCGGGGCCGCTGCTTCATCCCGCCTGTCGTCCTTCGAGGGGATGGGAGAGAGAAGGCGGGGAGGCTAGTCTGTCGGTCTTCGGGATTTTTCCGGGATGAGGACCCATGCGCCGCCCCCTGCTTTTTGCCGCTGCTTTGCTGCTCTCCGCCGCCGCGCCCGCCGCCGCGGAGGAAGTGGGCAGCTTTCGCAACGACTGGACCGGCAACAGCATCGTCGTCGAGGCGATCGCCGATCCCAAGGTGGCGGGCGTCACCTGCCATCTCACGCATTTCGAGCGCAGCCTGATCGACCGGCTGTCCAAAGGGAGCTGGTTCATCGATCCCTCGAATTCGTCGATCGCCTGCCGCCAGACCGGGCCGGTCACGATCGGCGACATCAACATGAGCGAGCACGGCGAGGAGGTATTCTCCGAGCGCATCAGCCTCATCTTCAAGTCGCTGGCGGTGCGGCGCATCTACGACCGGAAGAACGAGACGCTGATCTACGTCGTCTATAGCCGCCAGGTGAAGGATGCCAGCGCCAAGATGAGCATCTCCACCGTGCCGCTCTATGGCAGCAACGTCACCTGGGCGAAGCCGGCGCAATGACCGCTGCCGCGCCATGTTGGCCGATGGCAGCGCCCGGGCGGGGAGGCCGCCGCGAGCGGGCCGGCATCCCGCGCGGCGCGCGGCGGCCTGCGCCGTGAGCGAGGCGGTCGAATGCGTGGTGATCGGCGCCGGCATCGTCGGCCTCGCCGTGGCGCGCACGCTGGCGCTGGCGGGGCATGAGGTCGTGGTGCTGGAGAAGGAGCGCTGGATCGGCTCCGAGACGTCCTCGCGCAACAGCGAGGTGATCCACGCCGGGATCTATTACCCCAAGGACAGCCTCAAGGCGCGGCTCTGCGTTGCCGGCAAACAAAAGCTTTATGCCTATTGCGCCGAGCGCGGCGTCGCCCATGAGCGCCTCGGCAAGCTGATCGTCGCCGGCAGCGAGGCGGAGATCCCGGCCATCGAGGGCGTGCGCCGGCGCGCCGAAGGCAACGGCGTCACCGATCTCCGCTGGCTCGGCGGCAACGAGCTGCGCATGCTCGAGCCGGCGCTCGTCGCCGTCGGCGCTTATTTCTCGCCTTCCACCGGCATCATCGACAGCCACGCGCTGATGCTTGCCTACCAGGCCGATCTGGAGGCGGCCGGCGGGATGGTGGTGCTGCGCGCGCCGGTGCTCTCCGGCACGGCCGACGGGCGCGGCTTCGCGCTGGCGGTGGGCGGCGCGGAGCCGACGACCTTGCGCTGCCGCCTGCTGGTCAACAGCGGCGGCGTCCACGCGCCGCGCCTCGCGCGCGCGATCGCCGGCGTCCCGCCGGAATCGATCCCGCGCGATTATTTCTGCCGCGGCGTCTATTTCACTCTGTCCATGCGCCCGCCCTTTCGCCATCTGATCTATCCCGTGCCGGAGGCGGCCGGGCTCGGCGTGCATCTCACCCTCGATCTCGCCGGGCAGGCGCGGTTCGGCCCCGATGTCGAATGGATCGACGGCATCGATTATCGCGTCGATCCCCGGCGCGGCGAGCGCTTCTATGCTGCGATCCGGCGCTACTGGCCGGACCTGCCCGACGGCGCCTTGCAGCCCGGCTATGCCGGCATCCGGCCCAAGATCAGCGGCCCCGGCGAACCGGCTGCCGATTTCTCCATCCAGGGTCCGGCCGAGCACGGCGTCGCCGGCCTCGTCAATCTTTACGGCATCGAGTCGCCGGGGCTGACCGCCTCGCTGGCGATTGCCGAAGAGGTCGTGGCGCGGCTCGATGCCACGGAGCCGGCCTTGCGCGCCTAATCGTCTTCCGGCGCGTCCTCGACCTTCACCGTCACGACGATCTCGCCCGCCCCGGCGAAACGGAGCGTGAGCGGAAAGCTGTCGTCGAGCGCCAGCGGGCCGGCGAGGCCGAGCAGCGCGATATATTTGCCTCCCGGCCGCAGCGCCACCGGACGGTGCGGCGGCAGATCGAGCTCGTCGAGCGACGAGCCGTCGGCGGCGCGCAGGATCACCTCGCGCGCGATCGGCGTCGCGCCGCCGGTCAGGCGGTCGGTGTCGAGGCCGGTGTTGGCGAGCGCGAGAAAGACCGCGGCCTTGCCGGTGACCGAAGGCCGCGCCCAGGGATGGCCGATCTCGATGGCGCCGAGCTTGTAAGAATGGGCGCGCGCACCGCGCGCCAGCAGCAGCGAGACCGGGGCGAGCAACAAGGCGCGGCGCAACATCGGCTCATTATGGCAAGGGCGCGCCGGCGGCGACAGGGTCGCATGCCGCGCGCGCCCGCCGCATCGGTTCGGCGCCGGGTTAGCGGAAAATGATTCCTTTGCTAGGCTGGCGCCGCAACAAGGCGGTGCTGCCATGCGGATCGGCGTGCCCAAAGAAGTGAAGACGCAGGAGTACCGCGTGGGCCTGCTGCCCGGCAGCGTGCGCGAGGCGGTGCATCACGGGCACGAGGTGCTGGTCGAGACCGGCGCCGGCGCCGGCGTCGGCTTCGACGACGCGGCTTATGAGCGCGCCGGCGCGCATGTCGCCTCCGGCGCCGCCGAGGTGTTCGCCGCCGCCGAGATGATCGTCAAGGTGAAGGAGCCGCAACCGGCGGAAATCGCCCGGCTGAGGCCGGGCCAGCTTCTCTTCACCTATCTTCACCTCGCCGCCGACCGGCAGCAGAGCGACGGCCTGCTGCGGTCGGGCGCCACCTGCATCGCCTACGAGACGGTGACCGACGCGCGCGGCGGACTGCCGCTGCTGGCGCCGATGAGCGAGGTCGCCGGCCGCATGTCGATCCAGATCGGCGCCCATTGCCTGGAGAAGGAGCAGGGTGGACAAGGCATCCTGCTGGGCGGCGTGCCCGGCGTCGCCGCCGCCAAGGTGGTGATCCTGGGCGGCGGCGTCGCCGGCACCAACGCCGCGCGCGTGGCGATGGGCATGGAGGCTTACGTCACGGTGATCGACCGCTCGCTGCCGCGGCTTTACGAGCTCGACTTGCAGTTCGGCGCGCAGCTCCACACGCTGTTTTCCACGCTGGAGACGATCGAGGCCGAGGTGTTGACCGCCGATCTCGTCATCGGCGCGGTGCTGGTGCCCGGCGCCGCGGCGCCGAAGCTGGTCAGCCGCGAGATGGTGCGGGCGATGAAGCCGGGCTCGGTGCTGGTCGACATCGCCATCGACCAGGGCGGCTGTTTCGCCACCAGCCGGCCCACCACCCATGCCGATCCGACCTATGTCGAGGAAGGCGTCATCCATTACTGCGTCACCAACATGCCGGGGGCGGTGGCGCGCACCTCGACCTTCGCGCTCAACAACGCCACCTTGCCGTTCGTGCTGGAGCTTGCCGACAAGGGTTGGCGGCAAGCGCTCGCCGATGACCCGCATCTGCGCGCCGGCCTCAATATCGCGGCGGGCCGCGTCACCCACCGGGCGGTGGCCGAGGCGCTGGGCGTTGCCTACGTCCCGCCCGAGCATGCCCTGGGCGGCTGAGCGACAGGGACGGCGGCGGAGGGAACAGGCAGGGGGGAGCCATCCTCGATCATGCGGCGCTAGAAGCGCTTTCGGTCCTCGCCGAGGTGGTGCTGATCAACGTCGCCCTCTCCGGCGACAATGCCATCGTTGTCGGCATGGCGGCCGCCGGCCTGCCGCCGGAGCAACGTCTCAAGGCGCTGTGGCTGGGCATCGGCGCGGCGACGCTGCTGCGCCTGGTCTTTTCCCTGGCGGCAACCAGCTTGCTGCGCCTCCTCGGCCTGCTGCTCGCCGGCGGCATCCTGCTGCTGTGGGTCGCGTGGAAGCTGTGGCGGGAAGCCGCGGCCCGGAGCCAGCCGGGCGCGGTGCAAAGCGCCGGCAAGAGCTTCGGCGCGGCGCTCCGGCGGATCATCATCGCCGACGTCTCCATGTCGCTCGACAACGCCCTCGCCGTGGCCGGGGCGGCGCTCGAGCACCCGATGATCCTCGTCGCGGGGCTGGCCATCTCGGTGCTGTTGATGGGGCTCGCCGCCGCGCTGCTCGCGAGGCTGGTGGAACGCCATCGCTGGATTGCCTATCTCGGGTTGCTGGTCATCCTTTATGTCGCGCTGCGGATGATCTGGGCCGGAGCCCGCGAGATCGCGGCCGCACTCGGCTGACGCGCACGGCTCTTGACGACCACAACTATTTTGCGCTCTTCTCTCCGCGAAGCGCCTGTCGAACAGGGCGCGGCATATGGGGGAGGAACTGCGATGGCGGAGGATCGGAACGGGCCGAACGGTCGCTCGTGGCCTTATTGGCTGCTCATCATTCCCGTCGTGGCCGTGCTCTGGGTCCCCTTCTACAATTCGGTCGAGCCGGTTTGGCAAGGGATTCCCTATTTCTATTGGTATCAGTTCCTCTGGGTCCTGCTCAACGCGGGAATTATTGCCGTCGTCTATTTCCTGACCGAACGGCAGTGAGCGGGGATAGAGGCCATGGCCGTAAACTGGGTCGCGCTCGTCGTCTTCGTCGCGTTTTTCGCCCTCGTCACCTATCTGGGATTTGCCGCGGCGCGTTGGCGGCGCGGTGATCTCGACCTCTTGCATGAATGGGGCCTGGCCGGCGGCCGGTTCGGCACGCTGGTGACGTGGTTCCTCCTCGGCGGCGACCTCTACACCGCCTATACCTTCATCGCGGTGCCCGCGCTCGCCTACGGCAGCGGCGCGCTCGCCTTCTTCACCTTACCTTATACGACCGTCATCTATCCCTTCGCGTTCGTGGTGCTGCCGCGGCTCTGGTCGGTCGCGAAGCGGCACGGCTACGTCACCGCCGCCGATTTCGTGCGCGGTCGCTACGGCAACAAATGGCTGGCGCTCGTCGTGGCGATCACCGGCATCGTCGCCACCATGCCCTACATCGCCCTCCAGCTCGTCGGCATTCAGGTGGTGATCGCCGCCCTGGGCCTCGAATCGACGGGGCTGCTCGGCGACCTGCCGCTGATAATCGCCTTCGTCATCCTCGCCGCCTTCACCTATACCAGCGGGCTCAGGGCGCCGGCGGCGATCGCCATCGTCAAGGACCTGATGATCTACCTCACGGTGGCGGTGGTGGTCGTCATCGTGCCGCTCCGGCTCGGCGGCTTCGCCAAGATTTTCGCCGCGGTGCCGGTGGCGAAGCTGACGCTGGCGCCTCCCGGCGCGAACACGCTCGGCAGCTACAGCGCCTATGCCACGCTGGCGCTGGGCTCGGCCTTGGCGCTCTTTCTCTACCCGCACTCGGTTACCGGCCTGCTGAGCGCCTCGAGCCGCCATGCCATCCGCCGCAACGCGGCGCTGTTGCCGGCTTATACCTTCCTGCTCGGCCTCATCGCGCTGCTGGGTTTCATGGCGATCGCCTCCGGCGTCGGCGACATGGCGGAGTTCAAGCCCTATTTCGCCCAGTACAAGGCCAATTTCGCCGTGCCGGCGCTGCTGCTGCAACAGTTCCCCGCCTGGTTCGTGGGCTTCGCCTTTGCCGCCATCGGCATCGGCGCGCTGGTGCCGGCGGCGATCATGTCGATTGCCGCCGCCAATTTGTGGACGCGCAACATCTACAAGGAATTCATCAATCCCGACTGCAATCTGCAGCAGGAAACGCAGATGGCGAAATGGGTATCGCTGATCGTCAAGTTCGGCGCCCTCGTCTTCGTCCTCGGCCTCTCCTCGCAATACGCCATCTACCTGCAATTGCTGGGCGGGGTGTGGATCATCCAGACGCTGCCGGCGGTGGTGTTCGGCCTCTATACGCGCTGGTTCAATCACTGGGCGCTGCTGGTGGGCTGGGCCTCAGGCATCCTCGCCGGCACCTGGATGGCGGTGAGCGTCAACTTCGCCGCGGTCTTCCCGATGAGCTTCGGCGGCTTTAGCGCGCCGGGCTATATCGCGTTCTGGTCGCTGCTCCTCAACTGCATCGTCACGATCGTGCTGACCGTGGTGCTGAACGTGCTCGGCTCCGAGCCGACCGCGGACGAGACCTCGGCGGCGGATTACGTCTGAGCCGGGGAGCGCAGTAGGACAACGTCATAGGACATCGCCCGAAGACATCCTCAGTGGAGGAGCCGCGGCAGCGCGGCGATGGCGTCGTCGATGAGCCGGCTCTTGCGCGGCGCGTCGAGTTGCTGCGCCAGCATGCGCCGCGCCGCCGCCACCGCGACCTCGACGGCGGTGTTGCGCACCTCGGCCGCGGCCTTGCTCTCGGCGAGCGCGATCTTCTCCAGCGCCTGCGCCTGGCGGCGCTCGAGCGCGGCGGCGAGATCGCGCTCCGCCTGCGCCGCGGCGCGCTCGGCCTCGCTGCGCGCCAGCGCCACGATCTGCTCGGCCTCCTTGAGCGCGTCGCGCTGCTTTCTCTGATACTCGCCGAGCATGCGCTGGGCTTCCTCGCGCAACTGCCGCGCCTCGTCGAGCTCGGCCGCGATCTTGGCGGAGCGCGCGTCGAGCGCGCCGGCGACCGGCGCCGCCGCCTTGCGGGCGATGCCGGCGACCGCGATGACGAAGGCGACGGCCACCCAGAACTCGGGATCGGCGATGATCTCGTGCAACATCAGGAGCGCTCCCGCATCACGGCATCGACCGCCTCGGCGGCGCGGGCGCCGTCGATCTCGCCGCCGGCGAGCCTGGCGGCGGCGGCGCGCGCCACCTCGATCGCGACCTCGCGGATGTTGCCGAGCGCCGCGGCCTTCGCCTCGGCGATGCGCCGCTCGGCCGCCGCGGTCTCGGCGGCGAGCCGCTCCGCGGTGCGGCGCTGGCGCTCGGCCGCGTCGGCGTTCAAGCGCTCCGTCGTCTCGCGGAGCGTGATCTGCGCCTGCTGGCGCGCCTCAGCGAGCGCGCGCTCATAGGCGGCGATCACCGCCTCGGCCTCGACCTTCATCCGCTGCGCCTTCTCGAGATCGCCGTCGATGCGCTCGCGCCGGGCGCCGAGCGCGCGGGTGATGCGCGGCAGCCCCAGCTTCGCCATCAGCAGGTAGAGCGCGACGAAGGTGATCGCCAGCCAGATGAGCTGGGGCGGGAAGGTGGCGAAATCGAGTTGCGGCATGGGCGCTTCCGGGCGGGCGCGGGCGTCCTCAGAAGACGAACAGGATGAGGAAGGCGATGGCGAGGCCGAAGAGGCCGGTCGCCTCGGCGAGCGCGAAGCCCAGGAAGGCGAAAGGCGTGACCTGCGCCGCCGGGTTGCGCGCCAGCGAATTGATGAGCGCGGCGAAGACGTTGCCGATGCCGATGCCGGCGCCGACCAGCGCGACGCAGGCGAGGCCCGCGCCGATCATTTTTGCAGATGCAACATCCATGGTCTTTCCTCTGGGTTGATGGGTTTCGAGGGATCCCGCGGCGGCGGCTTCAATGGAGATGGAGCGCGTCGTGGAGATAGAGGCAGGTGAGAATGGCGAAGACGTAGGCTTGCAGCACCGCGACCAGCAGCTCCAGCAGCACCAGCGCCACGTCGACGGCGAGCGGCAGCACGCCGGCAAGGCCGAGCACGGCGACGAAGCCGGCGAAGATGGCGAGCATGGTGTGCCCCGCCATCATATTGGCGAAGAGCCGGATCGACAGCGTGAAGGGCCGGATGAAATAGGACAGCACCTCGATCGGCACCAGCAGCAGCAGCAGCGCCTTGGGCACGCCGTGCGGCGCGAAGAGGCTGAGGAAGTGGAAGCCGTGCTTGGCGATGCCGATGACGGTGACGCCGACGAACACCACCGCGGCGAGCGCGAAGGTGACGATGATGTGGCTGGTGAAGGTGAAGCTGTAGGGGATCATGCCCAGCAGATTGCCGAACAGGATGAACATGAAGAGGCTGAAGACGAAGGGCAGATAGGGCCGCGCGCCCTCGCCGGCATTGTCGTCGACCATCTTGGCGATGAACTCGTAGAGCATCTCCGCCGTCGACTGCCAGCGGCCGGGCACCAGCGCCGCGCCGCGCGTGGTCAGCAGCACGAAGGCGGCGATCAGCACCACCGCCACCGACATCATCAGCGCCGAATTGGTGTAGGAGGCGTCGACGCCCCCGATCTGGAGCGGGATCAGGCGCTCGATGGCGAATTGGTGCAAGGGGTTCTCGGTCGCCACGTCAGTCCTCGTCCTCGTCCGACCAATCCGCGTCCTTCCGCCGCAGGCCCGAAGCGGGCTCCTGGCGCCGGTAGCCCATCGCCATGCCCATGCCCGCCACCGCGCGCCAGACGTTGAGCATGCCCGCCGCGACGCCGAGGAAGAAGCCGACGATCATCCCCCAGGGCCGCGTGCCGAGCCAGCGGTCGAAGGCCCAGCCGATGGCGGCGCCGACGATGACGGCGACCACCAGCTCGACGCCGATGCGCAAGGCAAGCCCAAGCGTGCTCTGAGAGACGCCCGCCCCGCCTTGGGAAATCCCGGAAGCGCTCCGCTGCCGCTCGCTGCGTACCCGGTCGAGCCGTTGTCCCAGGTCCCGCAAGGGCTGCAGCGCGTCGCGTTCGTCCATCGGCGAACCGCCCTGCAAAGCTCGAGAAAGCTCCCCCGCGTCCCGACCCCCTCGGCGCCGAAACGGCGCGCACCTTAAGGGCGGGCCTGAGGGGTGTCAAGCGACGGGACTGCCCTATGGGGGCGCATACATCTCGGCCTCGCGCCTCAAATCCTCGCAGCTTGTCCAGTCTATCCGCTCCATGTGCACCTGGAGCCATAGCCATCTATCGCCGGATAGGTGATTAGCATGGGTAGCCAGAGCGACGCTTACGATTTCCGGCGGGTCCGCTTCGATGTGTTGGGTGACAAGCAGCGGATCTCCGTTTCGTCCGAGGTGGTGATGATGGCGCCGCAATCGCAAATATGGTTCAAACCTCGAACCATCTCTGGCTATTCCCGAAGGTTTATATATGCGAGGCGGTATCTCGTCGTTTTGACAACACTTCACAAATTGAGCCAGCGCCTTGCTATGCCCATCATGGGAGGCAAGGCGCCGCCAGATTTCCTTTAGAATACGAACTTTCATGCGGCACGAGATGCATCCCGTGCCCGTCGCACGATCTCTTCCGAGGTGAGACCAGATACATCGCCAAGCTCTACGTAGTCGCCTTCAGCGATCGGCTCGTAAGCTGATGCCGGCAACTCGTCCTCACGCGGGATCGGACGCATTAACTGTTGTGCCAAGACGCGATCGAAAAACGGATGGGAATACATTCGACGATCGCAAATCCCGGCAACGTAGAAGTACCCCCAACGGGGATCAGGCACGGTCGCGAGCAATTCATGACGAGAGAGCGCAGCTTCGCCGTCATCGATCAGGGCGCGATAATATGTTCGCAGCGTCTCTTTTCCAACCCGTGTATTGCTGGGCGCGCGGCGAGGAATCCCGGCACGCGCATTTCGCCATGGATCTTCCGCATGTACGGCATCCGAGAGTTTGATCGCCGTGTAGCCGCCAAAGAAACTAATTACCTCGATGAGAAACGCTTCAATCTCGGCGCCCAACAGTGCGGCATCAGCGTCTTGACCATCTGGCGCGACAATCGGCTGATTCCCGAAATCTTTGCAGGATTGCCAGACCCTCTCGACTACCATTCCATCCCGCCAAGCAACCACTTCGTCAGAGAAAAGCGCTTCCCCGTACAAAGCCAGATAGAAGCTTTGCGCATAGACCAGCAGTTTTTGCAGTTGCATGGGGTCCACCGGAACCCCCAGGTCGTCAGATCGATATCTGACCATCCATTCTGCGACGCAGGAGGCCGTCAGCATCTGTTTCTCCTGAACGGGAAGCCAGCCAGCCAGGTGCCGTAGATAGTGCCGTCCCCTAGCACGAGAAGTTCTTAACAGTAAAGATGTTCTCTATATGTTTCTTATATATGAGTGCATGTAGCTATAAAGCAACATTTCAGGTAATCAATCAGCAATAACCTGTCCTGTGAGCGCGAAACGGTCGGCCGGGTCGTCTGCGCCACGTCTTCGCCGATGCCGCCGATGCCGGCGGCAAGCTTCAGCAGGCGCTGTCCAGGCTCGGGAGCTGGACCTTCGAGATCGTCCGCCGCTCCGATACTGCCAAGGGCTTCGAGGCCATGCTGGAGAGCGCATGGGCCTGGCTCTTCATCGCCAGTGTCAAGCTCCTCTCGCGCCGCCTCGCCAGAGCGTGAGGCCGGAGGGCCGAATTATGTGTCAGACTCTGAGGATCGCCCGGTTCTTGGGGCTGGGAGAACGTCAAGCGGCGAAGCAGTTGATCAGGGACGTTCTCGATGGCGAGAAGAGATAGGCGGCTCCGGTCGTCTTCACGTACTTGTCCGAGAAATTCACCGCGATCTGCGTGCCGTCCGGGGCCAGGATCGTGATCTGCCTTGGCGTTTGCCCGTCCTGCCCGATCACGATGTCGTTGCCGCGGCCGAGGGGAAACTGGGACGAGTTGGCCCACTGGTTCATCAGGAACTGGAAGCCGCGCTGGATGGATGACTGATAGCAGATGAATTGCAGTCCCCGGTCCTGGGCCTCGCTGTTCGGATCCGTCGGATCGTAATCCGGGCCGTATGGCACGCCTCTGCGCAGGATCCGGTGCTCCAGCGTCTTCACGGCCGCACCCTGGTCCGTGTTCTGGTCTCGCGGATTGATCTTGCGGATGTGAGCCGCGTAGGGGCAGGTGGTTCCGAAGGTATCCGCCTTGGCTTGCGGAAAGGTATCCGGTTGAGCGCCGCTCTGCGGCGTATAGACCGGCGGCGCGCTTGCCTTCGTGAAGAAGAAGTTGTTGCTCGCGTAGGCGTCGTTCCCAAGCGCCTGGGCATCGGCGGTCGGGCTGCGCATCAGGGGGGCGCCGCTTGGCCAGCGGCCGATGAGGCAAGCCGCGGCGAACCCCGGCGTTCGCTGTCCGAAGGACGCGTTCTGGGAGATTTGCGCGGCCATGGCTGCGACAGCGGAATTGAACCCCGGAACATCCTGACGGAGCCTGCGGTAGACCAGGTAGGAGCCGTTCCTGGTCACCTCCGTCGTAGGGTCAGTGACGGTCTGGTTCGGATCCTGGCCGCCTTCCACCTTGCGGGGGTATCCGAGGACGAACTCTCCGGGCCAGCAGAGGGGTTGTCCGGGCGCCGAGAAGGACGCATAGAGGGGATCCTTCGGGTCGAGGACCCGCCTGGTTACCGGAGGCCCTGCAGCGGATCCCAGCTTTCCGCGGACGCCGGGCTGCGAAATGCTGTCCTTGAACCCGAAATGCTCATGCCCTGGCTCCGCCGCACGGGTCGTTCCGACCTCGACATGCACTGTCACACCCGGGATGCCGGACAAGTCATTCTGTCGGGACGCCGCCGTTGCCGCGACATCGTTGATGTCATCACCCGCGATGATGAGGAGCGCGTCCGGCGCATTTCCGGGGGAGCCGACGATCCAAGTCTGTGGCCCGCCGGCAGTGCCGGCCGCCGGCTCGCCGACGAGAGCCGCATCATCGAGCGGCCCGTCGAGGAAAGTCTGGTCGAGCTCGGACCACTGAGCCTGGGTGAGGAGGCGCTTTGCCCCTTGTCCGCTGATCGCGAGATTCATCCAAGTCGCCTGCATCGGCGGATCCGCGGCGAGCCGCCGTCTCTCGGCGCTGAATTTCACGTTGAAGCCGAGAACGGCATCCAGGTAGGCGAGAGTCCCGGCGATCTTCTTGATCCATGCCTTGAAGCCCGCGATGGCCGCGTCCGGGACCGAAATGAACAGGAGGCGGACATTGTCCTTCCGGAAGCCGGCCAGAATGTCGCCCTGGATCTCGGCCCCGTCCAGGATCGGATCCGGCGGAGGCGTCATCCGGTGGCGGCCTTGCGGGTGAAGGGCCGCCTGGCGGCGAGCGGCGTCGCCTGGCCACCCGTACAGGGACTGGGCGGCGGCAACTGAACGGCGCCGGCCGGCCCATAGGCCGCCGTCAGGAAGACCGAGATCCGCTCCGCAATCTGGCCGGCGTATTGGATGGGAAGCCCGCCGATCGAAAAATCCGAGAGCTGGGCTGCGTCCGGCACGGTGAATCTCGCTCTTACCGCAGGATTGCCGCGCAACACCTTCCAGCAGGATCCGACATCGACGCCCGCGGGTCCCGTCCAGCCTGAGAGATCGATGCCCTGGATGTAAAGCCCGACCGGATCGGGGATGGTGAGCTGGCTACCGGTTGCCGCGACGGCATTCACCATTTGCGCGATGGTGGGATCGCTGTTTCTGCCCGGTTCCCCGAGACTGTCGCCGGCGGGGTCGGGGCTGTTGCAATGCGTGCAGGACACGACGTCCGTGGTCACTGCCCCGGTGTCGTCCGTGCGGGGGAGCGTCGATTGGACCGCGATGTCGAGCTCGGCCGAAAGAGTGTTGTTGGGCTGAATGAGGTGAACGATCCCCACGGTCGTGTTGAATTTGTTGACGGCGTTGTACGCATTGCCACCGGTGGAGATGTCGGCCACCGTGACGGCAGTACCAAGGACGGCGGAATAGGTTTTAGCCGCCAGGTCCTTGTCGGCGGTGAAAAGGAATTTCCAGTATTCGAGCGTCTCAGTCGTGAAGTCGATTGCCCGGATGCGGTTCTGCGGGTCGCGATGGATGAACCATTCCAGGTATTCGTCCTGGACACGGCGTCCCCCGCTCTTGATCTTCCCTCCGCTGACGACCGTCGGCGCGTCGGCGGCCGCGTAGGCCTCCGGCTTCGTCGGAAACTGGGAATAAAGGAGCTTGGGGAAGCCAGGCCAGTGGATCGGCGCGCGCTGAAACGTCGTGACGTCGACGACCGATGGGTTCACGTACTGCGACGTCGCGGTGCATTGAGCAATTCCACCAATCGCAGCGTCGATCTCCTGGGAGAGATGCGCGGACCAAGCGTCCCGCTGCTGGTCGTTCTCGAAATCGGTGACCCCTCCTGGCGCCGATAGCCGCATGGTCGCTGCTCCTTCAACTTTGAACCGACACTCCCCGGATTCGCGATGAGACGGCGTGATTTTCGCCTTCTTGAGCCTCTGGAGCAATACGGTTCTCGCAAAGGCCGGTTCGGCGAGGGACCTTTGGCCGCTTGATGAATTACGTGCGCCGCCGATGCGGGTTCTGCCTTCGTCAAGGCGCACCTCCTCCCTCATGGTCCGCAGTTTTTGCGCCCCAGCGCTGATCGCGCCGGTGCCGACGGCGCTCGCAGCCGCGCGATCGGCGTGCGGATGTCGGCGAACATCTGCCGCGGCACCGCGACCTCGGCCATCTGGAACGCAACGCAGCGGCCTGGCTCATCACCTTGGCGCCGATCTTGATCGGCGTCCCGCGCCGAAGCCGCTTACGCGCGTTGCACGTGAAACAGGCGCTCTCTTCCCCCGGGGAAAGCTCACGCCGTGCGGCGGAGCTGCTGGGCCTGCTGCAAATCGACGGAGACGAGCTGGGAGACGCCGCGCTCGCCCATGGTGACGCCGAACAGGCGGTCCATGCGCGCCATGGTCAGGCGATGATGGGTGATGACGAGAAAGCGCGTCCGGGCGCTCTCGGCGATCTCCTCGACCAGGTTGCAGAAGCGGTCGACATTGGCGTCGTCCAAGGGGGCGTCGACCTCGTCCATGACGCAGATCGGCGCGGGGTTGGTGAGGAAGACGGCAAAGAGCAAGGCCAGCGCGGTGAGCGCCTGCTCGCCGCCCGAGAGCAGCGACATGACTTGGAGGCGCTTGCCCGGCGGGCTCGCCATGATCTCGAGGCCGGCCTCGAAGGGATCGCGCGTCTCGTCGCCCTCCTCGCTCTTGTCGAGCGTCAGATGGGCGCGGCCGCCGCCGAAAAGCCGGGTGAACAGCGCGGCGAAATGCTCGTTGACCTCGGCGAAGGCGGCCAGCAGCCGCTCGCGCCCCTCGCGGTTCAAGGCGGCGATGCCCTCGCGCAGCCGGGCGATGGCGCCGACGAGATCGTCGCGCTCGCGGCCGAGCGCGTTAAGCCGCTCTTCGATCTCGGCCGCCTCGGCCTCGGCGACGAGATTGACCGGCCCCATGCCGTCGCGCTCGCGCACCAGGCGCTGGAAGCGCGCCTCGGCTTCCACCGCTGCCGGCAGTTCCTCGTCCGCGGCGATCCCGGCCGCGGCGAGGACGGCGTCGGGGGCGCAGGAGAGCCGCTCGGCGATGCGCTCGGCGAGCGTCCGGCGCGCCTGCTCCGCCTGCTCGTGGCCGGCCTCGCAACGCACTCGCTCCTCGCGCGACTGCGCCAGCACCGCGTCGGCCGCCTTGGCCGATTTCTCCGCCTCGGCGAGCCGGGTCTCGCCCGCGGCCAGCGCGTCGGCCGCTTCGTTGCGCCGCGCGGTCGAGGCGGCGATGGTCTCGGCCAAGCGCTCGCGCTGCTCGGCGATCTCCGCCGGGCGGCGGTCGAGCCGCCCGATCTCGGCGGCGATCTCGGCGCGGCGCTCCTCGAGCGTGGCGCGCTGGCGCGCCGCCGCCGCCTCGCGCGCCTGCCAGGACTGCGCCTCCGCGGCGATGGCGGCAAGCCGCTCGGCCCGCGCCGCCGCCTCGCGCAGCAGCCGGTCGTGCTCGGCCTGCGCCGCGGCCTGCATCGCGCGGCGCTCGCCGAGCTGGCCGCGCAGCCGATGCATCGCTTCGCGGCCGAGCGCGGGATCGGGTAGCGCGGCAATGCCCTCGGCCGCGGCGCGCGCCTGCGCCTCGGCTTCGGCGAGGTCAAGCGCCAGACGCTCGGCGCTCTCGGCGAGGCCGGCAAGGCGAGAGGCGGTGGCGGCGATCTTGCGGCGCAGCTCGGCGTCGTGCTCCTGCGCGCGCGCCAGCAGCGCGAGCGCGCCGCGCATCGCCTGGCGCTCGCCGCGCTCGGCCTCGCTCGCCTGGTGCTCCCGGCGCTTGATCTCCTCGAAGGCGGCGGCGCGCGCCGCGGTTTCACGCTCGGCCTCGCGCAGCTCCTCGCCAAGCTCGATGAGCCGGTTGCGCTGGCGCAGGCGCTGGCCCGCCGCGGTCGGCGTGCCGGGCGCGCGGCGGAAGCCGTCCCAGCGCCAGAGGCCGCCGTCGCGAGTGACGAGGCGCTGGCCGGGCACGAGATCCTTTTGCAACCGCTCGGCGGCGGCGGCATCGGCGACGACGCCGATCTGCGCTAGGCGCCGCGCCAGCGCCGGCGGCGCCGTCACCTGCCGCGCCAGCGGCGCGGCGCCGCCGGGCAGCGCCAGCGCATAGGCATAGGCCGGCAGCGTGCGCCAATGCGACGGCGCCTCGGCCTCGAGCGGCGCGGCGAGATCCTCGCCCAGCGCCGCGCCCAGCGCCGCCTCATAGCCCGGCGCCACCTGGACGCGGTCGATGATCGGCGCCCAGCGCTTGTCGCTCGCCGCCGCCAGCAGCTCGGTGAGCGCCTGGATCTCGGCGCGGAGCTTGGCGCGGCGGGTCTCGGCCGCCTGCATCGGCTCGCGCGCCGCCTGCTCGGCGGCCTGCGCCTCGCGCAGGCTCACCGCGGCCGCTTCCGAGGCGGCGCGGGTGCGCTCGACCTCGGCCTCGGCGGCGGCGAGCGCGGCGGCGGCTTCCGCGCCGACCGATGCCGCGACCGCCTCGGCTTCGAGCCGGGCGCGCTGCTGCGCGATCTCCTGCTGGCGCTGTTCGAGCCGCGCGCGGCGCTCGGCCGCTTCCTGCTGCTGGCGGGCGAGCGCGGCGCGGCGCGCCTCGTCGGTGGCTACCTGCTCGGTCAGCCGCGCCAGCTCGGCATCGAGCGTCGCCACCGCGGCAAGGGCGGCGGCGAGCCGCGCCGCCGCGTCATGCTGCGCCACCTGCTCCTGCGCCTGGGCGTCGAGGACGGCCTGGCGCTCCTCCTCGAGCCGCGCCAGCGCGGCGCCGGCATCGGCGGCAAGCTCGGCCTCGCGGGCGAGGTCGGCGGCAAGCTGCGCGTCGCGCTGGCTCGCCGCCGCGCGGGCGGCGGCGACGCGGCGCTCCTCCTCCTCGAGCGCCTGGCGGGCCAGCAGCAGGCGCTGCAGCTCGGCGCCGGCGGCAGCCTCGCGCTGGCGCAGCGCCGGCAGCGCCGCGGCGGCGGCCTCGCGCGTGCGCCCGGCGGCAAGCGCCGCGGCGGTGTGGTCGGCCACGGTGCGCTCGGCCGCGCGCAATCGCTCGGCGGCGGCGTCAAGCTCGGCGCTTGCCGCCTGCCAGTGCCGATGCAGCACCACCGCCTCGGCGCGACGGATGTGGTCGGAGAGGCGCCGGTAGCGCTGCGCCTGGCGCGCCTGCTTCTTCAGCGCCTCGAGCTGGGTCTGCAGCGTCGCCAGCACGTCGTCGAGCCGCGCCAGATTGGCCTCGGCCCCCTTGAGGCGCAGCTCGGCCTCGTGCCGGCGCGAATGCAGCCCGGCGATTCCCGCCGCCTCTTCGAGCAGGCCGCGGCGCTCCACCGGCTTGGCGTTGACGATGGCGCCGATGCGGCCCTGGCTCACCAGCGCCACCGAATGGGCGCCGCTGGCGACGTCGGCGAAGAGGAGCTGCACGTCGCGCGCGCGCACTTCCCGGCCGTTGATGCGATAGCCCGAACCCTCGCCGCGCTCGATGCGGCGCACCACCTCGATCTGGTCGTAGTCGTTGTAATGCACCGGCGCGTCGCGGCGGCTGTTGTCGAGCTGGACCGAGACCTCGGCGACGTTGCGCGGCGGGCGCGCGGTGGTGCCGCCGAAGATGACGTCGTCCATCTCGTCGCCGCGCATGCGCTTGGCGGAGGTCTCGCCCATCACCCAGCGCAGCGCCTCGACCAGATTCGACTTGCCGCAGCCATTGGGGCCGACAATGCCGGTAAGGCCGGCCTCGATGACGAGCTCGGTGGGATCGACGAAGGATTTGAAACCGCTGAGCCGAAGCTTGGAGAAATTCACGTCGCGATCATCCGTCTCTGTCCCTACTCAATGCTGCGCCGCGGTGAGGAGCTGGTCGAAGACGTCGTAGGGCTGGGCGCCGTTCTTCTCCGGCTTCTGCCCGTTGATGAAGAAGGTGGGCGTCGATTCGACGCCGCTCTGCTGCGCCGCATAGGCGGTGGCGACGACCTCGTCCTCGATCGATTTGTCCGCCAGGCAGCTCTTGATCTTGTCCTCGCCGACGCCGGCGAGCCGGGCGATGTTGCTCAACGCTTGCTGCGGGTCGCTCGCCTGCATCCATTTCACCTGGCTTTTATAGACCGTGTCGATGAAGGCGAAATAGCGCTCGGGCGGGACGCAATGCGCCAGCATCGCCGCGTGCAGGTCGAGCTGGTTGAGCGGGAAGAGGCGGAAGACGAGCCGCACCTTGCCGGTATCGATCCAGTTCTTCTTGATCTCAGGCAGGGTCTCGCGGTCGAACTCGGCGCAATGGGGGCAGGTGAGGGAGCCGTATTCGATGATGGTGACCGGGGCGTCCTCCTTGCCCAGGAGGCGGTCCTGCGCGCTCACCGGCGGCACCGCGCCCTCGGCGCGGCTCGGCGGCGCGATCCCGGCGATTGACGCGGCCGCCAGGAAAAAAGCGGCCCATGTCAACCAGATATGTCGCATTTCCCCCTCCGAGCCACTAGATGTTGATGGTAGGCCCTGGCGCCCGGCAATGCAAGCCGTCGACGCAAAAGCGCCATCATGCCGGGGGCTCGCCACTGCCGATCACCGCCTCGCCGAGGCTCAACAGCGCCGCCTTGAGCCCGGCATCCTCGATCGCCTGAAGCCGCCGGTCAAGCAACTGGCGTTCCTCGGCTTTGAGCGGCCGGCGGCGCGGCGGCGGCGGCGCGGGACGCGCCGGCGGGCCTTGGGTGAGGGCAAGCCGGGCCACCGCGCGATAGCCGAAAAAGGCGTTGATGCGCTCCACCAGCACGGGCTCGCGGTGCTGCACCTCGAGCGCCAATCCGGGAGCGACTCGCAGATGCAGCGTGCCGTCGCGCCGCTCGCCGCGGGGGAAGCCGAGCCTGTCGGGGCTGACCCCGGCCGCCAGGCTCTCGCCGATGATCGCCGGCCATTGCGCCACGAGCTGCGCCTCGACGAAGCCGCGCTTGCCCAAGGCGGCGCCGGCGATCTTCGGCACTTCCGCCGCGATCGCGCGCAACCGGCCGCGCCGCTCTTCCGCCATTGCCGCCTCCCGTCCCGGCCGAGGTAATCGCATTTGCGGTTGCGCTGCCGGTGGAAAAGATTGACCACGAAGACACGGAGGTCACGGAGAGGCAAAGAACGGCGCGCGTCCCTGCCTGCGCGCCCGCCAACCTCGCCGATCGCGAAGCGATCAAACCCGAGCGGAGTCAACCACAAAATGGTCGACTGGGTTGGTCTCTTCTCCGTGTCCTCCCTGCCTTCGTGGTGGCCTTCCTATGCTACAGCCTGCGGCTCGCCGAGCGGCGGCGCCTGTGCGCCGCCTACTCGCCGTCGCAGGCCGAATCCGACTTGACGCAGAACTGCCGGCGGTCCGCCCCGGCCGTCGCCCGGCAATTGGCCAGCGCCTGCTGCTCCGCCGCCTCCCGGGTCGGCGCCACCGCCCAGCCGACGCCGGGCGTGCCTTCCTGGGGGTCCATGGCGACCGAGACGCATTGCTGCTTGAACGACATGACGAGAGTGCACATGCCGCGCGCCGTGTCGGTCGAATCCTTGGCGTGGCGGCACAGGTCGAGCGCCCGGTCGCTCGCCGCCGCCTCGGTCGGCGAATTGATGTTGCGGCCATAGGCGAAGCCGTCCTTGACGACGTCGGCCGGGACGCCGACCGCGAGCGCGCCATCGCCAGCGGCCGGCACCGGCGCCAGCAGCGCCGCCGCCATCAGCAGCGCTCCGGCGGCGCTCCAGCCGCCGGGTCCTCTCGCCCCTCTCCGCCTCATGAAAGCCCCCTTTCAGGCCAGCCGCCTCACTCTAGCCGCGCGCGCGGGCTCTCGCCACTGCGCCGGCTTTCTGGAAGGGCGGTATCCGGCGTGATAGAAGGACGCACGCCGTCCCCATGTCCCGTGCCCCGCGCCAGACCGCTTCAGCCGAGCCCGCCGCGGCGGCGGCCGAGCTTCGCGACCTGCCGCGGCTTTTGCTCGAGTGGTATGACGGCCACCGCCGGAGCCTGCCGTGGCGGGCAAGGCCGGGCGAGCGCGCCGATCCCTATCGCGTCTGGCTCAGCGAGATCATGCTGCAACAGACCACCGTCGCCGCCGTGGCGGGATATTTCGAGCGCTTCACCGCGCGCTGGCCCGACCTCGCGGCGCTGGCGGCGGCCTCGCTCGACGAGGTACTGCATGCCTGGCAGGGGCTTGGCTATTACGCCCGCGCGCGCAACCTGCACGCTTGCGCCAAGGTGGTGACGGCGCGCCATGGCGGGCGTTTTCCGGAAGAAGAGGCGGCGCTGCGCGCGCTGCCGGGGATCGGCGACTACACGGCGGCGGCGGTGGCGGCGATCGCCTTCGACCGCCGGGCGGCGCCGGTCGACGGCAATGTCGAGCGCGTGATGGCGCGGCTTTTCGCCCATGCCGAGCCCTTGCCCGACGCCAAGCCGGCGCTGCGCCGGCTGGCGGCGGCGCTGACGCCCGAGGCGCGCGCCGGCGACTACGCGCAGGCGGTGATGGATCTGGGGGCGACGCTGTGCACGCCGGCGAAGCCCAAATGCATCCTCTGCCCCTGGCGCCAGGCCTGCCGCGGCCGCGCGCAAGGCATCGCCGAGGCGCTGCCCGCCCGCCGCGCCAAGGCGCCGAAGCCGGTCCGGCGCGGCGTCGCCTTTTGGGCGGTGCGGGCGGACGGCGCGGTGCTGCTGCGCAAGCGGCCGGAGCAGGGCCTGCTCGGCGGCATGATGGAAGTGCCCTCGACGCCGTGGCGCGAAGCGGAATGGAGCGAGGCGGAAGCGATCGCAGCGGCGCCGGTCAAAGCCCGCTGGCGAAGGCTGCCGGGAGTGGTACGTCACACCTTCACGCATTTCCATCTCGAGCTTGCGGTGCTCGCCGGCACGGTGCGAGCGGGGTACGGCAAGGATGGGCAATGGGTGCAGCCGGAAGATCTCGGCGACCACGCGCTGCCGAGCGTGATGAAGAAAGTGGTGGCGCACGCGCGCGGCGGGAGGGACCGATAAATCGGCGTCATTGGCCGATTTGAGGTATCGCCGAGAGTCGATCCGTAGTAAGAATGCCCCCTCGCTTGCGGAATAGCGAGAGCGGCCGCATGCACCAGCGGAGCTTGAGATGAACCGGCTTCGGCATCCGCCGCCGCCCACCAGGTTCGCGCCGATGGCCGCGGCGGCAAAATACGCGCCAAAGCCGGCCGCGCCGGTGCGTGTGCCGGCTCGGCCGGGAGTGCCGCCACCGCCGCCGGCCGTGCCGGCGCTTCGGGCCGCGGCGCAGCCGAAGCCGGTTGCGACCGGCGCGCCAGCGCCGGGATTTGCGCCGGCCGCGCCGCCGGTCGCCGCGCGCAGGCGTCACGCCCCGCCGGCGGTCGTCTGGCGCCAAGCCGCACAGCCGCGGATGGCGGCCCGGCCGCCGCGTCCCCCGGCCGGTCCCGTTGCCGGTCGGACGGTCCCGGCGCCGTTCTCCGGCTCGGGGGTTGTGCAGCCTTGGCGGAACTACATTCCGGCTTGGGCGCGTCATGGCATTGCCGGTGTGGCCGGCGCCGTCGCCGGCACCGCCGCCATCGCCTACACGCCGGATTGGTCAATCCGGGGCCGCGCGGCCGCCGGCATAGGCACCGCCGTTGCGGTCAGGGAGCTGACGGAGTGGGCGCTGCGGCCGACCGATTATGCCGGCACGTTCTCGGCACAAATCAACAATCAGGCGACGTTCTATCAGGACATCGACCGGCGGCTCAACACCGGCACGGCGTTCACCGCCGCCGAGAACCGGCTCGATGTGCCCGCGGCGTCGCTGCGGGACGCCGCCAACCGGCTGAGAGCGCGCGAGCGCGAGCAGCGGGCGCTGGTCGGCACCGCCTATGCCTGGGGCCTGGACATCTTCGACGCGACGATCGCCAACCACGTGCAGAAGAACGCGCTCTGGCGCCGCTGGATGGCGCGGGCGAGCGGCGGGCGCACCCGCGCCGGCGGCAGGGTCGGCCGCGGCTTCCGCGACCGCGTGGCGACGACGTTCGCCCGCGTCATCGCCACCGCGCCGGGCTACACGCTGTTGCACCAGGTCGACGCCGAGGCGACGGCGCTCGCCATACCGATCAATTTCGTCGAGGAGACCGCGGGCGCCGCTTTCAACCTCAGCGTCACCCATGCGCTCAACCTCGCCGGAAACGCTCTCGCCAGCCTCACGGTGACGGTGCCGGCCGCCGGCGAATATGACGATGCGCAGAGCTTCAAGCGCTCGAACCTGCGCACACTGGTGGGGTACGACGTGACGCAGACCGGCCGGCACCTGACGGCGGCGCCGCTCGACACCGACCTCTTCCACGAGTTCGTGCATGCCGCGCATTATCTGGCGATCGAGCGCCGGCGGCAAAGCCTGATCGGCAATTTCGTGAATGAGGTCGCGGCCTATCGCTCGCTGGTCAGCGGCCACAATCTGGTGCTGGCGGAGCAGGATACCGTGGCGGAATCAGCGACCATCCATCGGAGCGCGAGCCTGGGGGATTTGCGTCAGGTCATGCTGGGCGAGGCGGCCCGCTATGCCGGCACGGGCGTCAACCCGCACGCCCAGGGAGCCCAGAACATCCACCTCATCGACCAGATCGCGACGGCGGCCAATATTCCGGCGGAGAATACCTATCGCGCGATCATCGGCCTTCCGCCGCGGCAGGATCACCGCGGGCTTACCCGTTCCGGCGGAACCTATACCAATCCAAGCTGGGCGGCGCCGATCCAGGTCGTCTGATCCGGTTTGAGCAGCGGCCGACGGCGGATGCCGTCCGGGGCGCGCGGCACGGCGTCACGCCTGCCCGTCTCAAGCCTGCCGTGCCCGCGGGCTTCAAGCAGGGCAGGCAATGGATGCAGCCTGAGGCGCTTCGCGATCGCGCGCCGCCGATGGTGATGAGGAAGGTGGCGGCGCGGGCGCGGGGCGGGAGGCGGGAATGGGTGCGGCGGGATCGGCCGATAAACCGGCATCATGGCCGATTGACGTACCGCCGCGAATCGATCTGTAGTAAAAATACCCCGTCGCCGCGGGGATAGCGAAAGCGGTCGCGTGCACGAGCGGAGCCTGAGATGAACCGGCCTCGGCATTTGCCGCCGCCCACCAAATTCGCGCCGCTGGCCGCGGCGGCAAAATATGCGCCAAAGCCGGCCGCGCCACGCGCGCCGGCGCGGCCGGGAGCGCCGCCGCCGCCGTTTGCGAAGGCGCGGCCGCGTCATCTGCCGCCGGCCGTGCCGGCGCTTCGGGCAACCGCGCAACCCAAGCCGGCCGCGCCGCCGATATCGGCGCCAAGATTCGGCCCCGTTGCGCCGCCGCCCGCCGCACGGCCGCGCCACGCGCCGCCGGCGGTCGTCTGGCGCCAAACTGCGCAACCGCGGATGCCGCCGCAAGCGCCGCGCCCGCCGGCCGCCCCCCTTGCGGCTCGAACCGCCGTCGCACCTTCCGCCGGCGCGGGCGTGGTGCAGCCTTGGCGGAACTACATCCCGGATTGGCTGCGGCACGGCATCGCGGCGGGCGCCGGCGCCGTCGCCGGCACGGCGGCTTTCGTCTACACGCCCGACTGGTCGCTGCAAAATCGCGCCGCCGCCGCCCTGGCCACCTCGACGACGGCCTTCGGGCTGACGGAATGGGCGCTGCGGCGGCCGAACTATGCACGCAGCTTTTCAGCGCAAATCAACAACCAGGCGACGTTCTACCAGGACATCGAGCGGCGCCTCAACACCGGCGCCAGCTTCGACGAGGACGAAAACCAGCTCACCGTGAGCGGAGCATCGCTGTGGGACGCCGCCAACCGGCTGAGAGCGCGCGAGCGCCAGCAGCGCGAGCTGGCGGGCACCGCCTATGCCTATGGCCGGGAGATCTTCGACGCGACGATCCCCAACCACGTGCAGAAGAACGCGCTCTGGCGCACCTGGATGGCGCGGGCGAGCGGCGGGCGCACTCATGCCGGCGGCAGGGTCGGCCGCGACTTCCGCGACCGCGTGGCGACGACGCTTGCCCGCGTCATCGCCACCGCGCCGGGCTACACGCTGCTGCATCAGGTCGACGCCCAGGCCAGGGAACTCACCATACCGATCGATTTCGAGGAGGAGGAAGCGGGCGCAAAATTCAACCTCAGCGTCACCCCCAACTTCGACGACGACGAAACCGCTCTCACCGGTCTCACCGTGACGGTGCCAGCCGCCGGCGAATATGACGATGCGCAGAGCTTCAAGCGCTCGAACTGGGGTGGAGAGATAGGCTACAACGTGAGGCACACCGGCCGGCGGCTGACGGCGGCGCCGCTCGACACCGACCTCTTCCACGAGTTCGTGCATGCCGCGCACTATCTGGCGATGGAGCGCCGGCGGCAAAACGCGGTCGGCAATTTCGTAAACGAGCTCGCCGCCTATCGCGGCCTGGTCAGCGGCTTCAATCCTGTGCTGAGGCAGCAGGACAAAGTGTCGGAAGCAACGACCATCCATCGCAGCGCGAGCCTGAAGGATTTGCGACGGATCGCGTTGGAAGAGGCCGGCGACTATACCGGCACGGGCGTCAACCCGCATCACCAGCTCGCCCAGTACCTCAAGACCATTCGCAAGATCGCCGAGACGGCCCAGATCCCGTCCGAAAACACCTATCGCGAGGCCATCGGCCTGGCGCCGCGGCAGGACCACCGGGGGCTGACCCTTACCAACGAAGGCTACACCCTCCACAGCCTGACGGCGCCGATCGAGGTCGTCTGATCCGGCGGCGGGCAAGGCTCGGGCTTATGCCGGCACAATCGGGGCGCGAGCGTCTCGCGCTCGCGGTCGGGCGCCTCGTGACGGCGAGCCAATCACGCCCTTTTTGCGTTGATGGGGTGCTTTTGCTTTCGTCCGCCGGTTACGGATGCAATGATGATGCCGCGCCTTTGCGCTCGGAGCGCGCGTGAACCTTGACGGAGATCTTCACTTCCTGTCCCAGCCGTCCGAGGATCGTCATGAGCCGGTCGATGGTGAACCGGCTAAAGCCGGCGCGACGGATGCGGGAAAACTCACTGTGGGAAACTCCCGTCCGGGCTTCCGCCTGCCGCGTAGACAATCCTTCGCGGTCCAGAATTTTGACGATCTGCGCCCCCATGAGGGCCTTGGCCTGACGCACATCGGCGTCGGGATAGCCAAAATCCGCAAAGACATTGCCGCTGCCGCGCACCACCTTCACGGAACCCTTTTTCATGATGCCTCCTTGAGCCGCTTCAGCCGCTCGACCGCCAAATCGATTTCGGCCTTCGGCGTCTTAATCCCTACCTTCGATTTTTTCTGGAAGGCGTGGATCACCCATATCTCTCCAGCGATCTGCAACGCATAAACCACGCGGAAAGCGTCGCCCCGGTGCCGCAGAGCGAGTTCCATGACGCCCGACCCCAGGCCGGTCAGCGGCTTGGCAATCGTCGGCTTGCCGCCTTCCGCAATCACGGTCAGCGCGTCGAGAAGGTCGTCTTTAGGCCGTTGCGGGAAGTCCTCGAAATCTCGCCGCGCTGCCTTTATCCAGGCTATTGGCCTTGTCGCTCTACTCACTCATCTATGTTGACAAATTTTCCACCACCTGTCAACATGGATATCGGGATTCGCGCCGGTTTGTGCAATGGCCTCTTGAATATCCGATACTCCTATCGTCAGGGTCCGTAAGGCGGTCAAACGGCATGATTGCCGCACTCCACAATAAAGACGGATTTTTCAAATACTATACGGCGGACTCCGCCAAACTGACTCTGCGGGCGACCACCCGCAAATGGTCAACGCCGTTCGAGTTCAACGATCCGTTCGATAACCAATTTGATCTATTTTTTGAAGAACCGAGCGACGAGCTGGCTGCGCGAGAGGTCAACAGACTGCACGAAATACTGACATCCCCGGTTCCGCCGAAACCCGGTCAATTCGGGTCTCTTGCGCCGCAAATCGAAATTATCCGGCAGGCGCTTCTCGCCCATCCCGATTTTAAATTTACGGAAGATGAATTGGCCGATCTACGGGAAGGCGCGGTCGAAGGGATGCGAGGGACGATCAACAATCTTCCGCAAGCCAACGCCGAAATTCGCGCCCTGTTGGCGGATACCAGCATTTTTTGTGTATCGGAGACTCACGACAACCTTCTCATGTGGTCGCACTACGCGCAAAACCACACCGGCGCGGTCATCAAATTCCTGTCCCTGGCGAAGGTCGATTCGCCTCTCATTCTGGCGCAGCCCGTTCGCTATTCAGCGCGCCTTCCGCGCATCGAATTTTCAACTCTATGGGATTTAGACGCAGCAAAAAAGGCGGTCTATGAAACAATCACATTAAGCAAGAGCGACGTGTGGTCCTACGAAAGGGAATGGCGAATCGTCACTGGCTTGCGCGACAAAACCAAGCCCTTCGAGATTTTGCCGTTCGCGCCTCAGGAAATTGGCGCGGTGTACCTGGGATGCAAGATGACCGACCGCGACCGCCAGGAGATCATCGGCATTTCGCGGCAGAAATATCCAACGGCAAAAATCTTCCAGGCCGTCAAGCACGAGAGCGAATACGCCTTAAATTTCACGGAGATCGCTTAAGGGAGATAAGCTCCTTGAGACCCCATGTCCGTGGTCCAATCCGGTGGCTCGTCTCGCTACATGCCAGTATCGAGGGTTGACCGGGTTGCGCCGGTCAGAGCCTCAAGCATGGGAGACGAGCCATGGAGCAGGATACGACGTACGTGGCATTCGATA
>DASPSJ010000017.1:0-16594 GCA_035623985.1 Allostellaceae bacterium | reverse complement strand
AGCGCGCCCATGTCAACGAGGTCATGGACTGGCTCAACTCGAATTTCTATCGCGACTACGGCTACGGCCTGATCTATCCCCAGACCTTCCCCGGCCACAAGCGCCGCTCGGACGAGGCGCATGCGGCGACGATCGAATGGGGCAAGGAAAAGACCCAGGCCTGGCTGCGGATACTCAACGACCACATCATCGGCGCCAACAAGTACATCTGCGGTAACGAGCTCACCATCGCCGATTATTTCGGCTTCGCCATCGTCCAGGTCGGCGAGCTCATCCGCTGCGACTTCAAGTCCTATCCCAACGTCGCGCGCTGGCTCGACACCATGCACAGCCGGCCGAGCTCGGCCAAGGTCTACGAGGTGATCAAGGGCTTCGCCGAGCAGATGAAGGGACAGCCCTTCATCACCTTATGAGCAACCGCGGCGCGCGGCGGCCCGGCCGCCGCGCCGAGAAGGGAGGTCGACCGTGATCAAGGGTCTCCACCACAACGCCTATCGCTGCCGCGACTCCGAGGAGACGCGGCGCTTCTATGAGGGCTTCCTCGGCCTCAGGCTCGCCGGCGCGCTGCACATCAAGGAATCCATGACCGGCCGCCGCACCGACGTGCTGCACACCTTCTACGAGATGGGCGACGGCTCCTACCTCGCCTTCTTCGAGGCGCCGGACCGGCCTTTCGAGTTCAAGGACCAGCACGACTACGATCTGCACATCGCCGTCGAGGTCGACAACGACGAGCTCCTGCGGATGTTCGAGCAGGGCAAGGCCGAGGGCCGCGAGGTCCGCGGCATCTCCAATCACGGCTTCATCCACTCGATCTATTTCCGCGATCCCAACGGCTACGTCATCGAGCTGACGGCAAAGCAGCCCGGCACCGAAGGCGCCATGGATCCCGCCAGGAACGGGGCGCGGCGCATCCTCGACGCCTGGCAGAAGCAGAAGGCGGCCGAGACGGTCTGAGCCCGGGCCGCGGTGCCGGGGTTGCCCGGCGCCGAGGATCGGAGTTCCGTCAGTCGCTCCGGCGCCCCTTCGACCGCGCGGCGATCGAGCGGGGCGCCCGGGCCGCGCCGGGAGAAAGGTCCGATGGCGACGTTCATCATCGCGCCGCATATGCGGCTTCAGGAATGGGTCGCGGAGGAGAAGGGCTACTTCGCCGCCGAGGGGCTCGATTACGCCTTCCGCGACGAGCTCGTCTCCAAGGACGGCAAGCGCCACGATCTCGGCGACAGGGTCGGCGCCTATCAGACCTTCGAGCAGGGCCGCAGCAGCGACGTCTCCTGCGCCTGCCACTGGACGGTGAGCGTCGCCGCCTCGAGCGGCCACGGCAAGCTCTATGCCGACGCCTATTCGGTGGCGCCCGCCGGCATCTTCGTGCCGGCGGACTCTCCCCTGCGCCAACCGGCCGATCTCGCCGGCGTGCCGATCTCGGTCGGCTACCAGTCCGGCAGCCACTATTCCACGCTCCAGGCGCTGGAGCAGTATCTGCCAGCGGCCGAGATCAGGCTGTCCTTCGCCGACGGGCTCCTGTTCCGGCGCATGGAGCTGCTGCTCGAGGGCCGCGTGCCGGCGGCGCATCTCTTCAACGGGCCCTACTACTTCGCCGAGCAGTTGGGCTTCCGCAAAATCATCGACGCCACCTTCATGATCGCCGCCATGCTCACCGGCGCGCCCGATCCCGAGGACGTGCGCAAATATTTCCGCGCGCTCCGCCGGGCGCAGCGCGATATCGATCTCCGTCCCGAGCGCTATACCCGTTACTACGCCAAGGAGTTTCCCGAGCGCTTCCACGCGGCCATGGATACGCGGCGCTGGGGTCCGGGCGAGCGCCTGGTCTTCGAGCCCTACACGAAGGAGGCGTTCGAGGACTCCTTCGCCTGGATCGCCCGCCACGGCATTTTTGCCGAAGGCGGCATGGGCTCGGGCCGCTATGAGGCGGCGGCGTGCTCGCTCGCGCCCGCGGCGTCCTAGAGCGCGGGCTTGCGCGGCCGGAGCGGGAAGACGCTCTCCCGTTCCGGCGGCCGCTATGCTAAGACGACCGGCAATAAAACCAATGGAGGAAACGCCCATGCAGAGGAGACGCTTCGCTTCCGGCCTCGCCGTCCTTGCCGCGCTCGCGCTCGGCCTCGTCGCGCCGCCGGGCGCCGCGCGCGCCGAGGAGCCGATCAAGATCGGCCTCCTCCTGCCCTATTCCGGCCCCTTCGCCGGCGGCGCGCGCCAGATCGACAACGGCGGCAAGCTCTATATGCAGCAGCATGGCGACACCGTCGCCGGCCGCAAGATCGAGATCCTGCGCCGCGACACCACCGGCGTCGCCCCCGATGTCGCCAAGCGCCTGGCGCAGGAGCTGGTGACGCGCGACAAGGTCGATTTCCTCGCCGGTTTCTTGCTCACCCCCAACGCGCTCGCGGTCGCCGACATCGCCACCGAGGCCAAGGTGCCGATGGTGATCATGAACGCCGCGACCTCGATCATCACCACCAAATCGCCTTATATCGCCCGCGTCTCCTTCACCTTGCCGCAGGTCACCGAGCCGCTGGCGCAATGGGCGGCCAAGAACGGCGTCAAGCAGGTCTATATCATGACCTCGGACTATGGGCCCGGCCATGACGCGGAAGAGGCGTTCGACAAGGCCTTCACCGCCGCCGGCGGCCAGATCGTCGGCAAGGTGCGGATGCCGGTGAAGAGTCCGGATTTCGCCGCCTATGTGCAGAAGGTGGGCGATCTGAAGCCGCAGGCGGTCTTCCTCTTCGTGCCCTCGGGCGAGCAGCCGACGGCTTTGATGAAGACCTTTGCCGAGCAGGGGCTGACCCGCTCCGGGCTCAAGATCCTGGCGACCGGCGACGTCACCGACGACGACGAGCTGCCCGCCATGGGCGATGCCGCGCTCGGCATCATCACCTCGCATCACTACTCCTACGCCCATGACAGCCAGCTCAACAAGGCCTACGTCACGGCCTATGAGGCGGCCTATCCCGGCATCCGTCCCAATTTCATGTCGGTGGGCGGCTATGACGGCATGGCGGCGATCTACAGGGTGATCGAGGCGCTCAAGGGCCAGATCGATGCCGACAAGGCGATGGCGGTGCTGAAAGGCATGAAGATCGACAGCCCCCGCGGCGCCATCGAGATCGACCCGGCGACGCGCGACGTCGTCCAGACGGTCTATATCCGCCGCGTCGAGAAGGTCGACGGCAAGGTCGTCAACATCGAGTTCGACAAGATCCCGAACGTCAAGGACCCCGGCAAGCCGAATTAAAGGCGGTCGGCGCCGGCCGCGGCCTCGTCGGTGCAGTTCACGCGGGTGAAGGCGCCGGTGGCGGGATCGTCGTAGGAGAGCGCCGCGGCCATGACCGTGCAGAGGCTGCGCGAGGTCTCGGTCGAGAGCACGCGCGCCCTCCCGCCGTCGTCGCTGCGGAAATGCACTTTCATCCGCGCCGCGCCGTCGCCGGGAAGATGGAGGAAGGGAAGGGCGAGGGCGAGGGTGACGAAGACGCCGGCGGCGAGATCGCGCAGGGTCGTGCGCTTGTCCTGCATGGAGCACCTCCCGGTCTCCGGCCGGGGGTCCAAGACCCGGCCGGGCGCTGCGTTGCACCTGATGTTATGCCGCGGCGCGGCGATGCATCCCTCTATCCTCGAATAGAGGTGGATTGTGCTCTTTCATCTATTGCGAAGCTGCGTTGGGACGGAGAAAGCGTCCTAAACGAGAGTATGGCTGTTAATTTCCATTAACAATAGATATACTGAAAAACCGACGGCGGGGAGGCGCCGCTGCGCCGGCCGGCGGTGCCTGCGGGGGGGGGGCAGGGAGGGAACGATGAAGGATCAAATCCAGAAGCTGTGGCCGACGATAGCGCTGCTCGCGGTCATCTTGCTGGTGGCCCTTTTGGCCCGCGTGCCGCAGGAGCAGCCCGAGGCGCCGAAGGCGAGCCCAGCCACCGTCCACGCCTATCCGGCGAATATGAAGGTGTCGATCGATCCGACGACGCATTGGCAGCCGCGCTCCGGCGCGGTCAAGATCATTCTCGAGAACGCCAATCCGGAGGACAAGACCACCCTCGCCGACGCCCTGGTGGCGGTCCAATTTCGCTGGCGCACCAGCGACGACAAGGGCGCGTGGGTGCAGTCGCCGGACGTGCGCACCCTGGAGATCGTGAACGCGAAGAAGCTGGTCGTTTCCGCAGCCGTGCCGGAAATGCCGCCCTCGCCCTCCGACGCCTTTGTCGGCCTGTTTAAGGATGAGGCCGGCATCCGCACCTTCCTTACTCTGGTGCCGGAAGCGGAGGTCTGGGTCACTGCCACGAATGCGAACAACGCCGCTCTCATCAACGCGGTTCGCACCATAGGCGTCACGAGCTGGTGGGTCGGGTTCACGGCGGCGTTGGCCGTCGTGGCGCTGCTCTTGCTGTTCCTCTACTTGAACAACAAGCCGGCAGGGCTCAGGGCCATCGGCCTCATGCTGAAAATCATCGAAGCGCCGGACGGACGCGCCAGCTTGTCGCAGTTCCAGGTCATGTTGTGGACGCTGCTGGTGGGCGCGGCTACCGCCTATGTCATCGCGCTCTCCGGAAATCTGATTGTATTGACCCCGGGCACGCTGATGCTGCTCGGCATCAGCGGCGCGGCGAGCTTGGGCACCTCGCTCGCGCCGCCGGGCGCGGCGGGAGTGACGCCAAAACTCGCCCGTGGTGAAAAGCCGGCGTGGAGCGATCTCGTCGTCGCCGGCGGCCAGATCGACGTGACGCGGGTGCAGATGCTGTTCTTCACCGTGCTGACGGCGCTCTACGTTGCCATCCACGTCCTCGACGATTACGAGATTCCCGCCATTCCCGAGACGTTTCAGACCCTGATGGGACTCAGCAACGGCGTCTATCTCGCCAACAAGTTCGTCGCCGGCTCGCTGACCGAACAACAGGCGCGCCAACGCCTGGCGGCCGCCGGTTACGCGACGATTACGGCAATCGCGCCCAAGGGCGACGGCGCTTGGACCGCGACGGTCACGGACAAGGCCGGCACGGACAAGACCGTCACCGTCGCCAAGGACGGCACGGTCGCCTGACCGCGCGCGGCGCCGCTCACCCGCCCTTGACGCGGCGCGCGATTTTGAGCGCCGGGCGCCGGTTCAGGGTCTGGAAGACGACGCAATAGCGCTCGGTGAGCTTCATCAGCGTGTCGAGCTGGTCGGGGCTGGCGTCGCTGTCGAGCTCGAAGCCCAGGCGGATCTCGCGAAAGCCCACCGGCGCCGTCTTGTCGACGCCCAGCGTGCCGCGGAAATCGAGCTCGCCCTCGGCGCTCACCGTGCCGCCGCGCAGCGGCAGCTCGAGCGCCGTCGCCACCGCCTTGAGCGTCACCCCGGCGCAGGCCACCAGCGCCTCCAGCAGCATGTCGCCCGAGCACAGCGCGATGCCGTCGCCGCCGGAGGCGGGGTGGAGGCCCGCCTCGACCAGCGCCTTGCCGGTCTCGACCTTGCAGGTGACGCCGTCCTCGCCCAGCGCCCCCTTGGCGCGCAGCGTGATCACCGCCTGTTCCGGCGCCTCGCGATAGAGCGCCTTGAACGGCGCTTGGAGCTGGCGCAATTCCTCCGCCTTCATGCGATTTTCTCCGCCGGTTGATGAATGTTAAGGATTGCGCGGCAGCATCCGGGAACCGCGGCGCCTCTTGCCTCTCGCCTCCGGCCGCCCGACGGCCTAGAATGACCGGTCGCCCACTCTCGCGCTCGATGGTCACCATGCAGGAAGAATTTTACCGCATCAAGAGGCTGCCGCCTTATATCTTTGCCGAGGTCAACGCGCTCAAGGCCAAGGCGCGGGCGGCGGGCCGCGACGTCATCGATCTCGGCATGGGCAACCCCGACGGCGCCACGCCCGAGCACATCGTCAAGAAGCTGATCGAGGCGGTGCAGAACCCCCGGAGCCACGGCTATTCCGTGTCGCGCGGCATCGCCGGGCTGCGCCGCGCCTATGCCGCCTATTACGCCCGCCGCTTCGACGTGGCGCTCGACCCCGAGAGCGAGATCATCGCCACCTTGGGCTCCAAGGAGGGGCTCGCCAATCTGGCGCAGGCGATCACCGCGCCGGGCGACATCGTGCTGGTGCCCAATCCCTGCTATCCCATCCACGCCTTCGGCTTCATCATGGCCGGCGCCTCGCTGCGCCACGTGCCGCTGGTGCCGGGCGTCGACTTCATGCGCGAGCTGAAGCAGGCGGTGACGCATTCCGTGCCGCGGCCGGTGGCGCTGGTGCTCAACTTCCCCGCCAATCCCACCGCCCAGGTGGTGAGCCTCGACTTCTTCGCCGAGGTCGTCGATTTCTGCCGCCATCACGGCATCATCGTGCTCTCCGACGTGGCCTATGCCGAGATCTATTTCGGCGAGACGCCGCCGCCCTCGATCCTGCAGGTGCCCGGCGCGCGCGACATCGCGGTGGAATTCTCCTCGCTCAGCAAGACCTATTCCATGGCCGGCTGGCGCATCGGCTTCGCCGTCGGCAACAAGCGCCTGATCGCGGCGCTGGCGCGGGTCAAGTCCTATCTCGATTACGGCGCCTTCACGCCGATCCAGGTGGCGGCCACCGCCGCGCTCAACGGGCCGCAGGACTGCATCGCCGAGATCCGCCAGCGCTACAAGGCGCGGCGCGACGTGCTGATCGAGGGGCTGCGCCAGGCCGGCTGGGACGTGCCGAGCCCCGAGGCCACCATGTTCGCCTGGGCGCCGCTGCCGCCGCGCTTTGCCGAGCTGGGCAGCCTCGCCTTCTCCAAGCTGCTGCTGGAAGAGGCCAATGTCGCGGTCTCTCCCGGCGTCGGCTTCGGCGAGCATGGCGAGGGCTTCGTGCGCATCGCGCTGGTCGAGAACCGCCAGCGCCTGCGCCAGGCGACGCGCAACATCAAGCAGTTCTTCGCCGGCCGCGCGCAGGGGGCGAAGCCGCGCGAGCGCGCCGTGGCCGCTTCCGCGGCGGAGTGAGCGCGCGCTTGACCCGACTCGGTCGGGTGGGGAACTCTGAGGCCGGCGCGGTCTTCCGGCCGCGCCGGCCGACCCCAGGAGGATGATGGCCGACAGCACCGACCTTGCTGCCGCCCGGCCGTCGCTGCTCGCCCGGATCATTGCCCGCTTGCGCGGCGAGGGCGAGGCTCAGCCGTCGACGGTCGAGCCGCAGCTCGACCTGCATCCCCATGCCGCCGGCGAGCCGGTGGCGCCGCTCGATCCGCTGGTGATCCGGCAGTGGTTGTGGGGGCCCGGCTTCCACCTGCCGGGCAATGCCGAGTACGTGCTGAATCTGGTCAAGCCCTTTGCCGCCAACCCGGCGATGAGCATGCTCGACGTCGCCGCCGGCCTCGGCGGCGCGGCGCGCGCCATCGCCGATGCCTTCGGCACCTATGTCACCGGCCTCGAGCGCGACCCGGAGCTGGCGCGGCGCGGCATGGAGATGTCGGTCGCCGCCGGCAAGCAGCGGCACGCGCCGATCAGCGTGATCGATCCCGAGACCTTCGAGCTGCGCACCGGCGCCTTCGACTGCATCCTCGGCCGCGGCGCCACCTACATGGTCCAGGACAAGGAGCGCTTCATGCGCGTCCTGATCCTCGGCCTGAAGCAGCGCGGCCAGCTCTTGCTGACCGACTACGTGCTGGAGCCGAAGCTGGCGAAGCGGCCGGAATTGGCGATGTGGCTGGCGCTGCAGCCGCACCCGCCCTCGCTCTGGACGCTGCGGCAATACACCGATTGCTTCAAGAGCCTGGGCTTCGACGTGCGCATCACCGAGGACATCACCCATAGCGTGAAGCTGCAGATCGTGCTCGGCTGGGACAATCTGGTGCAGACCGTCGACATCAAGGCGCTGCCGAAGCCGCACAAGCTGCAGATCGTCGCCGAGGCCGAGCGCTGGGTGAAGACGATCATCGCCTTGGACGGCGGCGTGGTGAAGGCCTATCGCTTCTACGCGCTCGCCGGCTCCGCCCGCCCGCCGCTCTCCTCGATCAAGAAGGCGAAGTGAGTTTCGGGGACAAGAGTTTGGTAGTTTCGCTAGTTTCGGGGACACAATACTTAATTCATGGTAGTTTCGGTAGTTTCGGGGACACAATACTTAATTCACTGGCTCGGAATTAAGTATTGTGTCCCTTCAATTCTCTTTAATTCCTTTCTGCGGATGACGCCTGCTATGGCGGGAGGGGTCGAGAACCGGCTATGGTCCCTAGAGGAACTGGTGAAACGGACTTCGTGATAGGAAGGGGCGCGCAATGACTAACGAAGATCGCTTCCGCAAAGATCTGAGGGAGATTTTGGATCGTCTCGCCCCTGGTTTGGTATTGCGGGTGGATGACCGTTATCCCAGCCTACTTGGCTCGGTTCCCGAAGCCGCAAAGGAATTTGCCCGGGCGAACGATTGTTCCTTCATTCCGGACAAAGCAGGTGGCGGCGACTTTATACGCGCGTATCCTAAAGGCATCGGCCCAAATTAGGACACTACCAACCAGCGCCGCCGGTTGACTTCCCTGCCGCGTCTCCTTATCTTGCGCGCCTTCCGGCCCGGCCGGTTGCGCGAGGATGCCGCCCATGAAGATCGCCAATTCGCTGAAGACGCTGAAGAAGCGCGACAAGAACTGCCGCATCGTGCGCCGCAAGGGCCGCGTCTACGTCATCAACAAGGTCAATCCGCGCTTCAAGGCCCGCCAGGGCTGAGCGCGCCCGCTTTCGCCGCCGGAGGCCTTTCCCCGGCCCGCCGCGGTCCTGGACCCCGATGGCCCGCTTCCGCCCCGCCGACGAGCGCGCGCTGGCCGAGGTCGTCGTCGCCGCGGTGGCGCGGGAGGAGACGCTGGAGCTCGTCGCCGGCGGCAGCAAGCGCGGCCTCGGGCGGCCGGCGCCGGCGCCGCACCTTCTCGACCTCTCGGCTTTTTCGGGCATCCGCGCCTACGAGCCCGCGGAGCGCCGGTTCACCGCCGGCGCCGCGACGCCGCTCGGCGAGATCGAGGCGGCGCTCGCCGCGCGCGGCCAGTGCCTCGCCTTCGAGCCGCCCGATTGGCGCGCCCTTCTCGGCGCCGGCGCCGCCCGTCCCACCTTGGGCGGCGTCATCGCCTGCAACCTCTCCGGCCCGCGGCGCGTCAGAGCCGGCGCGGCGCGCGACCATTTCGTCGGCTTTCGCGCCGTTTCCGGCCGCGCCGAGACCTTCACGGCCGGCGGCGCCGCGGCGAAGAACGTCGCCGGCCACGATCTCTGCAAGCTCGTCGCCGGCTCCTACGGCACGCTCTGCGCGCTGACCGAGGTGACGGTGACGGTGTGGCCTAGCGCCGCGGCCGAGGCGAGCCTGCTGCTCTCGGGCCTCGACGACGCGGCGGCGCAGCGCGCCATGGCCGCCGCCCTAGACGGTTCGCAAGAGGTGAGCGGCGCGGCGCATCTCCCGGCCGGCGAAAGCGGGCGCGGCCGGCCGCTCACGCTGCTGCGCCTCGAAGGGCCGGCGCCGTCGCTCGCCGCGCGCGCCGCGGCCTTGCGCGGCGCGCTCGCGTCCTTCGCCGTCGCCGAGACGGCCGAAGGCGAGGACTCGGCGCGTCTCTGGCGAGCGGTGCGCGACCTGGCGCCGTTTGCCGGCTGCGGCGGCCGCGCCGTCTGGCGCCTCTCGCTGCCGGCGGCGGCCGGCCCGGCGGTTGCGGCTGCGGCGGGCGCGATGGGGGCGGCGCATTTCTTCGATTGGGGCGGTCTCCTCCTTTGGCTCGCCTTGCCGGAAGCGGGCGACGGCGGCGCCGCCGCGATCCGCGCCGCGCTCGCCCGCAGCGGCGGCCACGCGACGCTGATCCGCGCCTCCGACGGCCTGCGCGCCGCCGTGCCGGTCTTCCAGCCGCAATCGCCCGGTCTCGCCGCGCGCGGCGCCCGCGTCAAATCCGCCTTCGACCCCAAGCGCATCTTCAACCGCGGCCGGATGTACGCCGACCTCTGAGCTCCCCCACTGTGCGTGCGGCACCGCTTCCCTCTTCCCGCAACGCGAAGCGTTGCGGGAAGAGGGGCGGAACGCGGCAGGGCGCCGCCGGGCCGTTAAGGAATTGGCAGGCATGCCGTGCCGATGATTTCCCCGCTGTGTGAGGAGGGGAAAGATCATGAGCACGGGAGAGCCCACGCTCGCCGCCCGGTTTGCCGGCTTTGCCGAAGAGGCGGGCAAGCTCGGCCTCGATCTCGCCGATGTCGCGGGACTGATCGAGCAGATCAGCGGCCGGATCGACGCGCAGGCGCAGGCTTTCGCGGCGATGCGCGGCGCCGCCGAGGCGATGCTGGCGAGCAACCGGAAAGTGACCGAGACGGCCGGGCAGGCCGAGGCGGTGACGCGCGGCGTGCAGGACAACATGGCGGGCTCGCGCAAGATGCTGCAGGGCGCGCTCGCGGCGATCGGCGGCCTCGCCGAGCTCGTCACTCAGATCCGCAACGATGCCGAGGGGCTCGGCGGCGCGCTGCGCAACGTCGGCAAGGTGGCCGCCGACATCCACGCCATCGCCAAGCAGACCAATCTCCTGGCGCTCAACGCGACGATCGAGGCGGCGCGCGCCGGCGAGGCGGGCAGGGGCTTCGCCGTCGTCGCCGCCGAGGTGAAGGCGCTGGCGCGCAACACCGCCGACGCCACCGCCGAGATCGAGAACACGCTGAAGGCGCTCGAGACCAGCGCCGCGCGGGTGATCGAGCGCTCGACCCGCGGCGCCGCCCAGGCGCAGGAGACGCGCCAGAAGAACGATGCGGTCGGCAAGGCGGTGGAGGAGATCGGCGTCGCCATGCGCTCGCTCGAAGGCGAGGCGCGGAGCATCGGCGCCGCGGCGGCGGAGATCGACGGGCGCTGCCGGGGCTTCGCCTCGGACGTCTCGGGCATGAGCGGCGGCGTCGACGCCTCGAGCCGCGACCTCCGCTCCGCCCGCGACCGCCTCTTGCGCCTGGTGGCGGCGGCGGAGGCGCTGATGGTGGCGATGACCGACACCGGCGTCGAGACCGTCGACACGCCCTTCATCCGCCTCGCCCAGGAGACCGCCGGGCGCATCGCCGGGATCTTCGAGCAGGCGCTCGACCGCCGCGACATGACGTTCGAGGATCTCTTCGACGAGGCTTACCAGCCGATCGCCGGCACCGATCCGCCGCAGGCGATGACCAGGCTCGTTCCGGTCGCCGACCGGCTGGTCATGCCGGTCATCGACGCGGTCGCCGCCTCGGACGCGCGGATCGCGATTGCCGCCGTCTTCGACCGCAACGGCTTTGCGCCGACGCATATGGCGAAATATTCGCAGCCGCAGCGGCCGGACGTGGAATGGAACCGGACCAATTGCCGCAACCGGCGTCTCTTCACCGACCGGGTCGCGCTGGCCATGGCCGCGAACCGGGAGCCCTTCCGCCTCCAGGCCTTCCGCCGCGACATGGGCGGCGGCGCTTACACGACGGTGAAGGACGTCGCCGCCCCCATCACGGTGCGCGGCCGCCACTGGGGCAATTTCCGCATGGCCTACAAGGCGTAGGGCGCGGAATGAGAAAGGCCGGATACAGCGCACAAGATCCCCACCTCACCCTCCCCCTACGCGGGTCCCTCCCTCTCCGCCCCCGAGGGGCGGAGAGGGTTGGAGTGAGGTGGGGCGGGCAGCGAGAGCTTCGCTCAGCCCGTGCCTTCGGCCGGCTCGAACTGGCGCTTGTCCTTCAGCGCCGCGGTCGACAGCGTCTTGTAGAGCGAGGGCTCGTCGAGGCAGCAGAGCCGGACGTGCTCCAGCCCGTCCGCGCCGATGAACACCGACTCCACCACCCAGGTCCGCGACTGATGGCCCCAAAGCCTCAGCTTGCTGTCGCGGTATCGTCGTCCCGTCCCGATGATTGCGGCCTCTGCCATGATGCGATGCCCCTCCCTGGCGGCTCAGCATGATGTCGGCCGGACGCCGGGCCCCCGCCCCGCGCCGGTTTCAGGTCAGCTCGCTGATCGAGGTGATGATCCTGCTGGCAAGCCCGTACTCGATCGCCTCGGCGGCTGACATCCAATAGTTCCGGTCGGTGTCCTTGCGCACGCGCTCGACCGGCTGTCCGGTCTCGGCGGCGATGATCTGGCTCAGTCGCTCGCGCATCTTGAGGATCTCGCGCGCCTCGATCTCGATGTCGGTCGCCGGCCCCTGCACGCCGCCCATCGGCTGGTGCAGCAGGAAGCGCGTGTTCGGCAGGCAGAAGCGCAGCTTCTTCTCGCCGGCGGCATAGATCAGCGCGCCCGCCGAGGCGACCCAGCCGGTGCCGATCATGTAGACGGGCACGCTGCCGCGCACGAATTTGATGATGTCGTGGATGGAATCGCCGGATTCGACGTGGCCGCCCGGCGAGTTGACGTAGATCTGGATGGGCTTCGCCGATTCGTCGGCGAGCGCCAGGATCCGGGCGACGACGTCGCGCGCGAGGCGGTCGGTGATCTGGCCGAACACCATGACCTTGCGCCCTTTGAAGAGGCGCGATTCCAGCTCGTTGACCGGCATCTCGGCCGGGCGCTTCTCGGGGGTCTCCGGCGCCTCGGGCTCGTCCGGCGCGTCGTCGGGATCGCGGAAGGTCGACGGATGATGGCTCACCGCTCGCATCCTCTCAAGCCTCAGCGCGGCCGGCACGGGCCGCCGCGGCCCGAGCCATACTAGGAGCCTCTCTCGATAATGGGAAGGCCCGTTCCATCTCCCGGAGCGGCGTCCGCCGCGGCTGTCCCGCCCGCCGGCCCCGCCTCAGGGCGGCGGCGCGGTTTTCCGGGCGAGCAGCCGCGGCAGCGCCGCCGACAGCGCCAGCGCCGCGAGCCCGACCGCCGTCGGCGCAACCCAGCCCGCCCGGCCCGCGGCGAGCGTCTCGCCGGCGGCGCCGAGATCGGCGCAGGCAAAAGTCATCGGCAACTGTCCCAGCAGCGAGCCCAGCGCGTAGCTTCCGAGGTCGAGCCGCGTCAGCCCCAGCGCGTAATTGGACAGCGAATGCGGGATCACCGGCACCAGCCGCAGCACCGCCACCGCGCGCCAGCCGCCGCGCTCGGCGCGCAGCAGCATCGGGCCGAGGCGCCTCAGGCTCTCGGGCTCGATCAGCCCGCCATTGACCGCGCGCGCCAGCAGGAACCCCGCCACCGCGCCCAGGACGCTGCCGAGCGCCGCCCAGAGGGTTCCCCACCACGCGCCGAACAGCGCGCCCGCCGCCACCGCCAGCACGGTGCGCGGAAAGAAGATCAGGCTCGCCGCCGTGTGGAGCGCGAGGAAGACCAGCGGCGCCGCCGGGTAGTGCGCGAGGACGCGCGCGATCGCGGCGGCGTCGAGCGCGCCGCGCTCGCGCCAGGCAAGCCCGGCGCCCGCTGCCACCAGCGCCAGCAGCAGGAGCCGCCCGGCCAGGCGCAGCCGCCTGAGCGGCCGGGTCTCCGGCTCAGCCGTCATCTTCGGCAACCTTTGCCGGCCCGGCGCGGCGCATCAGCCACATCACGCCCAGGAGATCGGCGATGCCGATGAACAGCCGGTCGAGCGTGCCGTAATGCGACGCGCCGCGCCGGCGCGGGCGGTGGTTCACCGCCACCGACAGCACGCGCCCGCCCTGGCGCCGCACCAGCGCCGGCAGGAAGCGGTGGCAATGGTCGAAGAACGGCAGCTCCAGGAAAAGGGCGCGGTCGAAGAGCTTGAGGCCGCAGCCGGTATCGGGCGTGCCGTCGCCGAGCAGCGCCGCGCGCAGCCCGTTGGCGATGCGCGAGGAGAGGCGCTTCACCCAGCCGTCGCGCCGCCGTTGCCGCCAGCCCGCCAGCATCAGCGGCGGGCTCGCCGGCGCTTGCCGCGCCATCCGCCAGAGCCGCGGGATGTCGGCGGGATCGTTCTGGCCGTCGCCGTCGAGCGTGGCGATCCAGGCGGCGCGCGCCGCCCGGACGCCGCTCAGGATCGCCGCGCTCTGCCCCGCGGGCGCGCGGTGGCGCACCAGCCTGAGGCGCGGGAAGTCGCGCGCCAGCGCGCGGATCGACGCCGCGGTCTCGTCGCTCGAGCCGTCGTCGACGTAGACGATCTCGTAATCGCAGGCGCCGTCGAGCGCGGCGCGGATCTCCGCCACCAGCGGCGCGATGTTGGGCGCTTCGTTGCGCACGGGAATGACGACCGACAGCTCCATGAGGCGAGGCGGTGTAGCATGCTTCGCCGCGCGAGACAAAATCCGCATCGACCGGCGATGCCCGATTCAATCTCGCCTCATCCTGAGGAGCGATGCGCAGCGAAGCATCGCGTCTCGATGCTTCCTCATCCTGAGGAGCGATGCGCAGCGAAGCATCGCGTCTCGAAGGACGCACTGGCGGTTCTGCCGCAATGCCAAGGGCGCGGTGCGGCCTCGGGAATCCCGCTTTCCTCCGTCTCTCCGGCGTCCGTCGCGCGCAACCGCCGGCGGCGGGCTCACGCCGCCGGCGGGCGGCGGGCGACTTCGAGCAGCGTGCCGTCGCGTCCCACCACGGTGATCGCCGTGCCGGCCGGCAGGTCCGGCCCGGTGGCGAGCCAGGCGATGCCGCGCACGCGCACCTTGCCGCGGCCGTTGACGATCGCCTCTTCGACCGTGCCGGGCTCGCCCACCGGCCCGTGCCCGAGCGCCTCGATGCCGCGCCGGTCGAGGAGGCGGCGGTAGAGCGAAGTGCCGGCGAGCAGGGCTATGACCGAGGCGGCGACGAAGACGCCGAGCTGGCCCACGAGCCCCGGCACGAGGAGGCTTCCGCCCGCCGCCGCCGCCGCGCCCGCGGCGAAGAAGATGAGGAAGATGCCGGGGTTGACCACCTCGGCGATGGCGAGCGCCAGCGCCGCCAGCAGCCAGTATTCGGCGCGCATGCCTGCCTCCTGCGCTCAGCGCTTGGCGTCGACCAGCTCGGCGATGCCGGCCAGCGCGCCGATCACCGAGGCCGCTTCCAGCGGCATCAGCACGATCTTGGCGTTCTGCGTCTGGGTGAGCCTGCCCAGCGCGTCGATGTATTTGGTCGCGACGAAATAATTGACCGCCTGGATGCTGCCGCCGGCGATCGCCTTCGACACCGATTCCGTGGCCTTCGCCTCGGCCTCGGCCAGCCGCTCGCGCGCCTCGGCGTCGCGCTGCGCCGCGGCGAGCCGCGCCTCGGCCGCCAGCACCTGCGCCTGCTTCTCGCCTTCGGCGGTGAGGATCTGCGCTTCCTTGACGCCTTCGGCCTGCAGGATGGTGGCGCGCTTGTTGCGCTCGGCGGTGAGCTGCTTGGCCATCGCCTGGATGACGTCCTCCGGCGGCGACACGTCCTTGAGCTCGACGCGCGTCACCTTGGTGCCCCAGACGTGGGTCGCCTCGTCCAGCACCTTGAGGAGGCGCGCGTTGATCTCGTCGCGCTTGGACAGCGTCTCGTCGAGATCCATGCCGCCGATGGCGGTGCGGATGTTGGTGAGCGTCAGCGCCACCATGGCGCGGTCGAGATTCTGCACTTCATAGGCCGCCTTGGCGACGTCGAGCACTTGATAGAAGACGACGCCGTCGACGGTGACGGTGGCGTTGTCCTTGGTGATCACCGTCTGCGAGGGGATCTCGATGACGCCTTCCTGGACGTTGATCTTGCGGCCGATGCGGTCGAAGAAGGGCGTGATCACTTGCAGCCCCGGCTCGAGCGTGCGGACGTAGCGGCCGAAGCGCTCGACCGTCCATTCCGTGCCTTGCGGCACCACCTTGACGCCGCTCCACAGCACCACGAGGGCAAGAAGCACCAGGACGATGAGAACGGTGAGGATGGGCGTCATCATGCGGTCTCCGAACGTGCTGCCGGGCGGGGCGCCGCAGTCTACTTTCTTGCCTTCGCGCTGGCGAGCCCCGCCCATTGGCCTCGCCCTCCGGCCGGTCTATCCTTCGCCTCATGAAACGGCGTCTTTGGGCGGCGGTCCTGCTTGCCGTGCCGGTGCTCGGCGTCGCGCCGCTGCGCGCGGGCCAGGACGATCCTCGGCTCGGGCCGCTCTTCGACGCGCTGCGCGCCGCCGCCTCGGACGAGGCGGCCGCGGCGGCCGAGCGCCAGATCTGGCAGATCTGGATCGAGCACAAGAACCCCGAGATCGCGCGGCTGATGCGCGAGGGCATCGCCGCGATGAGCGAGGACGACCAGGACGCGGCGCTCGGCGCCTTCGACGCGATCGTCAAATACGACAGGAATTTCGCCGAAGGCTGGAACAAGCGCGCCACCGTCGAGTTCGCCATGGGCGATTTCGACGCCAGCATCGCCGACATCGAGCGCACGCTGGCGCTGGAGCCGCGCCATTTCGGCGCGCTCTCCGGCCTCGGCCGGATTTATCTCTCCCTGGGCCGCAAGGATCTGGCGCTCAAGGCCTTCCGCGCCGCGCTCGCCATCGACCCCCATCTCGACGGCCTGCGCGCCGCCGTGAAGGAGCTGGAAAAATCCATCAAAGGCACGCCCCTTTAGCGCCGGCGCGACGCTGCGCGTCGTCGCCGGAATTTCGGGGACACAATACATAATTCCGGTCGCGCAAATCTTCCCCTCTCGTATGCGTCCGGTGAAGGCCGCGGGTAGTATGACCGGCGGATCGCATTAAGGTACGCATCCGGTGAAGACCGCGGCTAAGGCGGATCTCGTGCTTTCCAATTCCACGGCAGGAGTTCATGGAGACGTTTTGCCGGATGGTC
>DASPSJ010000002.1:0-18091 GCA_035623985.1 Allostellaceae bacterium | reverse complement strand
GGCCGAGGTGATCGATCTGCGCACGCTGCGCCCGCTCGACGTTGAGAGCATCATCGCCTCGGTGAAAAAGACCAACCGGCTGGTGTCGGTCGAGGAGGGCTGGGCCTTCTCCGGCATCGGCGCCGAGATCGCGGCGCTGGTCATGGAAGAGGCCTTCGACCATCTCGACGCGCCGGTGAAGCGCGTCGCCGGCAAGGACGTGCCGCTGCCCTATGCCGCCAATCTCGAGCGCCTGGCGCTGCCGCAGGCCGAAGAGGTGGTCGAAGCGGCCAAGGCCGTGAGCTATCGCTGAGGGGGCGGGCCATGCCGATTGAACTTTTGATGCCGGCGCTGTCGCCGACCATGACCGAGGGCAACCTCGCGAAATGGCACAAGAAGGAAGGCGACGCGGTGAAGGCGGGCGACGTTCTCGCCGAGATCGAGACCGACAAGGCGACGATGGAGTTCGAAGCGGCGGATGAAGGCACGCTCGGCAAGATCCTGGTGCCCGAAGGCACCGAAGGGGTGAAGGTCAACCAGCCGATCGCGGTGCTGCTCGAAGAGGGCGAGGACAGATCCGCACTCGACCGCGCGGCGCCCGCCGCGCCGAAGCCCGCCGCGGCGGCGCCGGCGAAACCGGAAGCTGCCGCAGCCCCCGCGCCGGCGCCAACGCCCGCACCGCCGGCGGCTGCGCCCGCGCCGGCGGCCGCCGTCCCGCCGCCGCGCGGCAACGGCCATGCCGAGGAAGGGCGCATCTTCGCCAGCCCCCTGGCGCGGCGCATGGCGCAGAAGGCCGGGCTCGACCTGGCGCGGCTCACCGGCTCGGGTCCCCATGGCCGCATCGTCAAGCAGGACATCGAGGCGGCGCTTGCCAAAGGGCCGGCGGCACCGCGCGCGGCCGCCGCCGCGCGGGCGCCTGCGGCGCCGGGCGCGCCGCCGGCGCTGCCGAGCCATGGCCGCGACCAGGTGGTGGCGCTTGCCGGCAATCCCGCCTTCAAGGAGCTGCCGATCACCGCCATACGGCGGATCATCGCCCGGCGCATGGTGGAATCGAAGCTCACCATTCCACATTACTATCTCACCGTCGATTGCGAGATCGACGCGCTCTTGCGCATGCGCAAGGAGATCAACGAGGCGGCCGAGCTCAAGCTCTCGGTCAATGATTTCGTCATCAAGGCCGCCGCGCTCACCTTGAAGAAAGTGCCGGCGGTCAACGCCTCCTGGAGCGAGGACGCCATCTTGCGCTGGGAAACCGCCGACATCGCGGTCGCCGTGGCGATCGAGGAAGGGCTGATCACGCCGATCATCAAAGCGGCCGAGCGCAAGGGCCTGCGGCAGATCTCGGAGGAGATGCGCGACCTCAGCACGCGCGCGCGCGCCGGCAAGCTCAAGCTCCAGGAGTTCCAGGGCGGCACCTTCTCGATCTCCAATCTCGGCATGTTCGGCATCAAGGATTTCACCGCGGTGATCAATCCGCCGCACAGCGCCATCCTGACGGTCGGCGTCGGCGAGCCGCGGCCGGTGGTGAAGAACGGCGCGCTCGCCGTGGCCACGGTGATGAGCTGCACGCTCGCCTGCGACCACCGCGTCGTCGACGGCGCGGTCGGCGCCGAATGGATTCAAGCCTTCAAGAAGATCATCGAAGCGCCGGGCATGCTGGCGCTGTAGCCGGATGAATTTCTGCGCATCCCCCCTCCCTAACCCTCCCCCTCAAGGGGGGAGGGGATGGCAGCTCACTTCCCCCTCCCCCCTTGAGGGGGAGGGAGGGGTGGGGGGCGCGTCACCGCAGGCATGTTAGGAGGCCATCTTGGCCGATATAGTCTTCGACACCATCCTCATCGGCGGCGGGCCCGGCGGCTATGTCGCGGCGATCCGCGCGGCGCAGCTCGGCATGAAGACCGCGGTGGTGGAGCGCGAGCATCTGGGCGGCATCTGCCTCAATTGGGGCTGCATTCCGACGAAGGCGCTGCTGCGCAGCTCCGAGATCAACCACCTGCTGCACAACCTCGAAGCCTACGGCTTTGCCGCCAAGGACGTCACCTTCGACGCCAAGAAGGTGGTGGAACGCTCGCGCAAGGTGGCAAAGCAGCTTTCGAACGGCGTCGGCTTCCTGATGAAGAAGCACAAGATCGCCGTCATCGACGGCGAGGGCACGCTGCTCGGCAAGGGCCGGATCGCCGTCGCCAAGGACGGCAAGCCGGTCGGCACCTTTGCCGCCAAGAACATCATCATCGCCACCGGCGCGCGGGCGCGCTCGCTGCCGGGGCTCGAGCCCGACGGCAAGCTCGTCTGGACCTACAAGGAAGCGATGGTGCCGCCGGCGATGCCGAAATCGGTGCTGGTCATCGGCTCCGGCGCGATCGGCATCGAGTTCGCGAGCTTCTATCGCGACATGGGCGCCGAGGTGACGGTGGTCGAAGTGCTCGACCGCGTGCTGCCGGCCGAGGACGAGGAGATCTCCGCCTTCGCGCGCAAATCCTTCGAGCGCCAGGGCATGAAGATCCACACCTCGACCACGGTGAAGGAGCTGAAGAAAAACGCCGACGCCGTGACGGCGACGCTGGTTGCCGGCGACAAGACGGCGCAAGTGACGGCCGAGCGCGTCGTGCTCGCCATCGGCATCACCGGCAACGTCGAGGCCATCGGCCTCGACAAGACCAAGGTGCGCGCGGAGAAGGGCCACATCCTGGTCGACGAATGGCTGCGCACCGACGAGCCCGGGGTTTACGCCATCGGCGACGTCGTGGGCCCGCCCTGGCTCGCGCACAAGGCGATGCATGAAGGCGTGGTCTGCGTCGAGCACATCGCCGGGCTCAACACCGCCCATCCGCTCGACACCAAGAACATCCCGGGCTGCACCTATTGCCGGCCGCAAGTGGCGAGCGTGGGGCTGACCGAGCGCAAGGCGAAGGAGGCAGGCCATGCGCTGCGGGTCGGCCGCTTCCCCTTCATCGGCAACGGCAAGGCGATCGCGCTGGGCGAGCCCGAAGGGCTGATCAAGACGGTGTTCGACGCCGAGACCGGCGAGCTGCTGGGGGCGCACATGATCGGCGCCGAGGTGACCGAGCTCATCCAGGGCTACACCATCGCCAAGACGCTGGAAACCACCGAGCAGGAGCTGATGCGCACCATCTTCCCGCATCCGACCTTGTCGGAGATGATGCATGAGAGCGTGCTTGACGCTTTCGGCCAGGCGCTCCACATCTAGGCCCGAATCGAGGCTGCGATGAGCGAGCCCATCCTCCGTCATCCCGAAAAGGCGCACAAGCCGGACCAGCCGGTCCGGCGCAAGCCCGCCTGGATCCGCGTCAAGGCGCCGACCTCGCCCGAATATCACGCGACGCGCAGCCTCATGCGCGAGCTTCATCTCAACACCGTCTGCGAGGAGGCGGCCTGCCCCAACATCGGCGAATGCTGGAAAGAGAAGCACGCCACCGTGATGATCCTCGGCAGCGTCTGCACCCGCGCCTGCACGTTCTGCAACGTGGCGACGGGCCGGCCCGACCGGCTCGACCCGCACGAGCCGCGGCACGTCGCCGAGGCGGTGGCGCGGCTCGGCCTCGCGCACGTCGTCGTCACCTCCGTCGACCGCGACGATCTCGAGGACGGCGGCGCCGGGCATTTCGTGCGCACCATCGCGGCGATCCGCGCGCTGGCGCCGGCCACGACCATCGAAGTGCTGACGCCGGACTTCCTCAAGAAGGACGGCGCCATCGAGGCGGTGGTGGCGGCGCGGCCCGACATCTACAACCACAATCTCGAAACCGTGCCGCGGCTTTACGCCGAGGTGCGGCCGGGCGCGCGCTATTTTCACTCGCTTCGCCTGCTGGACCGCGTCAAGGAGCTCGACCCCGCGATGTTCACCAAATCCGGCATGATGGTGGGGCTCGGCGAGGACAGGGCCGAAGTGCTGCAAGTGATGGACGATCTGCGCGCGGCGCGGGTCGATTTCCTCACCATCGGCCAGTATCTCCAGCCGACGCCCAAGCATCACGCCGTCCACCGCTTCGTGCCGCCCGAGGAGTTCGAGACCTATCGCGCGCTCGCCTTCGGCAAGGGCTTTCTCATGGTCTCGGCCTCGCCCTTGACCCGCTCCTCCTATTTCGCGGGCGAGGATTTCGCCCGGCTGCGCGCCGCGCGCGCCGAGAAAGCCGCGCCGCTCTAGCCGATGCCCACCCACGCCGAGCAGCGGCTGCTTCCCTACACGCCCGAGCAGCTCTTCGATCTCGTCGCCGACGTCGAGCGCTATCCCGAGTTCCTGCCGTGGTGCCTGGGGGCGCGGGTGCGCGAGCGCACCGCGACGACGATCACCGCCGATCTGCTGATCGGCTTCAAGATGGTGCGCGAGCGCTTCACCTCGCGCGTCGTCCTCGACCGGCCGCGCCGCATCGACGTGAGCTACGCCCGGGGGCCGTTCCGCCACCTCAACAACCACTGGAACTTCATCGCCGCGCCCGGCGGCGAGTGCATGATCGACTTCTACGTCGATTTCGAGTTCCACTCGCGCGTTTTGCAGAAGCTCATCGAGGTGCTGTTCAACGAGGCGGTGAAGCGCCTGGTCGGCGCCTTCGAGGCGCGCGCGCGCGAGCTATACGGCGCGCCCGGCGAGGCCGGCGCCGCGGCGAAGCCGGCGTAGCCGGGCGGCGCCCGCAACTTCGCGACGCACCTCACGTCACCCTCCCGCCACCCCATTGGGGCAGAGAGAGTTGAGGCGAGCGGAGGAGCGACGACGCGCTCATCGGCGCGGGCTTGACAATCGCTCAACCTTGTTGTTGACTGTCAACCATGCCATTGACCGTTGCCGCCGCCGCGCCCGCCGCCGCCCCCGACACGCTCGACCGGGTCTTCGCCGCGCTCGCCGATCCCGTGCGGCGCGACATCCTGGAGCGCCTCGACGGCGCCGAGCTGCTGGTCTCGGAGCTGGCCGCGCCCTTCGACATCTCGCTTCAGGCGGTGTCGCGCCACATCCAGGTGCTGGTGCGCGCCGGCCTCGTCAAGCAGGAGCGCAGCGGCCGCGTCAGCCGCTGCCGGCTCGACGCCGGCCCGATCCTCGAGGCGGCGGTGTGGATCAACCGCTACAGCAAGTACTGGAAGGCGCAATTCGACACCCTGGCCGGCTGGCTCGACCAGATCGAGCGCGGCAAGGCGCGCAAGACGCGCCGGCGCCGGCCAAGGCGCGGGATCAAGCGAAGCTAGGGAGGAGCCATCATGGCCTATCGGGAGACGGCACAGCGGCTGACGCAGTATCGCGGCGAGATCGCCGAGCTGCGCAAGAAGATGCGGGCGCTGCAGCAGGAGATCGAGCCGGAAGAAGTCGCGCCTTACGAATTCGCGGTCCCCGGCGGCAAGGTCTCGCTCGCCGAGCTCTTCGGCGACAAGGACAGCCTCTTCGTCATTCACAACATGGGCGCGGGCTGCCCCTATTGCACGCTCTGGGCGGACGGCTTCAACGGCGTGCTGGCGCATCTCGAAAACCGCGCCGCCTTCGTCGTCTCCTCGCCCGACGCGCCGGAGACGCAGGAGAAGTTCAAGGCCTCGCGCGGCTGGAGCTTCCGCATGGTCTCGCACCGCGACACCAGCTTCGCCGCCGATATGGGCTATCGCGGCGAGCACGGCTTTCTGCCGGGCGTCTCGGTGTTCAAGCGCCAGGACGGCAAGGTCCTGCGCGTCAGCGACGCCGGCCTCGGCCCGGGCGACGATTTCTGCACGCTCTGGCATTTCTTCGATCTGCTGCCCGAGGGCAGCGGCGGTTGGCGGCCGCGCTTCAGCTATTCCTGAGGGGGAAGGGGATGGCGTTCCGCTTCACGCTCACCGCGACGATCCCGGCGCCGCCGCAGGCGGTCTACGACGCCTGGCTCGACAGCCGCGCGCATAGCGCGATGACCGGCGGCAAGGCGAAGGCCTCCGCCAAGCCAGGCGCCGCCTTCAGCGCCTGGGACGGCTACATCAGCGGCCGCAATCTCGTGCTCGAGCCCGGCCGGCGCATCGTCCAGTCCTGGCGCACGACGCGCTTCACCAAGGACGATCCCGATTCCGAGATCGAGGTCCTGCTGGCGCCGGCCAAGACCGGCACCAAGCTCACCTTGCGCCATCGCAACGTCCCCGACGGCCATACCGGCTATCGCGACGGCGGCTGGCAGGAATTCTATTTCCAGCCGATGAAGGAATATTTCGCCAAGCGAAGCTGAAAGCAGAGGCTGGATTTGGGATTCATTGATCTCCCAGCCGGAAGACGGCGGCGCGCCGCCGCTCCTCCGGCGCGGCGAAGAGAGTCTCGACCCCGTGGCGCCGGCGGCAGAGGTCCTTGATATCCGCGCCGTCTGACGCCCGGCAAGAACAAATCACCCCTCAGAGCCGCCTCATCGCAGGCGGTGCATCGCCTCTCAAGACGTCGGCGCATCGACGGTGAACACGGTGCGCCGGGTGCTGTCGTCCTTGGGCCATGCCTCTTCGACGTCCGACAAGGGGACGGGCCGGGCCGCGATTTTGAAGCCGCCGGGCAGGGTCGCTTGCAGCAGCCCGCCGACGGCGTTGACGAGGCGGTCAAGAGGTATGCTGCCGATGCCGCTGCCCATCAGCTCGATCGCCGACGAGCGCAGCACGGCACTCGGCAGCGTTATGTCCGGCCCGCTCGCGGACCCGACCTGGACGAACCGGATGGGCACGGCCTCCGCTCCGGCCTTGGCGCCGGCGATCAGCAGGCACTCCGCACTCTTCCCCCAGAGATAGTCGATGACGACATCCACCCCTTCGGCGAACTGTTCCTTGAAGCTGTTCTCCAGGGCCGCCTCGCTTCCGACGAGCGCAATGGTCGCATCGGCACCAAGGGCCGCGAGCGAACGCAGGGCGTCGGCGTTGCGGCCGGTCGCAATGACCTTCCTCGCCCCGAGATGCTTGGCAATCTGCACGGCGAGACGGCCCGCCGTTCCCGTGGCGCCGTTGACCAGCACGGTCTCGCCAACCTTGAGCCGAGCGCGTTCCGTGTAAGCGGCCCAGGACGACATGCCGGGATTGGCGATGGCGGCAGCCGTCACGTCATCGAGCCCGTCAGGCAGGGGCAGGCACTGCGCCGAAGGCACCACGGCTTGCTCCGCCATGCTGCCGTAAGGCGCTTTCGGCAGAACGAAATAAACCCGCGTTCCGTCATCGAGCCGTCCGACGCCGTCGATGCCGACGACGAAAGGGAACCGGCCGGACGAGCTGTAATGCGCGCCGGAGGCCCGGCTTTTGACGACGGGGCTGATGGCGGCGGCCGTGACCGCGATGCGGTTCTCGCCCGCCGACGGCACCGGCTCGGCGAAATCCCCGTAGACGGGCGTTTGCCCGGCGCCCCGAACGACTGCGGCTTTCATGGCGGTTTTCCTTTCGGTTCTTCCCTATATATGTGTATAATGCATATATATAGGGAGCCGAGGATGGCGTCAAGAAAGAAAGTGCAAAATACACATATAAGCGGCCGCCTCCGCGAACTTCACGGGGCGGTCCTCGACATCCTCAGCGCGATGAACCGGCCGCAGCGCGACGAGGCGCTGATCAGGGAAGCCGGGATTCCGCTCGACCGGGCGCTGTTTCCGCTGCTCGTCGGCATCGAGCGGTTCGGGCCGATCGGCGTGGTGGAGTTGGCCGACCGCGTGGGACGCGACTACACCACCGTCAGCCGCCAGGTCGCAAAGCTCGAAAGCCTCGGTCTGGTGGAGCGCCAGGGGAGCGCCGCCGACCGCCGCGTGCGCGAGGCCGCCGTCACCCCTAAGGGCAAGGCGATGACCAATCTGGTCGACGCCGCGCGCGAGAGGATTGGCCGCGCCATCTTCGAGACCTGGGACGCGCACGACATCGACGAGCTGGTGCGGCTGATGCGGAAGTTTGCCGATGCCATGAAGGACGGACCGCCCGTCGCTTCCTCGATGAGGGCTCGCGCCGGCGGCGCTTGAAGGTCCTGCCGCCGTCCTCGCGCGGCAGGCTCCCGGCGCATTCGACGAGGCGCGGCACCTTGTCGTCGCCGCGCCGCGGTGCTTTTCCCGGAGGTTTTGCCGCGTAGTATGGGCGGCGTGTCTGCGGTGCCGCGATGGCGAGGGGGAGGACGATGCGGCGGCGTGTTGCGGTGTTGCCGGTGCTGCTGGGCCTCGCCGTCGCGGCGGGGAAGGCCGAGGCGCAGCCGCCGCTCGACCCGCCGCTGGATTGCCGCGCGTTCAGCGACGGCGCGGCGCGCGCCGACTGCGAGCGGGCCAATGCCGGCGATGCGCGGGCGCAGGCGTCGACCGGCCTCCTCTACGCCACGGGGCGCGGCGTGCCCGCCGATTATGCCGCCGCGGTGCGTCTCTTCCGCCTTGCCGCGGCTCAAGGCGACGTCACGGCGGAGGTTCATCTCGGCGCCATGTACGCCAGCGGGCGCGGCGTGGCGCGGGACGACCGCGAGGCGGTTCGGCTCTTCCGGCTGGCGGCGGACAAGGGCAATCCGGCGGCGCAAGTCGACCTTGCCGACATGTACGCCACCGGGAGAGGCGTGGCCCGGAGCGCCGAGCAAGCCATGCGCCTTTACCGCTCGGCCGCCCTCCAGGGGAACGCCGAGGGGATGAACGGGCTCGCCTGGCGCTTGGCGATGGCCGGCGGCAACCTCGACGAGGCCTTGGACTGGGCTGCCCGCGCCGCCGCCCTCGCGCCGGAGAATGCCGCGATCCAGGATACGCTCGGCTGGATTTTCCTTCGCCAGCGCAAGCTCGAGCTCGCGCTCTTTTATGCCCAGCGCGCCGTCGCCTTGCAGCCGGGTTGCGCCGCCTGCGAAGATCACCTGGGCGACGTCGCCGCGGCGCTCGGACGGCGCGAGGAGGCGCGCGGCCATTGGCGGCGTGCGCTCGACCTCTCTTCCGGCAGCCCGCCCGATCCCGATTGGAACAGAAATGACGTGGCAAGGAAAATGAGCGCGCCGTGATGATCCGCCGATCGCCGCGACGCTTCGCCCTCAGCCGCCCATTGTGCGTCGATTGACGGATCGGTGTATCGGCGAGTAACTTACATGCAGGAGGGGGAACGCCTCTTGGTGAACGCATTCGGCGTCGGCGGCGGATGAGGCCGGGTCTGCGAAAATCGCGGTCTCCGGGGGCGTGGCTGGCGCTCCTGGCGCTCTACGTCCAGCTCTTGCTGCCGATCCTCGCCGCGGCCGAGCTTCGGGGCGCCGATGCCGGCGGCCCGGGCGTGCCGGCCTCGGTCATTTGCAGCAGCGGTCATCTCTCGAGCGATGCGACGGATGATCGAACGGCCGGCGCGCCGGGCGGCGCGGACGGCCATTGCCAGCACTGTTGCCCGTTGTGCGGCTCTTTCGGCGCCGCTTACGTCGCGCCGCCCGAGATCCTCGTTGCAAAGCCCGCGGCCTGGAGCAGCGTGGTTCTGCACGCCGCCGCCGCCGCCGCGGTCTCTTTCCCGACATCCCTCACTTACGAAGCGCGCGCGCCGCCGCTGAACGGCTAGCTCCGGATCGAATTCTTCCGGCCGATCGCGTGATCGGCCGGCCCGCGCGCCTTTCCGGCGCGCGGCGTTCCTTGCTGTTCATGGGAGGAAACCATGTCTTCGTCTTCAGGCGAGCGCGGCGGCAAGAACCTCCGGCGCCTCGCCAGCGTCTCTCTCGGCATCGCCCCTTGCGTCCTTTCGGCCGCGGCCTTTCTCTTCGGGATGGCGCCCGCACAGAGCCTGGCCTGTGCCTGCGGCTGCGGCGTCTTCGCCGTCGGCACCAGCTCGATGTTCCCGAGCGGCTCCGGCGGGACCGTCTATCTCGACTACGACTATCAGGACCAGACCATCAATTGGAGCGGCAACTCCCGCGCCCCGGCCGCCGACAACGGCGACAAGGACATCCGCACCAATTTCTTCACCGCCGGCCTGCAATACATGTTCAACCGGAGCTGGGGCGTTCAGGTGGAAGTCCCCTATTGGGATCGGAAATTCACGACCGACCAGAATTTTCCGACGCCGCCGCCCGATCTGCTCACCGCCCACTGGTCGGTTCTCGGCGACATCCGGATCGAGGGCCTCTACACCGGATTTTCGGAGGACCTGTCGAGCGGCCTGACCTTCGGCGTGAAGGTACCGACCGGCAACTACCAATATGACTCCGCCGTCGTCGATCGCGACAGCCAGATCGGCAGCGGCAGCACCGATCTTCTGCTCGGCGGCTACCATCGCGACGGGCTGGGGACCGACACGCATTGGAGCTGGTTCGTCCAGGCGCTGCTCGACCAGCCGGTGCTGACCAGCGAGGGCTATCGCCCCGGCACCGAGCTCGATACCGCCGGCGGCGTGATCTACAGCAGCTTCGATCTCGGCGCCGTCCAGATCAGCCCGCTGGTCCAGGTCATCTTTTCCGAGCGCACCAGGGACAGCGGTCCGCAATCGGCAAGCCCGCTCGCCTCCGGCTACCAGCGCGTGCTGTTCTCGCCAGGGGTCGAGTTCGACATGGGCAGCTTTTCGACCTATGTCGATATCGAGCTTCCGGTCTACCAGAACTTCAACGGCGACCAGCTCACAGCCCCGTGGCTGCTGAAGTTCATCGCCGCCTACCGCTTCTAGGTGCAGGTGACGCCGCATGCTCAGACAACTTTCGTTCCTCGCGCCGCTGGCGTGTTTCATCGCCTTCGGCCTCGCCGCTCCCGCCGCCCGGGCGGCGGCGCAGATCGGGCAACCGGCGCCGCCCTTTGCCGCGCCGGAGCTCGGCGGCGGGCAATTCGACCTTGCCGCCGAGCGCGGCAAGGTCGTGATCGTCAATTTCTGGGCGACCTGGTGCGGACCTTGCCGCGAGGAGATGCCCGCTCTCGACGCCTTCTACCGGCGCCATCACGACGAGGGTCTCGAGATGATCGGCGTCAGCGCCGACCGCCCGCGCGACCGCAGCGACGTCGTGAAGGTCATGCAGGCCTTCTCCTATCCGGCCGCCATGCTCGGCGACGCCACGGCCAACGGCTTCGGCAGGCCGGGCTCCATCCCCCTCACCTATGTCATCGCCGCCGACGGGACGGTACGCGCCACGTTCAGCCCCGGCGAGCACGGCGTGACCGAACAGGAGCTTGATGCGGCGGTGCTGCCGCTGCTGAGCCAGGTGCCGCATGCCAAATAGACGCCCGAAGGACGGCCGGCCGAAAAGTCGCGGGCCGCCCGCCCCGGCGCCCGGCGAAGGCGGCTCGCCTGCGCCTGTCGCAACGTCTTCCGTCGCAACTTTCGGAATGAGCTTTCCCATGCGTCTTCTCCTGCTCGCTGCCTTCTACGTCGCCTGGGCCGCATCGGCTTCGGCGCAGACATCCTCTTCCATCGAGGTCGGCCACCCCTGGGCGCGCGCGACCGCCGCGTCGGGCGTCAACGGCGCGGTCTACCTCACCCTGACCAACCGCGGGACAACGGATGATCGCTTGACCGGCGCATCGACGCCGGTGGCCGCCAAGACGCAATTGCACGCCACCATCAATGACAACGGCGTCATGAAGATGCGGCCGGTCGCCGAAGTTCCGCTCAAGGCGGGCGGCAGCGCCGAGTTCAAGCCGGGCGGCATGCACATCATGCTGCTGGGGTTGAAGCATCCGCTCGCCGTCGGCGACAGCTTTCCGCTGACCCTGACCTTCGACAAGGCCGGCGCGGTCGAGACGATGGTGATGATCGAGAAGGCGGGCGCGCCGGCCTCGAACAGCATGCCCGGAATGAAGATGTAAGACGCGCCGGCGCGACATCTGCCTTCCGGCGTTGCGCCAAGAGGGTTCGCGGCGGCGACGCCGGCGAGCGGTTGCGAGCGTGGTCAGGGTGCGGCGGCGGCAAGCAGGAGCTCGAGAGCTCGCCTAGTGGCGGCAAGCCGCACGGCCGCGCGGTCGCCGGGAAAAACATGGCTCTCGCTGGCGACCGCGCCGTGGCGCCGGGCGCTGGCGAACCAGACGAGGCCCACCGGCTTTGCCGCGCTGCCGCCGCCGGGACCGGCGATGCCGGTGATCGCCACGGCGAGATCGACCGGCGCGCGCTGCACGGCGCCCGCCGCCATCGCTTCGGCCACTTCCCGGCTTACCGCGCCATGGGCGGCGATGAGCGCCGGCGGCACGCCCAGCAGCGCGCTCTTGGCGGCGTCGGAATAGGTGACGAAGCCGCGGTCGACCACGTCGGAAGAGCCGGGAATGTCGGTGAGCGCCGCCGCCACCATGCCGCCGGTGCAGGATTCCGCCGTCGCCAGGGTGAAGCCCTTGCCGCGGCAGGCGGCGAGCACGGTTTCGGCCAGGCGGTGGAGCGCCGCTTCAGCCAATCGGCTTGCCCAGGAGCAGCAGGAGAAGGAGCAGCGCGGTCGCGGCATAAAAGGCGGCGATGATGTCGTCCGCCATGATGCCGAAGCCGCCATGGCGGTGCTGGTCGATCCAGCGCGCGGGCCAGGGCTTGAGGATGTCGCAGAGGCGGAAGAGCAGGAAGCCCGCGACATATCCCACCGCGTCCGGCGGCGTGACCACGAGCGTGAGCCATTGTCCCGCCACCTCGTCGACCACCACCGAGCCGGGATCGGCGGCGCCGCTCGCGCGCACGACGCGGTGCGCCGCCCACCAGCCGATGAAGAAAAGGCCGGCGGTGGCGATCAGCAGCGCGCGCGGACCGAAGAGCCAGGCGATCGCCCAGGCGAAAGGCAGCGCGGCGAGCGAGCCCCAGGTTCCGGGAAACCACGGCAGCAGCCCCGCGCCGAACCAGGTGGCGATGAGCGTCGCGGGATGAAGCCCGGCAGGCGCGGGGCGGGGCTCTTCCGTCATGGCGCCAGCGGCAGCCGCAGGGTGGCGACCGCCTGCGCGGCGATGCCTTCGCCGCGGCCGGTGAAGCCGAGCCCTTCGGTGGTCGTCGCCTTGACGCTGACGCGATGCCGGTCGAGCCCCAGGATCTCGGCGATGCGCGCCACCATCGCCGCGCGGTGCGGGCCGATCTTCGGCCGCTCGCAGATGAGCGTGACGTCGACATGGGCGATGCTGCCGCCGGCGGCTTCCACCAGTCGGGCGGCGTGGCCGAGGAAGCGGTGCGACGGGGCGCCGCGCCATTGCGGATCGCCGGGCGGAAAATGCTCGCCGATGTCGCCGGCGCCGAGCGCGCCCAGAATGGCGTCGGTGAGCGCGTGCAGGCCGACATCGGCGTCGGAATGGCCGACCAGCCCCTGCTCATGCGCGACCTCGATGCCGCAGAGCAAGACGCGGTCGCCGGGGCCGAAAGCATGGACGTCGAAGCCCTGGCCGGTGCGGATATCGGCCTGCTGCGCGGCGAGCAGCCGTTCCGCCTGGCGCAGATCGTCCGCCGTGGTCACCTTGAAATTCGCCTCGTTGCCCGGCACCAGGCGGACAACGAGGCCGGCGCGCTCGGCGACCGCGGCGTCGTCGGAGAGATCGTTGCCGGCGCAAGCGCGATGGGCGGCGAGGATCGGCGCGTAATGGAAGCCTTGCGGCGTTTGCGCGCGCCACAGCGCCGCGCGGTCGAGCGTCTCGAGGACGCGCCCCGCGGCGCCGCGCTTCACCGTGTCCTTGAGCGCGAGCGCCGGAATGGCGCCGGGCGCCTCATCCAGCGCGGCGAGCACGCGGTCGATCGTGGCGTCGTCGAGAAAGGGCCGCGCCGCGTCGTGAATGAGCACGCGCTCGGGCTTGGCAGCGGCAAGGCTTTCGAGGCCGAGCCGCACCGAGTCCTGCCGCGCCGCGCCGCCCGCCACCGGCGGCAGCAGGTCGAGGCCATCGGAAGCGGCGGCGTAGGGCGCGGCATCTTCCGGATTGTAGACGACGCGCACGGCATCGATGCCGGGATGGCGCGCCAGCGTCTTGAGGCTGTAGCGCAGCAGCGGCCGTCCGGCGAGCGGCAGATATTGCTTGGGCAGCGGCCCGCCCAGCCTGATGCCGCGGCCGGCCGCCACCACCAGCGCAATGCAGGAAGCCATGGCGGGAACCTAAACGAGGCGGCAGCGCTTGCCAAGGCGAGGGCGCCATGGCTATCTCCGCCGCATGACGGGCATCGCGCTCAATGTCGCGGCGCTGCTGGCACTGGTGCCGGCGGCGGCGATCGCGTTTCGACGCCGCGGCGGTCCCGGCGCGCTGTTCTTCGCGCTGCTCGGCTTGGGCGTGCTCGGCCCCGGCCTCTGGGTGATGGCAGAGGCCGGCGGCGCATGGCGCACCGGCTTCGCCATGTCGCTGTGGGTCACCATCACCGCCACCATGGCGCTTTATCTGGCGCTGTCGCTGGCGACGCGCCATGCCTGGCAACTCGCGCCGCTGCTGCTGCCTTACCTGCTGCTGCTCGCGCTCATCGCCCTCGTCTGGGAACACGTCCCGGACCAGCCGGTGCTCGGCGGCGTGCCGGCGGGCTGGCTCGACGCGCATATCCTCTTCGCCGTCGCAACCTACGGTCTTCTCACCCTCGGCGCCGTCGCCGGCTTCGCGGTCTTTCTTCAGGAGCGCGGCCTCAAGACGAAGCGGCCGACCGCGTTGACTCGCCTGCTGCCGCCGATGGCGGAGAGCGAGTCGCTGGAGCTGCGGCTGCTGGCGGCGGCGGAGGCAGTGCTGGCGCTGGGGCTGCTGAGCGGCATGGCGGCGGAGCATTTCATCGGCGGCCGGCTGCTGCCGTTCGATCACAAGACGTTGTTTTCGCTGGCCGCCTTCGTCGTGATCGGCATCTTGCTGCTGGCGCGCTATCGCCAGGGCATCCGCGGCCGGCGGGCGGCGCGGCTGGCGCTGCTCGCCTGGCTGTTGCTCACGCTCGCCTATCCCGGGGTGAAATTCGTCACCAACGTCTTGTTGAGTTGAAAATTTTCCCGCTTTCCCAGGAAGTTAAAGGAAGCCGAAAGGAAGCCGCCGAATTTTTGTTGCACTGCGGAATGAGCGGATTATCATATGCTCAATTATTGAGCAAAATCGGTGTATGCCCAGCAAATGAGCATTGATCTCGGCTCCGTTCGTCTCAAGGATCCCGTTCTTCTCGCGCCGATGTCGGGCGTCACCGATCTGCCGTTCCGCCGGCGGGTGAAGCGCTATGGGGCGGGGCTCGTCGTCTCCGAGATGATCGCCAGCGAGGCGATGATCCGCGAGACGCGCCAGTCGCTCGCCATGGCGGCGAACTGCCCGGAAGAGCAGCCGATGGCGGTGCAGCTTGCCGGCTGCGAGCCGCGGGCGATGGCCGAGGCGGCGAAGCTCAACGAGGATCGCGGCGCGTCGCTCATCGACATCAATTTCGGCTGTCCCGTGAAGAAGGTGGTGGGCGGCCATGCCGGCTCGGCGCTGATGCGCGACGAGAGCCATGCCGCGCGCATTCTGGAGGCGGTGGTGAAGGCGGTGCGCCTGCCGGTGACGCTCAAGATGCGCACCGGCTGGGACGCCGGGAGCCGCAACGCGCCGGCGCTGGCGCGCATCGCCGAGGCCTGCGGCATCCGCATGATCACGGTTCACGGCCGCACCCGCTGCCAGTTCTATGACGGCAGCGCCGATTGGTGTTTCATCCGCGAGGTGAAGGCGGCGGTGCGGCTGCCGGTCATCGCCAATGGCGACATCCTGTCGCTGGCGGATGCGCAGGACGCGCTGGCGCAATCCGGCGCCGACGGGCTGATGATCGGCCGCGGCAGCTATGGCCGCCCCTGGTTCGTCCATCAGGTGATGCGCTATCTGTGCAGCGGCGAGCGCCTGCCCGATCCGCCGCTCGCCGAGCAGCTTCACTGCGTGCTGGCGCATTACCGCGACATGCTCCTTCATTACGGCAAGAGCATCGGCGGCCGCGTCGCGCGCAAGCACATCGGCTGGTATTCGAAGGGCCTGCCGGGCTCGGCCGAGTTCCGCGCCGCGGTCAACCGCACCGAGGACACGGAGGCGGTGGCGGCGATGATTCGCGCCTTCTACGAGCCGCTCGTCGAGCGGCAGGCGGCGTGAGCATGAGCAAGACCAGCGCGGCGGCCAAGCGCGGCAGGGCGTGGAGCGCGCGCATCGAGGCGGCCGCGGTGCTGGCGGCGCTGCCGGACCCGGTGCTGGTGGTCGACGCCGCGGGCGTGCTGATCTATGCCAACGCCGCCGCCGAGCAGTTCTTCGACGCGAGCGCCGCCACTCTGCTGGGCGCCGCGCTGGGCGACCTGCTGCCGGCGGACAGCCCGGTCCTCGCGCTCATCGACACCGTCCGCGCCAGCGGTCACAGCGTCTCGGAATACGGCGTCGGCCTCGAGACGCCGCGGCTCGGCGCCCACGTCGTGACGGTGCAGGCGGCGCCCGTCGCCGAGAACCGCGCCGAGGTGGTGGTGAGCCTGCAGGAGCGCTCGATCGCCCACAAGATCGACCGGCAGCTCACCCACCGCAACGCCGCGCGCTCGGTGACGGCGATGGCGGCGATGCTGGCGCATGAGGTGAAGAATCCGCTCTCCGGCATCCGCGGCGCGGCGCAGCTCCTCGAAGAGACGATCGGCGCCGGCGACCGCGAGCTTACCCGCCTCATCTGCGACGAGAGCGACCGCATCTGCGCGCTGGTCGACCGCATGGAAGTGTTCTCCGACCAGCGGCCGATCGAGCGCGGCCCGGTCAATATCCACGAGGTGCTGGAGCGGGTGCGCCGGGTGGCGCAGACCGGCTTCGCCCGCCACGTGCGCTTCATCGAGGATTACGATCCCTCGCTGCCGCCGGTGCACGGCAACCGCGACCTCTTGATCCAGGTGTTCCTCAACCTGGTCAAGAACGCCGCCGAAGCGGTGCCGGCGCAAGGCGGCGAGATCCAGATCGCGTCCGCCTATCAGCACGGCGTGCGGCTGGCGGTGGCCGGCAGCGACGCCCGCGTCCATCTGCCGCTGGTGATCACGGTGATCGACAACGGCGACGGCATCCCCGAGGAGCTGGGCCAGCATCTCTTCGACCCCTTCGTCACCACCAAGCACAACGGCACCGGCCTCGGCCTCGCCCTCGTCGCCAAGGTGATCGGCGACCATGGCGGCATCATCGAGTTCGACAGCCAGCCGCGGCGCACCGTGTTCCGCGTCTGCCTGCCGACGGTGCCGCGCGCCGCGGGGCCGGCGCAATGAACGCCTCCACCATCCTCATCGCCGACGACGACCGCGCCATCCGCACCGTGCTGAGCCAGGCGCTGGGGCGGATGGGCCACGACGTCCGCACCACCGGCAACGCCGCCACCTTGTGGCGCTGGGTGTCGGACGGCGAGGGCGACCTCGTCATCACCGACGTGGTGATGCCCGACGAAAACGGGCTCGACCTCATCCCGCGCATCAAGAAGCTCCGGCCGGAGCTGCGCATCATCGTCATGAGCGCGCAGAACACGCTGCTCACCGCGGTGAAGGCGACCGAGCGCGGCGCCTTCGAATACCTGCCCAAGCCCTTCGACCTGCGCGAGCTGGTCAACGTCGTCGAGCGCGCGCTCACCACGCCCAACGCGCTCACGCCGGCGCCGGGCGAGGGGGAGCAGTCCGACGAGCAGTTGCCGCTGATCGGCCGCTCGCCGGCGATGCAGGAGATCTACCGCGTGCTGGCGCGGCTGATGGGCACCGACCTCACGGTGATGATCACCGGCGAGAGCGGCACCGGCAAGGAGCTGGTGGCGCGCGCGCTGCACGATTACGGCAAGCGCCGCAGCGGCCCCTTCGTCGCCATCAACATGGCGGCGATTCCGCGCGAGCTGATCGAGAGCGAGCTGTTCGGCCATGAGAAGGGCTCGTTCACCGGCGCCACGGCGCGCGGCGTCGGCCGCTTCGAGCAGGCGCAGGGCGGCACGCTCTTCCTCGACGAGATCGGTGACATGCCGCTCGAGGCGCAGACGCGGCTGCTGCGCGTGCTGCAGCAGGGCGAGTACACCGCCGTCGGCGGCCGCACGCCGATCCGCGCCGACGTCCGCATCATCGCCGCCACCCATCGCGACCTGCGCCAGCTCATCCGCCAGGGGCTTTTCCGCGAGGATCTCTTCTACCGTCTCAACGTCGTGCCGATCCGCCTGCCGCCGCTGCGCGAGCGGGCCGAGGACATTCCCTCGCTGGTGCGCCACTTCTTCGCGCTGGCGCATGCCGAGGGCCTGCCGCTGAAGTCGCTCGACGGCGCGGCGATGGATCGGCTCAAGTCGCATCGCTGGGCCGGCAATGTCCGCGAGCTCGAGAACCTCGTGCGCCGGC
>DASPSJ010000001.1:0-81377 GCA_035623985.1 Allostellaceae bacterium | reverse complement strand
CTACCCCCCACCCCAACCCTCCCCCTCAAGGAGGGAGAGGGTTTCTGCTTCGGGCTGTCGCCGTGCCCAAGCGCACTGACATCCGCAGCATCCTCATCATCGGTGCGGGGCCGATCGTCATCGGGCAGGCTTGCGAGTTCGACTATTCCGGCGCGCAGGCCTGCAAGGCGTTGCGCGAGGAGGGCTATCGCATCGTCCTCGTCAATTCGAACCCGGCGACGATCATGACCGATCCCGGGCTCGCCGATGCGACCTATATCGAGCCCATCACCCCCGAAGTCGTCGAGCGCATCATCGAGAAAGAGCGCCCTGACGCGCTGCTGCCGACCATGGGCGGGCAGACCGCGCTCAACACGGCGATGGCGCTGGCGCGCTCCGGCGCCTTGAAACGCCACGGCGTCGAGCTCATCGGCGCCAAGGAAGAAGCGATCGCCAAGGCCGAGGATCGCCTGCTCTTCCGCGAGGCGATGGATTGCATCGGCCTCAGCTCGCCCAAGAGCCGGATGGTGCGCTCCTTGGAGGAGGCGCTGGCGAGCCTCGCCGTCGTCGGCCTTCCCGCCGTCATCCGTCCCTCGTTCACCTTGGGCGGCACCGGCGGCGGCATCGCCTACAACAATGCCGAGTTCGAGGAGATCGTGCGCGGCGGCTTGCGCGCGTCCCCCACCCATGAAGTGCTGATCGAGGAGTCGGTGCTGGGGTGGAAGGAATACGAAATGGAAGTCGTGCGCGACCGCGCCGACAACTGCATCATCGTCTGCTCGATCGAGAACGTCGATCCGATGGGCGTCCACACCGGCGACAGCGTCACCGTGGCGCCAGCGCTAACGCTCACCGACAAGGAATACCAGGTGATGCGCAACGCCTCGATTGCGGTGCTGCGCGAGATCGGCGTCGATACCGGCGGCTCCAACGTGCAGTTCGCGGTCAATCCCCACGACGGACGGCTCGTCATCATCGAGATGAATCCGCGCGTCTCGCGCAGCTCGGCGCTGGCCTCGAAGGCGACCGGATTTCCCATCGCCAAGGTCGCAGCGAAACTCGCCGTGGGCTATACGTTAGACGAGCTCAAGAACGAGATCACCCGCGTGACGCCAGCGAGCTTCGAGCCGACCATCGACTACGTCGTCACCAAGATGCCGCGCTTCACTTTCGAGAAATTCCCTGGCGCCGAGGCGATCCTGTCGACCTCGATGAAATCCGTCGGCGAGGCGATGTCGATCGGCCGAAGTTTCGCCGAATCCGTGCAGAAGGCGCTGCGCTCGATGGAGACCGGGCTCACCGGCTTCAACGAGGTCGAGATCCCTGGTGCCGCCAGCGGTGACCGCAACGCCATCCGCGCCGCGCTGGCGCGGCCGACGCCCGATCGCCTGCTGGTGATCGCCGAGGCCTATCGCCAGGGCCTCACCACCGAGGAAATCCACGCCGCCTGCAAATACGATCCCTGGTTCCTCGAGGAGGTCCGCGCCGTCGTCGCCGCCGAGGGCGAGGTGCGCCGGAGCGGTCTGCCCTCCGACGCGCCGGGGCTGATGCGCTTGAAGCAGCTGGGCTTCTCCGACGCGCGTCTGGCCGAGCTCGCCGGCATCGAGGAGAGCGCCGTCGCGGCGCAGCGTGCGCGGCGCGGCGTCCATCCCGTCTTCAAGCGCATCGACACCTCAGCCGCGGAGTTTCCCTCGCTCACGCCATACATGTACTCGACCTATGAGGGCGACGGGCTCTCGCCGCCCGAGGACGAGTCCGAGCCCAGCGAGCGGCGGAAAGTGGTGATCCTCGGCGGCGGGCCCAACCGCATCGGCCAAGGCATCGAGTTCGACTATTGCTGCGTCCATGCCGCCTACAGCCTCAAAGAGGCGGGCTTCGAGACGATCATGGTCAACTGCAATCCCGAGACCGTCTCGACCGATTACGACACCTCCGACCGGCTCTATTTCGAGCCGCTCACCGCCGAGGACGTGATCGAGCTGGTGCGCGTCGAGCAGCGGAGCGGCGAAGTCCTGGGGGTCATTGTGCAGCTCGGCGGCCAGACGCCGCTGAAACTCGCGCAAGCCCTCGAAGCGGCGAGCATCGCCATTCTCGGCACCTCGCCCGACGCCATCGATCTCGCCGAGGACCGCCGGCGCTTCCAGGAATTGCTGCAGCGCCTCAACCTGCTGCAGCCCGAGAACGGCACCGCGACATCGGCCGAGGAGGCGGAGCAGGTCGCGCGGCGCATCGGCTATCCTGTGGTCATTCGCCCCTCTTATGTGCTCGGCGGGCGCGCCATGGAGATCGTGCACGAGCCGCAGGGGCTCATGCGCTACATGGCGACCGCGGTGAAGGCGTCGGGCAAGAATCCGGTGCTGATCGACCGCTATCTCCAGGATGCGATCGAGGTCGACGTCGACGCGCTTGCCGATGGCGAGGAGGTGGCAATCGCCGGCATCATGGAGCACATCGAAGAGGCCGGCATCCATTCCGGCGACAGCGCGTGCTCCTTGCCGCCCTACTCGCTGCCGCCCGCCGTCATCGCCGATATCGAGCGGCAGACGGCGGCCTTGGCCAAGGCGCTGGGCGTCGTCGGGCTGATGAACGTGCAATATGCGGTGAAGGACAGCACCGTCTATGTGCTCGAGGTCAATCCGCGCGCCTCGCGCACCGTGCCCTTCGTCGCCAAGGCGACCGGCGTGCCCGTCGCCAAGATCGCCGCGCGCGTCATGGCGGGCGAGCGGCTCCGCGGCTTCTCTTTGAGCCGCAAGCGGCGGCGCGCCGTGGCGGTGAAAGAGGCGGTTTTCCCCTTCGCGCGCTTCCCCGGAGTCGACCTGATCCTCGGCCCCGAAATGAAATCGACGGGCGAGGTCATGGGCATCGACGGCGATTTCGGCCGCGCCTTCGCCAAGGCGCAGCTCGGCGCCGGCGTCGAGCTGCCGCTGCAAGGCGCGATCTTCGTCTCCGTGCGCGACCGCGACAAGCCGGCCATGGTCGAACCCTCCCGCCGGCTCATCGAGATGGGCTTCGCCCTCGTCGCCACCCGCGGCACAGCCGAGCTTCTGCACCGCAAAGGCCTCGCGGTCGAGGTCATCAACAAGGTGCTCGAAGGCCGGCCGCACATCGTCGACCGCATGCTGTCGGGCGGCATTCAGCTCGTCTTCAACACCACGGAGGGGGCGCAGGCCATGGCCGACAGCTTCAGCCTCCGCCGCACTGCGCTCACCAACAACATCCCCTATTTCACCACCGTCGCGGGCGCGCGCGCGGCGGTGCAAGCGATTGCCGCCTTGAGGGCCGGCAACCTTGAAGTCGCCTCCTTGCAGTCCTATTTTGAGGGGTCGTTCTAGCCATCCCGGCCGCCGGGCACGTCCGGGAGGGGGTTTTATTTGTGACTCTAGAACGTCTCTAATCTCCGGGGGTTAGAAGTTTCTTCCCATGGCGAAGATTCCAATGACCGCGGCCGGCTTCGAGCGGCTGCAGGAAGAGTTGAAGCGGCTCAAATCCGTCGATCGTCCGGCGATCATCCGCGCCATCGCCGAGGCGCGCGATCATGGCGACCTCTCGGAGAATGCGGAATACCACTCCGCGCGCGAGCGCCAGGGCTTCATCGAAGGCCGCGTTCTCGAGCTCGAGGACAAGATCGCCCGCGCCGAGGTGATCGACGTCTCCAAGCTCTCGGGCAAGGTGGTCAAGTTCGGCGCCACCGTCACGCTCGAGGACGAGGAGACGGAAGAGAAGGTGGTCTATCAGATCGTCGGCGAAGACGAGGCCGATATCGCCCAACGGCGGCTCTCGGTGACCTCGCCCTTGGCGCGGGCGCTCATCGGCAAGACGATCGGCGAGAGCGTCGAAGTATCGACGCCGCGCGGCGCACGCTCCTACGAAGTGGTGAAGGTCGCCTTTCGTTGAGCGGCACCCGTCGCCGACCGAGGGCGCGACAGCGCGTCCTTGCTGACGAACAACAAGCGGCGACGGAAGGCGGCCGGACTTTCGACCGTCAGGATGGCTTTCAACGATTCCAGCCCTCCTGCGAAGAAAGGGCGGGTAAGGCCGTGGCCGTGCGTCTCCGACCATGGCGGCACCGGCAAGGCAAAGCTGCGGGCAAGATGCTCGGCTATTGCCGCCAAATAGGCATCATGCACTGCATCGATGTGCAGGGGACTTTCCGCAAGAGCCTGTTCGCGATGCTCTGATTCGGAGTAGAAAACATCGAGAAATTCTCTCACAGCGCGGTCGAACGGCTGCTGGCCTTCCTTGGTGCGGCGGGATACTTCCAGCAACGTCCGCGGTCTCTTCGTCATGAGTCCTTTGGCCCCGCCATACCGCTATCGCGTAATTTGGAGAAAATCTCTTCCAGACCAAACTGAGTCTTAGGCTCGATCATATGGCGCGGATAGAACGCCTGAACAAGATCCATTGCTTCCTCGGCACTTTTCACGCCGATCGCGGCCGCAAGACGCCGGATATCCTCAATGTCCTGACTTTCCTCGATGCCGCCGACGCGCATCGCTCTGCACTTCATCGCAAAAAGGTATTCTGGTTTCGGGATGAAGACACGCAGGCCGGGCTCGCTCTCTGATGGATAGGTGCCGATGAAAACTTTGGCTGCCGGATCGGTTTCGGCTGTGCTCAGGAAACCTTTGACGCCGTCGTTGAGCCAATCACGATCCCAACCGAATTCCTGAGCCATTTCCGTTGCGATCTGTCTGATAAAGTCCCTATCCTTTTCGAAGACGGCATCGACATCTCGCGTCGCGATGCGGTAGTTGAGGGTTAACATGACGGCGCAGCCGCCATAAATGGCGATTTCGACGACCTTTCCGGCGGCGTGCGCCCGGCGGCCAAGCTCTCGAAGAGCAACTTCTAGCATCGTGCGATCGAAAGGTTCGCTGGCGGCCATCACAGCTCCATCACCCAGCCAACGATGTTACATGACTACGCCCATCCTTGCCGCCGAGATCTGACGACCGGGCTCGCAGCGTCTCCGCTACCGCACGCGGCAGGCAATCGTCTCGCTGTCGACCAGCACGCCGTCGCAGTTGAAGATGAAGAAATCGATGCCGCCCCCTACTCCTTGACGTCGACATCGATCGGCACCCCCGGCTCGTATTTCGAGGCGCGGATGGCAAGCGCCGAGCGCACGTGCGCGACATTGGGCGCCGCCGTCAGCCGGGTGGTGAGGAAGCGCTGGTAGCTGTCCCAATCGGCGGCCACGATCCTCAGCAGGAAATCCGTCTCGCCGGCAAGCATGTGCGCCTCGCGCACCTCGGGCCAAGTAAGCGTCAGCGCCTCAAACGCCTTGAGATCGGGCTCGGCCTGACTGGAAAGGCCCACCTGGGCGAAGACGGTGACGCCGTAGCCCAGCGCCTCGGAATTGACGTCGGCGTGATATCCCCGGATGAAGCCCGCCTCTTCCAGCGCGCGCACGCGGCGCAGGCAAGGCGGCGCCGAGATACCGGCGCGTTTGGCCAACTCGACGTTGGTCATGCGGCCGTTGGCCTGCAGATCGCGCAGGATCCGTCGATCGATCTTGTCGAGCTTGATGCGGCGCATCCAACCATCTCTGAAACAGGGCATTCCTGCCGAGTTACGCCCGGTCAGCGGGCGGCCTGCCGGCAAGAGGGGCACGACGAGCAGTGCTCATCGTATTACAAGGTAATATTATTGCAAGCTACCCCCGCTGCACGGCAACGGCGCCGCTTGCAAGGCCAGTTGGGCGGAGCTAACACCCCGCCCGCGGCGAAGGATCCGACGAGGCAACGATGACGGCGCCCGGCGTCTGGGTGGTTCATGACGGCAAGATCGGCATGGCCAACCAGGTGATCGGCCTGGCCGAGGCGCTGGGATTGCCGTTCCAGGAAAAGCGCCTGGTCATCCGCGCCCCTTGGCGGCATTTGGCGCCGGCGCTTTGGCTGCAGCCGCTGATGGCGCTGGACCCGGCCGGCGACCGTCTTGCGCCGCCCTGGCCCGAGGTGCTCATCGCCTGCGGCAGGCTTGCCACCGCCCCCGCGCTTGCCGCCAAGCGCGCCAGCGCCGGCCGCATCTTCTGGGTACAGGTCCAGGACCCGCGTTTTGCCCGCCGCGAGGTCGATCTGATGATCGTGCCGACGCATGATCCCGCCCGTGGCAACAATGTGTTCCGCACGCTGGGCGCCGTCCACCGTGTGACGCCCGCGTCCCTCGCCGACGGCGCCCGCCGCTTCGAGCCGATCCTCGGCGCTTTGCCGCGACCGCTGGTGGCGGTGCTGCTCGGCGGCGACAACCGCGTTTATCGCCTTACCCGCACGCGCTTCGCCGCCTTCGCCGACCAGCTCGCCGCGCTCGCCAGCGCCGGCTACGGCATCGCCGTCACGCCCTCGCGCCGCACCGGCGCCGAGAACGAGCGGCTGCTGCGCCAACGCCTGGCGGGGCTGCCCGCCTTCATCTGGGACGGTAGCGGCGACAACCCCTATTTCGGCCTGCTTGGCCTCGCCGATGCGATAGTGGCGACTGCCGATTCCGTATCGATGGTGAGCGAGGCGGCGGCCACCGGTAAGCCGGTGCACATCGCCGATCTCGAGGGCGGCTCGGAGAAATTCGCACGCTTCCATCGCGCGATGCGTGCCGCGGGCGCCACCCGGCCGTTCACCGGCGCGATCGAGAGCTGGCGCTATACGCCGCCCGACGACACGGCCCGCGCCGCCGCCGAAATCCGACGCCGCTTGGCGTTGCGTCTGGCGGAGGTCGCCTGAGATGCGACGTGCCGTCGCCGCCTATGTCGCGGCGCTGGTGCTGACGGCGGCGATCTTTTTGCTCTTTCCCGGCATCGATCTCCGGGCGGCCGGATTGTTCTATCGCGCCGATAGCGGCTTCTTCCTCGCGCAATGGGGACCGGTGCGCGCGATCTATGCCGGCGTGCCTTATCTCACCGATGCCATTGTCGTCGGCCTCGTTGCGCTCTATCTCGCGTCGCTGCTGCGCGGCCGGCCGATCTGGCGTATCGACGGCCGCAACGCGGCCTTCCTGCTGCTCGTGCTGGCGCTCGGTCCGGGCCTTCTTGTCAACACCGTGCTCAAGGATCATTGGGGCCGCGCCCGACCGAGCCAGGTGACGGCGTTCGGCGGCACGCAAGCGTTCACGCCGGCGCCGCTGCCCGCCGCCAGTTGCACGCGCAACTGCTCCTTTCCGGCGGGCCATCCTGCCATTGGCTTCTACCTCGTTTCCCTTGCCTTTCTCGTTCGCGACCAACAGCGCCGGCGCGCGGCGACGGGCGCGGCGGTCGCCGCCGGCGCCGTGGTCGGCTTGGCGCGCATGGCGCAAGGTGGGCATTTCCTGTCCGACGTCGTCTTCTCCGGTTTTCTCGTCTATGGCGTGAGCTGGCTGCTCTATCGCGTCCTCGTCCAGGATGATCGGCTCGCGCGCCGGTTCGGCGCCTTTGCTCCCTCGCGCCGGCTGGCATTACCGTCGCTGCTGCTGCTGCTGGCGCTGCTGCTGTCGATTGCCTTCGTCGACCGGCCCGTCGCCTGGTTCTTCCACGACAGCGACCCATCGCTACGCCAGGTCTTCCAGTTCATCACCCAGTTCGGCCTGAGCAAGGGATATCTCGTCATTGCCGCCCTTCTCTTTGCGACGCTGGGCCTGGCCGCTTTCGGCACGCGCGACGAGCGGCTTGCGGCGGCACTCGCGCTCCACTCCCGCCGCGCCCTCTTCCTCTTTCTCGCCGTGGCGGGTGCCGGCATCGTCGCCGATGTCGTCAAGCTCGTCTTCGGCCGCGCCCGCCCGAAGCTGCTCTTCGCCGACGGCTTTTACGGCTTCACCTGGGGCGCGGATCAAGCGGATTACTGGTCGTTTCCCTCGGGGCACGCCACGACGGCGGCGGCATTGGCAGTGGGGCTTTACCTGCTTTGGCCGCGCGGCCTGCCGCTTTATCTCGTTGTCGCGCTGCTGGTGGCGGCGAGCCGCATCATCATCACCGCGCACTATGCGAGCGACGTCCTCATGGGTGCGGCGATCGGCGGCGGCATCGCCTGGGCGGCCTGGAACGGGTTCGTGCGCGCCGGCTTCGACCTTTCCGGCCGCGCTGCTCAGCCCGTGGCGGGGGACGGACGCTCGCCCGAGCGATAGCCTTCAAAGCCGCGCAGCCAATAGATCCGATAGGTTCGGAACGTCTTGCGATCGAGACGGATGAGGATCTGTTGCTCGATCGGGTCGACGCTCTTGAAACGCGAAAGGATGCGCTGGACATTCTCCGGCGATTTCGCCACCAGCATGAAGTCGTCGCCGACATAGCGCCGGGGCTGCGCCGTCAGGTCGAACTGGTCGTGGATGCCGCCTTCGCCGTTCCATTTGAGCGCGTCGAAAGGGTGCGGCGTCACGTAGTAGGCAAGCGCGGCCGTCACCTCGCGGTCATCCGACATGAGGAGGGTGCGGGGATGGCGCGCCAGCATCTCGCTCACCGTGCGGCCCAGCGTCCTCCACCCACGCAATCGATGCAGCGGATCGTATCGCGCCGGCAGCTCCGCGCCGAACGCCGCCGCGATGTCATGCGCGCTGAAGGCCATGACCGCGATCAGCAGGTCGAGAGCGACACCGAAGGCGACGAGACGCGTGCGGCCGCGCTCCAGCAGCCAGGCCACCACCAGCACCACCGCCGAGACGAAGGTCGGCGCCGACCAGTTCGCCTGGGCGCGCGAGAGCAGGCTCACCACGAACATCATGGCGAGCGTCGGCAAGGCGAAGCAGGCGAGCAGCGCCGCACGGCGGTCGCGCAAGCTGCGCGGCGCCAGCGCCGCGAGGACGATCAATCCGGCGAAAAAGATCGGCCCGAACACGCCGAATTGCGCGGCAAAGAATTCGAAGAGCCGCGCGGGGTGAAAGAGCGGGCCGCCGAGATTGGCGTTGTCGCGGGTGTGCAGGTAGCTGACGAAGCCGTTCGCCGCGTTCCAGTAGAAGTTGGGCACGTAGACGATGAGGGCGAGCAGCGTGGCACCGAGAAAATGCTTGAGGTGCCTCCGCTCGTCGCGGAACAACAGCAGGAAGAGCAACGCCGAGAGCAGCCAATACGCCATCGCGTATTTGCTGAGCAGGCCCAGCCCGGCGGCAATCCCCACCATGAACCACCAGCGCTCGCCGCCGGGCTCGCGGGCGCAGATGAAGGCGTGGAGCGCCACCGCCCAACAGAAGAGCAGCGGCGCATCGGTCGACATGATCGCGGCAGAGGCCGAGACACCGGGCAGCGTGATATAGGCGATCGTGGACCAGAGTGCGACGCGGGCATCATAGAGCCGCCGCGCCAGGCGATAGAGGACCAGCGCCGTGGCAAAGTGCAGCAGCGGCGCCGCGAGCCTGATTGCCGCTTCCTGCTCGCCGAACGCGGCGGTGGTGAGCGCGATGAGCCAGGCCACCATTGGCGGCTTCGAGTAATAGCCGAGCGCGGGGTGAAGCGACCACAGCCAATATTGCGCTTCGTCGGGGTAGAGATCGGCGCGGCCAAGCGCAAGCCAGACCAGGCGCGCCAGGGTGACGGCGAACACCGCCCAGAGCGCGATGCGCCAGGAGCGTTCCTCGGCCGCCGTCGCCGCGCCGCTCGCCGGGTTACCGCGCACCGCCATGGCGGCGGAGCCTAGCGAGACGATCTGCCGCCTGCCAGCCTGTTGCGCCGCCGGGCGTTCGGTCTAGCATTCGCCGGGTTCGCTTGCTAAGTCATGCGCAGGCCCAGGGAGCGATCAAGCGCTGGCGATGCAACTCAGGATCGAGACTTTCAGCAACAACCGGGGCGGCAATGCCTTCTTCAAGGCAGTGACGCATCCGCTGGCGGCGCGCGCCATGCCGGGACTGCTGGCGCGACTCGGCCGCAGCAGAGTTGCGGTTTACGACCCCGAGGGCTGCGTCGACGGGCTTTCCGACCTCTACGATCTCTCGGCGCTCGACATCGCCGGCTGCTACGCCCAGGACGTGACCGCCATCGGCCGGCCGATACTGGGGCGCAGGGCGCAGCCGGTGACCGAGATCGGCGAATCGGGCGCGAGAACGGTCTTCGTCGCCGGCTTCGATGCCGAGCGGGCGATAAACCACGTCCGCCACCTGTTGCCTGCCGGCACCGACGCGGTGAGCCTCGACGCCATCCGCCTGCCGGACTCGCTGATCTCCAATCCGCGGCGCTATCTCGATCCGCTCAACTTCGCCACCAACTTCGCTTTCTTCCGCGACGCCGGCGGGCTCTCGACCCGACTCGTCACCGCCAATTACTGGGCGGGTTACGGCGCCGGCGAGGTAACGCTATGGCTGCTGCTCTTCGGCGCCTCAGGCGAGGTGCTGGCGGAATGGCGCGAGAGGGTCGCGCCGGGAACGGCGTCGATCGTGCTCGACAGCCGCGACATCCGCCGGCGTTTCGCCCTGCCCGACTTCACCGGCCAGCTTTTTCTCCACGTCGTCGGCGCGGTGGGCCATGACGTGGTGAAATATGCGCTCGACACCTTCGGCGCCGACGCGACGGCCTGCTTCTCCTGCACCCACGACGCCAATTCCTGGCCGGCGGATTTCTACGCCGGGCTGCCGGCGCCGGATGCCGGCGAGCGCGTGACGCTCTGGGTGCAGAACAGCCAGCCCTGCGCCATCCCGGGCAACGCCATCGGCGTCAATCTCATGGGCAACGACGCGATAAAGCGCATTTCCACGGAGATCGCGCCCTTCGCCAGCTACGCGCTCGACATCGCCGCGTTCCTGCCGGAGGCGCGGTGGCCACAGCAGATCGAAATGAGCGCCGGAAAGTATGTCGTCCGCCCGCGTTATGAGGTAACCCGGCGCGGCAAGCGCCGCATAGCCCATGTCAATGTCGAGCGCACCGACCTCGCGCCTGACCCGCGCATCCCCGAACTCGGCAATCTCCTCGGCAAGGGCTATCTGCTGCCCGCGCCGGTGCTGCCGCGCGACACTTGGCGCACGGAGGCCCTGCCGACGCCGATGGCGACGACGCAGCGGGATTTGCCGGTGGCGCTCATCGTCTATGACGGCTCAGGGCGCGAGGCGGCGCGCCACCGTTTCGGCCGGCTGGCGCGTAGCCAATCCGTCGCCGTCGAGCTCGATGAGATCATCAATGGGGCCGAGCTCGCGTCAGGCTACGGTCATCTCGAGCTGGTCTATGACTTCAGCGAGGGCGGCAGTGCCGATGGCTGGCTGCATGGGCTCTTCCGCTATGAGGATCGCCGCAGCGGGCACCGGGCCGAGACCAGCTTTGGCGCGCATGTCTTCAACACCGTGCTCACCTACAAGGGCGAGCCGCAATCCTATGCCGGCCGCGCCCCGGGCTTGTCGACGCGGCTGTTCCTGCGCCTGGGCGAGGCGCCGCACGACACGTTCTGCCACCTGATCTATTCGGCATCGACGCCCTGGCATGCGACGAGCGCCACCGATCTTATCCTCCATGATCGCGACGGGCAGGAGATCGCGCGCCGGCACGTGGCGATCCCCTGTTCCGGCTCGCTCTATTGGCGCTACCATGAGATTTTCGACAAATCCCAGCGAGAGCGCGCCGGCGCGGGTGCCTATATTATCATCCGGGACCTGACCTGCCGGCTTTTCGGTTATCATGGGCTACTCGCCGATGGCGGCGCCTTCAGCCTCGATCACATGTTCGGCTTCTGACCGCGTCCGGAAATTTCTCGCATGACCCAGCGTCATCATAGCAAGCTTCTCGTCATCGGCTCCGGCCCCGCCGGCTACACCGCGGCAATCTATGCCGCGCGCGCCAATCTGCAGCCGATTCTGGTGCAGGGACTGCAAGCCGGCGGGCAACTCACCATCACCACCGATGTCGAAAACTATCCCGGCTTCGCCGAGGTGATCCAGGGGCCGTGGCTCATGGAGCAGATGCGGCTTCAGGCCGAGCATGTCGGCACGCGCATCATCACCGACATGATCGTCTCGGCCGATCTGTCTGGGCGCCCCTTCACCTGCATCGGCGACAGCGGCGACGTCTATGTCGCCGAGGCGATCGCCATCTGCACGGGCGCGCAGGCGCGCTGGCTCGGCATTTCCGGCGAGGACACCTTCCGCGGCTTCGGCGTCTCCGCCTGCGCCACGTGCGACGGCTTCTTCTTCCGCGGCAAGGAGGTGATGGTGGTCGGCGGCGGCAACACCGCCGTCGAGGAGGCGCTCTATCTTACCAACCACGCCACGCGCGTCACTCTCGTCCACCGCCGCGACCGGCTGCGCGCCGAGAAAATCCTGCAGGCCCGGCTCTTCGCCAATCCCAGGATCCGCGTCGTTTGGGACAGCGTCGTGGAGGAGATCCTCGGCGAAAAGAGCCCCCCGCGCGTCACCGGCGCACGGATCCTCAATATCAAGACGCGCGAGACGTCGGTCGTCGCCTGTGACGGTTTCTTCGTCGCCATCGGCCACACGCCGGTGACCGATCTCTTCAAGGGCCAACTCGCGCTCGATGCGGAGGGCTATATCCTCACCCGGCCTGACTCCACCGCCACCGACGTGCCCGGCGTCTTCGCCGCGGGCGACGTCAGGGACAAGATCTTTCGCCAGGCGGTGACCGCAGCCGGGATGGGCTGCATGGCTGCGCTCGAGGCCGAGAAGTTCCTCGCCGCCGAAGAAGCCGCGGCAGCGTCGAGGGCGGCGGAGTAACCGGCGTGACCGGCATGGATTGGGACAAGCTTCGGGTCTTTCACGCTGTCGCGGAAGCTGGAAGCTTCACTCACGCCGGCGAGGCGCTCAATTTGAGCCAATCGGCGGTGAGTCGTCAGATCAGCGCGCTCGAAGAGAGCTTGAGCGTGCCGCTCTTCCACCGCCATGCGCGCGGCCTCATTCTGACAGAGCAGGGCGAGCTGCTTTACCGCACGGCGCGCGAAGTGTTCTCCAAGCTTGCCATGACCGAGGCGATGCTGTCGGAATCGAAGGATCGGCCGAAGGGACCGCTCAAGGTGACGACCACCGTCTCCTTCGGCTCGGCCTGGCTCACGCCGCGCATCCGCGAGTTCACCGACCTCTATCCCGAGATCCAGGTGAGCCTCGTGGTCGACGATAGCGAGCTCGATCTCTCGATGCGCGAGGCGGATGTCGCGATCCGCATGTCGCCGCCGCGCCAGCCCGACCTGGTGCAGCGCCATCTCATGACCATGCGCTACAACATCTATGCCTCGTCGGAATATCTGAAGCGCTTCGGCACACCGCAGAAACCCGAGGACCTCGACAAGCACCGGATCATCATTTATGGCCAGGACGCGCGCCCCCCGGTGCGCAACATCAATTGGCTCTGGGAGGTGGGGGCGCGGGCGGGCTATGAGCGCCGGCCGATCTTCATGGTCAACAATGTCTACGGCATCCTGCGCGCCGTCGAGAGCGGGCTCGGCATCGCCGCTTTGCCCGATTTCATGGCGCAGGAGACGGTGGATCTCATTCGCATCCTACCCGAACTCGCCGGCCCCGAGGTCGAAGCCTATTTCGTCTATCCCGAGGAACTCAGGACGTCGAAACGTATTGCCGTGTTTCGCGATTTCCTGCTGCGGAAAGTCGCCGAGGGCCGCAACGGCTAAACGGCCCGGCCGGCATGCGCTAGCATGCGCCAGGCACATGCGAACCATAACGCCGGCGCCTGAAAGCCGGTCGAGCCGGCGCGGGCGGCGCTTTTGGACCGCGGCAGCGGCGGCTTGCGCGTATATGCCTTTTCCCCGCTTTTCACAGCGTCCGCCGCAGGGATGCAGTTTTTGCAACCGTGCCAACAAAAATTCCCGTTGGCGTTTTCGCCGATGCAGCCGCATTTTGCATCGCAGCAGAATTTGCTGCGGTAGGGTACATCGCAGCGCGAATTTCCGGATCGATAGGTCCGGGAAGAGGATCTTCGGATCCTTACGTCTCCCAGACGTGAAGCCTCCCTGTTCATACTGGCCGGGACCTGATGGTCCCGGCCATTTTTTGCCGCAGACGGCGATCGGTACCGCCTCTTTGCGGCGACAAGCCCCAAACCGGGATCGTGTCGCATGCGGCGGAGATGCGCGTGTCCTCGCCGGCGAACCGGACCACGCTGCGATAAAAATAAGATGGGAACCGCAGCGTCATGCTTTCGTGTGACTGGATCATACGAGTCTCCAGGCTACCGTGGCGCTGGAACGCCGCTGCCGACCCTCGATGATCCTCGCCGCCGGCTTTACATGCCAGGGGAATGCGTGGGAAGCTTCGGACATAAACGCCGCAAGCGCAGGCGACCGGGCGCCAGCTTTGCAAACACAAGGGAGAAGCCGATGGCGCGAGATGTCCATTCGCCCAACCTCCGTCGACGCAGCTTTCTCAAGGGTGTGAGCCTTGCCGGCGCCGCCGCGCTGAGCGCCGGCACCGCGCGCGCCCAGCCTGAGGCGCCGCGCCGCGCCGAGACCCCGCCGCAACCGAATCCGGCGGCGGAAACGGCGCCGCCCTCACGGGATCCGGCGACGCAGACCAGCAGCGGCGGCGATTTCATGGTCGAGGTCCTGCAATCGCTCGACATCGAATATGTGGCGATCAATCCCGCCTCGAGTTTTCGCGGCTTGCAGGAAGCGATCATCAATTACGGCCAGAACCGACGCCCCGAGCTGATCACCTGCACCCATGAGGAGATCGCCGCCTCGATGGCGCAGGGCTACGCCAAGATCGAAGGCAAGCCCATGGGCGTACTGGCGCATGGCACGGTGGGGCTACAGCACGCCGCCATGGCGCTCTACAACGCCTTCTGCGACAAGGTGCCGATCTACGTCATGATCGGCAACATCCTCGCCGCCGAGAAACGAGCGCCGCTGGTGGAATGGGCGCATTCGGCGCAGGACCCGGCCGCCATCGTCCGCGACTTCCTCAAATGGGACGACCAGCCGCAATCGCTGCAGCACTTCGCGGAATCGGCGGTGCGCGCCTACAAGCTGGCGATGACGCCACCCATGGGCCCGGTGCTGCTGTCGCTCGACGCCGAGCTTCAGGAGAACCCGATCGCCGATCGCGAGTCGCTGCGCATTCCGAAGCTGCCGCGGACGAGCTTGCCGCAGGGCGACGCGGCCGCGGTCGCCGAAGCGGCGCGTCTTCTCGTCGCGGCCGAGAGCCCGGTGCTCATCGCTGATCGCCTGGCGCGCAGCCAGGCCGGGATGGATCGCCTGGTGGAGCTTGCAGAGCTGCTGCAATGCGCGGTGATCGACCAGGGTGGGCGGGCCAATTTCCCTTGGCGTCACCCGCTCAACCATAGCGGCCGGGCGCGCAGCGTCTTGGCGCAGGCCGATCTCGTTCTCGGCCTCGAGCTCAACGACTATTGGGGCGCGCTCCATGCCTATAGCGACCGCATCGAGCGCCATGCGGCACCGTTGACGCGCGCCGAGGCGAAAACGGTGAGCCTTGGCACGCACGACCTCTTCACCAAGGCCAATTATCAGGAGTTCGAGCGCTTCCTCGATGTCGATCTTGCCATCACCGGAGACGGCGAGGAGACACTGCCGACGCTCGTCGAGGCGGTGAAGCGGCAGGTCGATGCCGGCCGCCGAGCGGCCTATGAAGCGCGCGGCAAGAAGCTCGCCGCCGCGCAGGCGGCCATGATCGAACAGCTACGCCGCGATGCGGCCATCGGCTGGGAGGCAAGTCCGATCACTTTGGGCCGGCTCTGCGCCGAGCTGTGGGAGCAGCTTCGCCAGGAGGATTGGTCGCTGGTCGGCAACGGCATCGGCGTCTTCTGGCCGCAGCGCCTCTGGGCTGCGGAGAAGTGCTATCGCTATGCCGGCAATTCCGGCGGTTTCGGCGTCGGCTATAACGCGCCCGGCGCGCTCGGCGCGGCGCTCGCCAATCGCAAGCATGGGCGGCTCAGCGTCGCCATCCAGGGCGACGGCGATCTGATGTTCGCGCCGGGGACGCTGTGGACCGCTGCGCACCACCGCATCCCGATCCTCTACGTCATGCACAACAACCGCGCCTATCATCAGGAATACATGTACGTCCAGAACATGGCCGGCCGCCATATGCGCGGCATCGCCAATGCCCATATCGGCACGACGCTCAGGGATCCCAACATCGATTTCGCGACGGTGGCGAAAGGCTTCGGCGTCTATAGCGAGGGACCGATCAGCGATCCCAGGGAAGTCGGTCCGGCGCTGCAGCGCGCGATCGCGGTGGTGAAGCGGGGCGAGCCGGCCCTGCTCGACACCATTGTCGAGCCGCGATGAGGATGGAAAGCATGCGCATCGTCTCGAGGCTTGCCGCCGCGGTCTTGGTCGCAGCCCTCCTCGGCCTTGTCACGCCGGCCGGGAGCCAGGATCAGGCGGCGGCCGGCGATGTCGGAAACGGCAGGCGTCTTTACCTCGCCGATGGCTGCTTCTCATGTCACGGCCGCGTCGGCCAGGGCGGACAATATTACGGCCCCACGCCGGCACTGGCGCATAGCGAGCTACCCTTTGACGCCTTTGAGCAGCAGCTACGCGAACCCGCCAACAACATGCCGGCCTATGTCGATTCAGTGCTGTCGGAGCAGGAAGTGGCGGACATTTATGCGTATCTCCGGACCCTTCCCGGACGAAGCGACATAAAAGACCTCCCGGCGATCCTGACGCATTGAGGCGGCTCGCCCGACCGGTTCAGCGCCCGTCCCGGCCGTCATCGGCCAAGTTGAGCAGCGGGAAGGCGCTGTGCACATGCGGCGCCGTCACCGGCACCGCCGGATGGAGATAGGACCGGTCGAGAGCGCCGAGCCGAGCTGCGCCGAGCAAGCCGAGAGCGGTAACAATCTCCGCCTCCAGCAACTCCAGCACGCGCGACACCCCTGCCTCGCCCGCGGCCGCGAGCCCATAGCAATAAAGTCGTCCCACGGCCACCGCCTGCGCTCCCAGCGCCACCGCCTTCAGCACGTCGGTCCCGCGGCTGAAGCCGCCGTCGATGATGATCTCGGCACGGCCTCCGACCGCCTGCACCACCTCGGGCAGGATGTCGAGCGTGCCGCGGCCGTGGTCGAGCTGGCGGCCGCCATGGTTGGAGACATAGACCGCGGCCACGCCCTCGGCGCAGGCGAGCTCGGCGTCCTCGGCGGTGGCAATGCCCTTCAGGATCAAGGGCAGGTCATGCTTGTCCCTGAAGCGCTTCACATGATCCCAGTTGAGTCCGGCCTGAAAGAACTGGCCGGTGACGCGCTGGCGCCAGGGCTTGGCGAAGCGCTTGGCGATATCGCGCTCGCGCCGGCTGTAGAGGGCAGTGTCGACGGTGAAGCAGAAGGCGTCGTAGCCGGCATCGCGCGCACGGTGGACGAAATCGTCGGTCCAGGCGTCATCGCCGCGGACATAGAGCTGGAAGAGCTTGAACCCGTTGGCCGCTTGCGCCGTCGCCTCGAGGCCCGGTTGGGTTACCGAGCTCACCATGATCGGCACGCCGAAGGCGCCCGCCGCCTTGGCCGCCGTCGCGGCGCCGCCGGGATCAAAGGATTCGAGCGAGCCGACCGGCGCCAGCAGCACTGGCAGGCGCAGCTTGCGGCCGAGCAGCGTGCTGGTGCAATCGATGGTCGAGACATCGCGCAGCACCCGCGGCCGGAACGCCAGCGAGTCCAGCGCCTGGCGATTGCGCTTCACCGTGGTCTCGCTGTCGGCGCCGCCGATGAGGTAGTCCCAGATGTTGGCCGAAAGCCTGATCTTCGCTGCCTTGACCAATTCGTGCAGCGTCAGGAATTCGCCGCTGGTCTCGCTCGGCGCCGCTCGCCCGCTCATCACCTGATTCCTTTCCGCCGGTCCCATTCCCGATCGATCGGCGCCATTAAAGAATGAGGCCGCCATCGACGACAATGGTCTGGCCCACAACATAGGCGGCGAGCGGCGACGCGAGAAACAGCGCCACCCCCGCCATGTCCGCGGGCGTGCCGAGCCGACCGAGCGGAATGCGCGCCAATGCCGCCGCCAGACGCTGCGGATGGTCGGTCGTGACCTTGGTGAGCTTGGTGTCGACCAGCCCCGGCGCGATGCCGTTGACGCGGATGCCGTCGCCTGCCCATGCCTCGGCCAGGGTGCGTGTCAACCCATAGGCGCCGGTCTTCGACGCGTTGTAAGCGGGATTGCCGCGCGTCGAATGGAAAGCGGCGGTCGAACTGACGATGATCAGCGATCCCTTGGCGGCGGCCAGCATGTCATGGAATTTGATGCTGCATGCCATGAGGCTGTTGAGATTGACCTCGACGACCTGGCGAAAGCGTTCAGGGTTAAACTCGCCGCGCTGGTAAATGACGATGCCTTGGGCAAGAACGAGAATATCGAGGCGCTCGAAGGGAGGACGATAGCGATCGATGGCGGCGCCGTCGGCGACATCGAGCTGGGCGTAATGGAGACCGGTGAGATCCGAGCCCGCCTCGTGCGCATATTGCCCGGCATGCGCTCGCGTGCCCCAGATGTGGACCTCGGCGCCCTTGAGGCGGAAGGCCTGGGCGATGCCATTGCCGATGCCGCTGGAGCCGCCGACGACCAGGACCGTGCGGCTTGTGAAATCGAGATCCATCATTCTCCCCCCTCCTGCCGCTTGCCGCGAGCGGCTCGAGCGCCCAATTTCTAGAGGGAAGCGCGGGAGGATGCATGTATTACGTTTGTGACGCACCGGACGGCAAGACCTGGTTCCGGATCGAGACCGAGGCCGAGGCCATCGACGAGTCCCAGACCATGCGTCACGCGGTGGAGAAATTCTTCCGCCAGGAGACGGCAAAGGCCAAGCAGAGCTTCGCACCACCCTCGCGGAACTTCATCGAGCAGGAGATCGGCCTCAAAGCGCATCTTCAGCGCGTCATGCCGCTGTTTCTGACGCTGCGCGACGGGGAGGGCAAGGCGCTTGTCACCGCCATGCTGCCGCCCGGCGGACAGGAAGATCACGGCTTCAGGCCGATCATCGTCGGCACCGCCAACAGCGATCCCTACGCCGAGCACGGTGCCGCGATCCGCGCGCTGGCCGATCATTTCGGCCTCAATCTCGATCGCGCGCGCTGCTACCCCTATCGGCGCTAAGCGTCGGCCGGCGGGTGCACCGCGGTCAGGCTCCCCGGCACGGTATCCACCAGGATGTCTTTGAGGCGGTTGGCGGCCGGCGACAAACTGCGCCCGGCGGTATACAGCGAAAGACAGGTCGACGGCAGATCGGGCCAGCCTACCGCCCGATCGAGCACGGCGAGATGCGACGGCCGGCTCGAGGCCGTGCGCACGGTGACGCCGAGACCGGCATCAATCGCCGCCCACAACCCCGCCAGGCTTGGGCTGGTAAAGGCGACGCGCCAGCGTACCCCGGCCGCATCGAGCGCAGCGACCGCAGCCGTGCGAAAGAGGCAAGGCGGCTCGAACAGCACCAGCGGCACCGGCTCCTCCACGATGCGCCGTTCCACCGCTTCGCGGCCGATCCAGACCATCGGCATGGTTGCAAGCCGCTCTGCTTCCGCTCGCGGCGCGCGCTCGAATGCCAGAACCAGATCGAGTTGGCCGGTCTCCAGCCGATCCAACAGCGCAGTGTTGCGGTCGACGCTCGCCTCGATGCGCACCGAGGGGTAGGCCCGCTTGAAGCGGCCCAACGCTGCCGGTAGCCAAGTTTCAGCGAAGTCGCTGGGCATGCCGAAGCGTACCGCCCCTCCCATCGCTACGCCACGTATGGCGGCGATCGCCTCATCGTTAAGCTCGAGAATCCGCCGGGCATAACGCAGCACCAGGTCGCCCGCCTCGGTGAGTGCCAAGCCGCGGCCTTGCCTGCGGAAGAGAGCTTGGCCGGCTTGCTCCTCGAGCTTGCGGAGTTGCTGGCTGACGGCCGATTGGGACCGCCCCACCCGCCGCGCGGCACGGTTCAGCCCACCCAATTCCTGCGCAGTTACCAGCGTGCGCAACACATCCATATCGAGGTTGATCTGCATGACCATACGGTTTTTCTGAACGATACGTATAGAATTATGCATTTTTCTTCTTAATGCAAGCGCCTCATATCCTGAACACGGTAGAGGCTTGCGCCCACTCCCCGTGGATCAGGAGCCACGCATGTCAATCGGAACTCAGGACCGTCCCATGGAGCCGCGGAACTTGGCGGCAGGGCTGTCGGTCGTTGCCCTTTTCCTGTTGATCGCCTTGCTCGCAGGCTTGGTCATCAGGCAGATCGACCAAGCGACGCTCGATCAGATCTACGCGCTCTCCTTCACGACCTGAAGGAAAGGAGTGTGTTTCAGACGCCGGTGCTGCCCCAGCAAGCAGCAGATCCTCGCTACGAACGATGCAAAGCCCAAGGACACCAAGCCGTCGCGGATCGTCAGGCTCACTCCGGCGCGCCCATGGACCTTCCGGCCATGGTTGCGTCCACCTCTTCCCCTGCGCCGCTGAAACGCCGCGATCAGCCGCGGAGCGCCATCAAACCAGCACGCAGCTCACTTCCATACGGGCTTTCCGAGATCGACCTGCGACGGCGTCGTCGCCGCACCGATCGCGCCGCCCGCGGCGGCGCCGACGGCGGCGCCGGCGAGCGGTATACCGATCAACGCGCCGCCGACCGCGCCGGCGGCTGCGCCAATGCCAGCGCCGCTCACCGCGCGATCGCCGGTCGTGCTGCCGCAAGCCGACAGCAATAAGCCGATGGCGATCACGCTGAAGCCGAGACGTGCCTGCATCCTGTTCCTCCGAGACGAAAAACCGCGCGCATCTTAATCGTGCGGCACAGCTCTGCAAAGCGCAGAACGGCAGCGACTCGGCCTTATTCGCCCTCGGCATGCGACTTTTTTTCGGAAAACGCTTTGCCGAGCGTCACGCCGCGACGGCGACTCGGAAAGCGGCTTCTTCCGGCTCATCCCAGGAGAAGGAAACGGCGCGCGCGGCGTTCTTTTCCCGCTCCACAGGAGACCATCCCGGCGATCTCGTCGCTTTGCATCCCCGACTCGTCGGGGGCACGGCTTACGTGAACAGGCGTTCGCCCTCGAGCCCCTGATAAAGTCCAGCGACGTATTCGCCATAGCCGTTATAGAGCAGCGTCGGCCGCCGTCCGTCGCCGCCAAGGAGCCGTTCGGTCGCCTGGCTCCAGCGCGGATGCGGCACATCGGGGTTCACATTGGCCCAGAAGCCGTACTCGCTGCTCTGCAATTTTTCCCAGAAGCTCACCGGCCGCTTGTCGGTGAAGGTGAATTTCACAATCGACTTGATCGATTTGAAGCCGTATTTCCACGGCAGCGCCAGGCGCAGCGGCGCACCGTCCTGGCGCGGCACCGGCTTGCCATACATGCCGGTGACGAGGAAGGCGAGCTCATTGACCGCCTCGGCCATGGTCACCCCCTCGACATAGGGCCAGGGATACCAGAACTGCTTCTGGCCCGGGGCGACTTTCGGATTCTCGAAGGTTTCCATGCGCAGATACTTGGCCGAGCCGAGCGGCTGCGCCATGTCGACCAGAGTCTTCAGCGGGAAGCCGGTCCACGGCACGGCCATCGACCAGGCCTCGACGCAGCGATGGCGGTAGAGCCGCTCTTCGAGGCTGACGCGCTTCAAAAGATCGTCCATGGCGAGCGTCATCGGCTTTTCGACCATTCCGTCGATGGTCACGCTCCACGGCCGAATCGGCAGTTCCTGCGCATCCTCGGCAATCGTCTTCTGCGAGCCGTATTCGTAGAAATTGTTGTAGGTGGTGGCGAGCTTCTCGTCGGTGATCGGCCGATCGAGGGTGTAGCGCTCGTTGCGCTTGGCGGGATAGAGGCCGGCGGAGGGATCGGCCGGAGGCGTCGCGGCGAGCACGCCGCTGCTCGGCGCCGCGGCAACCACCAGCGCGCCCATGCCCATCGCCTGCACGATGCGACGGCGATCGCGGAACAGCGCCTCAGGGGTGGCCTCGCTCTCGCGCAGCTCCCAGCCGCGCTTGCGCCTGATCAACATGATGCTCTCCTCGTCGCCTGTCGACCCTTGACGCGCCAGATAGCGCCCGTCGGAGGGAGGCGCAAATCACGCTCGCGCGATGGCAGGCCGCAACGGGAGGTTCGCTCGCGGCGTAAGAAGGTTACTGCGCCGCCTGCTCGCCGCGCCCCGCCATCGCCCGCTCCGCGAGCTTGCCGGTGAGCTCCTGCAGATGGTCGAAGCGGTCAGTATAGGTCGCGACCCCCAAGGTGACCGAACGCAGCTCGACGATGAGGTCGTGCAACTCGGCCTGCGGCAGTTGCGACGTCACCACGTCCCAACCATCCCAGCCGGGCTTGGCGTCATAGCCGAGGATCTGGCCGCGCCGGCCAGAGATAACCCGCTGCACGCGCGAGGTGAAGGCGTTCGGCACCGAGATGTCGACATGGTGGATGGGCTCGAGCAGCACCGGATCGCATTTCGGCATGGCTTCGCTCATCGCCATACGGGCGCAGGTCTTGAAGGCCTGGTCCGAGCTGTCGACGGCATGGAACTGGCCTGTGACCAGGGTCACCGACACGTCCACCACCGGGAAACCCAAGGGTCCATGGCGCAGGAAATCGTTGACGCCGTCCTCCACCGCCGGGATGTAGTTGCGCGGGATGGCGCCGCCCACCACCGCATCGATAAAGGTGTGGCCGGTGCCGCGCGGCAACGGTTTCACCTCGATCTGGATGTCAGCGAACTGGCCGTGGCCGCCCGACTGGCGCTTGAAGCGCGCATGCTGCGCCGTACCCTTGCGGATCGTCTCCTTGTAAGGCACTTGCGGCTTGCGCGCGGTCACCGGCAGATTGTACTTGTTGCGCAGCCGGTCTATGGCGATCTGCAGGTGGATGTCGCCTTGGCCCCACAGCACCATCTCCTGCAGCTCGGCATTCTGCTCAAGATGAAGCGTCGGATCCTCTTCGATGAGCTTGGCGATCATGGGCGTCAGCTTGACGTCGTCGGCGCGTTTCTCGGCGGCGAGCGCCAAGCCATAGACCGGTTTCGGCAGCGGCGGCCGCGGTAGCTGCGGGGCCGTGCCGGTGGCCAGCACCGCGCCGGTGAGAACGCCTTCCATGCGCGCCAGCGCCACGACGTCGCCCGCCTGGGCGGCGGCGAGCTTCTCCTGATGCGCGCCCGTGAGGCGCAGGACGCCGGCGACGCGCACGCCGCCGAGGCTCATGCCGTCGGTCACCTGGCCGCTCCAGATGCGAGCCAGGGACAGTTTGCCGGAATGCGGCGCGTGATAGGTCTTGATCACCTGCGCCACTGTTTCCTTGCTCTGGGCGGGAAGCCCCAGCCGAGCGGCGGCCTGCGCCACGCCGGGCGTCTCGTGGCGTAGCGCCTTCCACAAGCGACGCACGCCGTGATCCAGCAGCGCCGAGCCGAGGAAGACGGGCACGATGCGATCGGCGCTCAAATTCTGCGTCAGGTGGCGGTAGATCTCATCCTTCGAAGGCTGCACGTCCTCGAGCAATTGCTCCAGCAGCTTGTCGTCGAAATCGGCGAGCTTCTCGATCAGGCCGGCGCGCGTCACCCGCTCTTCCTCGAGCACGTCGTCGGGCAGCTTGATGAGATCGGAAGCTTGGCCGGGCCGGTACTTGTAGGCGCGTTCGCTGACGAGATCGACGTAGCCGATCGTCTTGCCCTCGGGATCGGGCAACGGCACCTGGCGCAGCACCAGCGGCCTCTGCGACACCGATTGCAGCGCCGCCAGTACCTCGCTGACGCGCGCGCTGGCGGTGTCCATCTTGTTGATGAAGACCATGTGCGGGATCTGGTGGTCGTCCAGAAACTTGAAGAGCGGGCTCAAAGTGAGGACCCGCTCCGTTTCCGGCTCGCAGACCACGACCGCCACGTCGGCGGCCAAGAGGGAGTTTTGTGCCTCCCAGGCGAGTTCGACCGATCCCGGGCAATCGAGGATGATCCAGGGATCGCCGAGAAAACCAGCGGCGGCGACGTTGAGTTCCGTCGACATCTGCCGCGCCCGCGCCTCAGCGCTATGGTCGCCGACCGTGTTGCCGTCCTTGGCGGTGCCGCGGCGGTGGGTCGTGCCGCTGGCGAAGAGCAGCGCCTCGAGCAGGCTGGTCTTGCCCGAGAGGTAGGGCCCGACCAGCGCGACGCAGCGCGGTCCGGCGGATCTGTCGGTCATGCACGCCTCCATCCCGTCCAGAGCGGACATCGTTGCCGGCGCGCGAGAGACTGCCACGCCCCCGGGCGACGCCTCTTCAGAGCAGCCATGCTCGCGCGACCGTCATCGCGGCGCAATGGAAATTCCGCCGCGGATGCTGCCTGATCGCTATGCAAATCGCATAGAAGCGTTTCAGGTGAGACGCTTCTCGAAATAGATGCGATCGAAGCCGTCCTCGACGCGGGCCGCAATCGGACGAAAGCCGAGCCGAGGATAGAAGCGCAGATTTTCGGTCATGCTGGCGTTGGTGAAGAGCCGAAGCGTCGGCAGGCCGAGTCGGCGCGCTTCGGCCTCGGCAAAATCCAGCAGCCGCCGGCCGACGCCCCGGTGCTGCGCCTCGGGTGCTACCGCCAGGATGTCGATGTAGAGATGGTCGGCGGCGGCGCGCTGCACGATGAGGCCGAGCCGCCCGCCAGCCTCCTCCAGCACATGCACCTCGCCCGCAGCGACCAGCGCGCCGTGATCGGCGGTCATCGGCGCGGGCAGCCGGCCCATCCGCGGGACATAGACACTGAAGGCGGCGGCGATCGTCGCGGCAATCCAGGCGACCTCGTCGGCGCGGGCGCGCCGGATCACCTCACTTGAGCGCGGCGCAGGCGCGCTGGATGCGCTTGCACGCCTCGGTGAGCGCCTCGGTCGAGGTCGCGTAGGAGATACGGAAATGCGGCGAGAGGCCGAAGGCCACGCCCTGCACCACCGCCACACCTTCGGCCTCGAGGAGATACTCGACGAAATCCGTGTCGTTCTCGATCACCTTGCCTTTGGGCGTGCGCTTGCCGATCGTCCCGGCGCAGGAGGGATAGACATAGAACGCGCCCTCCGGCCGCGGGCAATACAGGCCCGGGGCGCGGTTCAGCAGCTCCACCACCAGGTCGCGCCGCGCCTTGAAGCTGGCATTGTGCTTGGGGATGAAGTCCTTCGGCCCGTTCAGCGCCTCGACCGACGCCGCCTGGCTGATCGAACTCGGATTCGAGGTCGATTGCGACTGCAGCGTCGTCATCGCCTTGATCAGTTCCGTTGGGCCGCCGGCAAAGCCGATGCGCCAGCCGGTCATGCAATAGGCCTTGGAGACGCCGTTCAAGGTCAGCGTGCGCGGATAGAGCTTCGGCTCGATCTGCGCGATGGTGGTGAACTTGAAATCGTCATAGACCAGATGCTCGTACATGTCGTCGGCCAGCACCCAGACATCGGGATGGCGCAGCAGCACGTCGGCGAGCGCGCGCAGCTCCGCCGCGGTATAGGCCGCGCCGGTCGGGTTGGAGGGCGAGTTGAGGATGAGCCATTTGGTCTTGCGCGTGATCGCCTCTTCGAGATCCTCGGCGCGTATCTTGAAGCCGTTGTTCTGCGGACATTGCACCGCCACCGGCGTGCCCTCGGCGACCAGCACGATATCGGGATAGGAGACCCAATAGGGCGCCGGAATGACCACCTCATCGTCCGGGTTCAGCGTCGCCAGCAGCGCGTTGAACAGCACCTGCTTGCCGCCGGTGCCGACGATGATCTGCGCCGGCGCGTAGTCGAGGCCGTTCTCGCGCTTGAATTTGGCGGCGACCGCCTTTTTCAGCTCCGGCGTGCCGTCGACCGCGGTGTAGCGCGTCTGGCCGGACTGGATGGCGCGAATCGCCGCCGCGCGAATGTTCTCGGGCGTGTCGAAATCCGGCTCGCCGGCGCTGAGGCTGATGACGTCGCGGCCGGCCGCTTTCATCTCCAGCGCCAGCTTGGTCATGGCGAGGGTCGCGGACGGCTTGATGCGCGACAGGCGGTCGGCGAGAAAAGGCATGGTGACGCTACCGGAATTGGAGGGTGACAGCGCCTAAGCTAATGCCAAGACCCGCGTCGCGCAACCGCGTCGCGCGAAGGTCGGGCAATGAATTGCGCGGTTTTCGGCATTTCATCCCAGGCGCGGAAAAGGAAACAAAGAAACCGCCGATCACCGGACGTCCATATATTCTTGCTCGCCGCGGTCTCGGGTCGCCTGGGGTTGCCGGGCGCTCCTCCCGTCATATGCCGCAGCGTGCAAGGGTCCTCTGGCGTCCCTGGGGCGCAGCCTTTATCTTAGCGGCATGCCCGTGGTCACCGTTGCCCGCGCGGCGGCCGATAGCCGCCAGCGCTTCGCCGTCCATTCCGAGTTCCAGCCTGCAGGCGACCAGCCGCAGGCGATCGATGAGCTCGCCGCCGGCATCGCCCGCGGCGAGCGCGATCAGGTGCTGCTCGGGGTCACCGGCTCGGGCAAGACCTTCACCATGGCCCACGTCATCGAGCGCACCCAGCGCCCGGCGCTCATTCTCGCCCCCAACAAGACGCTGGCGGCACAGCTCTACGGCGAGATGAAGAGCTTCTTTCCCGACAACGCGGTGGAGTATTTCGTTTCCTATTACGATTACTACCAGCCCGAAGCCTATGTACCGAGGACCGACACCTATATCGAGAAGGAATCCTCGATCAACGAGCAGATCGACCGCATGCGTCACTCGGCGACTCGTGCCATCCTCGAGCGGCGCGACACGGTGATCGTCGCTTCGGTCTCCTGCATCTACGGCATCGGCTCGGTCGAGACCTATTCGGAGATGACTTTTTCGCTCTCCGCCGGCCAGCGCGTCAATCGCGCCCAGCTCCTCGCCAAGCTGGTCGAGCTGCAATACCGCCGCAATGACGCCAATTTCATCCGTGGCACTTTCCGCGCGCGCGGCGACACGATCGAGATCTTTCCGGCGCATTACGAAGATCGCGCCTGGCGCCTATCGCTGTTTGGCGACGAGCTCGAGGCGATCCACGAGTTCGATCCGCTGACCGGCGAGAAGAGCGGCGTGCTCGACGAGATCACCGTCTATCCCAACAGCCATTACGTCACGCCCAAGCCGACGCTGATGCAGGCGATCGAGCAGATCAAGATCGATCTCAAGTTCCGCCTTGAGGAATTCCACGGGCAGGGCAAGCTGCTCGAGGCGCAACGGCTGGAGCAGCGCACCGCCTTCGACATCGAGATGATGGCGGCGACGGGAAGCTGCGCCGGTATTGAGAACTATTCGCGCTATCTCACCGGGCGCAGGCCGGGCGAGCCGCCGCCGACCTTGTTCGAATACCTGCCCAAGGACGCGATCGTCTTCTGCGACGAGAGCCATGTCACGATCCCGCAACTCGGCGGCATGTTCCGCGGCGACTACAATCGCAAGTCGACGCTGGCCGAATACGGTTTCCGCCTGCCGTCCTGCGTCGACAACCGGCCGCTCAAATTCGAGGAGTGGGACGCGATGCGCGGCCAAGCCATCTGCGTCTCGGCGACGCCGGGCCCGTGGGAGATGGAGCGCACCGGCGGTGTTTTTGTCGAACAGGTGGTCCGCCCCACCGGCCTGGTCGATCCCGTCTGCCTCATCAGGCCGGTGGAGAACCAGGTCGACGACCTCATGGCGGAATGCCGCGACTGCGCCTTGAAGGGGCAGCGCGTGCTGGTGACGACGCTGACCAAGAAGATGGCCGAGGCGCTGACCGAGTATTTCCACGAGAACGGCATCCGCGTGCGTTACATGCACTCGGATGTCGACACGCTGGAACGTATCGAGATCATTCGCGATCTCCGCCTCGGCGTATTCGACGTGCTGGTCGGCATCAACCTGCTGCGCGAGGGGCTCGACATCCCGGAATGCGCGCTGGTCGCCGTGCTTGACGCCGACAAGGAGGGCTATCTGCGTTCGCGCACCGCGCTGATCCAGACCATCGGCCGCGCCGCGCGCCATATAGAAGGCCGCGCCATTCTCTATGCCGACCGCATTACCCAAAGCATGAAAGCGGCGATCGACGAAACCAACCGCCGCCGCGAAAAGCAGCAAGCCTACAACGCCACCCATGGCATCACGCCCGAAAGCGTGCGTCGCGGCATCGCCGACATCCTGGAGAGCGTCTACGAGCAGGACCATGTCACCGTCGGCCTCGGCGAGAGCGCGCAGGCCCATTACCAGGGCTCCAACCTTAAGGCGGTGATCGCCGATCTCGACAAGCAGATGCGCGCCGCCGCCGCCGATCTCGAATTCGAGGAGGCAGCACGCCTGCGCGACGAGATCCGCCGGCTTGAGCAGCTCGATCTTGGTCTCCTCGACAAAGGCGAAGCGGAGCCCGGCACGGGCGCGCCGCGACCGGCGGGCCGGTCGATGGCTGGGCGCGCCGGCACCTCGGCCCGCGCGCTCGCCAAGGCCAAGGCGCGCGCGCGCCAGCGCCGGAACCGCTGAATGATTGCAAGCCCGGCCTATCCGAAGGCGGCACTGGTGACCGGCGGCGGCAGGCGTATCGGCCGCGCCATTGCGCTGATGCTGGGCGGCGAGGGCTGGGCGGTGGCGGTGCATTACCGCCGCTCGCGCGCCGAGGCGGAAGCGGTGGTGCAGGAGATTGCCGCGAGAGGCGGTCGTGCCATTGCTATCGCCGCCGACCTCACGCGCGAAGTGGAGGTCGAGACGCTGTTGCCGCGCGCAGGCGAGGCGCTGGGGCCCCTCGGCCTGCTGGTGAACAATGCTTCGGTCTTCGAGAACGATACCGCGCTCGACGCAACGCGCGCGAGCTGGGACCGGCATCTCGAGGCCAACTTGCGCGCCCCTTTCGTGCTGATGCAGCATTTCGCGCGCGCCCTGCCGGCGGCGGCCGACGGCGTCATCGTCAACATTCTCGATGAGCGCGTCTGGAACCTGACGCCTTATTTCATCTCCTATACCTTGAGCAAGGCGGCGCTGTGGTGCCTGACGCAGAGCCTGGCGCTGGCCTTGGCGCCGCGCATTCGCGTCAACGGCATCGGTCCCGGCCCTACCCTGCCGAGCCAGCGCCAGAGCGAGCTTCAGTTCCGCCGTCAACAGGCAACGATGCCGCTCCAGCGCGGCACCACCCCGGAAGAGATCGCCGCCGCCGTGCGATTCATCTTGTCGGCGCCGGCCATGACCGGTCAGATGATCGCTCTCGACGGCGGCCAACATCTCGGCTGGGCACAAGCCTCCGCGGACCGGGCGGTGGAGGAATAGAAAGCGATCATGAGCGACACCGATCTCCGTCCCGCCGGCCGCGCTTTTGATGGCGGCAAGACCGCCGGTTTCCGTCGGATTCTCGTCCGCGATCTCGTGCTGCACTGCGAGATCGGCGTCTTCCGCCACGAGCGCGGCACGCGCCAGCGCGTGCGCATCAATCTCGATCTCGCCGCGCGCGAGGAGGAGGAGCCGATCGCCGACGATCTGCGCAACGTCGTCTGCTACGACGAAATCGTCAGCGGCATCCGCCGGCTTGCCGCGGGCGGTCACGTCAACCTGCTAGAGACCCTGGCCGAACGCATTGCCGAGATGTGCCTCGCTGATGCCCGCATCCGCGTTGCGCGCGTGCGAATCGAGAAGCTCGAGGTCTACCCCGATGTCGCGAGCGTCGGCATCGAGATAGAACGCATTAACCATCTTCCGTAAGTGCTTTAACTGGTGGAGATTTGCCAAACGAAACCACTCCCTCGGTCAGTTGTTCACAGGTCTTTCGATGGAACCGTTATGACGGGAATATGAAGATGTGACCATGAATTGTTACACGCGATTTACACTTGACACGAAAAAAATTTAATTAATTCAATATCTTAGTAAAAATGCCTATTTTTTAGACAAAGAGCTGAAACCCTAGGTTTAACGCGCATAGCAGTCATGTGGCAGCAGGTTTTCGACAGTTTTGTCCACATCTGCCGTGGATATCCGCGGCGGACCGATTGAATAGCCATGACCGAGCTTGACGAAGGCGCTTCCCAGCAAGACATGGCGGCCCTGGCCGGCAGTGGACAGGCGCGCGGCGTGGAGGCGATCCGCGTCGCCCTGCGCACCATGCCGGCTGGTCCCGGCGTCTACCGCATGCTCGATGCCAGGGGCGACGCGCTTTACGTCGGCAAGGCGCGCAGCCTCAAGGCCCGCGTCGCCCACTATACCCACCCCGCCAATCTTTCGAACCGGCTGCGCCGTATGGTGGCCGAAACGCGGGCGATGGAAGTGGTGATCACGCACACCGAGGTCGAGGCGCTGCTGCTCGAGAACAATCTGATCAAGCGGCTGATGCCCCGCTACAATGTATTGTTGCGTGATGATAAATCGTTTCCCTATATTCATCTCACCGGCAATCACGATTTTCCCCAGATCATCAAGCATCGCGGCGCGCGCACGGCACCTGGCGACTATTTCGGTCCGTTCGCTTCAGCCGGGGCCGTCGCGCGCACCATCATCGCCCTGCAGCGCGCCTTCCTGCTGCGCTCGTGCAGCGATAGCATCTTTGCCAGCCGCACCCGCCCTTGCCTCCTCTATCAGATCAAGCGCTGCAGCGCCCCTTGCGTCGGGCGCATCGACAAGCCGGGATATGACCGCCTGATCAACGAGGCGCGCGGCTTCCTCTCTGGCCGCAGCCACGAGGTCCAGGAGCGGTTGGCGCTGCATATGCAGGCGCTGGCCGATGTGCTCGACTTCGAGGCCGCCGCGCGGGTCCGCGACCGCATCCGCGCGCTGACCCAGATCCAGGGTCGCCAGGACATCTCGATCGAAGGTATCGCCGATGCTGACATCGTCGCCGCGCACCAGGCGGGCGGGCATACCTGCATCCAGGTGTTCTTCTATCGCGGCGGCCAGAATTGGGGCAACCGCGCCTATTTCCCCAGCCATGACCGGCAAATGCCGGTCGAGGAGGTGCTCGGCTCCTTCCTCGGCCAGTTTTACGAGAACAAGCCGCCGCCCGGTTTCATCCTGCTGAGCCACGCGCCGGCCGAGCGCGCGTTGCTCGAGGAAGCGCTCTCGGCCCAGGCCGGTGGCAGGGTCGAACTCGTCGTGCCGCAACGCGGCGACAAGCGCAAGCTGATAGACCATGCGCTCCTCAACGCCCGCGAAGCGTTGGGACGGCGGCTGTCGGAAAGCGCCACCCAGCAGAAACTGCTGGAAGGCGTGGCGCAGGCATTCGGCCTCGACGCGCCGCCTCAACGCATCGAAGTCTATGACAACAGCCATATCCAGGGCAGTCATCCGGTGGGAGCGATGATCGTCGCCGGACCGGAGGGCTTCATCAAGAGCGCTTATCGGAAATTCACGATCCGTGGCGAGGGCGCCGCCAAACCTGCGGGAGAAGACAGCCTTGCTGCCGCGATCGAGGCTGCGGCCGAGCCCGACGCCGGCCGGGCGGCGGCGGGCGACGATTACGCCATGATGCGCGAGGTGCTGCGGCGCCGCTTCGCCCGCGCCCTCAAAGAGGATCCGACGCGCGAGCGCGGCACTTGGCCCGATCTGCTGCTCGTCGACGGCGGCGCAGGCCAGCTTTCCGCGGCGCAGCAGGCGCTGGTCGATCTCGGCATCGACGACGTCCCGCTGGTGGCGATCGCCAAAGGACCGGAGCGCAATGCCGGGCGCGAGCGCTTCTTCCGGCCGGAGCGCGAGCCCTTCAGCCTCGAGCCCAAGGATCCCGTGCTCTACTATCTTCAACGCTTGCGCGACGAGGCGCATCGCTTCGCCATCGGGACCCACCGCGCGCGCCGCGCCAAGGTGATCGGCACGTCGCCGCTCGACGAGATCGCCGGCATCGGTGCGCGACGCAAGAAGGCGCTGCTGCACCATTTCGGCTCGGCCCGCGGCGTCGCCCGCGCCGGCCTCGCTGATCTCGAACGAGTAGAGGGCATCAGCAAGGCGGTCGCGCAACGGATCTATGACCATTTCCACGCCGAGCCTTGAAAGCTTGTCGGGGACATGGGAGGGGTCTGCGTTGCCGAGACATTCCACTATTTCCCAAACAGGCATCAACGGCGCTAGACTGCGCGAAGATATCCCGCGCCCCCGGGCGGGATCGGATGTGCCATGCTGACCACGCTTCCCAATCTGCTGACTTTGTCGCGGATCGCCGCGATCCCTTTGGTCATCGTCACCTTCTACCTGCCGCCGCCCTATGGTCCCTGGATCGGTTGCGGCCTGTTTGCGCTTGCCGGCTTCACCGACTGGCTCGACGGGCGCCTGGCACGATTGTGGAAGCAGCAATCGGAACTCGGCCGTTTTCTCGATCCGATCGCCGACAAGCTGCTGGTGGCGGCGATCCTGTTCATGCTGGCGGCGCTCCAGCGCGTCTCGGAGCCGACCATCTTTCCCGCGCTGGTGATCCTCGGGCGCGAGATTCTGGTCTCGGGGCTGCGCGAGCATCTCGCCGCCCTTAAAGTGCGGGTTCCCTCTTCACGGCTCGCCAAATGGAAGACCGGGCTGCAGATGGGCGCGATCGGCGTGCTGCTGGTGGGGGACGCAGGCCCGGCCTACTTGCCGGTAACCTGGATCGGCGAGCTGATGCTGTGGGCGGCGGCGATGCTTACTCTGGTGACCGGCTATGATTATCTGCGCGCCGGCCTCGTTCACATGACCGACGAGCGCCCGCCGGTCGAGACCGCGAAACCGAGCGGCGCCCGGTGAATGCGCCCGAGCCGATGCGCGTGTTCGGCCTCGCGGGCTGGAGCGGCAGCGGCAAGACGACGCTGATTGCTCGCCTCCTGCCCGAACTCACCCGCTGCGGGCTTGCCGTCTCGACGGTCAAGCATGCGCATCACAGCTTCGATCTCGACCAGCCCGGCAAGGATAGCTGGCGCCACCGCGAGGCCGGCGCGAGCGAGGTGATGATCGCCTCGGAACGGCGCTGGGCGCTTGTCCACGAGCATCGCGGTGCGCCCGAGCCTTCGCTTGATGCGCTCATCCGCCGGATGACGCCGGTCGATTTGCTGCTGGTCGAAGGCTTCAAGCACGGCAGCCATGACAAGCTCGAAGTGCATCGCCCGGCGCTCGGCAAGCCGCTGCTTTGCATCGATGATCCGCACGTCGTCGCGGTGGCGAGCGACGTGCCGGTGGCCGGGCTTTCTATACCGCTGCTGGCGCTCGACGACGTCGCCGTGATCGCCCGCTTCATTCTCGACCATTGCCGGCTCAAGGCAGCGTGAGATGGCGCGGTTGAGCGACGATTGCTTTGCTTCCGGCGGCGATCTGCTGCCGATGGCAGCGGCATTGGAGCTGCTCGCCGCCAAGACCGCGCCGGTGGTCGAATGGGAGAGCGTGCCGCTTGCTGTCGCGCGCGGGCGCATTCTCGCCGAGCCCATCCTGGCGCCGCATGACGTGCCGCCCCACGACAACGCCGCCGTCGATGGCTATGCCGTATTCTTTGACGATCTCGCCCCCGGCGCGCCGACCCTGCTGCCGGTCGTGGGTCGTGTTGCGGCCGGCCATCCGCTGCCCGCCGCGGCACGGCGCGGCGCGGCGGTGCGCATCTTCACCGGCGCGCCGATACCGGAGGGACTCGACACCGTGCTGATGCAGGAGGATTGCAGCGAGGCCAAGGGCACGGTGCGCATACCGCCCGGCGTCAAGCGCGGCGCCAACCGCCGCCGCGCCGGCGAGGACATCAAATCCGGCACCACCGTCCTCGGTGCCGGACAACGGCTGCGTCCGCAGGAAATCGGCCTCGCTGCCTCGCTCGGTTTCGCCGCGCTCAGAGTTCATCGCCGGCTGCGCGTGGCCCTTTTCTCCACCGGCGACGAGCTGCGCGATCCCGGCAGCGCGCTGCCGCCGGGTGCGATCTACGACGCCAACCGCTATGCGCTGCTGGCGCTGCTCGAGGGCCTCGGCGCGGTGGTCACCGATCTCGGCATCCTGCCCGACGAGAGGGCCGGCATCCATCGGGCGATTGCCGCCGCGGCGGACGGTCACGATCTGATCCTGACCTCGGGCGGCATGTCGACCGGCGAGGAGGACCACGTCAAAGCCGCAGTCGAAGCGCAAGGCAGGCTGCATTTCTGGCGGCTCGCGATCAAACCGGGCCGCCCTGTGGCACTCGGCCAGATAGGCCGCGTCCCCTTTCTCGGCCTGCCCGGGAATCCGGCGGCAATGATGGTCACCTTCCTCCTCCTGGCGCGGCCGCTGGTGCTGTGCCTTTCCGGCGCGCGACATGCCGCACCGCGCCGCTTCCGCGTCAGCGCGGGCTTCGACTATAAGAAGCGCAGCAACCGCTGCGACTATCTGCGCGCGCGGCTCGAACGCGGCGAAGCCGGCGGGTGGGTGGCGCGCAAATTCCCGCGCGACGGCGCCGGGATCCTGTCCCCGATGGTCGAAGCCGACGGCTTCGCCGAGATCGGCGAAGGAATCAGCCGTATCGAGCCCGGCATGAGCATCGATTTCATCCCGTTCAGCGAGGTGCTGGAATGAGCGGCGGCCTCGATCTCGCCGATCCCCTCGCCGCCTTCCGCCTCGACGGCGAGGTGGCAATCGTCACCGGCGCCGCCAGCGGCATCGGCGCCGCCGTCGCGCAGGGTCTCGCCCGGGTGGGCGGGCGCGTGGCGCTGCTCGACCGCGACCTCGCAGGGGCTTCCGCCCGCGCCCGCGAGATCGGCGGCGAGGCACGGGCTTGGCCGCTCGAAGTGAGCGACGCCACCGCCGTCGAGCGCGTCTTCGCCGAGATCGCCTCGCGCTGGGGACGCCTCGATGTCCTCGTCAACAGCGCCGGCATCGCCATCCGCAAGCCCGCAACCGAGCTGGCGCCGGCGGATTGGGAGCGGGTGATGGCCGTCAATGTCACCGGCTCTTTCCTTTGCGCGCGGGAAGCGGCACGGCACATGCTGGGGCGGGGCGGCGGCCGCATTGTCAACATCGGCTCGATCATGGGCTTTTCCGGCGGCATCTATCCCAACGTCGCCTACCAGACCTCGAAAGGCGCGGTGGTCAATCTGACGCGCGCCCTCGCCGTCGAATGGGCGCGCCAGGGCATCCGCGTCAACGCCGTGGCGCCGACCTATATCCGCACGCCGCTCACCGCCGCGCTGCTGCAGCAGCCGGAGGCGGTAGCGGAGATCGAGCGGCGGACGCCCATGGGCCGCATCGGCGAGCCCGCCGACGTCGTCGGCGCCGTGCTCTATCTCGCCAGCCGCGCGTCGGCGCTGGTGACCGGGCATACCTTGCCGGTCGACGGCGGGTTCCTGGCGCAATAATGGTTGAAATGGCTCGCGCCGTGCCATAGGTCAGAAACCATGAAACTGCTCTATTTCGCTTGGCTGCGCACCAAGATCGGCATCGCCGAGGAGAGGGTCGACCCGCCGGCGGGTGTCGCCACCGTGGCGGCGCTGCTCGACTGGCTCAGGACCCGCGGCCCGGGCTTCGCCGAGGCGCTCAAGGACGTCAAGATCGTGCGCGTGGCGGTCAACCAGGAATATGTCGGCTGGGAACACCCGGTGCGGCCCGGCGACGAGGTGGCGCTGTTCCCGCCGGTGACGGGAGGCTGAGCCATGATCCGCGTGCAGCGCGAGGATTTCGATGTCGGCGCCGAGCTCGAGGCGCTCACCCGCGGCAAGACCGGCATCGGCGGGGTCACCAGCTTTCTGGGCCTGGTGCGCGACCTCGCCGGCGAGCGGCGCATCGGCGCCATGACGCTGGAGCATTATCCCGGCATGACCGAGCGCGCGCTGACCGAGATCGAAGCCGAGGCACGCCGGCGCTGGCCGCTCGACGCGGTTCTGATCATCCACCGCTACGGCCGGCTCGAGCCGGGCGAGCGCATCGTGCTGGTCGCCACCGCCTCGGCGCATCGCCAGGCCGCTTTCGACAGTTGCCAGTTCCTGATCGATTGGCTCAAGACCAAGGCGCCGTTCTGGAAACTCGAGGAGACGCCGGAAGGTCCCCGCTGGGTCGAGGCCCAGGTCAGCGACGACGAAGCCACCAAGCGCTGGGCCGGCGAGTAGCTATCCGCGGCTGCTCAGCGAGAATCGGGCGCGCCGTGGCGTCCAGCGCCCTTGGCGAAGCGCATGGCGCCCTCGCGCGATTCGCCGCTGGCCTTCACCGCATCGCCAAGCTTGAACTCGTTGGCCATCGCCGCGGCGAAATCACGGTCCCACTGCTGATAGGAGGAGAGCCGGTCGCTTCTGAGACAGAGCTGCGGCAGCGCGGCAAGCTCGCGGGCGAGCGCTTCGGCCGCTTCGCGCGCCGTGCCTCCGGGCACGACGCGGTTGGCGAGGCCCATGGTGAGCGCCTCGACCGCGCCCACCGGCCGGCCGGTGAGAATCATGTCGAGGGCGCGGCTGTGGCCGATGAGCCGCGGCAGCCGCACTGTGCCGCCGTCGCGCAGCGGCACGCCCCAGCGCCGGCAGAACACGCCGAAAATCGCATTCTCCTCGGCGACGCGCAGATCGCACCAGAGCGCAAGTTCGAGCCCGCCGGCCACGGCGTAGCCCGCGACCGCGGCTATCACCGGCTTCTTCAGCAGCAGCCGCGTCGGACCCATCGGCCCGATATTTCCCTCGGCTTTGGCCCAGCCGGTTCCGGCTTCCGTCGAGGCGACCTTGAGATCGAAGCCGGCGCAGAACACGCCATGCTCGCCATAGAGCACGCCAACTTTGGCCGTGTCGTCGGCATCGAAGGCGAGAAAGGCCTCGGCGAGAGCCATCGCCATCGTCGGGTTCACGGCGTTGCGCGCTTCGGGCCGATCGATGATCACCGTGGTGACCGGCCCGTCCTTCTCCACACGAATGCTCATGAACGCTCCTTGCGAGGCGGCCCGCGCCTAGCCGATGGGCATCGTCCAGCCGTAGCGGTCGGCGATCGTGCCATAGCGGATGCCCTGGATCTCGTCATAGAGCCGCTGCAGTGTCTTGCCCGGCTTGTCCTCCGACCCGAAATGCAGCGTCTTGTCGCCGCGCGTGATCGAGGAGATCGGCGTGATCACCGCAGCGGTGCCGCAGGCGCCGACCTCGACGAAATCCTCCAGCTCGTCCCAGCGCACCGCCCGATGCTCGACCTTGAGGCCAAGATCGCGGGCGATGACCATGAGGCTGTCATTGGTGATGCTTTCCAGGATCGAGTCCGATTTCGGCGTGACATAGCGGCCGTCGCCGGTGATGCCGATGAAGTTCGAGGTGCCGAACTCGTCGATCAGGGTGTGCGTCGCGGAATCGAGATAGAGCGAGACGGGATAGCCCTTCTCCTTGACCTCGATCTCGCCGACCATCCCGGCGGCGTAATTGCCGGCGGCCTTGACGTGGCCCACGCCATGCGGCGCGGCGCGGTCATACGCTTCCTGGACATAGGCGCACACCGGCACCATGCCGGCCTTGTAATAAGGACCGACCGGCATGGCGAAGATGATGAACGCGAAATCGTCGCTGGGATGAACGCCGATGACTGGGCTGGTGCCGATGAGCAGCGGCCGGACATAGAGCGTCGCGCCGGTCTCGTAAGGCGGAACATAGGCGTCGTTCTGCGCGACGATCTTGCGCACGGTGTCGATGAACAGCTCCTTGGGTGGCGGCACCATGGCCAGCCGCTCGGCCGTCCTGGTCATGCGCCGCGCATGGGCATCGGGACGGAAGCAGACGACCCGACCGCTGGTCTGGCGGAACGCCTTCATCCCTTCGAAGCATGCCTGGCCGTAATGCAGGCAGGTCGCGGCAATGTGCAGCGACAGGCTCGCGCCGGTGCACAGCTCGGCCGCCGACCACACGCCGCGGCGGAAATCAGCCCGCGCGTAAACGCCGGTATCGAGGTAGCGAAATCCCAGCTCTTTCCACGAGATCGTCGTATCCATCTCGGCCTCTTCCACTCGCTCCGGTCAGGGTTCTGGTCCATTATATGGCCCCGACGAACCGTCGGTGTAACCGTTTCGATGAAAATAAGTCAACATGCCTGACGTAAAATCTGCCGCTACCCTGTTATTTCTTCGCGAGGAGGAGCTGCGCCAAGGGATCGAGCTCCTCTATTACGCTTATCGCGATTTCACCGCCGAGCCCGACGCCATGCTGGCGCGTTATGGCTTCGGCCGTGCCCATCACCGCGTCATCTACTTCGTCGGCCGGTATCCGCAGATGAGCGTCAGCGATCTGCTGGGCATCCTGCGCATCACCAAGCAAAGCCTGAGCCGCGTGCTGGGCCAGCTCGTGCGCCAGGGCTTCATCCAGCAGCGGCCCGGAAGCCGCGACCGGCGGCAGCGTCTGCTCGAGCTTACCGAAAAGGGCATCGAACTCGAGCGGCAGCTCTCGGAGAACCAGCGCCAGCGTATCGCCAAGGCCTATCGCGAAGCCGGCGCGCAGGCGGTTGAAGGTTTCCGCAAGGTCATGCTCGGCATCATCGGCGGCGAGGCCGACCGCCGTCGCTTCGAACGCGGCCCGCCGACGCGCTGAAGGCTTCAGTGTATAGTGGCGGCCATGGATGGCACCGAGCCGCATCTTTTGGTGGTCGATGACGATGCGCGGCTGCGCGAGCTGCTTCGCCGCTATCTCACCGAGCAGGGTTTCCGCGTCACCGTCGCCGGCGACGCCGCCGAGGCGCGCGCCAGGCTGGCCAGCATCGCCTTCGACTTGATGGTGCTCGATGTGATGATGCCCGGCGAGAGCGGGCTCGACCTCACCCGGAGCCTGCGCGCGACGAGCCGCGTTCCGATCCTGCTGCTCACGGCGATGGCTGAACCGGAGGATCGCATCAACGGGCTCGAGCGCGGCGCCGACGATTACCTCGCCAAGCCCTTCGAGCCGCGCGAGCTGGTCCTGCGCGTGCGCAACATCCTCCAGCGCGTGCCGCAGCCGCAGCTCGCCGCCACCGAGTTCCGCCTCGGCGCTTGCCGCCTCGATCTCGCGCGCGGCGAGCTTTATCGCGGCGGCGATGCCGTGCATCTCACCGCGGCGGAGACGGCGCTGCTGTTGGCGCTCGCCCGCCGCGCCGGCGAACCGGTGTCGCGCGAGGCCCTGTCCGAGGAGGCGCAGTTCAGCGGCAATGTGCGCACGGTCGACGTGCAGATGACCCGGCTTCGGCGCAAGATCGAGCGTGATCCGAAATTTCCGCGCTATCTGCAGACGGTGCGGGGCACCGGCTATGTCCTCAAGCCGGATTGACCGTGCCGCGCTGCTGGCCGACGCCAAGGCGCCGGAGGCGGACAGCCACCGCCGCTGGTGGAAGCGCGTGCTGCCGCGCTCCCTCTTCGGCCGCTCGCTGATCATCATCATCCTGCCGCTGGTGCTGGCGCAGCTCATCGCCACCTGGATCTTTTACGACCGCCATTGGGACACCGTCGAGCGGCGGCTCGCCACCGGCGTCGCCGGCGACATCGCGCTGACGCTCGGGGCGCTGCGCTATGCCGATACCCCCGACGAGATCGACGCATTGCTGTCGCGCGCCGCCGACACCACCGAGCTTTATTTCATCTTCCGCCCCGGCGAGACCCTGCCGCGCGGCGTGCGCGAGGCCGGCGACAGCCGCATCGAGGAACAACTCGCCGCCGCGATCGAAGAGCGGGTGAGCCGCCCCTTCCAGATTGATGCCGATTTCGATCCCCGCGACATTCTCATCTCGATCGAGCTGCGCGACGGGGTGATGCAGGTGGCGGCGCCGCGCAAGCGGCTGTTCACGCCGACCACCTATATCTTCGTGCTGTGGATGGCCGGCTCCTCGCTGGTGTTGCTCGCGGTGGCATCGCTGTTCATGCGCAATCAGGTCAAGGCGCTGCGCCGGCTGGCGGCGGCGGCGGAGAGCTTCGGCAAGGGACGCGAGGTCCCCAATTTCAAGCTCGAGGGCGCGACCGAGGTGCGCCAGGCGGCCTCTGCCTTCCTCAAGATGCGCGACCGCATTCGCCGCCAGATCACGCAGCGAACCGAAATGCTGGCGGGGGTATCGCATGATTTGCGAACCCCGCTCACCCGGATGCGGCTGGCGCTCGAATTCCTTGGCCAGGAGGGGCCGGAGGTGACGGAACTCAAGGACGACGTCATCATCATGGAACGCATGGTGCAGGGCTATCTCGACTTCGCCCGCGGCGAAGGGCCGGAGCAGCCGCGCGACACCGATCTGGGGCTGCTCCTGGAGGAGGCCGCGGCAGCGGCGCGGCGCGACGGCGTCGACATTTCGCTGACGCTGCCGGAGGATTACGTACTGCCGCTGCGCCCCGACGCGATGCGCCGCTGCATCGCCAATCTGCTCAGCAATGCGCGACGCTACGGCAGCCACATCTGGGTGACGGCGCTGCCCGTCGCCGACGGCGTCGATATCCTCATCGACGACGACGGGCCGGGCATTCCCGTGGCGCAGCGCGAGAACGTGTTCCGTCCCTTCGTCCGCCTCGACGGCGTGCGCAATCCCACCACCGGCGGCGTCGGGTTGGGCCTCACCATCGCCCGCGACGTGGCCCGCGGCCATGGCGGCGAGCTCACCCTCGAGGACTCGCCGCAGCATGGGCTTCGCGTACGCTTGCACTTGCCGCAATGAGCAAAAAAAGAGAGGCCGCCCGAAGGGCGGCCTCATTGCGTCGCACAGGGGGGATGTCGGCGACGCGGAGGACCGTTAGCGAGCGACCTTCTGCTTGGCGTATTCGCGCAGCTCCTCGAAACCCTCGGTGACGCGCTTCTGGATGACGCCGAAGGCCTCGGTATTGGCCTTGGTGACGAGCTCGGCGAGTTCGCGGGCGTTGGCGACGCCCTTTTCGAACACGAGCTTGGCGTATTCGGCATTCTTGGCGATGCGCTCCTCGGGCGCGCCGGGTTGCGTCCACTCGCGCAACAGGCTCGACGCCTCGTCGACCGCCTGGCGGGCGAGTTCGACCTGACGGCGGGCGACCGCTTGGACGCCTTCTACCGCCAATTGATTGGCCTGGGTCAGCGCCTCGAGATTCTTGCGCTGGGACGCCATGATCGACTCGACATCGAGGCCGGGAAAGGCGAAGCCGGCAAACGCCTTGCCGACATCCATGTCAAGGAAAGTGTGCTTGCCGTTGGTGGTCATGTCTCGTTCCTTCGCGGGGTAGGCAGTGCTATGTTGCGCTGCACAATGACCCAAATATGGCGCGAGTCCCCGACAAAGTCAAGGGAAAGGGATAAAAAATATTGCAATGCAAAAGCACCCTCATCCGGGCGCCGTCGACGACCTTGCGCCGAGCCAAGATTCCACCCGGCGGAGCCCCCGGTCAAGCGCCGCCATGGTCTTGGCAAGGTCGGTGCTGTCATCGTCCAGGAACACTCGAAACATCGAAAAATAGAGACAGGCCAACACATTCACGCGCATTCGGCCGCGCCAGCCGGCGGCGGAAAGACCTGCTGCTTCAAGCATCCAGGCCATGGAACAGAGCAGCGCCGGGACCCCCAACAGCGCAACCGGATCGCTCAGGCTGTCCCGCAGGATGGCGCGCAGCGCAGCGCGATGCGGGGCCAGCGCGTCGAAACGCCGCATCAGCGTGTCGAATAGCCGATCGCGCGACGGCTCGCCGGCATCGCCGGCACCGGTCAGCGCGATTCGGTCGATACGGCGGTGGAAGGCGGCCAGCAAGGCGAGCTTGGAGGGACAGGCGGCATAGGCTTCCGCGAGCGGCAGTCCAGCCTCGCCAGCAATTTCGGCGAGACCCGTGTGGCGCCAGCCCTGGCGCGCCGCCAGGCTCAGCGCCGCGTCGACGAGCCGGTCTTCGATGCTGGCCGTGGGCGCCGCCGCGGCGGTGCCTCCGGCCTTCCTGGCGCCGGCCCGTTTCGCCATGGCAGCCCTCCCGGAAATCGCCATGTTCGCCTCAGCATAGGCGATGGCGGCGCCGGGGCGCCAGCGCCGCCGGCAAAACCCGGGCGGCGCGGCAGAGCCGGCGGCCGGGCATCAATCGGCAAGCTCACGCGAGCGCTTGGCCGCGGCAAGCACGGCGCGGCGCAGCAACGGTTCCAGCCCGTCCTTGGCCATCAGCACGTCGAGCGCGGCGCGCGTCGTGCCCCCGGGGCTGGTGACCGCCTCGCGCAGCGCTGCCGCGCTTTCCGGCGAAAGCCGCGCCAACTCGCCCGACCCCGCGACCGTGGCGCGGGCTAGGCGGGAGGCGAGGTCGGCGGGCAGGCCCGCCGCCGCGCCGGCCTTGGCGAGACATTCGATGAGCAGGAAGACGTAGGCCGGACCGCTGCCGGAGACCGCGGTCACGGCATCGATCAACGGCTCCTCGGCGACCCAGCATACCTCGCCCACCGCTCCGAGAAGGCGTTCGGCGAGCGTGCGCTGCGCTGGGGTCACCCGCGCGTTGGCACAGGCCACCGCAATCCCGCGGCCGATTGCCGCCGGCGTATTGGGCATGGCGCGTATTACGGCGGCCTCGGCGCCGAGCGCACGGGCGAAGAACCCCAAGGTCTTGCCCGCCGCGATCGACAAGACCAGGACGCCGCCCTCGGCGAAGCGGCGATAAGCGGGCAGCGCCTCGGCCATCACCTGCGGCTTGACGGCGAGCACGATGACGCCGGGGATGAAATCGGCGGGAAGAGCGTCGGCGGAGGCTAGCAGCTCGACCCCCGGCGCGCCGGCAAAGGCGGTGGCGGCAGGTCCCGGTTCCACCACCACCAGACGCTGCGCCAAGCTGCGATCGAGCCAGCCGCGCAGCAGCGCGCCTCCCATCTTGCCGCAGCCGACCAGCAACAGCGCCGGCACGGCCTCGGCGTTCACGCCTCGCCCACGGGATCGATCATCGCCGCGGCGATCGCTTCCTCCGGCGGCTTGCCGCCCCAGACGACGAGCTGGAAGGCCGGATAGAACCGCTCGCACTCGCTCACGGCAATGTCGACGAGATCCTCGATCTGCTCGACGCTGGCGCCGCTGGCGCCGCGCAGCAGCACACCTTGGCGGAAAGAAGGCGACTGGGTGTCGGCGGCGACGTCAAAATGGCCGAGCCAAAGGCGCTCGTTGACCACGGCCAGCAGTTCGAAGACGGCGGTGCGGCGCGCCTTTGGCACCTTCATTTCGAACGCGCAGGTGAAATGCAGCGCGTTGATCTCGCGCTGCCACACGAACAACAGGCGGTAGTCGCACCAGCGTCCGGCGATCTCGACCACCATCTCCTCGTCGCTGGCGCGGTCATGCACCCACTCATTCGCTTGAACGATCTCTTCGACGAGATCGATCGGATTGGCGATGGAAACGGCGGTCTCAAGGGATAGAGAGGTCATTCACCCTCCTGCGAGCCGTCGCGGCACGGTCGGCCACCGAAAGGGCGATTCCTCGGTATTTTGTGTGAACCACCCTCGGCCACTACAACATATAGCCTGCCAAAGCTCGGAGGATGGTGCAAGCTTTGAGTTATCCACAACCGCCGGAGAAAGCTCCGTCACGAAGCTTCGACGCGCTTTGCCCTGCGCATCGTCGGGCGCGAGCGCAGCGGGCGGGGCGGCACGTCCGTGGCAGCCGGGCCGAGCCGCGCCTCGAGCGCGGCGACCCGCGCCGCCAGCGCCTCTTGCTCGGCGCGCGCCTTGGCGACCATCGCTTGGACGGCATCGAATTCCTCGCGCTGGACCAAGTTCATGCGTGCCAGAATACGCTCGAACTGCTCGCGCAAGCGAGTTTCAAGCTCATCGCGCACCCCGGTGAGTGCGCCCAGCGCGCCGGTAGCGACGCGGGCGAGGTCGTCGAGCAGGCGGTTTTCGGTTTGCATGGCGGTGATACGCTCCTCTCGGCAAGGCGTGTCCGGTAGGTGCCGGCCCCGCATGGATAGATATGGGCAGCGCCGGAGGCGAATTCGACCGCCGGCCCTCCCGCGCCTCTTTGACGCGACGCCGGCAATGCTTATAACACCGGCGCGACAGGATAAAGGCTGCGTTGGGATGATCGTCATCACCGGCGGCGCCGGCTTCATCGGCTCGAACCTCGTGGCGGCGCTGGAGGAGCGCAACGAGCGCGACCTCGTCGTCTGCGACCGTCTCGGACACGAGGAGAAATGGCGCAACCTCGGCAAACGCGAGCTCGCGGCGCTGCTGGCGCCGGAGGCGTTGTTCGACTTCCTTGCGCAGCATTCGCGCGAGATCAACACCGTCTTTCACCTGGCTGCGGTGTCGTCCACCACCGAAACCGACGCCGATCTCGTCATCGCCGCCAACTTCACCCTGTCGCAGCGGCTTTGGGAGTGGTGCGCCGAGACCGAAACGCGCTTCTTCTATGCTTCGTCGGCGGCCACTTATGGCGATGGCGGCGGCGGCTTCGACGATGACGGTAGCCCGGCAGCGTTGGCGCGGCTGCGGCCGCTCAACGCCTACGGCTGGTCGAAGCATCTCTTCGACCGCCGCGTCGCGCGCCTGATCGAGCAGCACGCCAAGCGGCCTTCGCAATGGGCGGGGCTCAAATTCTTCAACGTCTATGGCCCCAACGAGTACCACAAGGGGGCGATGAAGAGCGTCGCGGCGCAGATCCAGCCGCGCGCGGCCAAGGGCGAGGCGGCGCGGCTTTTCCGTTCGCATCGCGCCGGCGTGCCCGATGGCGGACAAAAGCGCGACTTCGTTTATGTTCGCGACTGCGTCGACATGATGCTGTGGCTCTATGATCATCCCGCGGTGAGCGGGCTCTTCAACATCGGCAGCGGCACCGCGCGCAGCTTCGCCGAGCTGGCCGCCGCCGTCTATCGGGCGCTCGGCCGCGAGCCACGGCTCGAATTCATCAACACGCCGGCGGAGATCCGCGAGAAATACCAATATTTCACCGAGGCGCGGATGGAGCGCCTGCGCGCCGCCGGCTACGACAAGCCGGCGACGTCCCTCGAGGAAGGCGTGCGCGACTACGTGCAGCGCTATCTCGCCGCGCCCGATCCCTATCGCTGAAGGCCGCCGTGCCGACGCTGGTCATTCCATTTCCCGCCATCGACCCCGAGATCTTTTCCTTCGGCCCCTATCTCCTCGGCCACTGGTCGGTCGGCCCTTTTGCCGTCCGCTGGTACGCGCTCGCCTATATCGCCGGGCTGATCATCGGCTGGCGTTATTGCCTGGCGCTCGCCACGCGGCCGCCGCAGGTGGCGCGGGCGCAGGATGTCGACGATTTCCTCGTCTGGGCGACGCTCGGCGTCGTGCTCGGCGGCCGTACCGGCTATGTCCTGTTCTACAATTTACCCTACTACCTGCAGCATCCGATCGAGGTCTTCTTTCTCTGGCGCGGCGGCATGTCGTTCCATGGCGGCGCGCTTGGCGTCTTCATCGCCATCCTGCTGTTCTGCCGCCAGCGCAAGATCAGGCTGCTGGCCTTCGCCGACATCATCACCGCCGCGGTGCCGGTCGGGCTGTTCTTCGGCCGCATTGCCAATTTCATCAACGGCGAATTGTGGGGGAGGCCGACGGATGTCCCGTGGGCGATGATCTTTCCCGGCGACCCCGACCATCTGCCGCGCCATCCGAGCCAGCTTTACGAGGCCGGTCTCGAAGGGATCGTGCTGTTCATCGTGCTCTGGACGCTGCAGCGAAGCGGCGCGCGACAAAAGCCCGGTCGGCTCGCCGGCTCCTTTCTCATCGGCTATGGCCTCGCGCGCATCGTCGTCGAGTTCTTCCGTCAGCCCGACCCCCAACTCGGCTATCTCCTCGGCAACGCCATTCTCGGCCTTACCATGGGCCAATTGCTGTCGCTGCCGCTGATCATTGCCGGCCTCTGGCTCGTGCTGCACGCCAAGCCCGTCGCCGCGCCGGCGTGAACCGGCTCTCCCGCCTCCTGGCGCGGCGGATCCACGCCACCGGTCCGCTCACCATCGCCGATTTCATGACCGAGGCGCTGCTCCACCCGCGATTCGGCTATTACGCGACGCGCGATCCGCTCGGCGCGCGCGGCGATTTCACGACCGCCCCCGAAATCAGCCAGATCTTCGGCGAGCTTCTCGGCCTCTGGTGCGCCGATGCCTGGGAAAAGATGGGACGGCCCGCGCCGGTGGTCCTGGCCGAACTCGGCCCAGGCCGCGGCACGCTGATGGCCGACGCGCTGCGGGCGCTCAAGATCGCGCCCGAGTTCCGCCGCGCCCTCAGCCTGCACCTCGTCGAGGCGAGTCCGATCCTGCGCTCGGCACAACAGGCGGCGCTTGGCGCGGCGACTCCCACTTGGCACGACAGCATCGCCACGCTGCCCGACGGTCCCCTCATCCTGCTCGCCAACGAGTTCATCGACGCGCTGCCGATCCGGCAAGTGCTGCGCGGCGAACAGTCCTGGCAGGAGCGGCTGGTGGCGCTCGAGGCCGATGGCGAGACGCTGGTCTTCGCCATCGATCCCGCGCCGAGCAGCTTGGCGGCGCTGGTGCCGCCGAGCTTGCGCGATGCAGCGCCCGGCAGCCCGTTCGAGATCCGCCCGGCCGCGCTGGCGCTCGCCGCCGATCTTGGCGCCCGACTGACGCGGCAAGGCGGCATGGCGCTCTTCATCGATTACGGCCATTGGCCGAGCGCTTGCGGCGACACGCTGCAGGCGCTTGCCGGCCATCGCCGCCACGCCGTGCTGGCCGATCCCGGCGCGGCCGATCTCACTGCCCATGTCGATTTCGCGGCCCTGGCCGACGCGGCGCGCGCTGCTGGCGCGCGCGCCTGGGGTCCGGTGCCGCAAGGCGGCTTCCTCGCCGCGCTTGGCTTGGCCGAACGCGCCGCCGCGCTGATCGGCCGCGCCACACCCGAGCAGGTCGCGGTGATCGAGAGCGGCTGCCGCCGCTTGATCGATCCCGAGGAAATGGGCACCTTGTTCAAGGCGCTGGCCTTGGCCGATCCGGCTCTTCCGGCGCCGGCCGGCATCGCGGAGGAAGGCGTCCCTTGATCAAGCTCGGCGCACTCGACGGCGACGGTATCCGTCACGGCTTCTTCACCCGCGAGGGCGGTGTCAGCGACGGGCTTTTCGCGTCGCTCAATTGCGGGCTGGGCTCCGGCGACGACGCCGTCAAGGTGGCGGAGAATCGCGGCCGTGCCATGGCGGCGCTGGGGCTCAAGGCGGATCGGCTTGCCACCTGCTATCAGGTGCACAGCCCGAGCGTGGTCGTCGTCAATGCCGCCTGGCCGTCCGCAGAGCGGCCGCGCGCCGATGCCATGGTAACGCAGCGCAAGGGCGTTGCGCTCGGCATCCTCACCGCCGATTGCGCTCCGGTGCTGTTCGCTGATGCCGGGGCCGAGGTGATCGGCGCGGCGCATGCCGGCTGGCGCGGCGCGCTCTCGGGCGTGCTCGAAGCGACGGTGGAGGCGATGATCGGCCTCGGCGCCGCGCCGGAGCGCATCGGCGCCGGCATCGGCCCCTGCATCGCCCAACCTTCCTATGAGGTCGGGCCGGAATTCCCGGCGCCGTTCCTCGCGGCAGACCCCGCCAGCGCCGATTTCTTCCGGCCGGCGCCGCGCTCCGGGCATTTTCTTTTCGACCTTGGGGGATATGTCGAGCGCCGGCTTGCGGAGCTCGGTCTCGGCCGTATCGAGCGCAGCGGCGGCGACACCGCCGCCGAAGCGGACCGCTTCTTCTCCTATCGCCGCTCCTGCCTGCGCCGGGAGAAGGATTACGGTCGCGAGCTTTCCGCCATCTGCCTTGCGGCATAGAGCACGGCCTCAGGCCGCGCGCAACACCCCCTGCATCCCCGGCAGCCCGGCGAGCTTGGCGAAAAGCTCGTCGCGCTGCGCCGGCGAGAGCGGCCGGTTGGGCGGAATGACGTTGAGCCATTGGCGGTCGCCGGTAAGACGCGCGACCACCTCCTTGAGCCCGCCTTGGAAGGGGAAGGCCTGCAACACGAGTCGTGCCGCCGTCAGGCTCTCCTGCAGCGCGTCGGCGCCGTCCTGCTGCCAGGCGCGACAGACTGCCCGCGCGAGCGGCGCGGTGACGTTGGTGCTGGCGGAGATGCAGCCGGCGCCGCCGGCGCGCAGATTGGCGAGCAGAAACTGCTCGCTGCCGGAATAGACGCCGAATCCCGGAATCTGCTTGAGCAGATTGGCGGTGTAGCTCCAATCGCCGGAGCTGTCCTTGACCCCGGCGATGGTGTCGCCATAAGCGGCTCTGAGCCGGGCGATGAGCGCCGGCGTGATCGGCACGGCCGACATTTGCGGGAAATGATAGAGATAGCAGCGCAGCCCGTCGTCACCGACGCGCTGGATCACCTCGGAGAAGAAGGCGAAGAGCCCGTCCTCGCTCGGGTTCTTGTAATAGAAGGGCGGCAGCAGCAGCGCGCCGGCGCTGCCGGCCTTGAGCGCCGCCTTGGTCAAGACGACGGCGTCCGCAAGCGCCGCCGAGCCGGTGCCGATGATGCAGCGCTCCATCGGCAAGCCGGCGGCGGCGCCGGCCTCGATCAGGCCGAGGCGCTGCGCCACCGACAGTGAATTCGCTTCGCCCGTCGTGCCCAGCGGCGCAAGCCCGTCGCAGCCATTGGCGAGCAACCAGCGGCAATGCGCGACATAGGCCTTGACGTTCGGCTCGAGATCGTCGCCGAACGGCGTCAGCACGGCGGCGTAGACGCCGCGCGGTGGCATGGACTGTTGTTGGGTCACCCCCATCCTCCCTGAAACGCAACCGGACCCAGTCCAGCACGCCGCGGCGCCGCGTGCAACCCGCCCTAAGGCGGCATCGACGACTCGGGATGCCGCTTCCCACTCGCTCGATCCGGTCATGAACCTTCGCGCGCGCCGTCCATGCCGGGCTCGGTGCGCAGCAGCGCGCCCAAGCGCGCAATGCCCTCGTCGATCGCCGCGAGGTCGGCGAGCGTGAAATTGAGCCGGAGCGTATGGGCACCCCCGCCGTCGGCGTGAAAGGCGCGCCCGGGGACGAAGGCGATGCGCGCTTCGGCAATGGCACGCGCCAGCAACGACGCCGCGTCGACGCGCTGCGGCAGGGTCAGCCACAAAAACATGCCGCCTTCGGGCCGGGTCCAGCGTACCCCCGGCGGCATCTCGCGGGCGAGTGCGGCGAGCATCGCGTCGCGTCGCGCGCGATAGGCGGCGCGGATCGTCATCAGCGCCTCCGGCAGCACTTGTTGCACCACCTCATGCATCGCCATCTGGCTCAGGCCGGAGCTGTGCAGATCGCTCGCCTGCTTGACGAGGACGAGGCGGCGGATCACCGGCAGCGGCGCCGCCACCCAACCCAGGCGCAAGCCCGGCGCCACCGTCTTGGAGAACGTGCCGCAATAGAGCACGCGCGCGGCGTCGATATCGCCGGTCCGCGCCGTCTCCAACGCCAGCAGCGCCGGCAGCGCCGCACCGTCGTAGCGCAATGCCTCATAGGCCGCATCCTCGACCAGGGGCAAGTCGAGCGCTGCTGCGGCCTCGAGCAGCGCGTGGCGCTCGGCAAGCGCGAGGCTCTCCCCCGTGGGATTCTGGAAATCCGCCATGACGTAACCGAGCGCCTTCCGGCCATCGCCGACGGCCGCTACGGCGCGGTTGTCGCCTCGCCGCGGCAGCGCAGCGTACCGCGGCTCATAGGCATCAAGGGCCTGCAGCGCGCCGAGATAGGTAGGGCGCGCCACCAGCACCGTGTCGCCGGACGAGATGAAGAGCTTGCCGATGAAGTCGAGCGCCTGTTGCGCACCGCTGGTAACGAGGATGTGATCGGCGCTGCAAACGACGCCGCGCCGGGCCATGTCCTGTGCGATCCATGCGCGCAGCGGCGGGTAGCCCTCGCTGGCGGAATATTGCAGCGCCGCCGCAGCACGCCGAGGATCTCCAAGGATGCGACCATAGGCGGCGCCAATGGCATCGCAGGGAAAGAGCGTGGGATCGGGGAGGCCGCCGGCAAACGAAATCAGTCCCGGCTGATCGACCAGTTTCAGCAGCTCGCGGATTTCCGACGCGGCCATTCGGTGCGCCCGCCGCGCGTAATGCTGCTCCCATTCGACCATGGCCTGCTCGCTGCAAAATAAGTCAATATTACTGCCCTATTTACCTCGAGGCAAGCGTGCTCGTGGCGCAACACTCGCGGCGCTGTGGATTGCGGTGGCCATCGGCCACCCGTATCATCCGCCGCACCGGCCGATGCCCCACTCCGTTTCCTTCCTCACGCTCATTGTCCTCGGCCCGCTGGTCGCCCGCGTCATCGCCTGAGCCCATGCGCCGTCTCCTGCCGTTGCTGCTGTTGCAGGTCGTTGCCTGCCAGCCCATCCCCCACCCCTTTTCCGAGGCGGTGCCGCCGCCACGGTCGCCGGCGCTAAGCCCGCGCGATAGTGCCGGCATCGTCGTGGCGCCGATAACCGGCGCGCCGGAGCAGGTTGCCGAGGCGCTTGCCGCGGCGCTGCGTGACGCCGAGATCCCCGCCAGCATCCTCGGCACGGGCAACAAGGGCAGCTTTCGGCTGGTGGCGAGCGCCCGCGCCGCATCGCCCGCCAGCGGCCGCGCCGGCATCGTGCTCGATTGGGAGCTGCGCGCCGCTGACGGCAAGATCCTTGGCCATGGCAGCGCTACCGTCGAGGCACCGGCCGAAGCGTGGCGCCGGGGCGATGAGACCGTCGCCCGGGCCATTGCCGGCAACGCCGCCCCTGCCATCGCCCGAGTGGTACAGGACGACCCGCCCCGCACCGCCGCCATAACCGAGCCGCTCCTGGCAGTGCGCGCGGTCATTGGCGCGCCGGGCGATGGCGGACCGGCGTTGACCCGCGCCATGGACTATGCGCTGCGCCGCTTTCATGTCGCGCTCGCCGAGAAGGCCGGGGACAAGGAGAGCTTCGTGCTCGCCGGCAAGGTCGCGCTGTCGCCGGCCGAGGCAGGCCGCCAGCAGGTTACGGTGAGTTGGGCGCTGCTGCGCCCCGATGGCGGCGAGATCGGTCACGTCGACCAGCAGAACGCCGTCCCCGCCGGCAGTCTCGACGGGCCCTGGGGGGACATCGCCTTCGCCGTTGCCAGCGCCGCGGCGCCGGGGGTCGCGGCGCTGATCGAGAAGGCCAAGGCCGTCGCCGAGGGTGGCGCGTCCTGACGCCTCGCTTGCGCAAAGGACATTTACAGCCCGGGGGCCGCTTTGTTACAGTTCCGGCCGCTCGGCAGAGGCGTCCTGCGACAGGCTCAGGCTTGCGACAGACTCAAGGCGGGCGCCCTTTCGCAGACCGGCGAAGTTCGACATGAAAATCCTTACCGGCAATAGCAATCGGCCCCTCGCCGAGGCGATTTCGGCCTACCTCGCGGCCCCGCTCACCAATGCGAGCGTGCGCCGCTTCTCCGACATGGAGGTTTTCGTCGAGATTCACGAGAACGTCCGCGGCGAGGACGTTTTCATCATCCAGTCGACCTCCTTCCCCGCCAACGACAATCTCATGGAGCTCCTGGTCACGCTCGACGCCTTGAAGCGCGCTTCCGCCCGCCGGGCGACCGCCGTCATCCCCTATTACGGCTACGCGCGCCAGGATCGGAAATCGGGCGGCCGGACACCCATCTCGGCGAAGCTCGTTGCCAACATGATCACCGCGGCGGGCGCCGACCGCGTGCTCACCCTCGATCTCCATGCCGGGCAGATCCAGGGCTTCTTCGACATTCCGACCGACAATCTCTACGCCGCGCCGGTCTTCGTGAAGGACATCAAGGAACGCTACAACGGCGAGGAGCTTGTCATGGTCTCGCCCGATGTCGGCGGCGTGCTGCGCGCCCGCGCCGTGGCGCGGCGCCTCGACGCCGATCTCGCCATCGTCGACAAGCGGCGCGAGCGCGCCGGCGTGTCGGAAGTGATGAACATCATCGGCGACGTCGAGGGTCGCCGCTGCATCTTGATCGACGACATCGTCGACAGCGCCGGCACGCTGTGCAACGCAGCCGAGGCGCTGATGGACCGCGGCGCCAGATCGGTCGCCGCCTATGTCTCGCATGGCGTCTTCTCCGGCGGGGCAGTGGCGCGCGTGACGGCCTCGCCGATGGAGGCCATGGTCACCACCGACAGCATTCTCGCGACCGAGGCGGTGCGCGTGGCGAAGAACATCCGCCAGCTCAGCATCGCGCCGCTGATTGCCGAGGCAATCCGCCGCATCAGCGAGGAGCGCTCGGTCTCGAGTCTGTTCACGTGAGTTTTCGCCGCCGGCGCCCTTGGGCGCGCGGCGGCGGCGCGGCGCACGGCACCCCTGGAGGCCGGCGGCGCAAGCGGTGAAATCCGCGCATGGGGCGCGGGTCCGCGACGTCACAAGAGGAGTTTTCGATGGCCGACATCGTCACCATCCGCGCCGAGATGCGCGACCGGGCCGGAAAGGGGGCCGCCCGGGCCGCGCGTCGCTCTGGTCGGGTTCCCGGCGTCATCTACGGCGAGAAGCAACCGCCGCTGCTGATCAGCGTCGATCCGCGCGAGCTGCAGACGCAACTGGGCAGGAAAGGCTTCTTCGCGCGCCTGCTCAATGTCGAGCTTGCCGGCAAGGCGTACCGCGCTCTGCCGCGCGACGTGCAGCTCAACCCCGTCACCGACAAGCCCGAGCATGTGGATTTCATGCGGGTCGGCGCCAACACCCGCCTCACCGTCGCCGTGCCCGTGGTGTTCGAGAACCAGGAGAAGTCGCCGGGCATCCGGCGCGGCGGCATCCTCAATGTCGTCCGCCACGAGATCGAACTGGTCTGCTTGGCCGACAGCATTCCCGAGCGCATCGTCGTCGATGTCGACGGACTCGACATCGGCGACAGCGTGCATATCAGCAAGGTGACGCTGCCGCCAGGCACCAAGCCCACCATCGCCCGCGATTTTACCATTGCCTCGGTGGCGGCGCCGACTGCGGTGCGCGAGGAGCAAGCGGCGGCGGCGGCAGCCGCGGCCGCAGCGGCGGCGGCGGCGGCGGAAGCAGAAGCGGCGGGCATCGTTCCCGGCGCGGTGCCAGGCGCGGCGCCCGGAGCGGCACCCGGAGCGGCACCGGGCGCCACACCCGGCGCGGCGCCCGGCGCGACACCGGGCGCGGCGCCGGCGGCGGCCAAAGAGCCGGCGGGCGCGGGAAAAGGCAAAGGCTAAATGCGCCTCATCGTCGGGCTCGGCAATCCCGGGGCCCGCTACGAGCGCAATCGGCACAATGTCGGATTCATGGCGGTGGACGAGATCGTCCGCCGCCATGGCTTTGCGCCGTTCCGCGGCAAGTTCCAAGGCGAGATCGCCGAGGGCACGATCGGCGGCAAGCGGGTCTACGCGCTGAAGCCGCAGACCTATATGAACGCTTCAGGCGAGGCGGTGGGCGAAGCCGCGCGATTCTACAAGCTCGCTCCGGAAGAGATCGCCGTCTTCTACGACGAGATCGACCTCGCCCCGGGCAAGCTGCGCGTCAAGCGCGGCGGCGGCGCGGCGGGTCATAACGGCATCCGCTCGATCGATGATGCCATCGGCGAGGATTATTGGCGGGTGCGGCTCGGCGTCGGTCATCCCGGCGTCAAGGAGCTGGTGCAGCCTTACGTGCTGCAGAACTTCACCGCCGAGGAGCTGGTCTGGCTCGGCCCGCTGCTGGCCGCGGTGGCCGAGGCGCTGCCGCTGCTCATTGCCGACGACGCGCCCGGCTTCATGACGAAGGCGGCGCTGATCCTGAAGCCGCCGCCGCCGAAGCCGCCGCGCGAAGAGAAGAAGGATTAAGGGCTGAGATGGGATTCAATTGCGGCATCGTCGGGCTGCCCAATGTCGGCAAGTCGACGCTCTTCAACGCGCTCACCGCCACGGCGGCGGCGGAGGCCGCCAACTATCCCTTTTGCACCATCGAGCCCAATGTCGGGCGGGTGGCGGTGCCCGACGAGCGACTCGAGATCTGCGCCCGGCTCGGCAAATCCGCCAAGATCGTCGCAACGCAGCTTGAGTTCGTCGACATCGCCGGCCTGGTGCGCGGCGCCTCGCGCGGCGAAGGGCTCGGCAACCAATTCCTCGGCCATATCCGCGAGGTCGACGCCATCGCCCATGTGCTGCGCTGCTTCGAGGACGGCAACGTCACGCATGTCGAGGGCTCGATCGACCCCATTCGCGACGCCGAGACGGTCGAGACCGAGCTGCTGCTCGCCGATCTCGAGAGCATCGAGCGCCGGGTCGCCGCAACGCAGAAGAAGGCGCGGGGCGCCGACAAGGAAGCGACGGCGCAGCTTGCGGTGATGGAGGCGGTGCTGGCCGCGCTGCGCGAGGGCCGGCCGGCACGCGGCGTCGCCGTGGCGCCGGAGCAACGCGCCATCTTCAGGGGATTGCAGCTCATCACCGCCAAGCCGGTGCTCTACATCTGCAATGTCGAGGAGGCCGCCGCCGCCGCCCGCGGCAATGCCCAATCGGCGCGCGTCACGGCTTTTGCCGAGGCGCGAGGCGCCGCCATGGTGGTGATCTCCGCCGCCATCGAGGCCGAAGTGGCGCAACTCGCCGACGAGGCGGAAAAACGCGAATTCCTGTCGAGCCTCGGTCTTGCCGAACCGGGCCTGTCGCGTGTCATCCGCGCCGGCTACCGCCTGCTCGACCTCATCACCTTCTTCACCGTCGGCCCGAAGGAGGCGCATGCCTGGACGGTGGTGCAAGGCACCAAGGCGCCGCAGGCAGCCGGCGTCATCCACACCGATTTCGAGCAGGGCTTCATCCGCGCCGAGACCATTTCCTACGCCGACTTCGTCGCCTGCGGCGGCGAGCAGGGCGCCAAGGAGGCCGGCAAGATGCGGCTCGAAGGCGCCGACTACGTCATCCAGGACGGCGACGTCCTGCATTTCCGCTTCAACCTGTAACCCCCCGCCGGCGCGCCTTCGTCTGCAAGTCGCACACAACAAATAATTTTTCGTCAACCTTTGTCTGCTAGCCGTCAACGCATGCCCGGGTCTGCTGGCGCATGCGCGGGCAACCGGGCAAGCCGGCGGTTGCGGGCAAAGCGCGGCTTGGATGGGAGAAAAGGTGAGCTCATGACATTACACCCTCAACCCCCAGCCGCGCCGAGGCTCCTCTCGGCGCGAGGCGCGGCATTGACAATTCCGCGACGCCTCGGGCTGCTTATGGCCGTCGCCGCGCTCGCCAGCATGGTCGTCTTTGGCGTGCAACTCCTGACGCTGCGCAACACCCTGATCGAAGAGCGGCAGGTCGCGCTGCGGGGCGAGGTCGAGACCGCCGCATCGGCCGTCCGCACCTTCCTCGCCGAGGCAAAGGCCGGGCATCTCGGCGAAGCGGAGGCGCAGGAGCGGGCGAAGGCGGTGGTGCGCGCCATGCGCTTCGGCAAGAGCGATTATTTCTATGGCTATGCCTATGACGGCGTGAACGTGCTGCACGGCTTGAAGCCGGAGCTGGAGGGCAAGAATCTCCTGGAGAGCAAGGATTCCAACGGCGTGCGCTTCGTCGCCGATCTCATCGCGGCCGCGCGGGCCGGCGGCGGCTATGTGTCCTATGTGTATCCGCGCGCCGGAATGGATACGCCCTCGCCCAAGCTTGGCTATGCCGTCGACGTTCCGGAATGGCAATGGATTGTCGGTAGCGGCGTCTATGTCGACGACGTCGATGCGATCTTCTGGCAGCGCGTCGGGCAAGCGGTGTTGTGGTCGGCCGGCCTCATCGTGCTGCTCGGGCTTTGCGCCTGGGCGATTGCGCGCGGCATCGTCCGACCGGTGCGCGCCATGACCGAGACGATGATGGCGCTGGCAGGCGGTGACGCGGGGGTGTCGATCCCCGGCGCGCAACGGCGCGACGAGATCGGCGCCATGGCGCGCGCCGTCGGGGTGTTCAAGAACAATATGCTCGAGACCGCCCATCTGCGCGCCGAGCAAGAGCAGGCGAAGGTACGAGCCGAGGCAGAGAAGCGCGCGGCGATGGCGGCTGCGGCCGACGAGTTCGAGCGCGAGATGGGGGTCGTCGTCGATCGCATCGCCAATGCGTCGAGCGAGATGCGCAAGGCGGCAGCATCGCTCAGCGAAACCGCCGAAGCGACGAGCCGCCAAAGCGCGCTCGTCGCTGCGGCCAGCGAACAGACCTCCGTCAGCATGCAGACGGTGGCGAGCGCCACCGGCCAGCTCACCTCCTCGATCGCCGAGATCGGCCAGCAGGTCGAGCACTCCGCGCGCATCGCGCGCCAAGCGGTGGACCAGGCGCAAAACACCGGCATGACGGTCGACGGACTCGCGCGCTCGGCACAGCAGATCGGCGAGGTAGTGAAGCTGATCCAGGACATCGCCTCGCAGACCAATCTCCTGGCGCTTAACGCCACCATCGAGGCGGCGCGCGCCGGCGAAGCCGGAAAGGGCTTCGCCGTGGTGGCAAGCGAGGTCAAGACGCTCGCCAACCAGACCGCCAAAGCGACCGAGGAAATCGCCGGGCAGATCGCCTCCATCCAGAGCGCCACCGGCGAAACCGTGTCGGCGATCGGCGCCATCGGCGGCACCATCGGCCAGATCAACGAAATCGCCGGCGCCATCGCCTCGGCGGTGGAAGGGCAGACGTCAGCGACCAAGCAAATCTCCGGCAACGTCAATCAGGCGGCGCGCGGCACGGCCGACATCTCCGGCAATATCGCCGCAGTCACCGCCGCGGCGGGTCAGACCGGCACCACCTCCGCGCATGTCCTGGGAGCCGCATCCGAGCTGTCGACCCAGGCCGAGACGCTGCGCGGGCGGATGGCACGCTTCTTGGGCTCGCTGCGCGCCGGCTGATGGCTGAGGCGCGGCATTCTCGCCGGCCGCGAAATTCGCGCGCCGGGGGGATCGACCTCTTCCGCTCGCCGGCGCCTTGGATGAGCCACGCGGCCCATGAACGCGGAGCAGCGCGTCTTGCTCTCTCTTCCGGCTCCTCTATGATCGCCGGCAAAATCGCCAGAGAGGAGAGCGCGTACCATGGGACAGACCATCACGCTCACCGCCAGGGATGGCCACAAGCTCGGTGCCTACCGCGTCGATCCCGCGGGCAAGCCGCGCGGCGCCATCGTCGTCATCCAGGAGATCTTCGGCGTCAACGGTCATATGCGGCGCGTCACTGACGGTTTTGCCAAACAAGGCTATGTCGCGATCGCGCCGGCGTTGTTCGATCGCGTCGAGAAAGGCGTCGAGCTCGGCTACGATCCCAAGAGCATCGAGTCCGGCCGCGAGATTCGCGGCAAGGTGCCGTTGGACGGCACGCTCGCCGACCTCCAGGCGGCGATCGACTACGCCAGGCCGTTCGGCAAGGTCGGCGTGGTGGGATATTGTTGGGGCGGCGGCCTCGCCTTCCTGTCGGCGACGCGGCTCGACGGCGTCGCGGCGGCGGTGGGATATTACGGCGGCATGGTCGCGGCGCACGCGCAGGAGAAGCCGCGCGTGCCGGTCATCCTGCATTTCGGCGAGCATGACCAAAGCATCCCGATGAGCGACGTGGAGAAAGTGAAGCAAGCCCGGCCGGAGGTGCCGGTCTATCTCTACGATGCCGGCCACGGCTTCAATTGCGACGAACGCGGCAGCTACAACGCGGCGGCAACCATGACCGCGCTCGAGCGCACGCTCAAATTCTTCGCGGAAAAGATCGGCTGAGTCCGCCGGGTGGGCGGCGGACATATGCCGCCGTCTCAGCCGCGCGCGATCAGCAACAGCGCGCCGCTGGCTTCCTCGGGCGGCACCAGCAGCGTGCCGTCGCCCGCCGTCTCATGCGCCACCTGCCATTGCGTCAGGTGATCGGCGGTGCGGTCGAGATCCCGGCTGAGCAGGCAAAGCGCCGCCATCGCCGGCAGCGGGCGGTCGAGCCGGAACTCGATCTCGGGATAGAGCGCCGACAGGTCGTCGGGCGTGGTGAAGACGAGGCGGTGATTGCCGACGTGGACGGTCAGCACCGCATCGGTCGTAACCACCTCCGCGCCGAACAGCCGCTCATAGGCGTCGCGCAAGGGCTCGGTTGCCGCCACCGTCACGATAACGCCGGCGATGCCGGCGACGCCGTTGGCATGCGCAAGCCATGGCGGTCGCCGCACCAGCGCGGGGGTGAGGTGCTGGCAGACGAAGGCGGAGAGCGCAGGCGTCTCTGCCGGCGGCAAGGAGACCAGCTTGAAGCGCGGCAGCGCCGTGCCTTCGGGCAGCTCCAATTGTCGCGACAGGTCGCGCGGCGGCGTCGGATTGAGCCCGCGGCGGCGGAGCTCCGCCGCGGTGTCGTCGCCCGAGCGCGTGGCGAAGGCAAGGCCGCGCAATCCCTCGCCCTCGCGCAGGACCGCCTCGAGCCCGCCCGCGCCCTGCGTCGCGTCGACCACGCCCAGCAGCTCGATGTAGTCGCGCGCGAACATGACGCAGTAATTGCCGGTGCCTTGCTGCAAATGGCGGCCGCGCGGCGTCAGCGTGAAGCCGAGCCTCGTCCAGGCCATGCGCGCGCGCTCGAGGTCGCCGACGCCGATCAGGACGTGGTCGATGCCGCAGAGCGGCTGGGCCATCACCGCAAGCTTGCCTCGATGTTGCCGCCGTCGACGGTCACGACGGCCGCCGTGGTTGCCCGCGCCTGCGCCAGGAAGACGAAGGCGTCGGCCACGTCCTCGGCCGAGACTTCGCGCCGCAGCAGGTTGCCGCTCATGTAGATCTCGGCCGAGACGCCGCGGGCGCGCGAGCGCGCGGCGATCATCTCCTCGGTGAGGAGGCCGCTGCGGATGCGGTCGGCATTGACCGCGTTGGCGCGGATGCCGTCGCCGCCGTGATCGAGCGCATATTGCTTCATGAGCGACAGCGTCGCCGCCTTGGGCAGGCCATAGGGGCCGAAATCGCGCCCCGGATTGACCGATTGCTTGGAGACGTTGAACAGCAGGGCGCCGCCGGTCCCTTGCGCGCGCATCAGCCGCACCGCGTTTTGCGCCACCGCCTGATGGGCGAAGAAATTGAGCTCGAAGGAGCGGCGCAGGATGGCGTCGTCGACCTCGCCGATCGTTCCCTGCCAGGCGGCGCCGGCATTCGAGACCACGATGTCGACGCCGCCGAAGGCCTCGGCGACGCGGTCGAAGGCGGCGCGCACCGACGCCGCGTCGGTGACGTCGCAGGCAAGCGCGAGCGCCGCCCCGCCGATCGCCTTCGCCACGGCGCCGGCGGCGCCAGCGTCGAGGTCGAGCACCGCCACCTCTGCCCCGGCGCGCGCCATGGCCTTGGCGGTGGCGGCGCCGATGCCGCCGCCGCCGCCGGTGACCGCGGCGACCTGGCGGCTGAGCGGCTTCTCGGCGGATTTGCCGAGCTTCGCCTGCTCCAGCGACCAATACTCGACGTCGAACATGTCGGCCTCGCTGACGCACTCAAAGCGGCCGATCGCTTCGGCATCGGTGATCACGGCGATGGCGTTCTCGGCGATATCGGCGGCGATCGCCGCGTCCTTGGCCGAGGCGCCGAGGCCGAAGAGGCCAAGCCCCGGCACGAGCGCCACGCGCGGCAGCGGATCGAGCTCGGTCTTGGGCTTGGCCTGGCGCGCGTTGTGGCGATGGAAATACTCGTGGTAGCGCGCGGTGTAAGCCTCCACCGCGGCGGCGACCGCCTTGCGCCACGCATCGAGCCCGCCTGCCGGCGGCGGCGCGATCAGCGGCCAGTTCTTGGTGCGGATGGTGTGGTCGGGCGTGACCACCCCCACCTGCGAGTAGCGTTCGAGCTCGGCGCCGTTGACGTAGTTCAGGATCTCCGGCGAGCGGCGGAAGCAGAGGATCTGCCGCTTGGCGACGCCGGCATGGTCGTTGGCGATGGCGCAGAGGCCGCGCAGCACCGGCGCCACCTCGGCCGCCGCCGCGGATGCCGGCGGCAGCGAAGCCGCGGCGAAGACGTTGCGCCGGCCGCGCTTCAGCCGCTCCTCGGCGAGGCTCACCATCTCGATCATGCGCTCATAGGCTTGGCGCGCATCGTCGCCGAAGGTGAAGATGCCGTGCTTCAGCAGGATGATCCCTTCGACGGCGGGATCGGCTTCATAGATTTCCGCCGAGCGCTTGGCCAGCTCGAAGCCCGGCATGATGTACGGCACCAGCGCCATGCGCCCGTCATAGACCTCGCGGCAGAGCGCCTCGCCTTCCGGCTGGTCGGTAAGCGCTAGCACCGCGGTCGAATGCGTGTGGTCGACGAATTTATGCGGCAGGAAGGCATGCAGCAGGGTCTCGACCGAAGGATTGGGCGCGGCACTGTCGAGGAGATTGCCGCGCTGGACGTTGACCATGTCCTCGTCGGAGAGGCGCTCGAGCCGGCGCAGCTTGCACAGCGGCGCAAGGCGAACCGCCGGCAGCCCCGCCGGCTCGATCTTGCCCATGTCCCAGCCCGAGCCCTTGACGCAGAGCACTTCCACCGCTTCGCCGTGGATGTCGCGCATCTCCGTCTTGACCGAGGTATTGCCGCCGCCATGCAGCACGAGCTTGGGATCGCCGCCGAGCAGCCGCGTGGTGTAGACGCGCAGCGCCAGATCGCGCGGCACTTGCTTCTCGGCATAGCGGACGACGGTGGCTTCGGCGTCTCTATCGGACCAGAGGCTTTTCATGGGTCGGCTCTTCCTGCGCTCGCGCTTATTCTCCCGCCAGCCGTGCCTGCCGCTCCGGGAAGAGCGACAGCAGCCCCTCGCGCGAGGCGGCGCAGACGCCGCGCTCGGTGACGAGGCCGGTCACCAGCCGCGCCGGGGTCACGTCGAAGGCGTAATTGGCCGCGGGGCTGCCGTCCGGCACCAGCCGCACCCGCGCGATGCCGCCTTCGGGCAGCCGGCCGGCGATCTCGATCACTTCGGCCGCATCGCGCTGCTCGATCGGGATGTCGCGCACGCCGTCCTCGATCGACCAGTCGATGGTCGGCGACGGCAGCGCGACGTAGAAAGGCACGCCGTTGTCATGCGCCGCCAGCGCCTTGAGATAGGTCCCAATCTTGTTGGCGACGTCGCCCGAGGCGGTGGTGCGGTCGGTGCCGACGATGCAGAGATCGACCTCCCCGTGCTGCATGAGATGGCCGCCGGCATTGTCGACAATCACCGTATGCGGCACGCCGTGCTGGTTGAGTTCCCAGGCAGTGAGGCTCGCGCCTTGATTGCGCGGCCGCGTCTCGTCGACCCAGACGTGAACCGGAATACCCTGGTCGTGCGCGGCATAGATCGGCGCCAGCGCGGTGCCCCAATCGACCGTCGCGAGCCAGCCGGCATTGCAATGGGTCAGCAACTCGACCGGCCGGCGCTTGCGTGCCTTTTCCCAGGCGGCTGCGATCAGCGCGAGGCCGTGGCGGCCAATGGCGCGGTTGATGGCGACGTCCTCATCGGCGATCTCGCCCGCCCGCCGAACGGCCGCGGCGGCGCGCTCCGCCGGCGGCAGGGTCCGCAGCAGCGCCCGCATCTCCTCGAGCGCCCAGCGCAAATTGACCGCGGTGGGCCGCGTCGCGAGCAAGCTGCGGCAGGCCGCGTCGAGCGCCTCGTCCGATGCCTCCCCGCGCATCGCCAGCGCCACGCCATAGGCGGCGGTGGCGCCGATCAGCGGCGCGCCGCGCACCAGCATGGCGCTGATGGCGTGCGCGGCGTCGGCGAGCGTGCCAAGGCGCGCGGTGACGAATTCATGCGGCAGCCGGGTCTGGTCGATGATGCCGACGGCGCCGTCCGGTTCGAGCCAAATCGTGCGCATCGGGGTGCCGCGGACGTTCATGACTGCTCCTATTCGGGGAAGCTCGACATAAATACTATATCATCGCGCCCCGCCGGACGCCAGAGGCGGCCGACGGCTCAGCGCTTGGCGAGCACCCGGCCCGCCACCGCGTCGAGCTTCTCGATCATCGCGGGATCGCGCGCCTCCGGCGCGGTGATGAGCGAGTTGTCGAGCGCATGGTGGCAGCCTTGCGGACAAGGGTCACTGCGCCGTCCCAGCAGCGGCACGGCCGCCTTGATCAGCGCGCGCGCCCGCTCGGCGTTGGCCAGCAGCACGCCGATGACCATTTCCACGGTCACGTGATCATGATCGGGATGCCAGCAGTCGAAATCGGTGACCATGGCGACGGTGGCGTAGCAGAGCTCGGCTTCGCGGGCGAGCTTGGCCTCCGGCATGTTGGTCATGCCGACCACGGAGCAGCCCCAGCTACGATGCAGGTTGCTTTCGGCAAGGGTGGAGAATTGCGGGCCTTCCATGCAGACATAGCTGCCGCCGCGATGGAGCGAGATCCCCGCGTCTTTGCTGGCTTCCGCCAGCGCGTCGCCGACGCGCGCGCAGACCGGATGGCCGAAGGCGACATGCGCGACGAGGCCGGTGCCGAAGAAGCTCTTGCTGCGGCTGAAGGTGCGGTCGATGAACTGGTCGACCAGCACGAAGGTGCCGGGCGGCAGCTCCGCCTTGAGGCTGCCGACGGCGGACAGCGAGAGGATTTCGGTGACGCCGGCGCGCTTCAGCGCGTCGATATTGGCGCGGAAATTGATGTCGGACGGGGCGATGCGATGGCCGCGGCCGTGGCGCGGCAGAAAGACGACGCGCGTGCCCGCGAGCGTGCCGAAGCACAGCTCGTCCGAAGGCTCGCCGAAGGAAGACGGCACCTGCCGCCATTCGATATCAACGAGCCCGTCGATCTGATAGAGCCCGCTGCCGCCGATGATGCCGACGACCGGTGTAGATGCCATGGTTGAACCGCTCCCTCCTTGCCGGTGTCTGAGCAGTGTCCCAGTCACACCGTCTCAGTGCAATAGCAAAATTGCAGCAGAGCCTCGCGTGCGGGGTCGGGCGCCGGACGGGGCGGCTGCTCTGCCCTCCTCGCCCCATCGGGTCGCCGCACCCCTGACGCTACTGTGAAGCGGGGGACAAGGCTACCCCTGCTGCCGCCGACACCCATGAAAAAGGCGGCGCCGGCCGCGGCGGCGCCCCTTGTCGCGCGCCGTCGGTGCCGTCAGTGCAGGTCGGCCCAGATCTGGCGCTTGGCGCCATAGAGCACGCCGGTCATCACCAGCAGGAAGATGAGCACCTTGGCGCCGGTGTATTTGCGCTCCTCCATCGTCGGCTCCGACGCCCAGGCGAGGAAGGTGGCGACGTCATGCGCCTCCTGGGTCAGCGTCGGCTTGGTGCCGTCGGCATATTGCACGTCATTGCCGGCGAGCGGCGGCGGCATGGCGATCTGGCGGCCGGTGAAATACTCGTCATACTGCATGTTCTCGGCCATCTTCATGCCGGCCGGCGGTTCCTTATAGCCTTGCAGCAAAGCGTCCACGTAACTGGCGCCGCCGTCGCGCGCCTTGATGATGAGCGAGAGGTCCGGCGGCAGCGCGCCGTTGAGCGCGGCGCGCGCCGCCTGCTCGTTAGCAAAGGGCGCGACGAAGGCATCGGCCGGCCGGCCGGGGCGCTGGAACATCTCGCCCTGGTCGTTGGGGCCGTCGGTCACCTGCTTGCTGGCGGCGACCGCCTTTATCTCGTCCTCGTTGTAGCCGATGCCGGCGAGATCGCGGTAATGGAGCAGGTGCATCGAATGGCAGTGCGAGCAGACTGCCTCATAGACCTGGAAGCCGCGCTGCGCGGCGGCGCGGTCGTAGGTCCCGAACGGCCCGTCGAAGGACCAGGACTGCCTCGGCAGGGGCGCCGCCTCCTGGGCGCCCGCCGGCGCCGCCAGCGCAAGGAGGGCGAAGCCGGCGAAAATAGCGGCGCGCATCAGCGCTTCTCCACCGACGAAGCGGCGGCGAGCGGCCCGCTGCTCGTCTTGGTCACCGCGGCGCTGATGCTGGTGGGCAGCGGCAGCGGCCGCTCGAGCCAGCCGATCACCGGGAAGAGAACGATGAAGTGGATGAAGTAGTAGAGCGTCGCCAGCCGGCCGACGATGATGTAGAGGCCCTCCGGCCGGTGCGCGCCGCAAACGCCGAGAGCCACCACGTCGATCACTAGCAGCCAGAAGACCCACTTGAAGACCGGGCGGAAGCGGGCGCTGCGCACGCGCGAGGTGTCGAGCCAGGGCAGGAAGAACAGCACGCCGATGGCGCCGAAGAGACAGAGCACGCCGGCGAGCTTGGCCGGGATGAAGAGGATGTCCGGCACCGAGCGCAGGATGGCGTAGTAGGGCAGGAAGTACCACTCGGGCACGATCTCGGGCGGCGTCTGCAGCGGATTTGCCGGCACGTAGTTCTGCGTGTCGCCGAGAAGGTTCGGAAAATAGAAGACGACGACGGCGTAGGCGATCAGGAACACGCCCAGCCCGAACATGTCCTTGACCGTGTAGTAGGGATGGAAGGGGATGCTGTCCTGCGGTCCCTTGCGGTCGATGCCGAGCGGATTGTTCGAGCCGTGCTGATGCAGCGCGATGAGATGCAGGCCGACGACGCCGACGATGAGGAAAGGCAGCAGGTAGTGGAGCGAGTAAAACCGGTTCAGGGTCGGATTGCCCACGGCGAAGCCGCCCCAGAGCCAGCCGACGACCTTGGGTCCCACCACGGGGAGAGCGGAGAACAGGTTGGTGATGACGGTGGCGGCCCAGAAGCTCATCTGCCCCCAAGGCAGCACGTAGCCCATGAAGGCGGTGGCCATCATCAGCAACAGGATGATCACGCCCAGCATCCACAACAGCTCGCGCGGCTCCTTGTAGGAGCCGTAATAGAGCCCGCGGAAGAGATGGACGTAGACGACGATGAAGAAGAACGACGCGCCGTTCATGTGCAGATAGCGCAGCAGCCAGCCGAAATTCACGTCGCGCATGATGCGCTCGACGGAATCGAAGGCGTCGTTGACGTTGGGCGTGTACTGCATGGCAAGGAAGATGCCGGTGACCATCATGATGACCAGCATGATCCCGGCGAGCGAGCCGAAGTTCCACCAATAGTTCAGGTTCCTGGGGGTGGGGTACTCGTTCAGCTCGTGCCGCATGAAGGTGAAGATCGGCAGGCGGTAATCGATCCAGCGCACGAGCTTGCTTTGGCTTTGAGTGCCGGGCCCGGTCATGGCTTCGCCCTTCTAGAGCTGCTCGATGGAGTTGAGATTGAAGGCTGATCCCGCCGGGTTCTCGCCGATCCGGATGACGCTGTCGCTGATGAAATTGTAAGGCGGCACCGGCAGGTTGTAGGGCGCCGGCACGCCGGCGAAGACCCGCCCGGCGAGATCGTATCGCGATCCGTGGCACGGGCAGAAATATCCCCCCGGCCACGCCGCGCCGAGATCGCCGCCCGGCGCCGGCTTGAATTCCGGGATGCAGCCGAGATGCGTGCAGATGCCGACGAGGATCGCGAACTCCGGCTTTATCGACCGATGCCAGTTCTTCGCGTAGTCGGGCTGCTGGTTCGCCTCGGACTGCGGATCGCGCAGGAGGCCGGTCACTTGCGTCTCTTGCAGCGTCTTCAGCTCCGCCGGTGTGCGATTGACGATGAAGATCGGTCGGCTGCGCCACAGCACCACGATCTGCTGGCCGGGCTGAAGATGCGAGAGATCGATATCGAGCGGCGCGCCCGCCGCCAGCGTGTCCTTGGCGGCGTTCATGCTGTCGATGAGCGGCCAGACGGCAATCGCCGCGCCGATCCCGCCCACCACTGTGGCGGCGATCTGGAGGAAATCGCGCCGCGTCCCCGATTCGTGGATATGCGCGTCCATCGGCTTCGATTGCGCCGCATCCGCCATCGGGGTACCTCTCCTCTAGTCCCTTGGTCCGTTAGGCTTTGCCGCCCAAGCTCCCCCGCCGGGCAGAATATCGACGGCGCGGAAGCTATACTGTTGGGCGCTCTCGGCCATGCGACATCCTGCCGCAGAACCGCCGGCAAGCCCGCGCTTCGCCTGGGCGCCTCGCCGGCACGGTGCGGTATAGTCGCCCCGCCCGAAGCGTGCACAACCGGACCCCATGCGGCTCGCCCTCTACCAGCCCGATATCCCGCAGAATGCCGGCGCGCTGCTCCGCCTCGGCGCCTGCCTCAAGGTGCCGGTGGACATCATCGAGCCCTGCGGCTTCGTGCTCGGCGACCGCCGGCTGAAACGGGCGGGGATGGATTATCTTGCCGCCGCCATGCTCGTCCGGCATCCCTCCTGGGAGAGCTTTCGCGCCGGCCATCGCGGCCGGCTGATCCTGCTCACCACCAAGGCGCCGCTCGCCTATCATCGCTTCCGCTTCCGCCCGGACGACACGCTGCTCCTGGGCCGCGAGAGCGCCGGCGTGCCCGACGCGGTGCATGGCGCGGCCGAGACGCGGCTGCGCATCCCGCTGGCGGCGGGGATGCGCTCGCTCAATGTGGCGCTTGCCGCCGCCATGGTGCTGGGCGAGGCGTTGCGGCAGACCGAGCAATTTCCCGAGGAGCCGTCCTGATGAGCGAAGCCTTGAAAGAGCGTGCCGCGGATTGGTTCACCAGCCTGCGCGACCGCATCTGCGCCGCTTTCGAGGCGATCGAGGACGAGCATGCCGCAGGGCGCCCCGGCGAGGGCGAGGCCGGCCGGTTCGAGCGCCGCGCCTGGGAGCGCGAGGGCGGCGGCGGCGGTGTGATGTCGGTGATGCGCGGCCGCGTCTTCGAGAAGGTGGGCGTCAACGTCTCCACCGTCTGGGGCGAGTTCTCGCCCGAGTTTCGCGGCCAGATCCCCGGCGCCGCCGAGGATCCGCGCTTCTGGAGCAGCGGCATCTCGCTGGTGGCGCATCTGCGCTCGCCGCTGGTGCCGGCCGTCCACATGAACACGCGCCACATCCGCACCACCAAAACCTGGTTCGGCGGCGGCGCCGATCTGACGCCGATGGTCCCCGACGCCGCCGACACCGAAGCCTTCCACGCCGCGCTGCGCGCCGCCTGCGACGCGCATGATCCGACCTACTATCCGCGCTTCAAGCAATGGTGCGACGAGTATTTCTTCCTGAAGCACCGCAACGAGCCGCGCGGCGTCGGCGGCATCTTCTACGACTATCTCGACAGCGGCGATTGGGAGCGCGACTTCGCCTTCACCCGCGCGGTGGGCGAGGCGTTTCTCGGCGTCTATCCCGGCATCGTCCGCCGCCACATGTTCGCGCCCTGGACGGCGGAGCAACGCCGCCACCAGCTCATCCGCCGCGGCCGCTACGTCGAGTTCAACCTGCTCTATGACCGCGGCACTGCCTTCGGCCTCAAGACCGGCGGCAACATCGAGGCGATCTTCATGTCGCTCCCGCCCGAGGTCGCGTGGCCCTAAGGCGACGCCGCGGGCGTCGTCCTTGGCGGCGACAGCGATTGCGGACAACCCGGCCGACCGCTTTGCGGTCGGCCCCGGAGGGTTCGATCGCGAAGCGATCGAACGGGTTGTCTCGCGAGAGCCGCACGGTGCGGAGTACGTCATCGGTGTACACCATCGACAAAAAATTCCTGTCCGCCGATGACGCAGCGCGCGCCGAGGACCGGCCCGGGAGTCATTGTAATCCCGCACCCCTCCGCCACCAAGGCTCAGGGCGAAGCGGGACAAGGCAATTGCATCTGCCGCCGCGCGGCCGGTGAGAAGGACTGACCAAAGAGGCATGGAGGGCACGCAGCGCGCAGAATGAAAAAAGTGGCGGTGTTCGGAAACACGGGCGGCGGAAAATCGACACTTGCCAAACGTTTGGCGGATTTAACGCGGCTGCCGTTGTATCCGCTGGACTTGATCCAGTACCGAGTCGGCGGCGGTAAAGTTCCAGACCAAGAGTACTTGAAGGCGCATGCCGACCTGCTCCGCCAAGACGAGTGGATCATTGACGGCTACGGCAGCGTTGCCTCTGCCTGGGAGCGTTTCACAGTCGCGGACACACTGGTCTACATCGATCTTCCTCTCTTCACGCACTACTGGTGGGTAACCAAGCGCCTGATAGAAAGCCTGTTCATCAATCCCGAGGGTTGGCCGCAACGCAGTCCGCTATGGCGCAGCACCATGAACAGCTACAAGGTGGCTTGGCTTTGTCATCGCCGGCTGACACCCAAATACAGACAGCTTGTCGCTGAGGTCGCGCCTTCGAAGCGGGTTTACCACTTGAAGTCACCGGCCGAAATCAAGGCCTTCCTCGATGCCATCAAGTCCGAGTATGCGGGAGCTTGATCGCTGCCGCCGTTGCCAGCCTCTGCCGATTTATGAGTCCGCGGCCGAGCAGGAGGAAACCATGCGGGATCTGGCCGGCAAGACGGCCTTCGTGACGGGCGGGGCGAGCGGCATCGGGCTCGACCCGTCGGATGTCGCCGCGCAAGTCCTCGCCGCGATTCGCGAAGACGAACTCTACGTGTTCACGCATCCGGACATGCGCGGCGAGGTCGAGGAGCGGTTTGCCGCCATCCTCGCGGCGCTCGACAAAGTGGCGGCTCGTTAGAGGCGCGGCGCTGATGCCGACCGGCGCAATGCGCCGGCGTTTCCGGATATCGCCGCGCGCCATCTTCCTGGCAAAAGCAAAGCGAATTTCTGAAGCCACAGGCAAACCGGACATAAGGCGGGATCGGAGCATCGCCCTCGATTCCGCACAAGCGGCGTTCCGAGTCTGATCGTCGTCGCTTTCTGCAAGCGCCACCACGGCCTTCATGAGAGGCAGAATGACGATGGCCACCTACCGCATGACCCCCTCCCCGGCGTGGCGCTTGTCGAAGAGGCTCGCCGCGTCATCCGGCGCGGGGTTCGATGCGTCCTGTCCTGCTTCTAACCCACTGATTTTCCACATGAGAAGTCGGCATGTCCGGTCGCTCGCGTTGCCGTCACGAATACGTCACAGAGAGCGGCTATAGATCGCCGCGTGCCGGACGCGCGCGCTGGCGGCTCGGCGACAAAAAAGGGGGGCGAAGATGAGCGAAGGAGCGGTCATCCGCGACGCGGCGCACCGCGCCGCGCATGTCGACCATAAACATCCCCTGCATTCGTCCGGCGTGCCGGCCTGGACCAGCCAGGCCGGCCCGTTCATCGCCCTGGGCGTGCTGGCAATCGGCGCCGTCTATGCCGCCTACGCACTGCTCTCCGATCTGGCGTCCGCGCCGTCGCCCGGCGCGCTCGTCTACTCGCTGCTCGTCCTGGCGCTGCTGATCGCGCTCGGCTTCGAGTTCGTCAACGGGTTCCACGATACCGCCAATGCCGTGGCGACCGTCATCTACACCCATTCGCTGCCGGCTTACGTCGCGGTGATCTGGTCCGGGGCCTTCAACTTCCTGGGCGTGCTCACCTCGACCGGAGCGGTCGCCTTCGGCATCATCTCGCTGTTGCCGGTCGAGCTCATCCTGCAAGTCGGCAGCAATGCCGGCTTCGCCATGGTCTTCGCCCTGCTCATCGCCGCGATCATCTGGAACGTCGGGACCTGGTATTTCGGCATCCCGAATTCAAGCTCGCATGCCTTGATCGGATCGATCATCGGCGTCGGCCTGATGAACCAGATCATGGCCGCGGGCAACAGCGGCACCAGCGGCGTCGATTGGGGCCAAGCGCTCGGCGTCGGCAAGTCGCTGCTGTTCTCGCCGCTCGCCGGCTTCGTCTTGGCGGCGCTTCTGCTGCTCCTCTCCAAGGCGCTGATCCGCATTCCCGCGCTTTACAAGGCGCCCGTCGGGGCGAAGCCGCCGCCCTGGTGGATTCGCGGCCTGCTGGTCCTGACCTGCACCGGCGTCAGCTTCGCCCATGGCTCGAATGACGGGCAAAAGGGCATGGGCCTGATCATGCTGATCCTGATCGGCACGGTGCCGACGACTTACGCCCTCAACCGCTCGTTGCCGGTCAGCTTTACCCCTGAATTCGCCAAGGCCTCGGCCGCGGCGGCACAGGTCATCGAAAAAAAGGGCGCGGGATACAACATTCTCGGCAATCCGCGTCCCGCCGTTACGCTCTATGTCGCGCAACATCAGATCAGCGAGGGGACCTACCCCTCGCTGGCGGTTTTGGTGACTCATATCGGCGATGAGGTGGCGCAATACGGGTCATTGGCGAAGCTGCCGGTAGAAGCCGTCGGCAACACGCGCAACGACATGTATCTCGCCTCCGAAGCGCTTCGTCTCCTGATGAAGGACAAGGAAGCCGACTTGTCGGCGGACGAGGTCGCCACGTTGAGCAGCTATAAAAAGGCGCTCGATACCGGCACCAAATTCATTCCGACCTGGGTCAAGGTCGCGGTGGCGATCGCGCTCGGCCTGGGGACGATGGTCGGCTGGAAGCGCATCGTCGTCACCGTCGGCGAGAAGATCGGCAAGGAACATCTGACTTATGCCCAGGGCGGATCGGCCGAGCTCGTCGCGATGGGGTTGATCATGGCGGCGGACAGTTACGGATTGCCGGTCAGCACCACGCACGTGCTCTCTTCGGGGGTCGCGGGCACCATGGCGGCGAACCGGTCGGGCCTGCAAGGCAGCACGATCAAGAACCTGGTCCTTGCCTGGGTGATGACATTGCCGGCCGCGATCGTGATTTCGGGGTCGCTGTTCGCTCTTTTCAACTATCTCTTTTGAGATCTGCCGCGCCATGTCACCCTCCCTGCACAGCCCGAGGAGACGATGATGCGTGCGATTGATGTCATGGTCCGCGACGTCGTTACGGTCCATCCCGACACCGACGTTGCCGAAGCGATCAGGCTTTTGGGCGAGCATGACATCAGCGCCCTGCCGGTCGTCGATGCGCACGCGCATCTGATTGGCATCATCAGCGAGGCCGATCTCATTCATCGCGTCGAGATCGGTACGGAAAAGCACCGCCCGTGGTGGCTCGAGGCGGTAACCGGCGCGGCCGCGCTCGCCGAGGATTTCGCCAAGGCGCACGGCAAGAAGGTCGGCGAACTCATGACGACGGATGTGGTATCGGCCAGCGAGGATACGCCGCTGTCGGAGATCGCGGCGCTGCTGGAGCGCAAGCGGATCAAGCGCGTGCCCATTCTCCGGAATGGCAAGCTGGTCGGCGTGGTGAGCCGCTGCAATCTGATCCAGGCCCTCGCATCGGCCCTGGGGCATGGCGAGGAGGCGGGCGAAGCGGACCTCGAGATTCGCCAGGAGTTGCTGGCTCGACTGAAGCAGCAGCAGTCCTGGACCGATTTTGGCAGCCGCAACGTCATCGTCGCCGGCGGAACGGTGCATTTATGGGGCCTCATCAGCTCCGAGCAGGAGCGCAAGGCGCTGGTCGCGCTCGCCGAGGGCGTGCCTGGCGTGGCGCGGGTCTCGGACGAAATGATCGCGACCTATTGACGGTTGCTCGCGAGCGGCCCCAAACGGCGCTGATCGCAACCTGTCCCTGATTTCCGTGTCTCAGCGCAGGGGTGCAGTCCAAGGCACTGTCACCGTAATTCGGCTGGATCGCGCCAGCTTCGCCTCGCGCGCCACTGCCGCCGTAACTTTGGGCGTGCCGCAGGCAGCTCTGTTGCAACACTCTAGCCCTGAGTGTATTGTAGCTGAGCCAAGGGGGACCTAATGAAACTTTGGCTCATGCTTGCTGCGTTCGTTCCTTTGATGGCGGCTTGCGCCAAAATTACGTCGATTCCGCTGAACGCTGATGGTACTGAGAAGGCAGGAAACCAAGTACCGGGGATCCGGTACTACTTGCCAAAGCCGTATCTTCTGATCACGGAGCTCCCGTCTGCCGGGAGTTCGTCAAAAGACGGAGGAAGCGGTAACCCGCAGCAGGAACAGCAGGAACAGCAGCACCAGCAGAAAGGGCAGACGCTAAGCAATCTCGGCAGCAATCCGACACCCGGCAGCAATCCGACACCCGGCAACAATCCGCCACAGAGCAACACGCCGGCCGCTCCCGCTACGGACACATCGTTCGCCGCTTCGATGGCACAGTATTCCATCAAGCTGGTCTACTTGCCGGATTACTCCCATCCAATGGCGCTTAAAATGAAGTCTGGCCTGTTTGGCACGGTCTCAATGGCGCCGACCCTGCAAGACGGATGGATGCTGACCTCCATGAATGGTTCGAGCGACAGCGGGGGAGTTGCTGCCCTACAGGCGATCGCGTCGCTGGTGGGCGGAGCTATTGGTACTGGAACCACCGGCGGCGCAAACAAAGTCATCGGACAGCCCGCCAAGCCTCAAGTAGAAACAAAGGCATATCTGGCGACGAAAGCAGTTTCTACCGACTACGAAAAGCTTGGCGAGGAAATCGGACAGGGAACCGTTGTTGCTCCCACTCAGCAGGAGTTGGCCGGCGACAAGCCAGCGGACCTCGCGCTAATGATCACCGGGATCATTAAAGGTGCTTATGCGCGCGTCACAAGCGCAGCATTGCCGTGGGGAGACAACGTACTTCCTGCGGGCCTATATGCGTTCGATTACACACCCATAGACGAAATCCATCACAGTGGAGGCGTATTCAATGGGCTGAAACCTATCGTCTACTTCTGTAAGCAAGGCATTGAGTATCCGCTCCTTGCACCGAACGAGACGCTGGGGAACACGCCCTGCGAGCACGACAAGAGGAAAAAATAACCACGGCGCAGGAGTCAGGAGTAAAGCAAGGCAGACCTCGTTTTTTCGGCGTACAACGTGCCTCGGTGCCCCTAGCGGGACACTCTATACTCTGCCGCTCCTCGTTCAAAGGCTGAGTTGTAGGCATAGGTATCCCACGTTGGGAATTACGGTGACCGCACCCGATCAACTCGCACAAAGTCACAGATTCTGCTTGCAACGCGGCGGTCGTCCGCACATGACAGTGCACTGGACACCATAATTCTGCACCGTACTTCTGCGTCTTTCAAAACGGGAACTATGCTAGCCCGCACGGTGCGGCTCTCGCGGTTGCTGCGCAACCGCTGTCGCCGCCGCGGACAAATTCGCTTCGCGAATTTGCCTAGGCCTCCTCCGGCGGGCGGCGGTGGCGGAAGAGGCCCAGCAGCAACAGGTCGTAGACCGCCTTCAGCGCGCCCGCGGCGAGGAGCGGCCAGCCGAAGGAGGAGAGCGCCAGCATGTAGCCGGCGGCGATCGGGCTCGCCGCGGCGGCGAGGCTGCGCGGCACCGCGGTGACGCTCGCCGCCGCCGCGCGCTCGCCCGGCGTCACCACCGCCATGACGTAGGAGGTGCGCGTCGGCACGTCCATGTTGGAAAGCGCGCTGCGCAACAGCAGCAGCGCCAGCGCCACCCCTACGCCCGGCGCGAAGGGCACCAGGATCAGCAGCAGGTTCGCCGGCAGATGCGTGAACACCATGGTGTTGACGAGGCCGATGCGCCCGGCCAGCCGCGTGGCGACGAGATATGAGCCCGCCGCCAGCAACCCGCTCCAGAAGAAGAAGGCGCCGGCCGCGGCCAGCGACAGGGCGTAATGCTCGTAGAGCCACAGCGCCAGCAGCGACTGCACGATGAAGCCGCCGCCGAAAGCATCGAGGCTGAAGAGCGCCGCCAGCAGCAGCACGATGCGCCGCGAGGGGCCGAGCGGCTGCACCTTCCCGGCCCGGCGCGGCGCCGGCCCCCGCGGCAGGCGACGATAGAGAAAATAGCTGGCGAGACCCAGCACCGCATAAAGCGCGAACATGCCCTGCACCGCACGGAGCAGGTTTGTCGCCCCTGCGGCGACAAACACCTCCGGCAGCCCGGCGGCGAGCGATCCCAGCGCCGCCACCAGAGATCCCACGAGGCTGTAAGCGGCGAAGACCGCGGTGCGGCCTCGGTCGCTTGCCGCCTCCGCCAACAAAGCGTGCTCCAGCGGCAGGAAGAGGCTGACATCGCCCGAGGAGGGGTTGAGCGTGCCGATGAAGCCGATCAGCACCAGCGGCCAGAAGCGCGTCTCCAGCGTGAAGCCGATGCCGGTGCCGATCATCAGCAGCGTGGCGCCGATGAGAAGCCGCTGCACGCCGTGTCGCTCCGCGCGAAACCCCACCAGCAGCGTCAGCGCCGCCGATCCCGCCAAGGTCGCCGTGGTGAGGATGCCGACATGGAAGGCATCGAAGCCCAGCATCTCGAGATAGACCGGCAGCAGCAGGCTGACGAAGCCGTCGCCGAAAGCGCGCAAGCCGCGCCCGATGAGCAGCAACCGCACCTCCGGCCGCGCATCCTCCGGCAGCAGGCGAAGGCGCGTCACGCGAGCCGGGCCACGGCCTCGGCGGCGAGCGCGCCGAGGATGACGACGAGCCAGGGCGGCGCGCGCCAGAAGCCGAGCAGCAGAAAGGCGACGAGGCCGAGAATGAAGTCCGGCGCCGCGAAGATCGCGCTGGTCCAGACCGGCCGATAAAGCGCGGCGAGCAGCAGCCCCACCACCGCGGCGTTGACGCCGCGCAACGCCGCCTGCATGCCGGACTGGCGCCTCAGCGCGTTCCAGAACGGCAGCGCGCCGATCACCAGCAGGAAGGACGGCAGGAAAATGGCGAGAAGGCAGAGAAGCCCGCCCTGCCAGCCATGCGGCGCCGGACCCATCACCGCGCCGAGATAGGCCGAGAAGGTGAAGAGCGGTCCCGGCACCGCCTGCGCCGCGCCATAGCCGGCGAGAAAGGCGTCGTTGCCGACCCAACCCGGCGGCACGACCGTCGCCTGCAGCAGCGGCAGGACGACATGGCCGCCGCCGAAGACCAGCGCTCCCGAGCGGTAGAAGCCGTCGATCAGCGCCACGACGTGGCTGCCGCTCGCCGCCGCCAGGAGCGGCAGGCCGAAGAGCAGCAGGAAAAAGAGCGCGAGCGAGGCGAGCGACCAAGAGCGGCCGAGGCGCAGCGGCAGGGCCGCCGCCGGCGCCGCACCGTCGCGCGCGAGCCAGCGCCAGCCGGCCATCGCCCCCAGCGCCATCGCCGCGACTTGGCCCAAGGTCGAGGGGATGGCGAGCGTCAGCGCCGCCGCCGCCACCGCCAGGCTGGCGCGCGGCCGGTCGGGGGCAAGGCTCTTTGCCATCTGCCACACCGCCTGCGCCACCACGGCGACGGCGACGATCTTGAGCCCGTGCAGCCAGGCGGCGCCGGCGAGGTCGCCGAGTGCGCTCACGCCATAGCCGAACAGGATGAGCGCCAGCGCCGACGGCAAGGTGAAGCCGAGCCAGGCACAGGCCGCCCCCGCCAGCCCCGCCCGCAAGAGCCCCAGCGACAGGCCCACCTGGCTGCTCGCCGGCCCCGGCAGGAGCTGGCAGAGCGCCACGATATCGGCATAGGCGGCCTCGTCGAGCCAGCGGCGCCGGGCCACGAACTCGGCGCGGAAATAGCCCAGATGCGCCACGGGGCCGCCGAAGGAGCTGCAACCGAGCTTGAGGAAGGCGCCCAGCACTTCGAGCGCCGATCCCTCGCTCATCCGCCTCTCGCCCTCGGGCACGCGCCCTCCCCTGGTCGGCGGCACTTTAGAGCGAATCCCGATCAGGTAAACACGGCCGCTGAGCGCCCGCTTGCGGGTAGGTGCCGATGGCGGGAATGAATGGCAAATTCTGAGCGTACCCCCCACCCCGACCCTCCCCCTCAAGGGGGGAGGGGGAAGAAAGCGACTCTGCATTCCCCCTCCCCCCTTGAGGGGGAGGGTCGGGGTGGGGGCGACGGCTCGGTCGATGAAAGTCGGTACGCGTCGCCAACTCGCCGCTTGACATTCAAAGTTCTCTGTTGTACAGAGTACTCTAATAAACCTAAGAGACGCGCCTGAGCCTTCCAGGGAGAATGACATGAGCGATGCCAAAGGCGAGCCGGTCGTCCGGTTGCACCAGGTGGCCAAGACCTATCGGACCGGGAGCGTCGAGGTCGCGGCGCTCCGCGGCATCAGCCTCGACATCCCGCGCCACCGCTTCTCGATGGTCGTCGGCCCCTCGGGCAGCGGCAAGACCACGCTGCTCAATCTCATCGGCTGCATCGATGCGCCGAGCGGCGGCACGGTCGAGGTCTGCGGCCAGCAGACCGGCACGCTCTCCGACAACGCGCTGTCGGATTTCCGCGCGCGCAATATCGGCTTCATCTTCCAGGGCTTCAGCCTCATCCCAGTGCTCTCGGCCTATGAGAATGTCGAGTACCCGCTGCTGCTGGTCGGCACGGCCGCCGGCGAGCGGCGCGAGCGGGCGCTGGGCATGCTGGCGGCGGTCGGCCTCGCCGACCGGCGCAACCAGCGGCCGAACGAGCTGAGCGGCGGCCAGAAGCAGCGCGTCGCGGTCGCCCGCGCGCTGGTGAAGCATCCCGAGATCGTGCTCGCAGACGAGCCGACCGCCAATCTCGACACCCAGACCGGCGCCGCCATCATCGAACTCATGCACAAGGTGCAGGCGGAATTCGCCACCACCTTCATCTTCTCGACGCACGACCCCCAACTCATCTCGCATGCCGACGAGACCTTCTCCATCCGCGACGGCGAGCTGGTCGGACATGGCAAGGGAGGCGCCGCGTGATGCTGTTCAAGATCGGCCTGCGCAACATCCTGCGCAACGGCCGCCGCTCCGCGGTCACCGGGCTCGCGGTCGCGGTCGGCGCGATGGCGCTGCTGCTCTTCGGCGCCTTCCAGGCCTATATCTTCGCCGGCTACCAGACCGGCGTGGTCCAGCGCGTGGGCCACCTCACCGTCTTCCACAACGGCTATTTCCTTTACGGCGCCGGCAATCCCGCGGCCTACGGCATCGACGACTACGCCGCGGTGATGCGCGTGATCGGCGAGGACCCCGTGCTGAAGCCGCTGGTCAAGGTGATGACGCCGACGCTCTCGCTGTTCGGCATCGCCGGCAATTTCCAGGGCGAGAACGACGCGGCCAAGACGTTCCTGGGCGTCGGCGTCGTCCCCTCCGACCGCCAGCGCATGCTGCAATGGGACGAGTACGGCGCAAGCCGCCCCTTCCATCCCGACACGCGGCTCGCCGATGACGATGCGACGCGCGGCCTGATCGGCGTCGGGCTCGCCCGCATCCTCAATCTCTGCGCCGCGCTCAAGATCGCCGATTGCCCGCCGGCGCCGGCGGCCAAGCCGCGCGAGGAAGCCGCCGCTTCCGCCCCGGCGAAAGAGGATTTCAGCGACCTCGCGGAGAAGGACGTGGCCGCGAACAGCGATCCCAACGCGAAGCTGCCGCGCATCGACCTGCTGGCCGCGACCGCCGGCGGCGCCCCCAACGTCGTCAGCCTCTATGTCAGCGGCGCCGAATCGCAGGGGGTGAAGGAACTCGACGACAATTATATCGGCATGCATCTGGCGCTGGCGCAGCAGCTTCTCTACGGGCGCGGCGCGCACAAGGTCACCGGCATCGAGCTGCAGCTTCACCGCAGCGAGGACATGGCGGCGGCCCGCGCGCGGCTCGATGCGCTCTTCCGCGAGAAGGGCCTCGATCTCGAGGTGCGCGACTTCGCCGAGCGGACGCCGCAATACAGCCAGACGCTCAACTTCTTCCGCGCGATCTTCCTGTTCATCGCCGTGGTCATGGGCGTCATCGTGCTCTTCGCGGTGGTGAACACCATGACCATGACGGTGATGGAGCGCACCAACGAGATCGGCACCACGCGCGCCATGGGCGTGCGGCGCAGCGGCATCCGCCGCCAGTTCCTGGTCGAAGGCTGGATGCTCGGCGCGATGGGCGCGACCGGCGGCGTGGTGCTGGCGGTGATCGCCGCGGTGCTGGTGAACCGCTCGGGGCTGACCTGGACGCCGCCCGGCAATGTCAGCCCGGTGCCGTTCCGGCTCGACCTCTTCACCGACCACGCGCTGATCCTCAGCACCTGGGTCGGCCTCGTCCTGGTCGCGACGATCGCCGCGCTCATCCCCGCCAACCGCGCCGCCAAGCTCCAGGTCGTCGACGCGCTGCGCCATGTGTGAGGCCATCATGACCCGACCGAAGACGCCGCATCCCGTCGCCAGCCTTGAGCCATCGCCTATGAGATCCACCACGAAGGTTGATCCGCTTCGCGGCGCAACCTCCGTGGTCAATCTTTCGGGCGCCGCCGCCCTTGCCTTGACACTGCTCGCCGCCGCGGCGCACGCGCAGAGCGCGCAGGAGATCATCGCCGCCGCCGATCAGGTGCGCAATGCGGGCGAGCCCTTCCGCGTCACCAACACGCTCACCGAGTACATCGCCGGCACGGCGCGCAGCAGCAGCACCATCGTGGTCTACGCCAAGGTCGACAAGACCAACGGCCAGTTCCGCGACCTCGTGCGCTACATCGAGCCGCCGCGGGATGCCGGCAAGATGGCGCTGCTCGACGGCACGGTGCTGTGGTTCTACGACCCCGCGTCCAAGGCGAGCGTGCGCATCTCGCCGCAGCAGCGCCTGATCGGCCAGGCCGCGATCGGCGACGTGCTCACCGTCAATTTCGCGGTCGACTACACCGGCGCGCTGGTCGGCGCCGAGACCATCCAGGACAGCACGCGCAAGGGCCGCGAATGCTGGCATCTCGACATGAAGGCGGCGAACGATCACGCCACCTACAACCGCGTCGAGTACTGGGTCGAGAAGAGCACCGCCTATCCGATCAAGATCAAGGCCTATTCCGACAGCGGTCGCCTGCTGAAGATCCTCTATTACGGCAACTATACCACCCAGCTCGGCCGCGTCCGCCCGACCGAGGCGATCATCATCGACGCCGTCGACAGCTCGCTGGTCACCCGGATCAATTTCGGCGACTTCCAGTTCCAGGAGATCCCGGAGACCTGGTTCCAGCGCGACTACCTGCCGCGGCTGCGGATCGAGTGATGCGCCCGGCGCTCGGCATCGCGGCGCTTCTGCTCGCCCTTGCCGCGGCGCCGGCGTTCGCCGACGAGAACGAGGATCTCAACCTCATCCCCGAAAGCGTCCGACAGACGCCGGAGGAGCGCAGCGCCGAAGCCGTCCCCACCCGCGATCCGCGCCAGACGATCTATCTCGAGGACGCCTTCACGCTGGATTCGCTGCGCAGCGTGCCGGTGCCCGCGCCGCCGCCGCCAACACCGAACTGGCAGGAGCTGCTGTTCCTCGATGTGCGCAAGGAATGGGCGCTCGGCGGCGATGCGAGCCTCACCTATAGCGGCAGGCTCAACCTCCTGGCGCAGGACGAGACGCCCTTCCCCACCCATGAGGATGTGCGCCACGATTTCCGCGAGGGCTTCCTCACCTGGCAGGCGCTGCCCGGCGACTATCTCGATCTCGGCCGCATCAACCTCAAGAGCGGCGTCGCCGCCGGCTTCAATCCCACCGATTTCTTCAAGACGCGCAGCGTGGTCGAGCCGCTGTCGATCGATCCGGCGGTGCTGCGCGAGGACCGGCTCGGCACCTTCCTGCTCGAGGGCCAGCATATCGGCGAGGGCGTCTCGCTGACGCTCGCCTTTGCGCCGCAGCTCTACCGCCCGAGCCCGATCTACACCTATGCGACGCTGCCGAGCTTCAATCCGATGTTCGACCGCACCAACGCGCATGACCGCCTGCTGCTCAAGGGCAGCGCCGAGCTGGCCGAGCATGTCAACCCGGAAGCGCTGCTCTATCACGAGGGCGACCGCACCGAGCTCGGCGCCAACCTCGCCGAGAATGTCGGCCAGAGCACCGTGCTCTATGCCGAATGGGCCGGCGGCCGGCGCGCGAGCCTGATCGACGACGCGCTGCGCTACGGCGTCGATGTCGGAACCATCCCCGGCAACGCGCCGCCGGTGCTGCCGGTCGACACGCGCAGCTATTTCCAGAGCGACCTTTCGGTCGGCGGCTCCTATACGGTTTCGGAGATCGTGTTCAATCTCGAATACCATTTCCACCAGGCCGGCTTCTCGCCGCAGGACTGGCACAACTGGTTCGCCATCGGCGAGGCGCGCGCGGGCTTGCGGCCGATCACCAGCGAGCTGTGGTACATCCGCGCCTACGCGCAAGACCAGCAGGAGCCGATGGCCACCCACAGCGCCTTTCTGCGCGCCGACTGGCAGGACGCCTTCATCCAGAAGCTCGAGCTTACCGCCTTCACCGATGTCGATCTCCATGACGGCTCGAGCGTGACGCAGGTCACCGCCGACTACTACCTCTCCAACGCCTGGACGGTGGGCGCGCTCGCCGCCGCCTTTCTGGGCGGACGCCGCAGCGATTTCGGCAGCCTGCCGGAGGCGGCGAGCGTCATCGTCAAGCTCGCGCGCTATTTCTGACGGAGGCGATCGATGCCAGCGCTGCTCCTCATCGCCGCCAACACGCCGTGGTGGGTGTTCCTGCTCCTGGCGCTGCTCGTCTGGCTCGGCGTCCAGTCGCTCAGGCCCAGGACCGTGCCCTTGCGCCGCGTCTTCATCACGCCCGTCCTCTTCATCGCCTGGGGCCTGATCGGACTGGTGCTGGCGGCGCGCACGACGCCGGCGGTCATGCCGGTCTGGGGGCTCGCGGCGGCGGCGGGCGGCGCGCTCGCGTTCTTCGGCCTGCGCCTGGAGGGGCTCGGCGCCGAACGCGGCCGGGCGGAAGTCCATCTCCCCGGCAGCGCCTGGCCGCTGATCCGCAACCTGCTGATCTTCGCGGCGAAGTACGGATTGGCGGTGGCGATGGCGCGGCGGCCCGAGATGCGCGGCCAGCTCGTGGCGTGGGACATGGCCGTCTCCGGCATCGCCTTCGGCTATTTCCTCGGCTGGACGGCGCGCTTCCTGCTGAGCTGGCGCCGCGCCGCCGATCTCCGCCTCGCGCCGCGCGGGCTGTGATAGCGTTCCCGGAGAGGCGAAGTGCGCCATGGGAGCCCCGGTCATGACCATCGATCCGAACGAAGCCGCCGCGTCGCTGAGCGACATCGCCAGCATCGAGCGCCGCACGCGCGAGACGCTGGTCTATGCCCGCAGCAGCGCCTCGCTCATCCTCTGGGGGCTGCTGGTGGGCGCCGGCTATGTCATCTCCTTCCTGACGCCGCAGAACCATGACGGGCATTACGGGCACTGGAGCGTCATCGCCGTCATCGGCTTCGCCGGCAGCTTTCTCATTCACCGCCGGCGCTCGAAGCGCGATTCCCGGATGGGCGAGCTGCTGCTCGCCACCGAGCTGGTGCTGCTGGCCTTCGGCTTCGTGTTCCTGGTCCTGTTCTGGCCGGTGACGCCGCGGCAGATGGGCGCCTTCTGGCCGATCCTGGTGATGCTCGGCTTCGTCATCGCCGGCATCTGGCTCGGACGCTTCTTCATCTATTGCGGCATCGCGGTCACCGCGCTGACGCTGGCCGGATATTTCTGGGCCGGCGCTTGGTTCGCGCTGTGGATGGCGGTCGTGAATGGCGGCGGCCTGATCGCGGGCGGCCTGTGGCTGAGACGGCAGGGCTGAGGCGGGGATGAGCGATCCAACCACGTTCCGGCGGGCCGAGACCGTCGATGCCGACGAAGCCGCGAGCGCGCTTCGCGACATCGCCCGGACCGAGCAGCGGACGCGCGAGGCGCTCTATTACGCCGGCGGCAGCAGCATCCTCATGCTTTGGGGCATCGCCTGGGCGGTGGGCTACGTCATCACCTATCTCAGCCCGCCCAATGCCAATCTCGCCTGGACGGTGATCAACATTCTCGGCGTCGCCGCCACGCTGCTGATCGGCTATCGCGGACCGCGCGCGCTGTCGGCCCATTGGGATCGGCGTGCCAGCAGCACCTTCATCCTGCTGGTCGCATTCGGCGCGTTCACGCAGTGGCTGCTCGGCGACGCGCATTGGCGCGAGATCAGCCTGTTCTGGGCGACGCTGGGGATGGGCGGCTATATCGTCGCCGGGCTGTGGATCGGCCGGTTCTATATCCTTTGCGGCAGCGTCGTCATCGCGCTGAGCCTGGCCGGCTATTTCTGGAGCGGCCCGTGGTTCCCGCTGTGGATGGCGGCGCTCGGCGGCGGCTCGCTGATCCTGGGCGGGCTCTGGCTGCGCCGGGTCGGGGCGCGCGGATGAGCGGCCTCAACGACGTCATCCACCAGGCGATGCGGCTCAAGATCATGGCCGCGCTCAACGTGCTCGGCCCCGATTCGGCGCTCGAATTCACCCGGCTCAAGACGCTGGTCGCCGCCACCGACGGCAATCTCGGCGCGCATCTCGACACGCTGGAGAAGGCCGGCTACGTCGCCATCGAGAAGCGCTTCGTCGGCAAGAAGCCGCAGACGCGGATCAAGCCGACGCCCTCGGGCCGCCGCGCGTTTGCCGAGCATGTCGCCTATCTCCGCGAGATCCTCGATGGCGGCGGGGTGCGGGCGTAAAGCGATCGCCGCGCGCG
>DASPSJ010000107.1:0-63502 GCA_035623985.1 Allostellaceae bacterium | reverse complement strand
CTGGACGCACGGAGAAATGCCGCTGTGGTCTTAATGCTAGCCTCACACTTCAGAGTTGTAAATAGAAATCTGCACTGCGGCATATCTTTAAGGATGCAGCTACAGGCCGATGCCGCGCGCCGGTCGGGCCTCGCGGATGTGCCCGGGTGGGAATCCCTAAATATCTGATATTCCTAATTCCAACCCGCGGCGGTCGGAACGGCGCGGAGGGCCGCGGGCGGCGGGTTCGGGGGTAGGTTCGCCGCCGCCGGCGCGGGCCGGCCGAGCGCGATTTCGTTGCAGTGCAGCATTTTGTCGCAGCGCAGCATCAGCCGGAGTCCGGGCTCCGCTCGCTTTACCGGCGGCGGGCGGCGACGGTCCCGCCCGCCTGGGGCGTGCTCATGAACGCACCCGAAAGCCCGCAGGCGCCGCTTAATGCGCCGCGCCGACGCGCTCGACCGCGATGCCGCGCCGCTCCAGCGCCGCCTGCACGCTGTCGGGCCCCGCCAGATGGCCCGCGCCGACTGCGATGAAGATGACGCCCGAGCCTTGCAGCATCCGGGCGATGGCCGCCGCCCAGCGTTCGTTGCGCTCGACGAAGAGCGCGCGGTAGAGCGCCGGGAAGGGCGTGCGAATCTCGTCGATCGTCGTCCGCGCGATCTCGGCGTCGTCGCCGCTCATCCAGGCGTCGACCAGCGCGTCGATCTCGCGCGTGCCTTGATCGAAATCGCGCAGCGTCTCTTGCAGGAGCTGAAGCTCGAGCGCCGGCGCCATGTCGGCGAAAAAATGGAGCTGTTGCGCGAGGCTCTCGAAGCCGCGGACCGCCTTGCCGGCCGCCGTCGCCTGGCGCAGCAATTGCGGCTCGACGCCGCCGCCGGGATCGTATCCGGCATGGACCAGCAGCGCGTCCTCGAGCGCCACCGAGGCGAGCCAGGGACGCATCGGTTCCAGCGTCTTTTCGCCCTCGCTCATGCCGAGCGCCTTGGCGGCCGCGTCGAGATGCGCGAGCTCGGGCGCCGGCAGCTTCGTGGACAGCGGCTGCTGCGGATCGAAGCCGAGTTGCCGCGTCAGCGTCTGCGCTTCCGTCGTCTCGCCGAGGTCGGGTATCTCGAGCCACAGCTCCCGGCTCGCCGCCAGCGCCTTGGCGATCGCGGGCGACTCCCAGGCGGCCTCCTTCTTGAGCGCATGGATCGTGCCGAAGAGATAGATCGTCGCCTGCGGCCCCTTGGCGAGCCACAGCGCCGGCTCGCAAGCGCCGGGCCGGCAGGCAAGCAGCAGGATCAGCGCGGCCAGGATCGCGCCGGCCGGCGCCGCCCGCGATCGCTTCCTCATGCTCCGGGTCATGGTCCTCTTCCGCCGAGGTTATTGAGCCTCGGGCGCGGCCGGGCAAGCAGAACCGGTCGAGCGCTCTCCGGCGGGCCGGCGGCCTCCGAGGCGGCTGAGGTCCGGCTCGGCCGAGGGCGCTCCTCTATTATTGGCTGCAATCGGCTCCGCCCGGCGGCGGGCAGACCGCGCTTTTCGCGCGGCGATAAAGGGCTTTAAGGGAATATTTAGCGAAGCAACGGCACCTTGCATAAGCCTGACGATTCAAGCCTATGACGATGCCGCGCCACCCCTCGATGTGATGCACCTTTTCATGGTTGAGATCGACACCTCCTCCGTCCTCGCGGACCACGGCCGACCGACCGGCGCCGGCGCCTCGCGCGCCGCGCTGGGGCGCCTGTCGCTGGCGCTGGCGCGGCTGCTCGACTGGTTCACGCCGGGCGCGATGCGGCTCGATGTCGAGGCGCGCCGGCGCGCGCGGATGTTCCTGATCAGCCATCTCTTCGGGCCGTTTTTTGGCCTGACGATCATGGCGCTGCTCTATGCGCTGGACCCGGCGCCGGGGGCGGCGCTGTGGGTCCCGACCGCGGCCATCGTCCTTTTCTGGGGCTTTCCCTGGGCGTTGCGGCAGACCCGCCGCTTCACCCTTCTGGCGCTGCTCTCCGTTCAGAACCTCGCCTTCATCGTCCTCTTCGTCTCTTATCATTACGGCGGCGTCAGCTCGCCCTTCCTGCCCTGGCTCGTCGCCATGCCTTTGCTTGCCTTCTTCTATCTCGGCGAAGAGCCGCGGCTGCAGCGCGTGGTGCTCGGCGCGCTTGCCGCCGATCTCGGCGCCTTCTACCTCGCTTACCGGCTCGTGGGCGACTTTCCGACGCACGTCCCGCTTTCGGCGCTGTCGACGATCGGCGTCTTCTCGACGTTCTGCGCCGGCGCCTACGTGACGGCGATGGCGGTGTATTACGCCCGCGTCGTGGCGTCGCGCTCGGAGCTCGAGCGGGAAGTCCGCAGCCACCGCGAGACCGCCGCCGCCTTGCGCGATGTCAAGGAGGCGGCCGAGGCGGCGAACCGTGCCAAGACCGACTTTCTCGCCACCATGAGCCACGAGCTTCGCACGCCGCTGAACGCGGTGATCGGCTTTTCCGAGATCATGGTGGGCGAGCTGCATGGGCCGCTGGGCCACGAGAGCTATCGCTCCTACGCCAAGGACGTTTGCGACAGCGGCAGGCACCTGCTGGAGATCATCAACGACATCCTCGACATCACCAAGGCCGAATCCGGCACGATCGAGCTTGCCGAGGACGTCGTCGATTGCCGCGACCTGCTGATCGCGACGTGCCGGCTGTTTCGGCCGCGGATCGACAAGGCCGGCCTCACGCTGACGCTCGCCATACCGGACGATTTGCCGCGGCTGCGCGCCGATGGCAGGAAGCTGAAGCAGATCGTCCTCAACCTGCTGACCAACGCGGTGAAGTTCACGCCGGCGGGTGGGCAAGTGGCGGTCAGCGCCGTTGCCGACGCCCGGGACGGCCTCGCGATTACCGTCCGCGACACCGGCATCGGCATCGCCAAGGCCGATCTCCCGCGCGTCGTGCAGCCCTTCGTCCAGGTGGACAGCTCGCTCAGCCGGCGGCACGAGGGAACCGGCCTCGGCCTGCCGCTCGTCGTCATCATGCTGCGCCAGCACGGCGGCGCGCTGCTCCTCGACAGCGAGCTCGGCAAGGGCACGACCGCGCGCGCGACGTTTCCGCCCGAGCGCCTGATGCCGCCGGAAGCGCCGGCAAAGGCCGCCCCCGCGCCCGCCGCTGCCGAGGGCGCAATCGAGGCGCCGGCTCCGGCGCCGGCGTCGGTCGCTCCCTCCTCGGCAGGGGGCGCCGCGACCGTTCTGGTCATCGAGGACGACGAGGATTTGCGGGCCTTGCTCGGCCGCATGCTGCAGCGCGCGGGCTACGGCGTCGTGACGGCCGTCCACGGCCGGGACGGGCTGCTGCGCCTCAAGGAGCGGCCGGTCGATCTCGTCGTCACCGACATGCTGATGCCGGAGATGGACGGCATCGAGCTCATGCGTCTGCTGCGGACCGAGCGGCCGGCCTTGCCCGTCATCGCCATCTCGGGCGTCGAGGAATGGGCGGAATATCTCCGGATCGCCAAGAATCTCGGCGCCAAGGCGACGCTGCAAAAGCCGGTGGCCGCCGCCGACCTCGTGGGCTCGGTGCGCCGCGTGCTCGGCGCCGCTCCCTCGTCCTGAGCCGCGGCCTCCTCCGCTTCCCAGGGCAATCGCCTATGGGCTGAACCGCGGGCGGGAAAGAGTCGCCACGGAGGTTGAGCCGCGAAGCGGCTCAACCTCCGTGGTGAATTTCATAGGCGATAGCCCTGCTCCGCTCCCGACGGGTGGCGCCGCGCCGGCGGACGATTATCATCGCGGCCGGAGGCGGCGATGAACCCCACCCTCGAACGGCTCATCGGCAGGGCGCTGCGCGGCGTCCGCGCCGGCGACCGGCACCTCGCCTGGAACGCGCCGGCGCTTGCCGGCCTGCCCGACGGCATCGCGCTCGACAGTCCCGCCTTTGCCGCGCAGGCCGCCCTTCCGCTGCGTTATGCCGGCATCGGGGTCGGCGACAACCTCTCGCCGCCGCTGCGCTGGTCGGGCGTGCCCGCGGCGTCGGCCGAGCTCGTGCTCGTCATCGAAGACCCCGATGCGCCGCTGCCGCGTCCCGTCGTTCATGCGCTCGCCACCGGCATTCCGCCGCGTTGGCAGGGCTTGCCCGAAGGCGCGCTCGCGCTGCCGGCCGAGGGGCCGATCCGGCTGGGCCGCGGCTTCTTGGGACGCAGGGGCTATGCCGGCCCGCGTCCGGTGCGTGGCCATGGCGCCCATCGCTACGTTTTCCAGATCATCGCGGTCGACCGTCCGCTCGTCCTCGCCGAGCCCGCCGGTCTTGCCGCCGTCCTGGCGGCGCTTGCCGGCCACGCGCTGGCGAAGGGGCGGCTCATCGGCACCTTCGAGCGGCCCTGACCCTCGCTTGAGCGCGCCGGCGGGATCGCCGATACTGCCGCGCGCGCCGGCCAGCGGCGGCAAGGCCACGGGGGCCCCAGCATGGATTTCGGCCAGTTCAATCTCATGGGCTACCGCACGCGCGGCACGCCGGCGCGGCGGCTTTACGACGACGCGGTCGAGCAGGTGCGGGCGGCGGAAGCGGCGGGTTTCGCCATCGCCTGGTTCGCCGAGCATCATTTCTCCAATTACTGCGTCTGCCCCTCGCCGCTGATGATGATCGCGCGTCTTGCCGGCGAGACCCGCCGCATCAAGCTCGCCAGCGGCGTCGTCGTCGTGCCGCTCTATCACCCGGTCCGGCTGATCTCCGAGATCGGCATGGTCGACGCGCTGGCCCATGGCCGCCTCGTGCTCGGCGTCGGCAGCGGCTATCAGCCTTACGAGTTCGAGCGCTTCGGCGAGGATCTCGGCGCCTCCGTCGACAAGCTGCTGGAGTTCATGGACCTGCTGGAGCGCGCGCTGACCGAGGAGAGCGTCAGCCACGAGGGACGGTATTTCCGCCTGCCGCAAACCCACATCGCGGCGCGCAGCGGCCGCGGCATGCCCGAGATCTGGGTCGCCGGCGACAATCCGCGCCTGCACCGGCTCGCCGCCGCCAAGGGCTACGCCGTGATGGTCACGCCGCGGCATTTCACCGCCGAGATGCTGGCGGCCGCGCGCCGGCGCTTCGAGGAGGTCTGGCGCGGCGAGGCCCGCGCGCCCGAGCGGCTGCGCTTTGCCGTGCTGCGCCATCTCTGCGTCACCGACAGCGGCGCCGAGGCGCGCGCGTTTCTCGACAATGTGCGCCATCAGATCCGCCTGTCGCAGAGCCTGCGCCAGCGCCGCCAGGAGATCGAGGGCGGCATGCTGGTGGAGCAGCCCTGGCAAGGCGAGGCGAGCCTCGAGGAGATGGCCCGCCACATGCTGGTGGGCAGCGCCGAGACCATCGCCGAGCGCATGGCGGAGGAGATCCGGCGGGCGCGGCCCTGCCATTATCTTCTGCAGTTCCAGGCCGGCGATTCCCCGCAATCCCTGGCGCTGCGCTCCATCGAGCGCTTTGCCGGCGAGGTTCGCCCGCTGCTCGAGCGGGCGCTGGGCCCGCTCGAGCGCATCGCCGCCGGCGCCGCCTGATCCCGCGCCGGGCCTTTCCCTTCACCTCTGCGGAGCAGATCCATGTCCCTCTCCATGTACCAGGCCTCGATCCCGGTCTTCACCCGCGCGCTCGGCATTCTCTCGGCGCTGCTCGACAAGGCGGCCGCCCATGCCGCGGCGCGCAAGATCGATCCCGCGGTGTTCATCAATGCGCGGCTCGCGCCCGACATGTTCGCGCTCGGCCGCCAGGTGCAGGCCGCGAGCGACGCCGCGAAATCCTGCGGCGCGCGGCTCGCCGGCGTCGAGGTGCCGAGCTTTCCCGACACCGAGGCCGGCTTTCCCGAGTTCAAGGAGCGCATCGCCAAGACGGTGGCGTTCTTGCAGGGCCTGCCTCCGGCGCAGATCGACGGCAGCGAGGAGCGGGTGATCACCTTCAAGCTGCGCGGCCAGGACGCCACCTTTTCCGGTCAGAGCTATCTGCTCGCCTTCGCTTTGCCCAATTTCTTTTTTCACGTGACGACGGCCTACGACATCCTGCGCCATAACGGCCTCGACATCGGCAAGCGGGATTATCTCGGCGGCTTCTGAGCGCGCCGCGGCTGCCGGCGGTCTTGTCGCGGCGGCGGATCGTCGCATCGCCGCCGCCGGAAGGTGATGATAAGCATCGCGTCTGGTATCGAGTGATATCGGCGATGGGCGCCGCCGCGGCGGCGCGGAGGGTTGTCTCGTGGCGGGCTTTCTCGCCCAGGGCTTCCGGCCGTTCTTTCTCGCCGCCGGCGTCTGGTCGGCGGCGGCGCTGGCGCTCTGGATCGTCCTCTTCGCCGCCGGCGCCGCCCTGCCGAGCCGCTTCGATCCGCTCGCCTGGCACATTCACGAGATGCTCTTCGGCTTCGTCATGGCGGCGGTCGCCGGCTTCCTGCTCACCGCGATTCCGAACTGGACGCGGCGGCTGCCGGTGAGCGGCGCGCCGCTCGCCCTGCTGCTGGGGCTGTGGCTTTTGGGCCGCGCCGCTTGCCTCGTCTCGGCGCTGCTCCCGTCCTCGCTTGCGATCGCCGCGGATCTGTCCTTTCCGGCGGTCCTGCTCGCCGTCGTCGCGCGCGAGATCGTCGCCGGAAGGAATTGGCGCAACCTGCCGATGGTTGCGCCGGTGACCGTTCTCGCCGTTGCCGATCTGCTGATGCATCTGGAGGCGGTGGGCGCTTCCGTGCCGCCGGGGCTCGGCTGGCGTCTCGCGCTTGCCGCCGTCATCGTGCTGATCTCGGTGGTGGCGGGACGGATCGTGCCGAGCTTTACGCGGAATTGGCTCGCCAAGCGCGGCGATCCCGATCTTCCGGCGGTCCATGGCGCGATCGACCGCGCGGCGCTCGGCACGCTGCATGCCGGCCTCGTCGGCTGGGCGTTCTTTCCGGCGGAGCGCGCCTTGGGCTGGTTGTTGTTGCTGGGCGCGGCGCTCAATCTCTGGCGCCTGCTGCGCTGGCGCGGCGGCGCCACCGCCGAGGAGCCGCTGCTTCTGGTGCTCCATGTCGGCTATGCCTGGCTGGCATTGGGCGCGGGCCTGCTCGGCATGGCCGAGCTCGATGCCGATCTGCCGCCAAGCGCCGCCATCCACGCGCTCACGGCCGGGGCGATCGGCACGATGGTCCTGGCGGTGATGACGCGCGTCGCGCGCGGCCACACCGGACGCGCGCTGTCGGCCGATCGCGCCACCAGCCTGATCTATGTCCTGGTCGGCCTCGCCGCGCTCGCGCGCGTCGTCGCCGTCTTCGCCGGCGCCTGGACGTTGCCGCTGCTCGTGGTTTCGGCCGGTCTCTGGGTTGCCGCCTTCGCCGGCTTCGTGCTGCGCTACGGCCCGATGCTGCTCTTGCCGCGCGCCGTCGCATGACGGCGAATGGGCGGGATCTCCTCTATGCCCGCGAATGGGCGAAGAACAGCTTGCCGGCGATCTGCCAGCCGCCAGCCTGCTTGATCAGGTGGAAGAAATCCGTGTAGCGCGTTCCCCGCCAATTCCGCGCCTCGAGCCGGGCCATGGCGATGTTTCCCGCGAGATCGATGGCGACGATGCGCGCCTCAAGAGCGGCGGCGGGGCCGCCCTGGTCGATGATGTCGCAGAATTCCTCCAGCGTCCAATCGACGGGCTTGCCGCCATAGCTGCCGCGGATCCGCGCGCCCTCGGCGAAGGCGCGCCGCATGAGGCTGCCTTCTCCCGCGCGTGCCGCGTCGATATAGATCTGAAGCGTCGCGGCAATCGCCTCCGGCGCGGCAAAGCTCTCGCTTTCCTCTTCCGGCGTCGTGGTGCTCGGCATGTCCTGCCTCCTCCGGCGCGGACCTCCGCGCCTCTCCATCGCCGAGCATCGCACGGTGCGCCGCGGCATGTCCTTGCGAATCGAGCCAAAAATCCCGTAGTCTTTGCACGAATATGCTTTTTTCGGCGCTAGAATTGGACGAATATGCCAGAAACGCCGCTCGATGCCATTGACCGCGGGATCATCGCCGCGCTCCAGGCCGACGGCCGGTTGAGCAACGCCGACCTCGCCCAGCGCGTCGGCTTGTCGCCGTCGCCTTGCCTCAGGCGCGTCCATCGGCTGCGGCGCGAAGGCTACATCGAAGCCTATCGCGCCATGCTTGGGCGCAAGCGGATCGGGCTCGGCCTCACCGTCTTCGTCGGCGTGAAAATCGACGGCCATGCCGACGATCGCGCCACCGCCTTCGAGGCGGCGGTTGTCGCTTTCCCCGAAGTCGTCGCCTGCCACATGGTCTCGGGCGAGGTCGACTATCTGCTTGAGATCGTCGCCTGCGACCTCGAGCACTATGAGCGCTTTCTTCTCGACAAGCTGCTCGATCTCCCGATCGTCAAGGAGGTGCGCAGCACCATCGCGCTGCGGACTCTGAAAGCCGGAGCGCCGCTTCCCTTGGACCACCTGCTGCCGCCGCAAGCCGGCCGGCGTCGGCAGCACGCCGCTTTGCCGCCGCGCTCGACGGATCGGGCGAAGGCAAAGCGGCAAAGGCGGGATTCCCGCGCCGGCCGAAGCTGACGCGGCGGGCAGCGTCGGCTAGGTTTTGGCGCCATCGGCGGCGGCGAGGGGCCGGCCTCGAGCGCTCGGCCAAGGCGGAGACGGTGATGCGGACACGGCGGGCGTTGTTGGCCGGGGGCGCCGCACTGGCGCTCGGCGGTCTCGGCTGGCGCGCTTGGGACCGCGGCCTGTGGTCGGGCGGCGAAGGTCCGGCCTACGCGCCCTGGAGCGACTGGGCGGGCGATGCCGCCGATGGCGTCAAGCGGCCGTTGCGCGCCGCGATCCTGGCCGCCAATCCGCACGATACCCAGCCCTGGCTCTTCGCGGTCGGCGAAGACGCGCCGGTGGAAGCCCGCGTCGCGCTTGCGCCGATGCCGGCCGCGCGCGATGCCCTATTGCTCTGGTCCGTGGAGGATATCGTCGCGCTTATCGAGCGAAACGAAGCAATGGAAGATGACTCGCTCTTGGTAGGGTGAGCCGGGTGGCATCGAATTCGGACGAACCAAATCAATGAGCTATAGTAAGCTGTTGATTCTACTGGAGAATCGTGGCACTCTTTGAGTGCTCTCTTCGCTGATGGCGGAACTGTGATGCGACAGTGCGGAAACTTGCCGCCTTTACGGATTGACGAAACCACTACCTTTACGGGGTGCTAATGCCGAAGATGCGATAAGCGAATGGCCGCATTGACAGGCCACCCCGCAGAGCCCGTACACTTGCCCCGAAAGCCTGAGGGAGCGAAGACATGAAGGAATTTAGCAAGGCGCTGATCGCCTATCTGTCTCCGCGCCTCAGAGATTGCATTGAGGGAGTGGCGCTCGGATACGATCCCATTCCCCGTTGCTATCGCAAGACGTTCGCCGGATCTGATCTGGAAGCCTTCGTGGTTGACTATCAGGCGCTGTTGCTTGACGGGTACGAGGTAGCTTCTAAGCTGTCGCACCAGGGAGAGCCTCCGTCAGAGGTGCATCATTTCTGGGGACGACGCAGCGCCGCCGCCGAGAAGAAAACGCGAGGACGCGGGCGAGAAGCCGTCTGAAAAAGCGCCGCCCCCACCGCAAGCGGGACAGCCGCCTCTTCCTGAAATTCTTCCGCCTGAAGCCGCCGAGGCCCTTCGCAAAGCCGGGGTTCCGGAAGAAGCTGTCGCCATGCTTGCAGCTTCGATCTTTGTCTCGCGGAGCCCGCTTCCGTCTCCGGATATGCTCAAAGCATATGACGACTATAAGGCCGGAATGGGCGACCAAGTCGTAGAGTGGATCAAGGACCAAACGCGGCATCGGCAGGGGTTGGAAACGCTAACGACGCACGGCAGTGAAAACCGTTTGAACACCGCCCAGTCCAATGCATTCAAGATGAGCATCCTGGGCATGTTGATCGCCGCAGGTGTCGCTTATTGGAACACGGTCGTTGCCGTTGCCATCGTGGTCGTAGCCATCGGCGGCCCGCCAGTAGCAACGATCATCGCAAGGATCATCGATCGATTTAAGCCTCATTCATAGGTGATCGACGGTTACAATTCGAGCTGAGGCACTACCCGCGCCTGACGCGCTTCGATCGACATTGAGGGAAGGAGGCGCGGAGGCGGCCTTCCCGCCTCCGCGCCGCGCCGTTGCGGTTCCTCGAGCCGGCTCAGCGCCCGCCTGTCTTCTTGCCGCTGAATCCGCGGATTTGCGCCTGGCTCAGTTCGCTGACGTCGAGCTCGCCGTCCTTGTTGATGTCCAGCCGGTTGAATTCCTCCGACATGAAGTTCATGAACTCCTGCCTGGACACCTTGCCGTTCTTGTCCTTGTCCATCAGCATCAGCAGCCGCTTGGCATGCGCCTCGCCGGCGGCGAGGCTCTGGTCGCTGTCCGCGGCAAGCGCGGTTCCCGCCAGCGCCGCCATGGCGAGGATCGCGGCGGCGGCCCCGATGATTTTCAGTTTCCACGACATGATTGACCCCCGTCTCTATGGGTGGTTGAAGGCGCGCCAACGCGCCGGGAGGGCATCGGCAGCGCTTCGCTATCATACCGGTCGACAAACCGGAGCTTAGCGCTTTCCGCTTACGCGCGGCTGACAGCGCGCCGTCCCGGCTCGATCCCGCGGTGACGCGCATCGCCGTTTATCTCGAGCTTGCAATACGCTATCCTTTGCCTTGCGGACCGGCAGCCTCCCGCCCGCGAAGGACCAGCAGATGACGGCTGCACATCGGTTCCTGCTCCGGCCGGCCGGGCGCGTGGTTGCGCCTGCGGCCCTCGTCTCGCTTCTCGGCGCTCTGGCGCTTGGCTTGGGCGCGTGCGTTGGCGCACCGCCATATCCCGATGTGGAGATGGTCCAATCGGAGCCGGACCTGAACCACCCGACCTTGCCGCGGGTCGAGACCTCCAGCCCGCCGGCCAATCTTTCGGACGCGGATCGCGCTCGCTTGGCCGGGCTCTACGACCCGGCTTACGTCCCGCAGCCACCGCCGCCGCAACCGCCGCCGCCGCAACCGCCGCCGCCCCCTCAGTCGGTCGCCCAGCCGCCATCCGCGCCCGCGGTCTGCCAGCCCTGCCAGCAATTCGAAGGGCGGCTCTGGTACGTCAACAGCAGGATCGCCAATCTCGAGCGGTCGAATGCGAGCCTTCGCCAAAACGCCGATCTCGGCAATCCGGCAATCCAGAACGCGATCGCGCAGGACGAAGGCCGGATCGCCGAGCTGAAGGAGCAGAAGGCGCAGCTCGAAGCGGAAAAGGCGAAGTGCGAAAAAACCTGCGGTTCAACCACGCCCGCGAGTGTGCAGCCGCCGGCGGCGCCGGCGGCGTCCGTCGCCGCCGCTGTTCCTGCGCCTCAACCCGTGGCGCAGCCGCAACCGCCGGCCAACGATCAGGCGGCGCAGAAGCAATATTGGTGGAATTTCTATTGCGATAATCCCGCGGGCTATTACGGAATTGTCTCGTCGTGCAGCCTCGACTGGCGCCCGGTCGCGGCGACGGCGTCCTACCAGGTGCCGCGATACTCGGCTTATTGCGACGATCCGCCCGGCTATTACCCGGACGTTGCCAAGTGCACCCTAAACTGGCGCTGGGTTGCGCTGTCTCCGTCGTCCCCGCTGGCAACGCCGGCGGCGCTGCAGCCGGAGGCGCCGGCGCCGGCGCCGATCCCCCCAATCGGTATTGGCTTGCGCTGGAACATGGGCGGCGGCCGGAGCGACAAATAGGATTTCCGAGCTTGTTGCCGCTCGCCGGTTTGGCCCTGGGCCGGCCGCCGCGCTCGATCGAAGCCGCCGTCGCCGGCGGGCTCAGCCCGCTTGGCCGCCGTGCTGCGCGCGCAGCCGCCGCTCGCGCAGCGCCCCCAGATATCGCCGCGTCCACGCGATGAGCGCGATCAGCGCGCCGAAGGCCATCACCGGCGAGATCGCCACCACCTCCGCCGGCGAGAGCGTGAGCGCGAAGCCGACCCTGAGAAGCGCCTCGACCAGATAGGCCGCTCCCCACACCAGGGTCACAAGGCGCTGGGCTGCGCGAAAGTCGGCAAGCTGCCAAAGCCCGTTCCACCAGAGGAGCCGGGCGGGATCATTGCCGGCGGCGAACTGCCGGATGACGTAGAACATCAGCGGCCGCTCGGCGAAGAGCGAGCCGAGGCAAAGGAGGCCGAAGGCCGCGGTCAGGAACGAGTCCTTGATCAGCGCGAAGAACACGCTGCCCGAAATCAGCGAGGTCGCCGTGCCGATCGCGAGAAAGCTCATCACGATGAGCCCCAGCGGCTCGAGCCGGCGCGAGCTTGCCCAGACGCGGAGATTGTTGATCGCCGGAAAGATGCCGCCCGCGACCAGGGCCAGGAGCGTCGAAACGCCGGCGCGGGTGAGCACATTGAACGCGACGACCGGCATCGCCACGTCGAAGGCGAGGGTGGGCAGCATCAGCTTGAAGCTGAAGCCTTTCTCGGGCTCGGAAGGGATCGTCATCGGATGGTCCTTTGCTGCGCCTCGCTCGCCGCGCGCGGGCGTGCGGCCGGTGTAGATCGAGCCGCCGCCTGCCGTTTTCGGCGAGCGCTCGCCTCTTGGCAAGGTCCCCGACGCCTCGCCGATGGTTCTCCAACAGGCGTCATCGCCGCGAAAAATCCGGGTTGACCGCAGTTTGCCCGGGCAAATTGCACGGGGCAATCCGGCGCCGCCGCGCCTCGGGCGCGGAAATCCGCGGTTTCCGCGCCTGGCACGGCGCTTGAATGAAGACGCCACGGCGCGCGAGCGCGGATATGGAGGTTTTGCGATGTCGGCGAGATCGGTACGCCCCACCGGGCGCGAAAGCCCTTTCGAGGATGAGGAGATCATCGTCACCAAGACCGACCTCAAAGGTCGGATCACCTATGCCAACGACGTCTTCCTGCGCGTCTCGCGCTACGGCGCCAAGGACGTCCTCGGCCAGCCGCACAGCCTCATCCGGCATCCCGACATGCCGCGCGCGATCTTCAAGCTGCTGTGGGAGACGATCGAGGCCGGCGGCGAGATCTTCGCCTATGTCCTCAACATGGCGTCGAACGGCGACCATTATTGGGCCTTCGCCCATGTCACGCCGAGCTTCGACGCCGCCGGCAAGATCATCGGCTATCATTCCAACCGCCGCAAACCCACCGCCGCCCAGGTCGCCAAGATCGCGCCGATCTATCGCGCGCTGCTCGGAGAGGAGCGCGCCGCGCCCGATCGCAAGATCGGCATGAACCGCACCTATGACAGTTTCGTCGCCGATCTCCAGGCGAAAGGAGTGAGCTATGACCAGTTTGCTTTCTCGATCTGAGCGCTCGTCGCTGGCGCTGGCCAAGCTGTTCGGCGCCGCCGCCGGCGCGGTGCTCGTCGCCGAGGCGGCGGCGCTGCTGTTGGGCGCGGGAACTCCCGCCCTCCTCATCGGACACGCGCTGGCGCTGGCGGGCGCGGGCGCCGCGGCGGCCGGCCTCTTGCGGCTCGAGCGCGCGCTCGCCCGCGCCGCCGCGGTCTGCAACGGCGCCGCGAAGGGCGACCTCGAGGGCCGCATCCTGGAGATCCCCGAGCCCGGCCTGGTCGGCTCGCTCCAGCGCTCGATCAATCATCTGCTCGACGTCACCGACGCCTTCGTGCGCGAGGCGCGCGGCTCGATGCAGGCGGTGGGGCAGAGCCGCTATTACCGCAAGGTGCTGCTGCGCGGGCTGCCCGGCTCGTTCCATCTGGCGGCGGAGACGATGAACGCCACCACCTCGGCCATGGAGGAGAAGGTCGGCGATTTCGCCCGCTTCGCCCGGACCAATGTGCACGAGGTCGTGAGCGGCGTCGCCGAGGCGGCGGCCAGGATGAACGCCAGCGCCGCCGCCATGACCCGGACGGCCGCCGGGCTCGGCGAGCAGGCGACCGGCGTCGCGGCGACGACGGAGCAGACCACCGCCAACGTGGCGACGGTCGCCACCGCGGTGGAGGAGCTGTCGAGCTCGGTCGGCGAGATCGGCCGGCAAGTGACGCAGTCCCGGCACATCGCGCAGCAGGCGGTCGACGAGGCGAGGCACACCGGCGAGATCGTCCACGGCCTCTCCGCCACCGCGGCGCAGATCGGCGACGTGCTGAAGCTCATCCAGTCGATCGCCGAGAAGACCAATTTGCTGGCGCTCAACGCCACCATCGAGGCGGCGCGCGCCGGCGATGCCGGCAAGGGCTTCGCCGTCGTCGCCGGCGAGGTGAAGCAGCTCGCCAACCAGACCGGCAAGGCCACCGACGAGATCCGCGGCAAGATCGACGCCATCCAGGGCTCGACCGGCGGCGCGGTGAAGGCGATCCAGTCGATCGCCAAGACGGTGACGGAGATGAACGAGATCGCCGGCTCGATCGCCGCCGCGGTCGAGGAGCAAAGCGCGGCGACCAAGGAGATCGCCCGCAACATCCAGCAGGCCGCCGCCGGCAACCGCGAGGTCAGCACCAGCGTCGCCGCCGTCGCCGAAGCCTCGCGCGAGACCGGCACGACGGCGAGCCAGGTGCTGGACGCCTCGGGCGCGCTGTCGCAGCAGGCGACGCGGCTCAACGGCGAGATCGACACCTTCTTGAAGAAGCTCGGCCTCGCCGTTTGAGCCCGCGCCGCGCGCCGGCCGCGGCGCCCATGGCAGCTCCCGGTTGGCCGGGCGCAAGGCGGGGCAATTGCCCGCGAGAGGCACCGCGGAGGGTGCGCCGCGAAGCGGATCGGCCAGGTCACGGAGCATTGATGGCGGGCCTGCCTGCCCTCGGCGAAGCGAAGCCGGTCCGCTGCTCATCTCGCCCGCCGGTCGGCCTCACGGCTTCTTGTAGCTGCGCACCGAGCGCGAGGTGAGGAAGAGGCCGATGCTCAGGCCCTTTTCGGTTTCTCCGGTCTGGAGAACGACGTTTCCATTGGTCGTGTCCCAGACGACGAGCCCCGCTTTCCGGTCGGCCGGCTTGCCCAAGTGCCCGGTGCAGAAGTGCAGGGTCTCCGTCGCGATCGCATAGGCTTCCGGCTTTTCCGGCACTTCCATGTAAAGGGTGATCTTGCAGATTTGGTCGTAGGCGGTTTGCAGCATCGCGCGCCAGGAATGGCCCAGGAAGAGCACCGGCGGCGCGTTGTAGTTCTTTTCGCCCTCGTAACGATGGGCAAGCTGCGCGTATTCCGTTGGCGTGAACTCGACCAGGCCCGCGAGCCCCTCGACGGGGCTGTCGAGCCGGTAGACGCCGATCGGGAAGCTGGCGCGGCGAGGGGCTTTGCGTCGCGTGAGCCAACCCATTTCCATCCCTTCGACAAGGGCCACGGAGGATGATACCGCAGGGGTCGACGGGGGCGAATATCTTGCCGGGCCGGCTCCCGCGACGCCGACCCGATATCGGCAAGGCGGATGCCGCGAAAGCGCCCGTCGATGATAGACGAATGCCCGCTTTCCCGGCGTCACGCTCTTGTGAGCCGCGATCGGGCGCGCGGCCGAAGCGCGGGTTGGTCGGGCCGCCGCCGGATGCGCCGCTCCGGCCGCGCCAGGCGCGTCAGCCGCCGCGGGCGGCGGCGCCGTCGGCCTGGCATTTCTCGGCGACCCGGCTCAAGCCGCTGAGTCCCGGCTCGTCAAGCGCGAGCGTTCCCGCCCGCGCCGCGCGCAGGAAGCGGCACGCCACCTCGACGAGCGCGGCCGGCGCCTCCGGCCGGGATTTCGCTTGGCGGCGGCTCTCCGTCACGAATATGTCGATAAGTCTCTGCGAAACGGCCGGCTCGTTCCGGTCGGCGGGGCGATCGAGCAGCCAGGCCGCAAGCTCCGTCCAGTAATCGATGTCGTCCGCCGTCAGGAAGTGCTGATTGACGTCGGAGAGCGCCTTCGGCGCCGGGCTGTCGACCAGGGCGTGGCCCGGCGACGGCCGGAAGGCGGGCGCGAGGCTCAGCGCGAAATTGTCCTCGATGCGCCCGTCGAGGCGAGCCCGCAGCACGATCTCGATTTCCGCGGCGGGCGCGTGCACCGCGTCGACCACCGCCAGCCCCGTCTCGATCCTCTTGGATCGCTCCAGGGGCGTGTCGAAATCGGCGCCTTTGAGATTCGCCAGGCTGAAATTCGTGTTCGAATTGACCAGCACGTGCCAGAGGCGGGTGCACTGGTCCTTCGTGGCCAGAAACGGCTTGACCGCTTCCAGTTGCTCCGCGCTCAACGCGCCGCCGAGCACCATGGCGCCTTGGAACTGCGCGCCGACCGGCCGGGAGCATTGGAGCTGCGCGCCCACGAGCTGCGTGCCGGCGAGGCCGGCCATCTCCAGCTCCGCTCCCCGCAGATCCGCGCCTTGGAGCTGCGCCCCGACCAGCTCCGCGCCCCAGAGCTGCGCGTCCCTGAGGCTCGCGCCTTGCAACTCCGCATAGGACAGCAGGGCCCCTTGCAGCCGGGCCCGGCCCAAATCGGCGCCGTCCAATTGCGCGTAGGAGAGGTTCGCCGATTGCAGCCGGGCATGATAGAGCTGCGCGCCTTGCAGTCTCGCGGATTGGAGGTCGGCGAGGCGCAGATCGGCCGAGTTCAGATCGGCGCTTTGCAGGCGTGCATGCGAGAGGTCGGCATGGGCGAGATCGGCGTCGCGCAGATCGGCGCCGAAGAGATCGCTCTCGCTGAGGTTGGCGAAGCGCAGGCTCCGCCCGCGCAGATACGCCCCCTCGAGCGCGGCTCTCGCATCGGAGCGGAATTTGCCTTGCCGCAATTCGACGAGGGCGTGGTTGTCCCAGACGCGGCCGAACAGCGGGCGGTGGCTGACGTCGAGATAGCGGCAGCCTAGCCCCAGCTCCCCGCACAGGAAATCGAGCGGCGCCGCGGCGGCATCCCGCCAGCCGAGGCTCTGCCCCGCGCCGACCGTCTCGGCATCCGGTCCCGGGACGTTGAGATAGGCGATGTTCAGGCCCCAGATCAGCGTCGCAAGCGCCGCCCGTTTGTAGGGTGCCGAGGGCCGCGCGCCCGGCCTCTCCTCGTCCGACCGCCATCGGCTCATGCGGTGGAAGAACCACAGCAAGCCGACGAGATCCGCGCCGAGCAGGAGCCGCTGTACGGCGGTGACGGCCTCGTTCTGATAGCGCAGGGCGCTGACCTGCACGAGAAACAGGGCGAGCACGGGGAAGGCCGCGGTCATGACCCAGACCGCGACGCGATAGAGCCGGCTGTGCAGCGTCGATTCCGCGGGGATCGCGACGGCCTGGACGAACTCCACATTCGCCAGAAGCTGCCGGCATCGCTCCCGGTCGGCCTCGATCGGCACCGCCGCGCGCAGGTCGACGCGGAATTGGCGCAAATTCGCCGCCAGCATGTCGTAGCGGATGAGCGTGTAGAAATGCAGCAGGACGAACACGAGCGGCGCCACGGCAAACGAGAACGTCACCGGAAGCTGCACGCCGAGCTGCGCCACCGGCGTGGTGTGATCGAGCAGCAGGTCCTCGTCGGTGGCGGAGAAGGCGGTGGCGATGAGATAGAGGCCGATCACCGTGAAGGCGAACGCGCCGGCTTGCACCGACTTGCCGCCGTCATTGATCGCGGCCGTGAGGCTCGACAGGTATTGCGGTGGCTCGAACTGGTCCGCTGACGGCATGCGGCACGCTATCACAGCCGCCTGTGGATCGAAATGTCGATCCCGGCCGCGCCGGCGGCACGTATCGGCGCCATGGACAATCGCCAGGCGCGCGTACAAAGTGGCGCGTCATGGCGCAGCTCAGCATGTCCCGGCCGGCGCGGGCGGTGCGGCGGGCGCAAGACGCGCTCGCCCGCCGCGCGAGAAATGCCGCGATCATCGCCGCGGCGCTGCCGCTGCTCGCCGCCGGCGCGACGGGGCCTTATGACGGGACTTGGCAGGGCGCGTCGCAAGGCAGCATGGGCGCGGGCTGCGACACCAGGACCGCCGCCGCTTTTGCGGTCGACGGCGAGCGCGTGACCGGCGAGGAGGTCATCGCCGAGGGATCGGCCATGCCCGCCGGCCGATTTCCCATCGACGGCACCGTCGCCGCCGACGGCGCTTTCCGGGGCACGGTCGGCCGCTGGGACGCCAGGGGCAGGTTCGGCGGCGACGCCTTCGACGGCGATTACGAGTTTGGCGCCTGCACCATGCTGATGCGCCTGACCCGGATCCGCTGACGCCGCGCTCCGGCACGCGGCGATCCGCTCCCGGCCGAGCCGGCTTGTGGCGCCGCGCGCCAGCGACTAGCCTTCGCGCCGGGCATGATCGACAAGCTCGAATATCTCATCGCGCTCGCCAACGAGCAGCATTTCGGCCGCGCCGCCGAGGCCTGCGGCGTGACCCAGCCGACCTTCTCGGCCGGCATCAAGCAGCTCGAAGACACGCTCGGCGTGCTGCTCGTCCAGCGCGGCTCGCGCTTTCACAGCTTCACCGCCGAGGGCGAGCGCGTCCTCGACTGGGCGCGCCGCATCGTCGGCGATTCGCGCACCATGCAGCAGGAGATTCGCGCGCTCAAGAAAGGGCTCGTCGGGCACGTCAAGATCGCCGCCGTGCCCACGGCGCTCGCCATCGTGGCGCAGCTCACGACGCCCTTGCGCGCCCGCCATCCCGGCGTGTCCTTCACCGTCTGGTCGCGCAATTCCATCGAGATCCTGGCGCTTCTGGAGAATCTGGAGACCGATGCCGGCCTCACCTATCTCGACAACGAGCCGGTCGGCCGCGTGCGCGTCGTGCCGCTCTATCGCGAGCGCTATCGCCTGATCACCGCCGCCGACAGCCCGCTCGGCGACCGCGAGACGGTGAGCTGGGCCGAGGTCGGGCGGATCCCGCTCTGCCTGCTGACGCCCGACATGCAGAACCGCCGGATCATCGACCGCTATCTGCGCGGCGCCGGCTGCGAGCCCGCGCCGACTCTGGAATCGGATTCGATGATCGTGCTGTTCTCCCATGTCCGCACCGGGCGCTGGGCGAGCGTCATGCCGGCAAAGCTCGCCGAGACCCTCGGTCTCGTGGATACCATCCGCGCCATCCCGATCGAGGGGCCGGAGCCCTATCCCACCATCGGCCTCGTCGTTCCGCACCGCGAGCCGATGACCCCGCTGACCGCCGCGCTCGTGGCCGAGGCCAGGCGGCTGGCTATCGATATAAACAATTGATATTACTTGTTTATTCGTCTATTGATAGAAATTATCTATCGCCAGACGGAAGCGCTCTATTGATTGCGCCGCCGAGATTGCCAAGCTGACGGACATGGCGTCCTGGAGCCGGGAACGGGCCGAGGAGATCATCGCGGCGCATCGCGCGGCCGAAGGCGCGGCGCTGCCGATGTTGCGCGCCTTGCAAGAGGAATTCGGCTTCGTGCCCGGCGAGACGGTGCCGCTGGTGGCCGCTGCGCTCAACCTGTCGCGTGCGGAAGTGCACGGGATCGTCAGCTTCTATCACGACTTCCGCCGCGCGCCGCCCGGCCGCCACGTGCTCAGGCTCTGCCGCGCCGAAGCCTGTCAGTCGATGGGGGCCGACGCGCTCGGCGCCGCAGCGCGCGAGCGGCTGCGGGTCGGCTGGGGCGGGACCAGCGATGACGGGCGGGTGACCTTGGAGGCGGTGTTCTGCCTCGGGCTTTGCGCCTGCGCGCCGGCGGCGATGCTCGACGGCAAGGTGATCGGCGGCCTCGATCCTGCCCGGCTCGGCGCTCTCATCGACCAGGCGAGGGCGCCGTGACCGCGGGCCGCGTCTTCGTGCCGCGCGACGCCGGCGCGCTGGCGCTCGGCGCCGACGAGGTGGAGCGGGCGATCGTCGTGGCCGAGCGCCGCCGCGGCCTCGCCCTCGAGATCGTGCGCACCGGCTCGCGCGGCCTCTATTGGCTCGAGCCGATGATCGAGGTGGCGACGCCCGAAGGCCGCATCGCCTATGGCCCCGTGCGCCCCGGCGATGTCGAGGCGTTGTTCGATGCCGGCTGGCTCGAGGGCGGCATGCATCCCCTGCGCCTCGGCCGGCCGGAGGAGATTCCCTTCCTGAAGCGCCAGACGCGGCTCACCTTCGCGCGCTGCGGCGTCGTCGACCGGCTGTCCTCGGCCGATTACCGCGCCCATGGCGGCTGGCGCGGGCTCGAGCGCGCGCTCGCGCTGGCGCCGGAGGCGGTGGTCGAGGAAGTGGTCAAGTCCGGCTTGCGCGGCCGCGGCGGCGCGGGGTTTCCGACCGGCGTCAAATGGCGCACGGCGGCGCAGGCGGCGGCGGGGCGGAAATACATCGTCTGCAACGCCGATGAAGGCGATTCCGGCACTTTCGCCGACCGCATGATCATGGAGGGCGATCCCTTCGTCCTGATCGAGGGCATGGCGATCGCCGGCCTCGCGGTCGGCGCGACCAAGGGCTATGTCTATATCCGCTCCGAATATCCGCATGCGATCGAGATCCTGGGCCGCGCCATCGAGATTGCGCGGCGCGAGCGCTGTCTCGGCCGCGCCATCGCCGGCTCGGCCTGCGATTTCGACATGGAGATTCGCGTCGGCGCCGGCGCCTATGTCTGCGGCGAGGAGACGGCGCTGCTCGAAAGCCTCGAGGGCAAGCGCGGCCAGGTGCGCGCGAAGCCGCCGCTGCCGGCCCATCGCGGCCTCTTCGGCCGGCCGACCGTGGTCAACAACGTCATCTCGCTCGCCTCCGTGCCGGTGATCCTCGCCGAGGGCGCCGAGGCCTATCGCGCGCTGGGGCTCGGCCGCTCGCGCGGCACCATGCCGATCCAGCTCGCCGGCAACGTCCGGCATCGCGGCCTCTTCGAAGCGGCGTTCGGCATGACGCTGGGCGAGCTGGTGGACGAGATCGGCGGCGGCACGGCGACCGGCCGGCCGGTGCGGGCCGTCCAGGTCGGCGGCCCGCTCGGCGCCTATTTCCCGCGCGCGCTCTTCGACACGCCTTTCGACTACGAGGCTTTTGCCGCCAGGAACGGCTTGATCGGCCATGGCGGCGTCGTCGTCTTCGACGATACCGTCGACCTGGCGCGCCAGGCGCGCTTTGCCATGGAGTTCTGCGCGATCGAATCCTGCGGCAAATGCACGCCCTGCCGCATCGGCTCGGTGCGCGGCGTCGAGGTGATCGACCGCATCGTCAAGGGCGAGCGGCGCGACGCCAACGCCGCCCTGCTGGCGGAGCTGTGCGACACCATGAAGTTCGGCTCGCTCTGCGCCTTGGGCGGCTTCGTCCCCTATCCCGTGATGAGCGCGCTCACCTATTTCCCCGAGGATTTCGGTCTCGCCCGCGCCGGCGCGGCCAGCGCAGCCTAGGAGGCGTTCATGCCCCTCGTCAGCGAAATCGATTACGGCACCCCCCGCTCCAAGGCGGAGAAGACCGTCACGCTCGCCATCGACGGCTTCGCCGTGACCGTGCCCGAAGGCACCTCGATCCTGCGGGCGGCGATGGAAGCCGGGATCAAGGTGCCGAAGCTCTGCGCCTACGACATGGTCGAGGCCTTCGGCTCCTGCCGCTTGTGCCTCGTCGAGATCGAGGGCCGGCCCGGCACGCCCGCCTCCTGCACCACGCCCGTCGCCGAGGGAATGGTGGTGACGACGCAGAACCGGCGCCTGCACCAGCTCCGCCGCAACGTGATGGAGCTCTATATCTCCGACCATCCGCTCGACTGCCTGACCTGCTCGGCCAACGGCAATTGCGAATTGCAGGACGTGGCGGGCGCGGTGGGCTTGCGCGAGGTGCGCTACGGCTATGACGGCGCCAATCACCTCAAGGCCGGGAAGGATGCGTCCAATCCCTATTTCACCTTCGATCCCGCCAAATGCATCGTCTGCTCGCGCTGCGTCAGGGCCTGCGAGGAGGTGCAGGGCACTTTCGCGCTGACCATCGACGGCCGCGGCTTCGCCTCGCATGTCGCCGCGGGCATGGACGAGAAATTCCTCGACTCCGAATGCGTCTCCTGCGGCGCCTGCGTCCAGGCTTGTCCGACCGCGACCTTGATGGAGAAATCCGTCATCGAGATCGGCCAGCCCGAGCATTCGGTCGTCACCACCTGCGCCTATTGCGGCGTCGGCTGCAGCTTCAAGGCCGAGATGCGCGGCGGCCAGCTCGTCCGCATGGTGCCGTGGAAGGACGGCAAGGCCAATCACGGCCATTCCTGCGTCAAGGGCCGCTTCGCCTGGGGCTACGCCAATCACCCGGACCGCGTCCTGAAGCCGATGATCCGCGCGAAGATCACCGACCCCTGGCGCGAAGTGTCCTGGGACGAGGCGATCGGCCACGCCGCCGCGGAGTTTCGCCGCCTCCAGGCGGCCTACGGCCGCGGCTCGATCGGCGGCATCACTTCCTCGCGCTGTACCGACGAGGAGACGTTCCTGGTCCAGAAGCTGGTGCGCGCCGTCTTCGGCAACAACAACGTCGATACCTGCGCCCGCGTTTGCCATTCGCCGACCGGCTACGGCCTGAGCAAGACCTTCGGCACCTCCGCCGGGACCCAGGATTTCGATTCCGTCGAAGAGGCCGACGTCATCATCGTCATCGGCGCCAATCCGACCGACGCGCATCCGGTCTTCGCCTCGCGCATGAAGAAGCGGCTGCGCGAGGGCGCGAAGCTCATCGTCGTCGATCCCCGCCGCATCGACCTCGTGCGCTCGGCCCATGTCGAGGCGGCCTGGCACCTGCCGCTGCTGCCCGGCACGAACGTCGCCATGCTCAACGCGCTGGCGCATGTGATCGTCAGCGAGGGCCTGCTTGCCGACGCTTTCGTGCGCGAGCGCTGCGACGGCGCCGCCTTTGCCGACTGGGCCGCGTTCATCCGGCGCCCGGAGAACAGCCCGGAGAGCGTCGCCCGCGTCACCGGCGTTCCGGCCGGGGACATCCGCGCGGCGGCGCGGCTCTATGCCGGCGCCCGCAACGGCGCCATCTATTACGGCCTGGGCGTGACCGAGCACAGCCAAGGCACCACGGCCGTGATGGCCATGGCGAACCTCGCGATGGCGACCGGCAACATCGGCCGGCGCGGCGTCGGCGTCAATCCGCTGCGCGGCCAGAACAACGTGCAGGGCTCCTGCGACATGGGCTCCTTCCCGCACGAGCTTTCCGGCTACCGCCACATCTCCGACGCGGCGACGCGCGCGCTTTTCGAGCGCGATTGGGGCGTGCGGCTCGAGGCCGAGCCCGGCTTGCGCATTCCCAACATGCTGGACGCGGCCTGCGACGGCTCCTTCAAGGGCATCTACATCCAGGGCGAGGACATCCTGCAATCCGATCCCGACACGCATCACGTGGCGGCGGGGCTCGCGGCGATGGAATGCGTCGTGGTGCAGGATCTCTTCCTCAACGAGACCGCGCGCTACGCCCATGTGTTCCTGCCCGGCTCGACCTTCCTCGAGAAGGACGGCACCTTCATCAACGCCGAGCGGCGCATCGGCCGCGTGCGCAAGGTGATGCAGCCGCGCGCCGGGCTTGCCGATTGGGAGATCACGCTGGCGCTGGCCAAGGCGATGGGGCTGGAGATGCATTATTCCCACCCCTCGGAGATCATGGACGAGATCGCGCGGCTCACCCCCACCTTCGCCGGCGTTTCCTATGCCAGGCTCGACCAATTGGGCTCGGTGCAATGGCCCTGCAACGACAAGGCGCCCGAGGGCACGCCGGTCATGCATATCGGCGGCTTCGTGCGCGGCAAGGGCAATTTCCTCGTCACCGAATACGTGCCGACCGACGAGAAGACCGGGCCGCGCTTCCCGCTGCTGCTCACCACCGGCCGCATCCTGAGCCAGTACAACGTCGGGGCGCAGACGCGGCGCACCGAGAACGTCGTCTGGCACGAGGAGGACCGGCTCGAGATCCATCCGCACGACGCCGAGCAGCGCGGCGTTCGCGACGGCGACTGGGTGCGGCTCGCGAGCCGCGTCGGCGAGACCAGCCTGCGCGCGCGCATCACCGACCGCGTCGCGCCGGGCGTGGTCTACACCACCTTCCATCACCCCGACACCCAGGCGAACGTGGTCACCACCGAGTATTCCGATTGGGCGACCAACTGCCCCGAATACAAGGTGACGGCGGTGCAGGTCTCGCCCTCCAACGGCCCCTCCGACTGGCAGGAGCGCTATCGCGAGCTGTCGCGCGAGACCCGCCGCATCGGCCCGTCGGTCGAGGCGGCGGAATGAGCCTGCCGCCGCCCGTCCTGCGGGTCGCGTCCACCTCCTGGCGCGGCGCCGGCGCCGTTGCCGGCGAGCGCCTCATTCCCGAGGAGACGGCGGTCGCCTTCACCTACGATCGCACGGCCTACGCGGTGATGATGGCGACGCCGGCCGATCTCGAGGATTTCGCGGTGGGCTTCAGCCTGGCCAACGGGATCGTCGCCTCGCCGCAGCAGATCGAGGCGCTCGAAGTGGTGCCTTTCGCGGCCGGCATCGAGCTTCGGATGTCAATCGCCCAGCCGCAGACCGAGGTATTCTACCAGCGGCGGCGTCATCTTGCCGGGCCGACCGGCTGCGGCCTGTGCGGCATCGAAAGCCTGGAGGAAGCCATGCGGCAGCCGCCGGCGGTGGCGAGCGATCTCCGGCTCTCGGCCAAGGCGATCGCCGCCGCGCTGGCCGCGCTGCCGCCGCGCCAGGCGATCAACCGGCAGACCCACGCCGTCCACGCCGCCGCCTATTGGGAGCCGGGCGCCGGCCTGGTGGCGCTGCGCGAGGACGTCGGGCGCCACAACGCGCTCGACAAGCTCGCCGGCGCGCTCGCGCGCGCCTCGCTCTCCGCGGCGCGCGGCATGGTCGTGCTGACGAGCCGGGTTTCGGTCGAGATGGTGCAGAAGGTGGCGATGATGGGGACGCCGATCGTTGCCGCCGTATCGGCGCCCACGGCGCTCGCGGTGCGGGTGGCGGCCGCCGCCGGCGTCACGCTCGTCGCGGTCGCGCGCGACGACGGCTTCGAGGTTTTCACGCATGGCGGGCGCGTCGACATGGATGCGGTCAATCATGTCGCCTGAGAAGCTCGTCTACATGGCCAATCAGATCGGCAAGTTCTTCGCGAACCAGGGCGAGGAGAAGGCCGTCGCGGCCGTCGCCGACCACCTCCGCCGCTTCTGGGAGCCGCGCATGCGCGCCGCCATCATCGAGCATCTCGCCGCCGGCGGCGCCGGGCTCGATCCCTTCGTCGCCAAGGCCGTCGCAAGCCTGGCCGAGACCGTCAAATCCCCCTGACCTCGCCCGGACGAGAATTTCAGGGACAAGAATTTCAGGAATTTCAGGGACATCAGGAATTTCAGGGACACAATACATAATTCACAGTCGCGCGAATCTTCCCCTCTCCGCCCCTTGGGGCGGAGAGGCCGGGTGAGGTGGGGTATTTGTCGCGCCGCGCCGCATCGTCGCTGAATCAGGTATTGTGTCCCCGTAATTCCGTAATTCGAAAGATGGACCAGAGAGACAGTGAGGCAGTGAGAAAACCAAGGGCTTTGGCGCGCGAAGCGCGCCGGTACTTCTTTCCTCACTGTCTCACTGTCTCTCTGGTGAATCCCTTCCTACCGCGGGCGCGGCGCCAAATGCGATAGCCCTGCCCGGAGGCGGGGCGATCGCCGATGCCGCCGAAACGCCGGCGGGAAGGATTGACCGCGGCGAGCGCGGGGAACCACGAACGGCGCCGCGTCTTGATTGCCGTCTTCCGCCGGCCTGTCACCCCTCCGCCGCGGCGACGGTCTCGAGCGCCGCGAGCCGCAGCTCCAGTTTTACCAGCTCGTCCTTCGGCAGGTGGCCCGCGCATCCCGCCGCCACGCGCCGCGCGCGTTCGAGGAGTTTCACGCGAAGATCGGCGTGCCGGGTGGCGCCCGCGATGTCGCCGAAGGCGCGCATCAGCCTCAGGCTTACCGCGATATCGGCCGCGGCATAGTGCCTGATCTGCTCGAACGCCGTGTCGAGCAGGCCCTCGAAGCTCATCCACGGCACGAAGACCCGCAACACGTGCGGCGGCGCGTAATAGTGGGAAGGCGGCGGCATGCGGCTCACCCACAGGATCATGATCCGGCTGAGCTGGTCGACGCAGCTAATGGCCGTGCTGGGATCGTTGACCGCGGGAGACATCGCGCGCAGCGCGATGTCGACGATCTGGATGACGCCGAACTCGACGTCCTGCTGCATGGTGCGCGCCGGGCCGATGTCGAAGGCGGCGAGGAGGTGCAGCGCGCCGTCGGCCGCGGCGCGCTCCATCTGCGACACGCGCGCGAGCGGCACGCCGGCCGGCACGAACTGGCCGACGCGGCGCTCCACATGCACGCAAATGCGGTAGGCTTTCGCCAGGGCGACGAGGCGCTTGATGTCGACGTAGCAGATATAGCCGGACTGCCGGTTGAGGAGGGGAGTCCCGTCCTTTGCCGGAGACGGCTCCGGCCGGTCCGGCACGGGGAACGGCCCGCGGGGATAGGGCATGAATTCGTCGATGACCAGCTCGGTTTCGCGCGCGATGCGATCGACGATGTGGTTGACGCTGATCGAGCGCGAGATGTGATTGATGAAGTAGATCAGCCAGCCGACGCAGACGAGCGCCAGCACCATCGCCCCGGTCACGCTCGCGACCGGCACGAAGGGGTGCGGCAGGCTGCGCGCCGCGGGCAACGCCGCCATGCAATAGGAGAAGGTTCCCAGGAAGATGCCGAGCGTCCATTGCGTGGTTCGGTCCCTGACGAAGCTGATGAGGATGCGCGGCGAGAACTGCGTCGAGGCGAGGGTGAGCGTCATCAGCAGGATCGCGAACACGATCGACACGACCGTCATGATCGAGGTCGCGACGCTGCTGAGGATGGTCTGGGCCACGCCGGGGTCGTCGTGCGAGGGAAAGAGGATGCTCGGGATCCAGGCGCTGAGCGCGGGCGTCGATTCCTCCAGCGAGGAGAGCACGGCGCCCGCGATTCCCAGGATCACGGCGATGGCCAGCGGCCGAACGAGAAAGCCGCCGCGAAGCGCGTACATCGTGGAGCGGAACAGGACGGGCAGGCGCTCAAGCATTCCGGAGGCACGGTGCTGGATCGAGGAACATGGAGGATCTCACTCGGTTGCGCAAAATTCAATCGTTGCCGGCCGATGCGCCGAGGCCCGCGCCTCGCTGCCGCCTCCGCTCGCGGCCGTGGGTGCCGCGCCGCGGCGGCGGGGAAGGGATCGCCCGTGCCGCCGCCCGCCGGCGCCGCGGCTCTTGTCTCTCCGCCCGGGAGAGTGGACGGAGCGGGATTGCCGGGGCCGGTCAGGGATTTGGCATGCGCGGCGGGGGGTTCCGCCGCCCTTCCCGCGGGCGAAGAGCGCCGCCCGTTGTTGATCCTGATCAAGGCGGCGATGCCGGGGCGGGAGTATCGCTCGAAGCCGGCTCGGCGAGGTCGGGGTCCTTGATGACCGGCAATGGATGGTTGCAGATCGCGCTTTTCGGCCTGATCGTCGTCGCGGTCACCCGGCCGCTCGGCGGTTACATGGCGCGCGTGTTTGGCGGCGAGCCGACCCTTCTAAGCCCGCTGCTGCGGCCGGTCGAGCGCTTTCTCTATTGGTGTTGCGGCGTCGACGAAAGCGAGGAGCAATCCTGGCGCGGCTACGCCGTGGCCATGGTGCTCTTCAGCGCCGTCGGCTTCGTGGCGCTCTACGCGCTCCAGCGCCTGCAATGGTATCTGCCGCTCAACCCCCAAGGGCAGGCGGGCGTGGAAGAGGTGCTGGCCTTCGACACCGCGGTGAGCTTCGTCACCAACACGAACTGGCAGTCCTATGTGCCGGAAACCACCATGGGCTACCTCGTCCAGATGGCGGGGCTTGCGGTCCACAATTTCGTCTCGGCCGCGGTCGGCATCGCGCTGGCGCTGGCCCTCATCCGCGGTTTTGCGCGGCGCGAGGCGGGCGGCATCGGCAATTTCTGGGTCGATCTCACCCGCTGCACGCTCTACGTCCTGCTGCCGCTGTCGGTCTTGGTCGGCCTTGTCTTCGTCTGGCAGGGCGTGCCGCAGAACCTCGGCGCCTATGTCGATGCCTCGACGCTGGAAGGCGCCCGGCAGACCATCGCCCAGGGACCCGTCGCCTCGCAGGAGGTGATCAAGCTTCTCGGCACCAATGGCGGCGGCTTCTTCAATGCCAACTCCGCCCATCCCTACGAAAACCCGACCGCGCTCACCAACCTCGTGCAGATGCTGCTGCTGATCGCGATCGCCGCCGGGCTCACCAATGTGCTGGGCCGCATGGTGAAGGACGAGCGCCAGGGCTGGGCCATCTTTGCTGCCATGGGCGTCCTGCTTCTCCTCGGCGTGACGACGGTCTATTGGTCGGAATCGCATGGCAATCCCGCCTTCGCGGCTTTCGGTGTCGACGCCGCGCCGGGCGCGCTCCAGGCGGGAGGCAACATGGAAGGCAAGGAGGTCCGCTTCGGCATCGCCTCGTCGGCGCTTTTCGCGACCGTCACCACCGACGCGGGCGGCGCCGTCGACGCGATGCATGACAGCTTCCTGCCTCTGGGCGGCATGGTGTTGATCGCCAATATCGCGCTGGGCGAGGTCACCTTCGGCGGCGTCGGCTCGGGGCTTTACGGCATGCTGGCCTTCGCCATCGTCACCATGTTCGTGGCGGGGCTCATGGTCGGACGCACGCCCGAATATCTCGGCAAGAAGCTCGAGGCGAAGGAGGTCAAGATGACCATGCTCGCGCTCTTGAGCTATTCGCTGTCGATATTGGGGTGGACGGCGCTCGCTTGCATGCTGCCGCAAGGCTTGGCGGGGATCGCCAACACCGGCCCGCACGGCTTCAGCGAGATCCTCTATGCCTATGCCTCGGCGACCGGCAACAACGGCAGCTCCTTTGCCGGCCTCTCCACCAACACTCTCTTCTACAATGCGACGCTGGCCGCGGCGATGCTGATGGGACGGTTCCTTTTCGTGATTCCGCTGCTCGCGGTCGCCGGCTCCTTGGCGCGGAAGAAGCGGCTCGCGCCCTCGGCCGGGTCCATTCCGACGCACAGCCCGCAATTCGTGATCCTGCTCGTCGGCGTCGTGCTGATCATGGGCGGGCTTGCCTATTTCCCCGCCATATCGCTCGGACCCGTGACCGAGCAGGTCGCCATGAACCATGGCGTGCGATATTGAGGTCCGTGATCGTCAGGCGGCGCGGCGGCGGCGGCGGCGCTTCGCGGGCGAAGCGCCCCTGAGCGGCTGAGCCGGCCAAGGCTGCGGGCCTCTTGCGCGCGGCCGTGCTACACTCCGCCGATGTCATGTGCCGAACCTTGCCGCTGCGCGGCGCTGTGGCTCGCGGCCGCGGCGCTGGCGGCGGTCGCCCCGGCGCGGGCGGCCGATCTCAAGATCAACCCGCCCTCGCTGGAGGAGGGCGAGGTCGAGCTTGAGGACAACAGCGCCGCCCTCCTCGATCGCGGCCGCTCCGGCGACGCCGACCAGACTCATTTCGGCGAGTTCGGCTACGGCATCCGCGACTATTGGTGGATCGAGGCCGAGACCCATTGGGACAATGCCGACAACGGCTTCCGCTCGCGCACCCTCGATTTCGAGAATGCCGTCCGGCTGCAGCCCCAGGCCGATTACTGGCCCGAGAGCGCGGTCTTCCTCGAATACGACCACGCCGTTGACGGGCGCAGCCCCGAGACGGCGACGGTGGGCGGCCTCTTTCACAAGGATGTCGGGCCGTCCTCGACCGTGCTCAACCTGCTGTTCGACCACGATCTCGGCCGCAACGCCCAGAGCGGCGTCAGGCTGCGCTATTCCGGGACCTCGACCTGGGAGATCACCGACGCCTTCGCTCCGGGCGTGGAGTTCTTCGGCGTCCCCGGCAAGCTGCCGGGCTTCGACCGGGCGGGCGCGCAGGACCACCGCCTCGGTCCCGTGCTCGCCGGCGCGGTCGAGATCGAGGGGCTGGGCGAGTTCGGTTACACCGCGGGATATCTTTTCGGCCTCAGCCCCGGCGCGCCCAACGGCACGCTGGTCTGGCGGCTTGAGCTCGACGTCAAGCTGTGACGGCCGGCGCGATCATGTCTCCAGCGCGTCGGCCAGCCGATCGTACCACTCCGTCTGCTGCGCGAGGGTCACGTGCGAGTTGGACGCGCTGGTATTCGGCACGAGGAAGAGCCGCGTCCGGCCGAGGCGCGCCTTCTGCAAGCCGGGACGCGGATCCGGCTGGTCCCGCGCGATGCGGAAGTGAACCCGGCGATAGCCGATGATGCCGTGAAAACAGGCGATTTGCGGCCGATGGCGTTCGAGCTTCGCCGCAAGCTCGGCGATTTTCACGTCAAGCTTCTCGGAGGAGAGGAGCGCGGTGTTCGAGGTCGGACGCTTGACGAAGTCGGTGAAGCCGAAGCCGTGCTCGAGCAGAGCCCGGTCATGCTCCGGCGTCAGCGCGGTGACGCCCAGTGCCTCCCGCGCCCGGCGGCTCAGCTTCGAGCGCGAGAGCGCGCCCCAGAAGCGATTGTTCGGCCGCGCGAAATAGTGGGTGGGCATCGCCGTGAAGACGGGGGGATTGATGCCGACGAAAACCACTTGGAGACCCTCGCGGAGCAGGTCGGGAAGGACGGCCGCGTCTTCGTCGATGCGCATCTAGAGCGGCGCTTGCGAGGATCGACCCATCTGTGTTCTTCCTTCGTTCGGCGTCACGACCGGCTTGGCCCGGCCGTCCGCGCGCTGCCGGCGAGGTCTTTCCGCGCATCCGTGGACGTCCGGATCACGTCCGGGCGGGACGGCGCCTGGGATTGGCGTCACGGCTCGCCGTGCGAGGCTTCGGCGGAAAGTCGCCGGCAGCATAACATGACGGGCTCCGAGCCGTGAACTGCCGCCGCTTTCGCCGCTCCGCGCGGTCCTTGCCGACGAACCCCGTTGCCAGGGAAGCCCCGCCGCGGCCAAAATCGCGCCCAGGCCGGGGGCTCCGGCAGAGCAATCGCCTATGGATTCACCACGGCGAGCAGACAGCCCTATTAAAGATGGACCACAGAGAAGACAATGAGGCGGTGAGAGAACCAAGCGCATTGGCGCGCCTGCCTTCGCCGAAGCGAAGCTGCTCCTGCCTGCGCGAAGCCGAAGCGGCTTCGCTTCGGCGGAGGCAGGTCGGCTTCGCGTAGGCAGGCGAAGCGCGCCGGTACTTCTTTTTTCCTCACTGCCTCATCGTCTCTGTGGTGAATCTTTCCCGCCCGCGGTTCAGCTCATATGCGATAGCCCTGGGGGCTCCGGGGGCGGTCGGACGGATCCCGTCGTCGAGCCTCGGCCCCTGCGCCGCCGGCGCCGCTCCGGGCGGTCCGGCCAGCGCCGCATGAGCTTCCCGAGCCGCGCCATCTTCGACTGCGACGGGCCTGATGTATCGAAAATCCGCGAATGCCCGGCGGGTGGCGGCTCGACTCCGACATCCTGCTGCGCTATCGCGCCGGGAAATGGGCCGTCCTCACGGGGATCATCGGAGCCGACGACCCGTTGATTTCGACTTAGGATTTCATGCGGGAGATCCTAGGCTACGACCTCGCCGGCTTCTTCAAGCGCGACAGCCGCGTCCTTCGAAAGGAGATCGATGCGGTGCTGAAAGCGCTTCTGACCCCGGAGCCGAAATGACGGCGGCCCCTGGACATGACCTGCGGCAGCGGGCGGACTACACCCATAAATTCAATTTGAAAACCGGACGGCATGGCTGGCTGCGGTTGACCCCCGCTTATTCCGTCAAGATCGTCGAGGATCTGATCGGGCGCTGCGACGGGCCAAAGCGGATCTTCGACCCGTTTTGCGGGACGGCGACGACGGCGCTGAGCGCCGCCTACCACGGGCACCACGCGACGACCGCCGACATCAACCCTTTCCTGTGTTGGCTTGGCAGGGCCAAAACCAGGACCTACGCGCCGGCAACGATCGCCGAAGTGCGGCACGCGTGCGCGCGCGCGCTTGCGCTGGTGAGGAAGCATTCGGTCAAGCCCGACGTTGCGCCTCCGATCCACGATATCGGGCGCTGGTGGCCGCCGGCCGCGCTCGAATTTCTCTGCGCGCTCCGGCCGGCGATCAGGGTTGCGACGGACAATGAATCGGCCGCCCGCGACCTTTTGCTCGTCGCCTTTTGCCGGACGCTGATCGCCGTTTCAAACGCCGCCTTCAATCATCAGTCCATGTCGTTCAAGGACGACGGCCAGGCGCATCTCGGGTTCGATCTTGATATGCCGGGTATGTTCGCCGAAGACCTGCGCTTTGTGTTGAACGGCGCAAGCGAGAATCCCGAGGGTCGGGCCGAGGTGATTCACGGCGATGCCCGCGCCGCCGTTGTCGAAGGGCCGTTCGATCTCGTGATCACGTCGCCGCCCTATGCCAACCGCATGTCCTATATCCGCGAGCTGCGCCCCTACATGTACTGGCTCGGATTTTTGGCGAACGGCCGGGATGCCGGCGAGCTGGACTGGTCGGCGATCGGCGGCACCTGGGGCGTGGCGACCAGCAGGCTCATCGGCTGGGAGCGTCCCGCCGAGCGATTCGCAAGCCCGCTGCTTGACGGCGCGCTTGACGGCATTGCGCACCATGCGAACAAGAGCGGTCGCATCCTCTCGAACTATGTCGCCAGATATTTCGACGATATGTGGCTGCACTTCCGCAACCTGACCGGCGTGCTGGCCGCCGGTGCCGAGCTTCACTACATCGTCGGCAATTCGACGTTTTACGGGGTCCTGCTTCCCGTGGAAAAAATCTACGCCGCCATGCTCGCGCAACTGGGATTCAGGAATGTGGGTTGCCGCGCCATCCGCAAGCGCAACTCGAAAAAGGAGTTGATCGAATTCGACGTTGCCGCGGTTTGGCCCGGATAGCGCGCCTGCCGCCTCTCACACCGCGACGACCGGGCGCTCTTCCGGAATGAGCTGCGCCAGCTCTTTCGCGATCTCGGCCGCGGCGCCGCGGGGCGGCGTTTCGCGCGTGCGCAGGACGAGATAGACCGGCTCGAGCGGCGGAAATTCGTCTTGCGCCGTCAGCTCGCGCACGCCGCGAAATCCCCTGACATCGGCAAGGAGCGCAACGCCGAGCCCGCCTTCCACCGCCGCCTTGATGCCGGCCCAGTTCGCGCTCTCATAGGCGATGCGCCAGCCGGATCCGACGGCGTCCAGCGCCGCCGTCGCTCGGCAGCGATAGAAGCAGCCATGCGGGAAGGCGACGAGCGGAACCGGGCGCTGCCGATGGAGCGCGGTGTCGGATTTGACGACCCAGGTCAGCCGCTCCTTCCAGCGCAAAAGCGCGGGTCCCGTGGGCTCGGGCTCCTTGACGACGATGATGTCGAGCTGTCCCTCGGCGAATTGCGCCTTGAGCTGGGGGCTCAGCGCCGAGACGACTTCCAGCCGGACGTCGCGGTTGCGGGCAGCGAAGCGCCCCAGGATCGCGGACAGCCGCGTCAGCGTGAAGTCCTCGGGAATCCCGAGGCGCAGGAAGGTGATCTGCTCGCCGGCGCGCACCACGGTCCGGGCTTCTTGCTCGAGCGCCAGGATGCGGCGCGCATAGCTCAAATACTGCTCGCCGTGCTCGGTTAAGGTTACTTTCCGCGTGTCGCGTTTCAACAGCGCGCGGCCGACGTGCTGCTCCAGGCGGGCGACCTGCTGGCTGATGCTCGATTGCGTCTTTTGGACGCGATTTCCCGCCCTTGTGAAGCCGCCTGAATCGACGACGGCGACGAATGTTCTTAGCAGCTCGATGTCCATGGCCGTGCTTCCGTCCCCCAATATCACTATATCATCTGGGTTTGAACGACAATTGAAAATAATTTCAAACTACAACCGGAAACTACTGAAAAATTGTATTGTCCGGTTTGCGCGGGGACGGCCGCGTCCCAATTGGACGAGAGACGGTGTGGGATGCTGATTTTCCTCTATCCCCCGCATCTCTCGCCGGAATTTCGGGGACACAATACTTAATTCCATTTCGCCGGTCACCACGGGACCGTCAAATGGAGTCTCAAATGGTCAAATGGGGTCAGAGTCGATTTCCGCGCCGGCGGATGTTACTCTTAATTCCGCAAATTCCCGCAAATTCCGGGGACACAATACTTAATTCACCAGCTCGGAATTAAGTATTATGTCCCTTTAATTCCCAGCTCGGAATTAAGTATTATGTCCCTTTAATTCAAGTATTATGTCCCTTTAATTCCAGCGCCACGGCTTTTTTCGTGCCGCGCGCCGGCCGGCGGGCGGACCTCTCGCAAGGCGGCGGCGGCCGGCGGCCGGCGATGCTCCCGGCACTCGCGCTTGCCGTCCTGCCGCAACTCTGGAAGAGTGGCGGTTCGGCGCGTCGGATCAGGGGTCGCTCATGGAGTGTCCAAGCTGCCGTTCCGACACGCCCGATGCCGGCAGATTCTGCATCTCCTGCGGTGCGGCGCTTGCGGCGCGCTGTCCCTCCTGCGGCAGGCCGAACCGGTCCGACGCCAATTTCTGTGCCGGCTGCGGACGGAAGCTTTCGGCGGCAAGGCCCGAGACGGTCGCCAGGCCGGTTGCGGCGCCCGCCGCGCCGGCGTTCCAGGCCGCGGCTTCCGCCGAGCGCCGCCAGCTTACCATCATGTTTTGCGATCTCGTCGGCTCTGCCGCTCTCGCCGCCCGGCTCGACCCCGAGGACATGCGCGAGATCATCGCCGCCCATCACCGCCGCTGCGGCGAGGTGATCCTCGAGGCCGGCGGTTTCGTCGCCAAATACATGGGCGACGGCGTGCTCGCCTGTTTCGGCTATCCCCGGGCGGACGAGCACGATGCCGAGCGCGCCGTCCGCGCCGGGCTGGCGCTCGCCGAGGCGGTGCCGAAGCTCGCGACCGCCGCCGGCGCGCCGTTAGAGGCGCGGGTCGGCATCGCCACCGGCGTCGTCGTGGTCGGCGACCTCATCGGCGCCGGTGCCGCGCGCGAAGAGGAGGTGGTCGGCGAGACGCCCAATCTCGCCGCGCGGTTGCAAGCGCTGGCCGAGCCGGGCGCGGTGGTGATCTCGTCGAGCACGCGCAAGCTGACCGGCGGCCTCTTCGACTATCGCGATCTCGGGAGGGTGGCGCTGCGAGGCTTTGCCGGGAAGGTCCCGGCCTGGCAGGTGCTGGGCGCGAGCGGCGCGGAGAGCCGGTTCGAGGCGCTGCATGCGAGCACGACGCCGCTGGTCGGGCGCGAGGAGGAGATCGAGCTGCTGCTGCGCCGGTGGGAGCGGGCGAAGACCGGCGACGGCTCGGTGGTGCTGATCTCGGGCGAGGCGGGCATCGGCAAGTCGCGCATCGCCCAGGCGCTCCTCGAGCGGCTGGGCGGCGAGCCGCATCGGCGGCTGCGCTATTTCTGCTCGCCGCATCACCAGGACAGCGCGCTCTACCCGATCATCGCCCAGCTCGAGCGCGCCGCCGGGTTCCGCCGCGACGACACGGGCGAACAGCGTCTGGCCAAGCTCGAGGCGGTGCTGGCGCTGGCGACCGACGACCTCGGCGAGGCGGTGCCGCTGCTGGCGGATTTGCTGTCGGTCCCGGCGGGCAAGCGCTATCCCGCGCTCGATCTCGGCCCACAGAAGCGCAAGGAGAGGACGCTGCGCATGCTGGTCGCGCAGGCCGAGGGGCTGGCGGCGCGTCAACCGCTGCTGATGCTGTTCGAGGACATCCACTGGGCCGACCCCACGACGCGGGAATCGCTGGACGCGCTCATCGAGCGGGTGCCGGCGCTGCGCGTGCTGGTGATCGTCACCTTCCGGCCGGAGTTCGCGTCTTCCTGGGTCGGCCGCTCGCAGGTGACGCTCCTCAGCCTCAGCCGGCTGCCGCTGCGCCAAGGCGCCGAGATGATCGCGCAGGTGGCCGGCGGCAAGCTCCTGCCCAAGGAGATCGCCGATGAGATCGCCGACCGCACCGACGGCGTGCCGCTGTTCATCGAGGAGCTGACCAAGGCCGCGGTCGAGAGCGGCCTGCTCGTCGACCGCGGCGACCGCTATGTGGCGACGGGTCCGATGGCGCCGCTGGCGATTCCGACCTCGCTCCAGGCCTCGCTGCTCGCGCGGCTCGACCGCCTGGCGCCGATGCGCAACCTGGCGCAGGTCGCCGCCGCGCTCGGACGCCACTTCTCGCACGAGCTTATCAGCGCCGTGGCGGACATGCCGCGCCCGCTTCTGGATGACGCCTTGGCGCAGCTCGTGCGCGCCGAGCTGATCCACCGGCGCGGGACGCCGCCGGACGCGGAATACACCTTCAAGCACGCGCTGGTGCAGGACGCCGCCTACGGCACCTTGTTGCGCGGCCGGCGCCAGCAGCTCCACGCCCGCATCGCCGCGGCGCTCGAAGACGGGTTCCCGGAGATCGCGGCGGCCCAGCCGGCGCTGCTGGCGCGGCACTGCGCGGAAGCCGGGCTCGCGGAGAAGGCGGTCGCCTACTGGCTCAAGGCCGGCCAGCAGACGTTGAAGCGCTCGGCGATGACCGAAGCGGCGGCGCAGTTGCGCAAGGGGTTGGACGCGCTCTCCGGCCTGCCCGACGGAACCTGGCGCCGTCAACAGGAGCTGGGCCTGCAAATCGCCCTCCAGCCGGCGCTGACGGCCACGAAGGGCTTTTCGGCGGCCGAAGTGGGCGAGACCATCGCCCGGGCGCGCGCGCTCGCCGAGCAGGTCGATCGGCCCGAATACGTCGTGCCGCTGACCAGCGGCCAATGGGCGTTTCATCTGACCCGGGCCGAGTACAAGCGGGCGCTGTCGCTGGCCGAGCAGATCGAAGCCATCGGCGCGGCGCGCAACGACGTCGCGGTGCAATTGCAAGGTCGCCGCGCCAACGGGCTCACCCGCTGCTATCTGGGCGAGTTCGTTGCCGCCCGCGCGCTCCTCGAGCAGTGCCATGGTCTCAGCGATCCCGCCCATCGCCGCGCCGGCGGCGCCGGTGCCGGACTGACCGGGGACCCCTATGCCAATATGCTGGCGAACCTCGCCGTGGCCTTGGCGCATCTGGGCTATGTCGATCAGGCGCGCGCGCGGCTGGGCGAGGCCCTGTCCGAGGCGCGCCGGCTCCAGCGCGCCCATACGCTTGCCGCCGTGCTCTCCTGTGCGGTCTGGATCGACTGGATCGTCTTCTCGCCGGAGCGGCAGCGTCGCGCCGAGGAGCTTCTGGCGCTCGCGAGCGAGCATGATTTTCCGTATTTTTCGAGTCACGCGACCGTCTTCCGCGGCGCGTCCTTGACGGCGCTCGGGCAGGCGCGGGAAGGCTTTTTCCTGATCACCGAGGGGCTCGCGGCGGTACGCGCGACCGGCGCCGTTGCCGGCACGCCGGTGGCGCTCATGAGCCTCGCCGCTTCCCACGCCGCGCTTGGGCGGCCGGCGGAGGGGCTGGAGTGCCTCGCCGAGGCGGCGGGGATCATCGAGACGACCGAGGAGCGGACCACCGAGGCCGAGCTGCATCGCTTGCGCGGCGATTTGCTGGACGCCGCGGGCGATCGTTCCGCGGCCGGGCGGGCCTATCGTCAGGCGCTCGAGGTCGCGCGGCGGCAGGGCGCAAGGCTCCTGGAATTGCGCGCAGCGATCGGTCTTGCGCGCCTCTGGCGCGGCGAGGGCAGGCGCGGCGACGCCCGCGATCTCCTCGCGCCGATCTATGCGTGGTTCACGGAAGGCTTCGACGCGCCGGATCTGAAGGAGGCGAAGGCGCTGTTGGAGGAGCTGCGCTGACGGGGGCGACGATGAAGAACGGCATCGCCCGCAGCGAGCTGACGACCTTCGAGGGTTGTGCGCACGCTCTCGTCTATGAGAACGTCGCCCGCGTGCAACGAGCGCGCTGTCCGACGTGGAAGGCCGGGACAAGCCCGGCCTTGACGTCGATGGAAAGACACCGCTTTCTGCGCGTGATAGTTGTCAATTGTGGGTTTCGCGTCGACAATTAATCCATGCAGGGCGGCTGGGTTTACATCATGACGAACCGGCCAAACGGGACGCTGTATGTCGGCGTCACGAGTGATCTTGCGCGCCGAGCATGGGAGCATCGAGAAGGGTTGATCGACGGCTTTACGAAGCGGTACGGATTGAAACGATTGGTCTATGTCGAGCGCCATGACGATATCCGCTCGGCGATTCAGCGCGAGAAGAACATGAAGCATTGGTCAAGAGCATGGAAGGTGCGTTTGATCCTTCGGGACAATCCGGATTGGACCGATCTCTACGATCGGCTCGCGTGAATGATCGACGCCCGTAGGAATCGTCAAGGCCGGGCTTGACCCGGCCTTCCACGTGGCGCCGCGCGCGCCGCGCTCACCTCCCGAGGATCGCGCTGCCGAGCGCGCGGGGATCGCGCTTCGGCCATGTGCCGAGCTCGGCGGCGTGGAAGAGGTCCTCGAGATGCCGGTTGAAGAGGTCCGGCTCCTCGAGGTTGATGGCGTGGCCGGCATTGGCCATCACCGCCAGCGCCGCGGTGGGGATCGCCCGCTTCATCAGGATGCCGGGCGCGAGGCAGGGCCAGTCCTCGTCGCCGGTGAGGATCAGCGTCGGCGCGGTAATCGCCGCCATCTTGTCGACGAGATCGTAGAGCGAGGGCCGCCGCTTCTGCACGCCGCGCTGGGTGAGCGCCGCGCCCGCGCTCGAATGCTCGGCGAGCTGTCGCGCGAATTCGCGCCAGCCGCGCGGGTCCTTGTTCTGGAACTGCACCCGCGTCGGGCCTTCGGCATAGATCGCCGCCGCCTCCTTCATGCCCATGCTCTCGAAGCGCCGCGCCCAGGCTTCGGATTCCGCCTGGAATGTCTCCCGCTGCTCGGGCTCGGCGCCATAGCCGCAGCCCGCCACCACCAGCGAGCGCGCGCGGGCGGGATAGGTGAAGCCGAAATGCAGCGCCGCAAAGCCGCCCATGGAAAGCCCCACCACATGCGCGCTCTCGATGCCGAGCGCATCCATCACCGCGCGAATGTCGTCGCGCGCGCGCTCTTGCGAATAGCGTTCGGGCTCGACCGGCACGTCCGAGGGCGGATATCCCCGCGCGTTGAACGCGATGCAGCGATAGCGCCGCGCGAAATAGCGGAGCTGCGGCTCGAACGAGCGGCTGTCGCCGGCGAATTCATGGACGAAGACGATGGGAACGCCGCTCCCCGCCTCTTCGTAATGGAGCCTGATCCCGTCATCGGTAGTGAGCAGCGGCATGGCGCAGTCTCCTTCCGGCGCTCCAGCCTGGAAGCGGCCGAGCGGCGCGTCAACGCGCTTGGGGAGAGAGGCGGGGAAGCATCATGGCGACAGGAGCTCTCGGCAGCGCTGTACTCAATCTGATTGAATTGCCAACCTCAGGACTGGGCCGCAGACGTTGGGGCCCCCGCCGCTGCCGGCTTGGGTCCGGTGCCGCGCAGATTGACCACAGCCTTGAGACTGTCGAACCAGAATGACGCGCTGAATAGCGCTGCGGCCGTGATAAAAAGCCAGCCAAGCGCTGCCTGCGCCCATCCAAGTGTCGGACCGTTGACTGTAGGCCGAAACAGGAGATCAACCTATGCCCCGGCGAAGGTGCCAGCGGGGAGATAAGACAAAGCACCTCGCCGTGTTTGTAGCGCCTACACCAGTCCATGCATGTAGATTTCCTTGGCGATGCCCCTCATTTTCTCGTCGGCGAGCAATTGCGCGATGCCCTCCTTAAACGTTGTCGTGCGCCAGGCAAAGATCGACGCGATAAGCTCCTGCGTCGCGCTTGCCATGAGACTGACCAGTAAAAAGACGAGGACAATGCCCAACACCGTATCGAGAATTGCACCGCCGAACAACATGTCGGGCCTCCCGCGCTAGACCAGCCCCGAATCGCTGAGGTACTGCCGCGCGGCGGCTACGATCGCCTTGGCGATAGACTGGCTGCCAATTCCGCGGATGCCGCTTAACAGTAGGCGCAAACCGATGTTGCCTTGCAGCTCGTCCTTTTCGAATTGCGCGATCACCGCCGAAAGCCGGGCACCAACTGCTGTCGTCAGCGCGTCATCATCGACGACAACCTTTGGCCAGGGCGGCTCAGGCTCGTACCCGGCAACCGGGCCGATCAGCGGGACGATCGGCAGGAAGTCGCGGCCGCTCGCATCCTTGATGGTGTGCTGGATGCGCTGCTGCGGCGTCCAATGGCTAAAGAGTGGATTCTCCGCATCAAGTGCAAAATCGTTCTTTAGAAGCCGTTGGCAGTTCGCCCGGCCGAGTAGATAGTCGTGCCGGCGCATGTCCTCGTGCAGGAAGCCGGCAAATGCACCGAGACCCGAGCTGGTGATCGCTGTCTCGCCAACTTGCCATCCTTTAGGAGTGGTGCCACTCGCCGCCAGTAGGAAGCGGCTGCAGATCGTTGGATCGACCATCAGCAACAGGTCGCTGGTAAGATAGCGTGCGGCGCCAATCTCGCCGAGGATAAACGGCGCAACGATACGGACGAGTCCCGGATTGACAGATGGGCCGAAGTACGGGGCGTCCGCTAGCGGGTCGATGAGTAGGACGGCGCGTTGCGACGTTTTGGGATCGCGAGGATTGTGCGCCGTCATACCTGCGAGCCAAGTGCGTGCGAGGCCGATTGGCTCGTTGTCGAGTGCTCCTCCGTCGACCGCGCAGAACGAATCGATGGCGGGAAAATTTCCGCTCTTGGGATCGACCAGTTGATCCCAAGCTGGCAGCAGCGGAAACGGCCTCGCCACGCCCGTTGCATCGGGTTGCACCGAAACGCGGTAGCGATACTGTTCGATCGGCCGCGTCAGATTGCGAGCGCGGAGGGCTCCGGGAAAGGCGCCAGTGGCCTTGCCATATTCGCCGAGTTGCGTCCAGGCACCACCACCACCCGCGCTGGACGCGGCCGGAATAAAGAATTCGTCCGGCCGCGGTCCCTGCCGCGCGGGCGTCCCGCTGGGCTGTTCCACGGCGAAGCGGCCGTAATCGGCATGATCGACGAAAAATTCACCTTGGTCAGTGCCGGTCGCCGTAGACCCCACGGGTACGCCGCTGAATGTCGCTACATAGGGTACCCCGCGCAGATTTGTGAGCGTTACGACGATGCGCAAGGGGTTGCGGAGATAGGCGCGCTTTGAAGGCGAGGTGCGGGTGCCGAGCGAGTCGCCGGTGAAGGCAATGGTGGAAACGCCGAGATCGTCGATGAGCGTCGTATCGAGCAGCGAAGGCAACTTGTCTGGCGGCGGCTTCGCGTCAAGATCGCGCGTTGCGAGCAGTCCCGTCGGCCCCATCAGAACGAGAGCCCTCACCCAGGCATCGTAGAATGGGTTGCCGGTTTGGTCACGGTCGGTTGCCGGCGTCATATGGGGAAATTCGAATTGCAGCGCGCGCGACAGCAGTGCTGCGCAAGCGCCGCCGCCCGAGGCGCCAGTCACGATCTCCAGTCGGAGATCGTGAAGCGGTGCGACGCGCCGGTCGTCGGGCGTGTTCTGCCTCTCTTCGATTTCTCTCTGGCGATACCAAGCATCGAGCGCCTCCACCAGGAAATCGAGCGCCCCCGCGGTGTAGGCGCCGGCCGAGACGGTTCCGCCGAGAGCAAGCCCGAGTTCAAAGGTCTGTGCCTCCGGCTTTGGTGTCGCCTGGGGAAAAAACTGGTCGACTTCTTGGGGGGTTAGAGGAGGAGGGAAGGCCGGTGCCATCGTCGCAATCTCCAGGCGAATTAAATAAATAATTTCACGAAATGCAGTATTGAGCAATCCATGAATGCGTTCTTAGGTTGAGTACATGGCAATTTGAACACGCTTAATGCGAAGAGGAATTCACCACCAAGTTGAGCCGAGAAACGGATCAACAGTCGCGGCGAAGCTTACGGCCTGAGAGGTGCAGATGCAGGCCGGTTATGGCAAAAAATGATGAAATCGGCTATTCTCTATCGCGGTTCTCGATAGGTGAGCCCGATGGATGCGGCGGATCTGCGGATTTTCGAGGCGGTGGCGCGGCTGGGCGGGATGAACCGCGCCGCGGGCGAGCTTGGGACGGTGCAGTCGAACGTCACCCAGCGCATCCGCCAGCTCGAGACGGAGCTGGCGGCGCCGCTCTTTGAGCGCCATGCGCGCGGCGTGGCGCTGACGCCGGCCGGGCACCGCCTGCTGCCTTACGCCGCGCGCGTGGCGCAGCTCCTCGCCGAGGCGCGCCGCGCGGTAGCCGATGACGGCGCGCCCAAGGGTCCGCTCGCCATCGGCTCGCTCGAGACCACCGCGGCGCTGCGCCTGGCGCCGGTGCTCGCCTCCTTCGCCGCGGCTCATCCCGCGGTCGATCTCTCGCTCGCCACCGGCACCTCGGCGGAGCTGGTCGAGCAAGTGCTGGGCCGTCGCCTGGAAGGCGCCTTCATCTGCGGCCCGGTGCGGCATCCCGAGCTCGACGAGGAGACGATGTTTCGCGAAGAGCTGGTGCTGGTGACGCAGCGCTCGCCGCTCGGGCTCGAGGCGCTGCTCGCGGCGCGCGACCTCAAGATCGTCGTGCTGCGCGCCGGCTGCTCCTATCGCCAGCGGCTTGAAGAGATCCTGGCGCGGCGCGGCGTCGTCGGGCTGCGCCGGCTGGAATTCGGCACCATCGACGGCCTTCTCGGCTGCGCCGCCGCCGGCATCGGCATGACCCTGCTGCCGCGCGCCATCGTCGCCGGCGCCTGGCGCGAAGGGCGGGTCAACGTCCATGCGCTGCCGGAAGAGGAGGCCACGGTCGATACGCTCTTCATCCGCCGGCGCGATGGCTTCGTTTCGAGCGCGCTCGCCGCTTTTCTCGCCCATGCCCGCCCGGCTTCGGCCACAGCCGAAGCGGCCGAGTAGGAGCCTTTTGGGCGAAGAGAACGTCATAGGACGACGTCCGAGATCCCTCCCGGGACGGGTCCTATCTCTCGGCGAGATAGGTGCGATCGGATAAAACCGTTTTCCGCGCGCCGGCCGCCGCCTTAGTGTCGTCGCCAGGGTTTTCCGCCGGAGGTGATGCCATGCCGCTGCGCACCGCGCTCGCCGATCGTCTCGGCCTTGCCCATCCCATCATCCAGGCGCCGATGGCCGGCGGCGGCGACACGCCGGCGCTGGTCGCCGCGGTGTCGGAGGCGGGCGGCCTCGGCTCGATCGGCGCCGCCTATCTGAGCCCGCGCCAGATCCTCGAGGCCGCCGCGGCGGTGCGCGCGCGCACCGCGCGGCCCTTCGCCGTCAATCTCTTCGCGCCGCTTCCCGCCGCCGCGCCCGGCGATGGCGCTCGCGCGCTCGCGCGCGTGGCGCCGTTCTACGCCGAGCTCGGCCTCGCCGCGCCCTCCTTGCCCGCGAGCGCGCCCGACGCCTTTCCCGAGCAGCTCGCCGCCGTGCTCGACAGCGGCGCCGCGGTGATGAGCTTCACCTTCGGCCTGTTGTCCGCCGACGCCGTCGCCGCGGTGAAGCGCCGCGGCATGCTGCTCGTGGGCACGGCGACGACCGTCGAGGAGGCGGTGGCGCTGGAGCGGACGGGCGTCGACGCGGTGGTGGTGCAAGGCAGCGAGGCCGGCGGCCATCGCGGCAGCTTCGCCGGCGATTTCGAGGCGGCGATGATCGGCACGCTGGCGCTGGTGCCGCAAGCCGTCGATGCCGTGCGCGTGCCGGTGATCGCCTCGGGCGGCATCATGGACGGGCGCGGGCTCGCCGCGGCGCTGGCGCTCGGCGCCGGCGCGGCCCAGCTCGGCACCGCCTTCCTTGTTTGCGACGAGGCCGGCGTGCCCGAAGCCTACAAGGCCGCCCTGCTCGCTGCCCGCGAGCACGAGACGCGCCTCACGCGCGCCTTCTCCGGCCGCCCGGCGCGCGGCATCGTCAACCGCGTCATGACCGAGATCGACCGCGACCCCGCCTCGATCCTGCCGTTCCCGCAGCAGAACGCGCTGACGCGGCCGATGCGCGGCGCGGCGGCGGCGCAAGGCAAGGCGGAGTATCTCTCGCTCTGGGCGGGCCAGGGCCTGCGCCTCGCGCGCCGCCAGCAGGCGGCGGCGCTGGTCGCGCGCCTCGCCGACGAAGCGGCGGCGGTGCTGCGGCGGATCGCGGGCTAGGCGGCGCTCAGCTCCGGCATCACCGTGCGCGCGAAAAGCTCGGCCGAGCGCCGCGATTCCGCGAGCGTCATGTCGCCGAAGGCGAAGCGGCAGACGAGATAGTTGGTGCGCGCCTCGGCGAGCTGCTGCTGCAGCGCCTCGCGCACCAGGCCGGGCGTGCCGGCGACGCCGAAGCCGCGCTGCTGCGCCTCGTCGAAATTGTCGGGATAGAAGGCGTTCATCGGGCGCGTGCCGTGCTTCTCCCAGAGCTTGAAGAAGCTCTGGTGCCAGCGCTTATGCGCGCGCCGCGCGATCTCGAGCGCCTCGCGCTCGGTCTCGGCGATGACCACCGTGCGCGTCATGCCCATCAGCGGCAGGTCGTCGGCGCCGTGTCCCGCCTCGGCCCAGGCCGCCCGGTAGCCGTCGGTGATCTGCCGCACCAGCGCCGGCGGGCCGTTGCAGACGATGTTGACCTTGTTGGCGACCACCCAGGGCAGCCCGTCGGGCCGCGCGAGCCCGTACCAGAGCGGCGGATGCGGCCGCTGCACCGGCTGCATCTCGATCGGCACGTCGCGGAACCTAAAGAACGCGCCGTCGAAGCTCAGCGTCTCGGCGCCGAGGCCCCTAAGGATGACCGCCAGCGCCTCGATATAGATCGCCTGCGCCTTGGCGGGATCGACGCCGTAATAGCTCACCTCGTGGGGCGAGATGCCGCGGCCGACGCCAAGCTCAAACCGTCCGCCGCTCATCTGGTCGAGCATGCAGATCTCCTCGACGACGCGCAGCGGATGGTGCAGCGAGAGCGTGTAGACCAGCGGCCCGAAGCGCAGCCGGCGCGTGCGCTGCGCCACCGCGGCGAGGAACACGCCGGGCTGGGGCGCCATGCCGAGCGGCGTCGCGTGATGCTCGGCGAGGTGATAGCTGCGGATGCCGAGCCAGTCATAGGTCTCGATCAGCTTCAGCCGGTTCTCGTAAAGCTCGCCCAGGCTCCCGTCGCCGCGGTCGAGGTGATCGAAGACGCCGATGTCGATCATTCCCGTTTCCTCCGGTGACGACGAGCCTAGAGCGGATTCCGTTCACGTGGAAGCGTTGCCATGGCTCAACGAATTTCCCCTCCCCCCTTGAGGGGGAGGGAAGGGTGGGGGGTAACGCGCGAAGCACAACAAGAAGCGTGCCGCACTTGGCCGCAGCCACCTCGGCAATATCGCGCGCGCCTCTACCCCCCACCCGACTCAAGGGGGGAGGGGTTTTTCTCGCACCAACCTCGCTGATTCAACGTGCAAGAAAACCGGCCTCGCGCCCTGGTGCAGGCGCGGCCCGCCTCTGTTAGCCTTGCGCCTTGCGCGTCGCCTGGACGCCCGCCGCCTGAGCTTTCCGCCTTGCTCGACAATCCCGTCCTTCTGGCGCTTGCCTCCGCGTTGTGTTTCGGCGCCGCGCTGGTGCTGACGCAGTTCGGCTTGCGCCACGCGCCGCCGGCGCAAGGCGCGCTGGTGAGCGTGCCGAGCTCGACCGCGCTCTTGTGGCTGCTCGCGCCGCTGCTGCTCGACGCGCGCGGCTTCGCGTTCGGCGGCGCGATCGTCTTCGGCCTGGTCGGGCTGCTGTTTCCGGCCTCGGTGACCTTGCTCACCTTCGAGGCCAACCGGCGCATGGGGCCCAACGTGGCGGGCGCGCTGGGCAATCTCGCGCCGCTCTTCGCGCTGGCGCTGGCGGCGATCCTGTTCGGCGAGGTGCCGGGGACCGCGCAGGCGGTCGGCATCGCCGCCATCCTGCTCGGCATCGCCGGCCTGACGCTCGATCGGCGCTGGCTCGACCAGTCCTGGCCGTGGTGGGCCGTGCTCTTCCCGCTGACCGCGGCGGCGATCCGCGGCATCATCCAGCCGGTCACCAAGCTCGGCCTCGGCTTCTGGCCGAGCCCCTTCGCCGCGGCGCTCATCGGCTACACCGTCTCGAGCCTGGTCATCGCCACCGCCTTTTTGCGCCGCGCGCGCCGGACGCCGCTGCGCCTGGCCGGCGCCGCGTGGTTTGCCGTCGTCGGACTGCTCAATGCCACGGCCGTGCTCCTGCTCTACGCCGCTCTGGCCGCGGGGCCGGTGACGCTGGTCTCGCCGCTGGTGGCGACCTATCCGCTGCTGACGCTCGCGCTGACGGCGGTGCTGCTGCGCCGCGCGCGGCTCGAGGCGCGGCTCGTGCTCGGCGTGGCGCTCACCGTGGCCGGCGTGGCGATCCTGATCGCCAGCCGGTGAGGGGTGGAGTTTCCTCGCGCTTATCCGCTATCGTGGCCCCTGGGGAGGGTCCGCAATGACCATCGGGCATAGATTGCTGGGCCACGGCCCGCATCGGGTAATGGCGCTGCACGGCTGGTTCGGTGACGAGACCTGCTTCGACCCGATGCGCGATGCCTTGAGCCTCGATGAATTCACCTACGCCTTCATCGCCTATCGCGGCTATGGCCTGTCGCGCCCGCAGCGCGGCGAGTACACGATGAAGGAGATCGCCGCCGACGCGCTGGCGCTGGCGGACGTGCTGGAATGGGAGAGCTTCAGCCTCATCGGCCATTCCATGGGCGGCATGGCGGTGCAGCGCGTGCTGGCCGACGCGCCGCGCCGCGTCGAGAAGATCGTCGCCGTCACGCCGGTGCCGGCCTCGGGCGTGGCGTTCGATCCCGAGAGCTGGAAGCTCTTCGAAGGCGCGGCGCGCAGCCTCGACAACCGCCGCGGCATCATCGATTTCTCCACCGGCGGCCGGCTCTCCAAGGCCTGGATCGACCGCATCGCGCGCTACTCCGCCGAGACCGCGACCGTCGAGGCCTTCGCGAGCTATTTGCAGGCCTGGGCCAAGACCGATTTTCACCAGGAGATCCGCGGCAATCCCGTGCCGATCAAGGTCATCATCGGCGCCCACGACCAGGCGCTGACCGAAGAGGTGATGAAGGCGACCTATCTCGCCTGGTATCCGCGCGCCGAGCTCGAGGTGATGGCCAATGCCGGCCATTACCCGATGAACGAGACGCCGGTGGCGCTCGCCACCGGCATCGAGGCGTTCCTGCGGCGCGACGCCAAGAAATCCTAGAAAGGGAGAGGATTCGTCATGCTGATCAATCTCAAAGGCCGGCGCCTTTACTACGATCTCTCGGGACCGGAGGCCGGCCAGGTCGTCTGCTTCACTCATTCGCTCGCCTCCGATGGCGGCATGTGGGCGGAGCAGGTGCCGGCGCTGCTCGCCGCGGGCTATCGCGTGCTGCGGCTCGACATGCGCGGCCATGGCGGCAGCGATCCCGTGTCCGGCGACTACACCATGGCGCTGCTCGCCGACGACGTCGCCGCGGCGCTCGATTTTCTCGCCATCGAGCGGGTGCAGTTCATCGGCCTGTCCATCGGCGGCATGATCGGCCAGGCCTTCGCCATCGCGAACGGTCCGCGCCTGCTCTCGGCCATGCTGTGCGATACCTCGCCGCAAACCATGCCCGGCGCCAAGGAAGCCTGGGCGCCGCGCATCGCGGCGGTGACCAAGGCGAATTCGGTGGCGCCGCTCGCCGACGCCACCATGGAGCGCTGGTTCACCGACGCCTTCAAGCCGCGCAACCCCGGCCGCTGGCGGCAGATCCACGCGACCATCGGCGGCACCGCCCCTGCGGGCTATCTCGGCTGCGCCGCGGCGATCCTCAATTTCGACTTCACGCCGAAGCTCCCGTCGCTGAAAGTGCCGACGCTGGTGGTCTGCGGCGCCAATGACGAGGGCACGCCGCCCGCCGGCAACCAAAAGATCGCCGCGCTCGTGCCCGGCGCGCGCTATGAGGAGATCGCCAATGCGCGGCATTTCCCCAATGTCGAGCACCCCGAGACTTTCAACCGCATCATGCTGGGCTGGCTCAACGCGCATCGCTGAGCGGAGGCGGCCGTCATGGCGTTCCTGATGGGGGTCGTCGCTTTCATCCTCGGCACCCTGCTGGTTGCGGTCTGCCTGGTGGCGATCCCGGGCGCCGAGGGGGACCGGCCGCCGCCGCCCGCCCATGGTCATGGCGGGCATTGAGCGGACGGGACGGGCGCGGGCGTTCGCCGCGCTGCTTCTGCTGCTGCCGGCGCCGGCCTTCGCCGCGCCGCCGGCGCCCGCGCCGGTGACGCCGCAGCTCGTCGCCGCGGCAGCCGCGGAAGGCCGGGTCGTCTTCTACACCAGCATCGAGCTGCGCCTTGCGGAAAAGCTGGGCCACGCCTTCGAGGCGGCCTATCCGGGAATCGCCGTGCAGGTCGAGCGCTCCGGCGCCGAGCGCATCTTCCAGCGCATCGCCCAGGAAGAGGCGAGCGGCGTTCGCGCCGCCGATGTCGCCGAATCCTCCGATATCGGCCATGCGCTCGCCTGGAAGCGCCAGGGGCTGCTGGCGCCTTACGTGCCGCAGGACGTGGCGGCCTGGCCGTCCGAGGCGCGCGACGCCGACGGCATGTTCGCCGCCGACCGCGCGACGCTGTCGGTGCTGGGCTACAACACGCGGCTGGTGAAGCCCGAGGACGCGCCCAAGAGCTACGCCGATCTGCTCGATGCCAAATGGCAAGGCAAGATCGTCAAGGCGCATCCCGGCTATAGCGGCACCATCATGACCGCGACCTTCGAGCAGGTGCGCGCGCTCGGTTGGGAGTATTTCGCGAAGCTCGCCCGCCAGCACGTGATGCAGGTGCAGTCCGCCACCGAGCCGCCGCGCAAGCTGGCGCTGGGCGAGCGGCCGGTGATGGCCGATGGCAGCGAATACGTCATGTTCGACATGATCGCCGCCGGCAACCCGCTGGCCGTCGTCTATCCCGGCGAAGGCACCCCGCTCATTTTGGGCAGCGCCGCGGTGATGAAGGACGCGCCGCATCCGAGCGCGGCGCGGCTTTTCATCAGCTTCCTGTTCTCGCGCGCGGGCCAGCAGTTGATGTGCGATGTCGGCGGCGTCCGTTCCTTCCATCCCGAGGTCAAGGAGCCCGAAGGCCGCGTGCCGCTCCGGTCGATCAAGCTGATCACCTCCGATCCCCTCGAGCAGGAGAAGGCGATCGAGGAAATCAAGCGCAAATACGCCGAATACTTCGGTACTTAGTGTTGTGACTCCAACGGATGGTTCCCATCGTGCTCTCCCCGTCATGGCCGGGCTTGACCCGGCCATCCAGTGCGTCCGCGCTCCGTTGGAAGACATGGATGGAAGACATGGATGCCCGGGTCAAGCCCGGGCATGACGTGCAGGGGGAACCATTCGTCGGACACAATACACTAGCCGCGCAGCGCCGCGAGATCGAGCGGTCCGTCGAAAAGCCGCCGCGCGAGGTCGCGCGCCGGCTCCGCCTGCGCCCGGCGCCAGCCGCCATGCTCGGCATTGGCGAAGAATTTCGCCTCGATCTCCGCGCGCGGCAATTTTTCCCGCGCGCCGCCGCGCAGATGCGGCTGGCGCTCCTCGATCGCGCGCCCGTCGAGAAGCGTGGCGCGGATATGGCCGGTATAGGCGGCGGGGTAAGGGTTTTGCGGATCGACGACATAGCGCACCTTGGCGGCAAGCGCGCGGATGCGGGGATCGCGCACCGTCGCCGCGGTGAAGGCGGCGAGCCCGGCGTCGCCGGTGAGGAATCCGACGGCGATGCAGAAGGGCGTGCTGAACTTGGCGGCGTAGGCGTTGGGCGGCGCCTGCTTTGCCGCCAGCGGCTCCCAGAGCCGGTGCACGGTGCCTTCCGCCACCTCGCAGGTGAGATCGGCGATCGCCTCCGGCGCGAGCCCGCGCGCGGCAAGCCGGCGGGCGCAATCGATATAGGGATGGGCCATGGTGCCGCAGGCGTAAGGCTTGAAGGCGAGGGTCTCGGCGACCCAGCGCTCGCCGAAGCCGTCGACGAGCTTGCCGTAATCGCCGTCCCTGCTGTGGGCAAAGCCGTTGAAGAGGCCGTGCGTGCCTTCGAGCACGGTGCGCGGCCCGGTGAAGCCGGCGCGCGCCAGCAATGCGGCGTTGAGCCCGGATTGCGCCGCCCAGCCGGGATGGAGCCGCTTGGTCCAGGAGCCGTCGGCAAGATACTCGATGATGCCGCCGGCCATGCTGCCGGCGATGCCGAGCGCGTTGACGATCGCGCCGGGCGCGAGACCGAGCGTGGCGGCGACCGCCGCGGCCGCGGCCACGGCGCCGAAGACGCTGGTGGGATGGAACCCCGCCTTGTGCACCAGCCGCGGCGCCACCAGGCTCAGCCGGCAGATCGTCTCGACGCCGACGACGATGCCGAGAAGCGCCGCCTCGCCCTCGGGCCGGAAGCGCTCGGCCGCCGCCAGCACCGCCGGCACGATCACCGCGCCGGCATGGACCGGGCCGCCTTCGAAGGTGTCGTCGAAATCCTCGCCATGGGCGGCGGTGCCGTTGACCAGCGCCGCGCCGGCGGCGCCGAGCCGCCGCCGGTGGCCGATCGCCGTGGCCGCGCCGTCGCCGTCGCCGTCGAGCCCGGCGATCAAGGCGCGGACGTAATCGCTCTCGCGCGCCGCCAGGCAGAGGCCGAAGACGTCGAGCAGCAAATCCTCGGCGACGCGCCTCGCCGCTTCGGGCAGGCTCCGCGGCGACAGCGCGCCGATCGCCTGCGCGAGCTTTTCCGAAACGCTTGCCGCGGTGGCGGTCATTGGTGCCTCTGGCGCAGCCTTGCCTCGGTGACGATGAAGTCCAGCGCCGCATCATGGGGCTGGGGAAAGATCGTCGCCAGCAGCGTCGCCTCGAACCCGACGCCGACCGTCGTCGGCCGCGGCGAGGCCGCGGCAAGGGTGCGGTCGAAATAGCCGCCGCCATAGCCCAGGCGATGCCGCGCTTCATCGAAGCCGACGAGCGGCACGATCAGGATGTCCGGCCGCAGGATCTCGCGGGCTTTGGGCGCGGGAATGCCGTGGGGACCGGGCTCCATCTCCGTCCCCGGGCGCCAGAGGCGGTATTCGAGCGGGCCTTGCGGGTCCACCGCGGCCGGCAGCGCCAGGAGGCGCGCCTGCGCGATGAGCCGCTCCGCCACCGGCCGCGGGTCGAACTCGCCGCGCACCGGCCAATAAAGGCCGATGCTTCGGCCGGGCAGAGCGCGCAACAGCGCCTCGAGCCGGCGCTCGATGGCCGCGTCCCGGCGCCGGCGCTGCTCCGGCGGGACGGCAAGCCGCAGCGCGATCAGCCGCTTGCGCTCGGCGCGCCGCCAAAGCCCGATCTCCCGCTCGCTGCTCATGCCTTGCTCATGCCGCGGCCGCAGTATAGTACGCGGCGGCTCCGGCCGCCGCGGCGGCGGCAGGAACGCGATCGCGTGCTCGGCCGGACCCATGCCGCGCCCGGGGGTCGAGGAGGATTGCGATACCATTTGCGGTCCCGCCTGCCCGACACCTAGCATGCGCCTGCCTTGGTGGCCGGCGGTCCTTCCGCCGGGTCGCCGCCTCAGTCACTGGGGAGTTCGTCCGATGCTCGCTGCATTCACGCCGCGCCCGAATCCTTATCGCCTGCCGCCGCGGCTGACGGCCGCCGCCGGCCTGGCGGCGCTTCTCGCCGGTTGCGCGCTGGGACCCGATTTCCTTGCGCCCGCGGCGCCCGACACCAAGGGCTATACCGAGGACGGCATCCCCGCGACCAAGGTGGCCGACGCCAAGGAGAAAGAGCAGCGCTTCGTTCTCGGCAAGAAGATCGCCGGCGATTGGTGGCAGCTCTTCCACGCGCAACGGCTCAATGCGGTGCTCGAGCAGGCCATTGCCGGCAACCAGACCCTGGTCGCCGCGCGCGCCAGCTTGGCGCAGTCCTTCGAAGTCGTTGCCCAGGCGCGGGGCGCCCTCTATCCGCAGTTCGATCTCTCCGCCGGCGCCACCCGCCAGCGGGTGAGCGAGGCGTTGCTGGACATCAGGGGGCGGACGCCGGCGTTCAACATCTTCAGCGTCGGCCCGACCGTCAGCTATGCGCTCGATCCCTTCGGCGCCAACCGCCGGCGCGTCGAGCAGCAGCAAGCGATGGCGGGCTATCAGGCCTATGAGCTCGACGCCGCCTATCTCACCTTGACCGGCAACGCGGCGACCGAGGCGCTCACCATCGCCTCGGCGCGCGCGCAGATCCACGCGGTCGAGACCATCATCAAGGACGACGAGGAGAATTTGCGGCTGGTCGACAGCGAGCTTCAGGCCGGCGAGGCGACGCAGATCGACGTCGAAAGCGCCGCCAGCCAGCTTGCCGCCGACCGCACTTTGCTGCCGCCGCTGCGCCAGCAGATCAGCGTCGCGCGCCATGCGCTGTCGATCCTGGCGGGCCGGCTGCCGGCCGATTGGGTGCCGCCGGATTTCGACCTCGAGGAATTCACGCTGCCGGAAGAGCTGCCGGTGAGCCTGCCTTCCGACCTGGCGCGCCAGCGGCCCGACATCCTGGCGTCGGAAGCGCAGCTCCACGCGGCGAGCGCCGCGATCGGCGTCGCCACGGCGCAGCTCTATCCCAACATCAACCTCACCGCCTCCTTCACTCAGGAAGCGCTGGCGACCTCGACCTTGTTCACGCCCGTCAGCGGCGTCTGGAGCGTCGGCGGCCAGCTATTGGCGCCGGTCTTCCACGGCGGCGCGCTTGAGGCGCAGAAGCGCGCCGCGGTCGACGCCTTCGAGGGCGCGCTGGCGACCTACAAGCAGACCGTGCTGACCTCTTTCGGCCAGGTCGCCGACGTCATGGAGGCGCTGGCGCATGACGCGGAGCTGCTCGAAGCGCAGCGCCGCGCCCTCGAATCGGCCGAAGCCTCGCTGCGGCTTACCCGCACCACCTATCAATACGGCAATGTCGGCGTGCTCCAGGTGCTCGACGCGCAACGCCTCGCCGAGCAGGCAAGGCTCGGCTATGTCCGCGCCCAGGCGCAGCGCTATCTCGACACGGTGCAGTTCCTCACCGCCATGGGCGGCGGCTGGTGGAACTGGCCGGGCAAGGACCAGCCGCTGCAGGCGGAAGCGGAAGAAGCCGCCGAGCATTGACCCCTTTGGCCATTTGCCTCGGCCGGTGAATCCGGCCATCCTGTCTTGCGACGCGGCAAAGACGGGCGCGCAAAATCCGCGAGGGAGGGGCGAATGAGGGCGAGAGCGATCGCCGCGCTGGCGGCGCTGTTTCTGGCGGCGGCCCCGCCGGCGCTGGCGGAGAACGCGCCGGGCGTGAGCGCGAGCGAGATCAAGATCGGCCAGACCATGCCCTATAGCGGTCCCGTCACCGCCTTCGGCACGCTGGGCAAGGGCGAGCTCGCCTTCTTCAACATGATCAACGACGAGGGCGGCGTGAACGGGCGCAAGATCACGCTCATCAGCCTCGATGACGGCTATGCGCCGCCCAAGACCGTCGAGCAGACGCGCAAGCTGGTGGAGCAGGAGGAGGTCGCCTTCCTCTTCAGCTCGATCGGCACGGCGACCAACACGGCGATCCAGAAATACCTCAACGACCGCAAGGTCCCGCAGCTCTTCATCGGCTCCGGCGCGAGCAAATGGGGCAACCCTCAGCAATATCCCTGGACCATCGGTGGCGTGCAGGGAACCTTCCGCGCCGAGGGGCGCATCTACGCCCGCTACATCCTGAAGCAGAAGCCCGGCGCCAGGATCGGCGTCCTCTACCAGAACGACGATTACGGCAAGGACTATTTCCTCGGCCTCAAGGACGTGCTCGGCGACGCCTTCGACAAGACGGTGGTGGCGCAAAGCTACGAGTTCACCGATCCCACCATCGATTCGCAGATCGTCTCGCTCCAGGGCTCCGGCGTCGACGCGATCATCGTCGGCGCGACGCCGAAATTCGCGGCGCAGGCGATCCGCAAGGTCTACGACATCGGCTGGAAGCCGATGTTCTTCCTGTCGAACGTGGCGATCTGGGTGAACTCGGTGATGGCGCCGGCCGGGATGGAGAAGGGCGTCGGCATCATCTCCTCGGCCTACGTCAAGGATCCCACCGATCCCGGCTGGGCCAACGATCCCGGCATGCGGCAATGGCAGGCCTTCATGAAGAAATACATGCCCGACGCCGATGCCAACGACCAGAACTACGTCAACTCCTACAATTCGGGCATGGTGCTGGTGCAGGTGCTGAAGCAGTGCGGCGACGACCTCTCGCGCGAGAACATCCTGAAGCAGGCGACGAACCTGCACGACCTCGCGCTGCCGATGCTGTTGCCGGGCATAAGGGTGAGCACCTCGCCGACCGATTACTATCCCGTCAAGCAGATGCAGCTCATGCGCTGGGACGGCAAGCACTGGGTCCGCTTCGGCGAAGTGCTGTCGGGGACGTAAGTGCGAACGACCTGCTCGATCGCACTGCGATCGAGCAGGTCGTTCGTCACTGGCGGGCGCCAGCGGTTGCTCCTGAGCTCGTCGAAGGATGAGCCTGCCGAAGGATGCAACCGCGAAAGCCCGCACGCCAGCCGACTTGCCATCGCGATTGCCGCGCGGTCGTCGTCCCGCACGCCCAGCAACCCGGCCCCCCCCTCGTGGGCGCGCCGGCACTCGCGCGCCGCGGCCGCCAATGCCGACATGGACATCGCCATCGCCGGCGCCTAGAGATACCGGGGGGATGCACGCGATCCACCCTGGGCGCGCTATCGCCTTGGACCGGGAGGCACAAGCCCATGCGAATCGAGGCACTCGAAGGCTGGACGAGGGAACAGCGCAGCGTGGTGATCGCGGCCTTCCTGGGCTGGTCGCTTGACGCTTTCGACTTCTTCCTCATGGTGTTCGTCCTCAAGGACATCGCGGCCGAATTCGGAACTCAGGTCACCTCGGTCACGGTGGCCATCCTGCTTACCCTCGCCATGCGGCCGATCGGGGCGTTCATCTTCGGACGCGCCGCCGATCATTGGGGCCGGCGTCCCACGCTGATGGTGGACGTGCTCGCCTATTCCTTCCTCGAATTCGCCTCGGGTTTCGCGCCGAGCCTGACCGCGCTGCTGATCCTGCGCGCGCTCTACGGCGTCGCCATGGGCGGCGAATGGGGCGTCGGCGCCTCGCTCACCATGGAGACGATCCCGCCCAAGGCGCGCGGCTTCGTCTCCGGCCTGCTGCAATCGGGCTATCCCACGGGCTATTTCATCGCCTCGATCGTCTACGCCTTGCTCTACTCCACGATCGGCTGGCGCGGCATGTTCATGGTCGGCGTGGCTCCCTCGCTGCTGGTGTTCTACATCCGCCGCAAGGTGCCGGAATCGCCGAGCTGGCAGCGCGTCCCCGCCGCGCGCGGCGGCACGCTCGCCGTGCTCCGGTCGAACTGGCGCATCGGCATCTATGCCGTGATCCTGATGACCGGCTTCAACTTCTTCAGCCACGGGACGCAGGATCTCTATCCGACATTCCTCCAGGTCCAGCATCACCTGTCGCCGCACGCGGTCGGCATTATCGCGGTCATTTACAATATCGGCGCGATCATCGGCGGCATTCTCTGCGGCTCGTTGTCCGAGAGGATCGGCCGGCGTCGGATGATCGTGATCTGCGCGCTGCTTGCGCTGCCGATCCTGCCCCTCTGGGCGTTCTCCAGCGGCGCGGCCATGCTGGCGTTCGGCGCGTTCTTGATGCAGATCGTGGTCCAGGGCGCCTGGGGCGTCATTCCCGCTCATCTGAACGAGCTTTCGCCGGACGCGGCGCGTGGCACCTTTCCCGGCTTCGTCTACCAGCTCGGCAATCTGCTCGCCTCGGCCAACGCGACCATCCAGGCCGCCATCGCGGTCCGTTACGACAACAATTACGGCTTCGCGCTGGCGCTCGTTGCCGGCATCGTCGCGGTGGTGATTGCGCTGCTGACGGCTTTCGGCCGCGAGTCCAAAGGCGTCGAGTTCGGCAACGCGCGTCTGCGCGCCGCGCCGAAGTAGCGCCCGATTTCCGCCGGCCTGAGCCGCCGCCGCCGGCCGCGTTCTCTGCTATTCTCGATCGCGCCGGGAACCGGTCGGTGCGCTAGTATCCGGAATCAGAAATGTTTGAGACCGCGCGCGAGATCATCGAACCCCCACCTCACCCTCCCGCTGCGCGGGTCCCTCCCTCTCCGCCCCGGGGGGGAGCGGAGAGGCGCAACCCGTTCGATCGCTTCGCGATCGAACCCAAGTGGGGCCGACGGCAAAGCCGTCGGCCGGGTTGCTGGGGCGCGTCATGGATTTGCGATAGCTGGCACTCGCGGAACGGGGGGAAGCGACGGTGTCCTTGACCAGCGACGTTGAGACAACCAGCCCCAAATATCTCAGGGATAAGTACGCCATCGTCGGCGTCGGGGAAACGGCGTATATGCGCGGCTCGGGCAAGACCACGCGCGCGCTCGCCACATGGGCGGTGCGCAACGCCATCGAGGATTCGGGCCTCCGGCCTGCCGACATCGACGGCATGCTGTCCTACCAGTCCGGCGATTCGACCTTCTCGCCCTTCATTGCCGGCGATCTGGGGATCCGCCTCAACTTCTACATGGATGTTTTTGGCGGCGGCTCGTCCACGGAGGCGCTGGTCGGCATGGCCATGGGCCTGATCGAAGCCGGCATGTGCAAAATCGTGGTGATCTTCCGGGCGATGAACGGCTACTCGCAAGTCCGGATCGGCGGCACCGGCGTGCGCGCCGCGGTGCCGGTCTCGGGCGACATGCTGCACAGCCGGGCCTATGGCTGGCAGAGCGCCGGGCAAATGTTCAGCCCGACCTTCATGCGCCACATGTACGACTATGGGACGCGTCCGGAGCAGGTCGCCGCCGTCAAGGCGATCCACAGCGAGCACGCTTCGAACAACCCGAAGGCATATTACAAGGAGCGATTGACGGTGGCCGATGTGCTGGCGAGCCGCATGATCTGCAAGCCTCTCCATCTGCTCGACTGCTGCGTCGAGACCGATAACGGCAATGCCATCATCGTGACCGGCGCCGACCGGGCGCGCGACACGCGCCATCCGCTTGTCCTGATCCGCGGCGTGGTCGGACGGTGCAACAAGCCGCGCCTCGACATGCACTACCAGCACGGACCGATCTCCACCGTCGCCGGCCGCTACGCGCGCGATATCCTGTGGCCCAATTCGGGCGTCGGTCCCGAGGACATCGACGTCACCGGCTCTTATGACGCGTTCACCTTCACGACGATGCTGCAACTCGAGGACTACGGCTTCTGCAAGAAGGGCGATGGCGGCGGCTATGTCAGCGACGGCACCATTCGGCTGGGCGGCCGGCGCCCCAACAATACCAGCGGCGGCCATCTCTGCGAGGGATATACCCACGGCATCAGTATGGTGATCGAGAATGTCCGCCAGCTCCGCCACGACGTGGACGATTCCTGCCCGCTGGCATCCGACGGCAGGCGCCAGCACAGCTACGACTACCGCGAGGGCGGCTGTCGCCAGGTGAAGGACGCAGAGGTCGCGGCCAATCTCGGTTGGGCGATGCCGGGGACCGGCTCGGCCATGGTCATGCGGCGGGGCTAGCGCGGGTGGGGGGAGTGCGAGATGACGATCAAAGCCCAATATCTCGGCATGCCGCTCGATATCAGCGGGCTCGACGCCGAGAATCTGGAATATTTCCGCTATTGCGCCGGACACGACTTTCACCTTCAGGCCTGCACCGCCTGCGGGCTCCTGCGCTATCCGCCGACCACGGCGTGTCCCTGGTGCGCCAATCCCGGTGCGCGCTGGACCCCGGTCGAGGGACGCGGCACCGTGCATTCCTATACCGAAATCCATCACGCCATCCAGCCGGCGTTCCGCGACCACGCTCCTTATCTCGTGCTGCTCGTGGACCTCGACGCGCAAAAGGGCGTGCCGACGGCCGAGGAGGCGCTGCGCGTCGTCGGCAATCTGACGACGGCGGATGGCGTGCTCGCGCCGCCGGAGCTCGTGCGCAAGGTCGGCATCGGCACGCCTGTGCGCATGGTGTTCACCGACATCGCTCCCGGCCTTGCCTTGCCGCAATGGACGTTGGACCAGGCCGCGCCGCCGCCCGCCGCGGTCTGGCGCTATCCGATGGGCTAAGATGGGCGCCACGCTCGCCCTGGCTCGCGCTCCTGCGATGTCCGGGTGATCAGGGGGATTTTCGGTGGGCAAGCCAGGCGTTTTCGACGGGCTCAAGGTGCTGGATGCGGCCAGCTTCATCGCGGCGCCGGCCGCGGCCACGATCATGGCCGATTTCGGCGCAGACGTGATCAAGATCGAGCCTCCCGGCGAGGGCGACGCCTACCGCAACAGCTCCTTCCAGCCCGGCATGCCCGTCGGCGACACGAACTACTGCTGGACGGTCGATGATCGCAACAAGCGCAGCCTGGCGCTCGATCTCAAGCATCCGAAGGCGCGGCGGGTCGTCCACGATCTCGTCGCCGGCGCCGATGTCTTCATCACCAACTATCCGCCGCCGGTCCGGCGTCGCCTCGGCATCGCCTTCGACCAGCTCTCGCACATCAACGAGCGCCTGATCTACGCCTCGCTCACCGCCTATGGCGAGCATGGCGCCGAGGCGGAGAAGCCCGGTTTCGACTCCACGGCATGGTGGGCGCGCTCGGGCCTGATGGAGCTGGTGCGGCCTGAGGCGCGGAGCCTGCCGGCGCGGTCGGTCCCCGGCATGGGCGACCACCCGACCGCGCTGGCGCTCTATGGCGCAATCGCGACCGCGCTCTTCCATCGCGAGCGCACCGGCAAGGGGGCCTATGTCGGCACGTCTCTGATGGCGAGCGGCGTCTGGGCGAACGCCTGCTTCATCCAGGCGGGACTCGACGGCGCCCGCTTCGTGCCCCGGCCGCCGCGCAGCGAAGCCCTCAATGCGCTCTCGAACCACTACCGTTGCCGCGACGACCGTTGGCTCATTCTGGCGATCAGCGTCGCTCAGGACGCGAAGCTCTGGCCGCTGTTCGCCGCGACCATCGGGCGGCCGGATCTCGCGCAGGACCCGCGCTTCACCGACCGCGCGGCGAGGCTCGAACATGCCGGCGCCTTGGTCGCGCTGCTGGACGAGATCTTTCTCCAGCGCAAGGGCGAGGAATGGATGCGCCTCCTCGAAGCGAAGGGCTTTGCGGTGGCGCTCGTGGCCCGGCCGAGCGAGGCCCTGCACGACCGGCAAATGCGCCAGAATGGCGTGATCGTGCCTCTGGAAGGCGGCGGCCACACCGTCAGCAGTCCCTTATGGATGGCGGGCGTCGCAAAGGCGGCCGCAACGCCGGCGCCCAAGCTCGGTGAGCACAGCGACGCCGTTTTGCAGGAGTGCGGGCTCACCGAAGAAAAGATCGCCGAACTCCGGGCGCAAGGGGTCGTTTCCTGATCGCCTCGTTCCCGATACAAGGTGGGCGAATGACGGATCTGCCATAGCTCGTGCTAAGTAGCACCGCCCCCCTTGAGGGGGCGGTCGGCAGCGCCCGCGCGAATGCGGGCGCTGCCGGGTGGGGGGTGGCCACATGCTCCGCCGTCGATCGCGACGGCGCGGACTGCCGGCCGGCGCAGAAGGCTGTCGATCTCATCGAGCCTGCCCGGATCGGCATCGATCCCAGCGGCAGCGGGGCTTGGCGAACTTGGGGAACTGGGCTAACTTGTTTGTCCCCGTCCGCTTTCAAGGCATGTCCCTATGGCTCACACAGTGAAAACCCCGGCGAGCCCGCGGCGTGCGCGGCGTCGACCTGCCGCCCGGCGCACCGACCCGCAATCCGGCGTCGAGCGGATGGCACTGGTCTCTTCGCGCGCGATGACGAAGGTCGAGATAGCGCGCGTGGTCAAGGCGCTCGAATCCGAGGGGATCAAGAACGTGAGGCCGGCAAGGCTGATCCTGAGCCGGAGGGATGCGCTGCGCGTGGCGTCAGGCGGAGGCACCGCGATCCGGGCGGTCCTCGCCGCGGAAGAAGCTCAAGAAGCCGGCGTGAAGCAACCGCCGCGGCGCTTTCTGGAGCGGGCGTTGAGGGATGCAAAGGCGAGGGGCGATGCGGTCCGGCAGGAATTGCTGTCCGATCCGGAGATGCTGAGCACCGCCGAGATGGCGAAGCGCCTGGGAATGTCCGAAGAAGGCATCCGTCTCAAGCGACGGCGGCACGAAGTGCTCGGCCTTGAATTTGCCAAGCGGGGGATTCGCTATCCGAGCTGGCAAGTCCTGCCGGATCGGCGGCTGCTCTCCGGCCTGCCGCGTCTGTTTTCGATCCTCGACGGCAGCGCGTGGGCCGTGTACCGCTTTCTCTTGCAGAGCCATCCCGAGCTCGGGGGAGCGCGCGCCGTGGACGCTCTGAGGCGGGATCGGATCGAAAGCGTGATCGCAGTCGCCGAGAACGTCGCCACCGGCGCTTTTTCTTGATTGCATGGCGGCACCGGTTCACCCGCTATCCTCTGCCCGCCTGGTAACCACGCGGATCGCGGCGGGGACCCTATGCCATCATCTCTTCCTCGATAGATACCTCGATCCGCTTGGCTTCGGCTACTCGCCGAGCCGGTTCTCCGATCCGCGACGCCGCCCCCGCGAGCGCTTCGGCGTCTATTACGTGGGTGCCACCTTCGAGGTTGCGTTTCTCGAGACGATCGTCCGCGACGCCAAGAACCAAAATCCGGGAACGCTCCTGATCTCGTCCTATGATCTCGATCGCTATGTCCATGTCGAGGTCGTTGTTCGGGCGCCGCTTGAGCTCGTCGACCTTCGAGGCGGCAACGCGATCGTGATGGGCATATCCACGGATGCCGTACGGGCTCGATCGCACCTCTCCGGTCGGCGAACAAGCCTTGCGCTCTATCAACACCCTGACCGGCCCGACGGGATCTGCTACCCGTCTCGCTTGAATCAGGATGAGAACATCGCAATTTATGACCGGGCCGTTCACAAGCTCGATGCCCGGCCGCGGCGCCGGCTGAGCCGGTGCCCCGAATTGGCGCCGGTACTGGATCGCTATCGAATCGCCATCGTCTGACGACGCTTTCGAAACGGGGGTGACGAAGATATCGTCATCATCCCTTTCCGGCGGCACTCGCCTGTTGGATGAGCAGCGTGGTGAAATCCCGGTCGGTGAAGCCCAACCCTCTCCGCCCCGGGGCCTGAAGCATTCGCACATCTCGCAGCGCCCGGATGGCCCCGCCCTCCTTGAGGGGGCGGTCGGCAGCGCCCGCGCTCGCGCGGGCGCTGCCGGGTGGGGGGTGGCCACGGGCTCCGCCGTCGATCGAGACGACGCCCGCGAGTTCCTTGGCTGTGCGAGCGGGTGTCTTCAAACCACGGCCTGGTCAGAATCTCGGGAAGAGCCTGCCCATCATAGAGCGGGCGCTGATCAGATATTTCCTCTCCGAAGGGCACGACCTAGTGAACATCGCAGGGACGCAGTTGCGGCGGCATGACATCACGTCCGGTGGCAGGCATCCAAACCTATTCATTCCAAAACTGATGTTCGTTGATCGCTCGAAGGGAGAATAAGATTTTTCCGATAACTGGAACAACGGACGCGTATGCTTCAACCCTATTTAGTGTTCTAATTTGAGTGATTAAATATCTCGCCGCTCAATGCGGCCCAGGGGCTACGTAGTGGAATGAGTTTCTAGGTTTGAAGGTCTGCCTATTCTCCGGAGAGCTAATCTTCCATGTGTATACTTGGTACTGAGATAGTGGGATAGGAACCGGGAAAGGAGCACTTCGTCGTGCCACAATGTAGTGAGGGAACGACCAGTCCTGGTAATCTGCAAAAATATCTCTGAGGATCGCGATTCGATTGGGCACTACCGGCACGAGATGGACTTTGTGTTGTCCATTGTGTTGGGTCTCCAAGAGTGGTCTCCGTCGTGGTGTGACGGAACCAGAAAATTGAGCATTTGAAAAGAGTGCGGCAAGATTCAACTTCTTCCCGCCAAGGACGAAAAAGCATTCCGCCCCATCTTCGTGAGCGATCATCTCCAGCCTGACGAGATCCCACAAGATGGCTTTGACACTGGCTGTTCTATCGCCTACCCACTTGGACTCCACCGCTACCTTAATTCGTGGATATTCGCCGAAGACCACAAAATCGACTTCTGGCCGACGACCACTTCCCCGCATAAGTGGGGCGAGTACTGGGTGCCTGTGCTCAGCGAGCGCACGCGAACCGAGCCGCGCGTGCAATACTTGGCCAATCGGAGGGGTCAGGTACTTTTCGCTGAATAGTCCGCTTCTGTCGCATGCATATTCAAAATGCAACCAGGAGCCGACGCCTTCGGTTAATGCTCTCGCCAGATTCATTTTTTGGCCAATCACTCCGGTTTAGCCCGCCGTGTTCATGGCTTTCAGAGTAGCATGCGTGAGTATCTTCCGCTCTTGCAAATCCATGCCCCAAAGTTAAATTTCCCGCCGGTGCCGATGGCAATGCGAGCAGACCAATGACGCGACCTACCAAGAAGGATATGGAGCGCTGTACGCTTGATACGCTGCTGGCCACGCTAGGCATCGCGCCGGATAGCGTAGCCGCTGCCGAGGCACCTGATTTCGTAGTTTCGGTTGCCGGTCAGACCATCGGTGTCGAAGTGACCATGTACCAGTCAGGTGTCGCCGCTGTCCCGGGCATCCGACGGAGGCAAGTCGAAGCGGAGTGGGAGGCTCTATCGCGAGCATCAAGAGCCTTTGTCGAAATCAATTCCGACCTGCGCAACATGAATATCGGTCTAATGTTCAAGGATATTTTGCCCGGACGCGCGGAGCATCAGGCATTTATGGTTGAGGTGGCCGACTTCGTCCGTGCGAGCGAAGTAGGAGGGCAGAACAGAAGGTTCTGGTCGCCGCAATTCACATCACCGTTGATGAGCAGATACCTTCGAGAGATTGACCTGCGGAAGCATGATATTGCCGAGTGGTATTCCAATATCTCATCTGGATTTGTCGGTCGCCCTGATGCGTCCTTCGCCGAAATCGTAGCCGACAAATCGGCAAAGCATTTCCGGCCGGTCGACAACCTATGGCTTGTGATCCAGTGCAGCCATCGACCGTCTGAGACGATGCTACCGATCAACGGCGCAGAAGACTTCGATATCGTTCCCGGACTGGCCAATACCTTGGCCCGTACGCCTTTCACTAGGGTCTACGCGCTCACCGCCATCGGGATGTTCCTATGGGAATTATCGACCGGTTGGAGAGACGTAACACCAAGGGACCGATCGGCCGACACACAGTCACCGTCACAGGACGACCTTATGAACGTGATGACCGACCTTGAGTGGATGGTCGGCCCTGACGCCAAGGTCCTTGAGGAGGCAGACAAGGTGCTGCGCGGACTTCGGGACTGGGCTAAACGCTCGTTGACCTAAAACTGAATTTGCCGTGTCGTTCCCCACGCTTCGCTGATCCTCAAATCCGAAGCGTTTGATAATGCGATTGAGACATTACCGACACGCCCCCACATGAGCCTTGGCGCTGGAGGGGTGCAGCCTTACCATTAATCCCAAGCCGGCCTGCGGCGACCGCTACGTCATCGGCGCAGTCCGAATTTTTGTCGACGGTGTACACCGGCGGCGTAGGGCCGGCGCCGCGCCGCTTGCGAAAGGTCAACCGCGATGAAGCCTCGCACATCCACCGCAGCGGAAGCCATACGCGCCGCCAGCCTGCCGCTCGCCGATGCGCCCGATCGCTTCGACGTGGCCAAGGTGCGCGGGGGCCTGCTGTTGAGCCAAGGCGGTTTCGCCCGGCGCTACGGCTTCTCGCTGCCCACCTTGCGCAATTGGGAGCAGGGCTCGCGCAGCCCCGACGCCGCGGCGCGCGCATATCTCACCGTCATCGCGCGCGATCCCGAGCGCGTCGCGGCGGTCTTCGCCGGCGCCACGCGCCAAGCGCTGTTGCAGCTCACCTGGAGAGAGCTGCGCGCCGCGCTCGACGCGGCCGATGCCAAGCCCGAAGCCGAGCCGCGGCAACGGGAAGGCGGCGCCCCGGGAGACGGCCGCTGACCGCCGCGCGCCCCTCAGGAGAGCCCGTCGCTCACCGTCACGTTCTCCGCCTCGAGCG
>DASPSJ010000103.1:0-5071 GCA_035623985.1 Allostellaceae bacterium | reverse complement strand
GGTTCGTGGTAAGCCCGATGATATCGCGCTCGACGGCGAAGATGGCATCGATGCGGTTGACGGCTTGGATGGCGATCGGCGCCTTGCTCAGATCGGCGATCTTGTAGAGATTGCGCCGGCCATGCGCCCAGCAGGGTGCCTGGAATTTCGGGGACACAATACATAATTCAACTCGGGGGAATTAAGTATTATGTCCCCGTAATTCCAGGTGGGGGTATTTGTCGCGACGCACGGCGTCGGAATTAAGTATTATGTCCCCATAATTCCGCGCGCCAACCGCGGCTTTGCAGCCGCCAGAATTACGGGGACACAATACTTAGCTCCGACCTGAATTAGGTACATGTGTCCCTGTAATTTTTCACTTGCGCTTGTTCTTGTCCTTGGCGGTTATGAGATATATCACTGCCTTGTGCCCCTTGATGGGATTCGCGTAAGCCACCCAGATATCGTATTCGCCAGGAGGCGGTCCAAGAAACCACACCAGCGCGGTGGAAAGAAGCAAGGGTCTTTCCAGCTCACTACAATAAAAATGGTTGTTTGGCGCACGCACCACCAATGTAAACGGGGTGAGATCTGTACCGGCCAGAACTCTAAGATCCACCAGCCCACCAATTTTGTAATGAATGCGGAGATTGGGTTGCTCGGACGCATAGCCGTCGCAGCCCGTTGGTAGTCTTTGCGCGGACTGGTAATTAGCAATCACTGCCAGGCTGGCCCAGCTTTCACCGAGGGCGCCCTGCAACTTGTTGCGAAGGCTCTGGGAACCGCCTGCGTTGAGGACAATTTCCTTGGGATGGTCAGTAATGACAGGAAATATGACTATTTCTTTATCCGGCTTTAGCCGCGACTCTTGAGCTCGCGCTTGCCCGGTCACGAAGCCCGCGAAGATGAGACCTAGGACGAGAGCTACGTTGACGCAAGTGACGGAGGTGCGCATAGCCAGGTTCCTCCCCCCGGACAAAACGCGACTTTGCCGTTCACATTATCACAGGATGGATTGTGGCGGGAGACGGCGGTTTGTGAATCGGGAGGCCGCTAAGCGCGTTCGAGCTCGTCCGTCAGACTGGCGCGGAGCTGGTCGCTACAGATCGCGACAACTTGCGTATGTCGGTGACAAATCAAGTTGTCCGGAATTTCGGGGACACAATACATAATTCACGGTCGCGCAAATCTTCCCCTCTCCGCCCCTTGGGGCGGAGAGGCCGGGTGAGGTGGGGTATTTGTCGCGACGCACGGCGTCGGAATTAAGTATTGTGTCCCCGTAATTCGAATTAAGTATTATGTCCCCATAATTCCGCACGACGACAAGGGCGCGCGCCAACCGCGGCTTTGCAGCCGCCATCCCTCCCGCGGTTGTATGCCGGCCGCCCCTTAGGGATATCTCAACCCCCGCCCGCCTATCACCGGGTATGCTCCCCGGTGGTCGATAAAATGCCCGAGAGTTCCGCCGCCCTCATCGCCGCCACGCGCCTCGGCTTCGGCCCCCGCGAGGGCGACCTCGCCGCCATCGGCCGCGATCCCCGCGGCTGGGCGCTGGCGCAGCTCGCCCGCCGCGCGCCGGCGCTGCCGGGCGATCTGCCGCCTTCTTCCGCCATGGTGGTGGCCGAGTTCGAGTTCCGCCGCGACAAGCGCGACGACCCGGAGGCCAAGCGCGCCTTCAACGCGCGCGTCAAATCCGTCTACCTCGCCGAGATCGCCGCGCGCACCGCCGCCGCCGCCGCGGGCGACGCGCCGCTCCTCGAGCGGCTCTGCCGCTTCTGGAGCAATCATTTCACCGTCTCGATCCAGCGCCCGGCGGTCCACGGCGTCGCCGCCGCCTTCGAGCGCGAGGCGATCCGGCCGCACGTCACCGGCCGCTTCGCCGACATGCTGCTCGCCGTCGCGCGCCATCCCGCCATGCTGCTCTATCTCGACAACGCCGTCTCGATCGGCCCGGACTCGCCGGTGGGGCGCCGGCGCGACAAGGGCCTCAACGAGAATCTCGGCCGCGAGCTCTTGGAGCTGCACACCCTCGGCGTCGACGGCGGCTACGCGCAGCACGACGTGGAGGCGCTGGCGCGCATCCTCACCGGCTGGTCGGTGGCGCAACTGCGCGAGCCCGCCCCCGGCGGCTTCCGCTTCCGCCCCCTGGTGCACGAGCCCGGGCCCAAGACCCTGCTCGGCCGGCTTTATCCCGAAGGCGGCTATGCCGAGGGCGAGGCGGCGCTGCTGGCGCTCGCCCAGCACCCGGCGACCGCGCGCCACGTCGCGGCGAAGCTCGCCCGCCATTTCATCGCCGACGACCCGCCCGCCGACGGCGTCGAGCGCATCGCCCGCGCCTTCCGCGACGGCGGCGGCGACCTCCGCCGGGTGAGCGAGGCGGTGGTGCGCGAAGACGCGCTGTGGCGCCGGCCTTTCGCCAAGCTGCGCACGCCGGAGGAGATGGTGATCGCCGCCTGCCGCGTCACCGGCTTTTCGCCGCCGCCGGAGATGCTGGTGGAAAGCCTCCGGCTTCTCGACCACATGCCCTTTGCCGCGCCTTCGCCGGCGGGCTGGCCCGACCTTGCCGCCAATTGGGTCTCGCCCGAGGCGGTGCTGCGCCGCGCCGAATGGTGCCAGCGTTTTGCCGAGCGCATGCCCGACCCGCCCGATCCGCTGGCGCTCGTGCGCGCCGCTTATGGCGACGCGCTGCCGGAAGAGACGCAGCAGGCGATCGCCCGCGCGCCGTCCCGCCGCCTGGGCCTCGCGCTGCTGCTGGCGAGCCCGCATTTCCAGCGACGGTGACGCCCATGATGGAACGCCGCGACTTCGTTCGCTTGACGGCCGGTGCCTCGGCCTTCGCCGTGCTGGGCTTGCCCGGCGCCGTCTTCGCCGCCGCCCCCGGCGAGCGGCGCCTCGTGGTGGTGCTGCTGCGCGGCGCGCTCGACGGGCTCGCCGCCGTGCCGCCGCTCGCCGATGCGTCCTATCGCGACAAGCGCGGCGCGCTGGCGCTGAAGCCGCCGGGCGAGAGCGGCGGCTGCCTCGCGCTCGAGCACGGCTTCGCGCTCCATCCGGCGCTGGCGCCGCTCCATCCCTATTGGCAAAAGGGCGAGCTTGCCTTCCTGCACGCCGCCGGCAACGGCTATCGCACGCGCTCGCATTTCGACGCGCAGGATCTGATGGAGAGCGGGCTTTCCGCCAAGGCCGGGATGAGCGACGGCTGGCTCAACCGCGCGCTGGCGCTGCTGCCGCGCGGCGAGCATCGCCAGGGCCTCGCCGTGGGCGGCGCCGTGCCGCTCATCCTGCGCGGGCCCGTGCCGGTCGCCTCCTGGGAGCCGCCCGGCGGCTTGCGCGCGGCGAGCCCCGACTTCCTCGCGGCGCTGGCGGCGCTCTATCGGCCCGACGCGCTGCTCGGTCCCGCGCTTGCCGAAGGGCTCAAGGCGGAGCAATTCTCCAATGCCGTGCTCGGCGACGGAATGGGAGGCGGCCGCGGCTTCGGTCCCAAGGCGTTCGCGCCGCTCGCCGACGCCGCGGGCAGGCTGCTCGCCGCGCCCGAGGGCCCGCGCATTGCCGTGCTCGAGATGGGCGGCTGGGACACGCATGTCAATCAAGGCGCGGGCGAGGGGCGCCTGGCGCAGAATCTCGCGGGCTATGCCGAGGGCCTCGACGCGCTCGCCAAGGCGCTGGGTCCGGCCTGGCGCCAGACCGCGCTGGTGGCGGTGACCGAGTTCGGCCGCACCGTGGCGGTCAACGGCAACAACGGCACCGATCACGGCACCGCTTCGGTGTTGCTGCTCATGGGCGGCGCGGTGAAGGGCGGCCGCATGCTCGGCGACTGGCCGGGCCTTGCGCGCCTCGAGGACGACCGCGACTTGCGCGTCGCCACCGATTCGCGCCGCGTGATGAAGGCGCTGCTGCGCGACCATCTCGGCCTCGACCTCGGCGATCTCGACCGCAAAGTTTTCCCCGACACGTCCGCCCTGCGCCCCCTCGACAACCTCCTCCGCGCCTGACCCGCCCGCACGCTTGACGCGCGCTCGGCCCGCCCCTCCCCTCAAGGGGAGAGGGCGTTCGCGCATCGATGTGTCCGCTCGCGCCCTGCCGCCCTCGCACGGTTGAAAGCGCTCAGACCGCCCCTCCCCCCTTGAGGGGGAGGGTAGGGAGGGGGGTCGGCCGCGCTCCCACGCCACAGGCACGTCCGCAGCGACGCATGGCGCGATCGCGGCAGGCGCCGGCGCTTGCCGCCCCCCCGCATCAACAATTCCGCTCAACCAAAACCCGCGTCGCGCGTCCCCTTCAATCGCGCCGGATCTGCGCGAAGCACATCCGCCGCAGCCGCCCGTCGTCGAGCGCGGCTTCGATCGCCTGCGGGTCGGCATAGGCGTGATCGATGGCCGATATCAGGAAGCGATAGGACGGTGCCGCGCTCTGATAGGGCTGGGCGCCGCCATAGGCCGCTTCGATCGGCACGCCGTTGCGCTGCTCCTGCAGCACCACGCGCACCACGTTCATGATCCCCTGGCAGCGGACGACGGCGGCGAAATCGGTGGAAGGCCGCTCGCTCGGCTGGGCCGGCTCGGCATCGGCCGCGCGCGCGCCCAGGAGGCCGAAGCCCAAAAGGGCGGCGCAGGCGAAGCGAAAGGCGAGAGCGAGCATGGTCCGGCGAATCCCGTGCGGTTGCGTCGCAAGACCGCAGAGATAGCGCTCCCGACTTAAGCAACTCTTACGCAATCGGGTGATTTGACTCAAAGGCAAGCCATCGTGGTCTTCGCGCATTTCGCCCGGCCAGGCATCGACGACCGCGCTCGCCATCGCGCACATGCACGATCTGCTGGAATTTCAGGGACAGGGAATTTCAGGGACACAATACATAATTCGAATTTCAGGGACACAATACATAATTCACAGTCGCGCGAATCTTCCCCTCTCTGCCCCTTGGGGCGGAGAGGCCGGGTGAGGTGGGGTATTTGTCGCGCCGCGCCGCGCCGCGTCGTCGCTGAATCAGGTATTGTGTCCCCGTAATTCGTATTATGTCCCCGTAATTCGCGTCTTCATGACGGTTCTCCTCGCGCGATCTGTTCGGCCTCGCGCAGGCCCTTCCTTGCTTTCTTCA
>DASPSJ010000099.1:0-28052 GCA_035623985.1 Allostellaceae bacterium | reverse complement strand
ACCGGCGGATTTACCGAATTCGTGCCGCTGCCGTTTGTACCGATGGAAGCGCCGATTTCGCTGAAGGGCCACGCGCGCTTGGGCCCGACCTTTCGTGAGGCGGTATTGATGCATGCCGTCGCGCGCCTCGCGCTGCATCCGCTGATTCCCAACATTCAGACATCGTGGGTCAAGCTCGGCAGTGCCGGTGTTGCCGCCTGCCTCAATGCCGGGTGCAACGATCTCGGCGGCACGCTGATGAACGAGAGCATCTCGCGCGCTGCCGGCACGCGGCACGGTCAGGAGCTGCCGCCCCGACGGATGCGGGAGATCATTACCGGCATGGGGCGCTGGCCCGAGCAGCGCGACACGCTCTATCGGCCGGCGCCCCGAGAGCGCGTGGCGGCGGCAGAGTCGGCGGAGCCGCTGGCGCCCGTCATCGAGACGCCGGTCGGCGATCCCCATGCGTTGTCGCGACTTACCGCAGAAACCGCATGAGGGGTCTGCCCATGAAGCCGACGATCGCCATCCTCGGCGGCACCGGTCCGGAAGGACGCGGCTTGGCGCTGCGCTGGGCCGAGGCCGGCCACCCTATCCTCATCGGCTCGCGCGATGGGGCGCGCGCGGAAGCGGCCGCTGCCGCGCTGCGCGCGAGGAGTCCGGGCGCGGCGGTGCGCGGCATGGACAACCGCGCCGCTGCCGAAGCGGGCGAGATCGCCGTCCTCACGGTGCCCTATGCCGCGCATCGCGCGACGCTCGAAAGCCTCGGCGACGCCTTGCGCGGCAAGATCCTGGTCGACGTCACCGTGCCGCTGATGCCGCCCCAGGTGGCGCGCGTCCAGCTTCCGCCGGAAGGCTCGGCGGCGGTGGCGGCGCAGAATCTGCTGGGGTCGGAGGTCAAGGTTGTCTCCGCCTTTCAGAACGTCTCCTCGCAACTGCTCGAGACAAGAGCCGCGGCGATCGATTGCGACGTGCTGGTCTGCGGCGACGACAAGGAGGCGCGCGCCGTCGTCGTCGAGCTTGCGCGCGCGGCTGGGATGCGCGGGATTCACGGCGGCGCGCTCGCGAATTCGGCGGCGGCCGAGGCGCTGACCTCGGTGCTCATCTTCATCAACCGGCGCTACGGGGTGAAAACCTCCGGTATCCGTTTCACCGGGTTGCCGGAGCATTGAATCGTGGCGAGCCCGGCCATGCTCAGCCTGACCGCGCTTCCCGGCGTTCCCACCGTCGCCGCCGGCGCCGATCTTTCGCGTCTCGTCCTCGACGCGGCCGAGCGCGGCGGCATCGTGTTTGGAGACGGCGACATCCTGATCCTGGCGCAGAAGATCGTCTCCAAGGCGGAAGGCCGCCGCGTGCGCCTTGCCGATGTCTCGCCCTCGGCGCGGGCAAGGGATCTCGCGCGCACCGTCGAGAAGGATCCACGCCTGGTGGAGTTGATCCTGCAGGAATCGCAGGAGGTGCTGCGGGCGCGGCCCGGCGTGCTCATCGTCATCCATCGCCTGGGATTCGTGCTGGCGAATGCCGGGATCGACGCGTCCAATGTCGAGGGTGGCGAGAGCGAGGAGAGCGTTTTGCTCCTGCCGGCGGACCCGGATGCGAGCGCCGAGCGCCTGCGCCAGAGCCTCAGCACCGCCGCCGGCGTCGCGCTCGGCATCGTCATCAATGACAGTTTCGGCCGCGCCTGGCGCCTCGGCACGGTCGGCACGGCCATCGGCCTCGCCGGCCTGCCGGGCCTGATCGATCTGCGTGGGCGTCCCGACCGCAACGGCCGCGCCTTGCGGACAACCGAGCTTGGCGCCGCCGACGAGCTGGCTTCGGCCGCCTCCTTGCTGATGGGGCAAGGCGATGAGGGCCGCCCGGTCATCCATGCGCGGGGATTTCCTTATGCCCTTCGGCTCGGGCGGGCGAGCGAGCTGCTGCGGCCGGCGCAGCTCGATCTCTTCCGCCGATGATCGCCGGCACCGTCCTGGCGCTGGCCGGCGGTGTTGGCGGCGCCAAGCTCGCCGACGGGCTGGCGGCGCTGCTCGGCGGGCGGCTTGGCGTGATCGTCAATACCGGCGACGATTTCGAGCATATGGGCCTCAGCGTCTCGCCCGACCTCGACACCGTCATGTACACGCTCGCCGGCATCGCCAATCCCGAGACCGGATGGGGGATTGCCGGCGAGAGCTGGGCGTTTCTCGACCAGGCGGCGCGGCTCGGAGGGCCGTCGTGGTTCCGGCTCGGCGACCGCGATCTCGCCACGCATGTGCTGCGCACCGAGCGGCTCCGGCGCGGCGAGCGGCTGAGCGCGATCACCGCCGATCTCTGCCGCCGGCTCGGTATCGCCGCGCATGTGCTGCCGATGAGCGATGATCCCGTGCGCACGGTGGTCGAGACCGCCGAAGGTCCGCTTGCCTTCCAGGAGTATTTCGTCCGCCGCCGCTGCGAGGTGCCGGTGACCGGCTTTGCCTTCGCTGGCGCCGCCGAGGCGCGGCCGACGGAAGAGATCGCCGCGGCGCTCGCCGCCGCCGACCTCGCCGCGATCGTCATCTGTCCCTCCAATCCCTTCGTCAGCGTCGATCCGATTCTGGCGGTGCCGGGGCTGAGGCCGGCGCTGCGCCGGCGCGGCGCGCCGATCGTGGCGGTTTCGCCGATCATCGGCGGCGCGGCGGTGAAGGGGCCGGCCGCCAAGATGATGCGCGAGCTGCGCCTCGATCCCTCCGCGCTGACGGTGGCCGAGCACTATGCCGGCTTCATCGACGGCATGCTCATCGACGAGGCCGATGGATCGCTGGCGCCGCGTCTGGAAGCGCGCGGCCTTGCGGTGCGCATAGCGCCGACGCTGATGAAGACGCAAGACGACCGCCGCGCCGTGGCGCGGCAGGCGCTGGCGCTCGCCCGCGCCGTGGCCGCAAGGCGGCAAGTGCCGTGACGCTCCACCTGCTGATCCCGTGCAAGCCCTTTGCCGCCGGCAAGTCGCGCCTTGCCTCGGCGCTCGGCGATCACGAGCGTGCCGCGCTGTGCGCGCGCCTGCTCCGCCAGACGCTGGACTGCGCCCTGGCGCTGGTTCCCGCCGCTGCCTGCCGCGTGGTTTCGGCCGATGACGATGCCGCGGCGCTGGCCGCTGGCTTGGACGTTGCCGTCATCGGCGACCGAGGCGCGGGGCTGAACCGGGCGCTTGCCGACGCGCGCGCCGTTGTCCGCCGCGCCTGCGCCGATGCGGCGCTGCTGATCCTCCCCATCGACCTGCCGCGCGCCTCGGCTGCCGCCTTGCGCGGATTGATCGCCGCGCCGGCCCAGGTGGTCGCGGCGCCCGACCGGCGCGGGCTTGGCACCAACGCGCTTTATCTCTCGCCCGTCGCGGCGGGCGTCGTCGATTTCCGTTTCGGCGAGGGGAGCTTCGCCGCTCATCGCGCCGCGGCCGAGCGCGCCGGCTTCAGCTTTGCCGCCTATGCGGATCCCGACCTTGCCTTCGACATCGACGAGCCCGACGATCTCGCGGAGTGGCGTGGCGCCGCCGCCAAGGAGGTCGCGGCAAGATGACACCGGCGCGTCTTGCCGTCGATATCGGCGGCACCTTCACGGATTTGGTCCTCGAGCGCGGCGGCGAGCGGCAGAGCCGCAAGGTGCTGACCACTTCCGCGGCGCCGGAGAAGGGCGTGCTGGCCGGCATCGATCGGCTGCTTGGCGATACCGGCGTCCGGCCGGCGGAGCTGGGATTGATCATCCACGGTACGACGCTCGCGACCAACGCCATCATCGAGCGCAAGGGAGCGAAGACGGCGTTGATCGTCACCAAGGGCTTCCGCGATTCCATCGAGATGGCTTACGAGAACCGCTTCGAGCAATACGACGTCTTCATGGAAAAGCCGGTGCCGTTGGTGCCGCGTCATCTCCGCCTGCCGGTGCCCGAGCGGATCGAGGCGCGCGGCAAGGTGATCGAGCCGCTCGACGAGGACGCTCTGGCGGCGCTCGCCCAGCGGCTCCGCGCGGAGGAGGTGCGCAGCGTCGCCATCGGCTTCCTTCATTCCTACCTCAACCCGGCGCATGAGCGCCGCGCCCGCGAGGTGCTGTCAAGCTTGCTGCCCGAGCTTGCGATCACGCTCTCCAGCGAAGTCTGCCCGGAGATGCGCGAATACGAGCGCTGGTCCTCGGCCTGCGCCAACGCCTACGTCCAACCGCTGATGGCGCTTTATCTGAAGCGCCTGGAAGAGGCTTTGCGCGCGCGCGGCGTGGGATGCCCGATGTTCCTCGTCACCTCGGCCGGCGGTCTCACCACCGTCGAGACGGCGCGCCGCTTTCCGGTCCGCCTGATCGAATCGGGGCCGGCCGGCGGTGCCCTGCTGGCGGCGCGCATCGCCGGCCAATGCGACTTTGCGCGCATCGTCTCCTTCGACATGGGCGGCACCACGGCCAAGATCTGCCTCATCGACGACGGCAAGCCGCAATTCTCGCGCAGCTTCGAGGTGGCGCGCCAATACCGCTTCCTCAAAGGGAGCGGCATTCCCATCCGCATCCCGGCGATCGAGATGGTCGAGATCGGCGCAGGCGGCGGCTCGATCGCGGCGGTCGATCGGCTGGGCCGCGTCCAGGTCGGACCGGAAAGCGCCGGCTCCGAGCCGGGCCCTGCCTGTTACGGACGCGGTGGAACGGATGCCACGGTCACCGACGCCGATGTCGTGCTCGGCCGCATCTCGCCCGATCGCTTTGCCGGCGGACGCTTGCCGCTCGATCCCGCGGCCTCGCGCGCCGCCATCGCCGCCGCCGTCGCCGCGCCGCTCGGGCTCGACGAGACGCGCGCCGCGCTCGGCATCTCCGAAGTCGTCGAGGAGACCATGGCCAATGCCGCGCGCATCCACGCCGTGGAGCGCGGCAGCGAGCTCGGGAAGCGCGCGTTGATCGCCTTCGGCGGCGCCGCGCCGCTGCACGCCGCCCGGCTCGCCGAGAAGCTCGGCATCGATACGGTGGTGGTGCCGGCCGGCGCCGGCGTCGGCTCGGCGCTGGGCTTTCTTCTGGCGCCCGTCGCGTTTGAGGTCGTGCGCAGCCGCTACCTCCCCCTCGATAGCGGCTTCGATGTCGCCGCCGTCAACGCGCTGCGTCGCGAGATGCGCGAAGCGGCGGAGGCGGTGGTTCGCCGCGGCGCCCCCGAGGCACCGCTCGGCGAGAGTTGGACCGCCGACATGCGCTATCGCGGCCAGGGCCATGAGCTCAGCGTGCCGATCCCGGCGGGCGAGATCGGTCCTGCCGGACGCAACGATCTCGTTCGCCTGTTCGAGGCGCAATACGCGCTCCAGTTCGCGCGCAGCATTCCCGGCCTCGAAGTGGAAATCCTGAGCCTGGCGCTGCGGCTGGCGGCCATCGACCCGCCCGCGCCGCCCTGTCCGCCCGCGCCGCCCGACCGGCCGGCGGCGCCGACGGGGCAGGGGATGGTGGCCGATCCCGCGACCGGCAGCTTCGTGGCGGTGGCGACCTATTGGCGCGGCGATCTCGTGCCGGGCGATGTCGTCGCCGGTCCGGCCTTGATCGTCGAGGACGAGACGACGACACTGGTGTTGAAGGGCTTTACCGGCCGGGTCAACGGCCTCGGCCATATCGTGCTGACGCGGAGATGATGATGACGGGCAATCAACCGATGTCGTTCATCCACCAGCAGGTGATGTGGGATCGGCTGACCGCCGTGGTGGAAGAGCAGGCGCAGACCCTCGTGCGCACGGGATTCAGCACCTCGACCCGCGAGGCCGGCGATGTCTCGGCAGGGGTGTTCGACGTTGCGGGGCGGATGCTGGCCCAGGCGGTGACCGGCACGCCGGGACATGTCAACTCCATGGCGCGGTCCGTTTATCACTTCATCGACAAATTCCCGACCCGGACAATGAGGCCCGGCGACGTCTTCATCACCAACGATCCCTGGAAGGGCACCGGGCATCTCCACGACTTCACCGTCGTCACGCCGGTGTTTCGCCGCGGCCGCCTTGCCGCCCTCTTCGCCTCTACCAGCCATGTCGTCGATATCGGCGGCCGCGGCATGAGCCCCGACGGGCGCCAGGTCTATGAGGAAGGGATTTTTATCCCGCTGATGCGCTTTGCCGGCGCCGCCGGCGTCGATCAGACCCTGATCGAGATCCTGCGCGCCAATGTGCGAGAGCCGGTGCAGGTGATCGGCGATCTCTATTCGCTTGCCGCCTGCAACGATGTCGGAGGCCGCCGGCTGTTGCAGATGATGGACGAGTTCGAGATCGAGACTCTCGACCGGCTCGGCGACCACATCCTGGAGCGCTCGAGGGCGGCGATGCTGGAGGCGGTGCGCGCCTTGCCGCCCGGAACCTATCGCAACCGCATGCGCATCGACGGCTATGACAAGCCGATCGATCTCGTCGCCGCCATGACCATCGGCGAGAGCGGGATCCACGTCGATTTCACCGGCACCTCGGCGCCCTCCGCCTTCGGCATCAACGTGCCGCTCTGCTACACCGAAGCTTATTCGGCCTTCGGCATCAAATGCATCGTCGCGCCGAAAGTGCCCAACAATGAAGGCACGCTCTCGGTGATGAGCTTCAGCGTGCCTGAGAATTGCATTCTCGACACGCGCCACCCGCTCCCGGTGGCGACGCGGCACGTCACCGGCCAGATGCTGCCGGATCTCATGATCGGCTGCCTCTCCGGCGCGCTTGGCGGCGCGGTGCCGGCCGAAGGTACATCCTGCCTGTGGAATCTCTTTGCCATGGGCGGTGCTGGCCGTGTCGACGGCGATCCGGCGGCGCTTGCCGATGCCGTGGCGTTCAACGTCATGTCCTTCCATTCCGGCGGCGCCGGTGCGCGCCCCGGTAAGGACGGCCTTTCCGCCACCGCCTTCCCCAGCGGCGTGCGCAACATGCCCGTCGAGGTGAGCGAGGCCTTGTCGCCGCTGCTCGTCCGTCAAAAGGAGTACCGCATCGATTCCGGCGGCGCCGGCGAGTTCCGCGGCGGGCTGGGGCAAGTGATGGAGGTCGCGAGCCTCGATGACGCACCCTTCGCCATCGGCGCCAATTATGATCGCATCGATTTCCCGCCGCGCGGGCGCGAGGGTGGCTGGGATGGCATGGCCGGCAATCTCCGGCTCGGCTCGGGCGAGCGCTTGCGCGGCAAGGGACAGCAGACCATTCCCAAGGGCGGGACGCTTTTCATCGAGATGCCCGGCGGCGGCGGGCTGGGCGATCCGCGCCGGCGCGATCCCGCGCGCGTGATCGAGGATGTCCGGCTCGGCATGGTGTCGCGTGAAGCGGCGGCGGCGGAGTATGGCGTCATCCTGAGCGCCGATCTCGCGCTCGACGTCGAAGCGACGGCGCGCGCGCGAAGCGGCGGTTGAGCGGCGGCCGGAGCGGGGCGTTCGCTGGGGGAGAGGCGGATGGATTTCGGCATACAGCTTGCGACCTCCGCGCAGTCCTGGAAGGTGGCGAAGCGCGCCGAGGAACTGGGCTTCACCCATGCCTGGTTCTACGACACCCAGCTCCTCAACGCCGACCTGTTTGTGGCGATGGGTGCGGCGGCGATGCAGACGACGCGCATTCGCCTTGGCACGGGCGTGCTCATTCCCTCCAACCGCATCGCGCCCGTGGCGGCGAGCGCGCTGGCCTCGCTCAACGCGCTGGCGCCCGGCCGCATCGATTTCGGCGTCTCGACCGGCTTCACCGCGCGGCGCACCATGGGCCTGCCGGCGATCACGCTCGCCCGGCTCGAGGACTATGTCCGTGTCGTCCAGGGCCTGCTTCGGGGCGAGACGGTCGAGTGGTCGGAGGAAGGCGGGACGCACAAGATCCGCTTTCTCAATCCCGAGCTCGGGCTCATCAATCTCAGCGATCCGATCCCGCTTCATATTTCCGCCTTCGGCCCGCGCGGCCGCCGGCTTACCGCCAGGCTCGGCGCCTGCTGGATGGGCGCCATGCGCGACGCCAAGAGCGCCAACGCCGCGCTTGCCGATATGCAGAAGGCGTGGGCGGAAGCGGGGCGCGAGCCCAAGGCGCTTTACGCCACGGCCTTCGGCGGCGGCTGCGTGCTGGCCGAGGGCGAGCCCGCCGACAGCGCGCGCGCCAAGGCCCAGGCCGGCCCCGCGGCGGCGATGATCTTCCACAATTTCGTGGAGGAAGAAGAGTTCGGCTCCATGGGCTTCCCGACGCCGCCGCAATTCAAGGCGGAGTTCGATGCCTATCGCGCGCTCTATCGCGCCTATCAGCCGGCCGATGCGCGCTACCTCAGCGTCCATCGCGGGCATCTCATGTTTCTGCGGCCGGAGGAGGAGGCGCTGATGAGCGCCGCGGTCATCCGTGCGCTCACTTTCACCGGCACTGAGGCCGAGCTGGTGGAGGGCGTGCGCGCGATCAAAACCGCGGGCTACAGCCAATTCGGCGTCCATATCCGCCACGGCCAAGAGATGTCCATGCTGGAGAATTGGGCGGAGGTTTTTGCCAAGGTCTGAATCGCCGCGACAAGGGAGCCGACAATGAAGCTGATGTATTTCGACGATTTCCGGCTGGGGGTGCTCAAGGGCGACGCCGTGGTCGATGTCTCCGCGGCGGTGCGGGATATTCCGCATACCGGGCCGCACAATCTGATCTCCGGGCTGATCGAGCGCTTTGCCGATTATCGCCACGCGCTCGAGGCGGCGGCGCGTGGTCCGGGCGTTCCCCTCGCCAAGGTCAGGATTCGCCCGCCCCTGCCCAAGCCGGGCAATATCGACTGCATGGCGGTCAACTACATGGAAGACGGCACGCTCAAGGAGCCGCCGCCGATCAACGCCTTCCACAAATCCTCGAGCGCGGTGATCGGTCCCGGCGACAGCATGGTGCTGCCCGACGTGCCCGCCACCATCTTCGAGGGCGAGGCCGAAATGGCGGTGGTCATCGGCAAGCGCGCGAGCCATGTCGGCGCCGCCGAGGCCATGAGCTACGTCTTCGGCTACGTCAACTTCATCGACGGCTCCGCGCGCGGCCTGCCGCCCAGCGGCAACACCTTCTTCCAGATGAAGTCGCGCGACACCTTCGCGCCGATAGGCCCCTATCTCGTCACCGCCGACGAGATCGTCGATCCGCACCGGCTCCAGGTCCGGCTCTGGATCAACGGCACGCTCAAGCAGAACTTCAATACCTCCGACATGGCGCACAAGATCCCGCGCTGCATCGAGTGGCTGAGTTCGATCCACACGCTGGAGCCCGGCGATGTCGTGGCGACCGGCACCAATCATCGCGGCTTGAGCGCTTTCCAGGACGGCGATCTCATCGAGCTTGAGATCGAAGGACTGGGCCGGCTGCGCTTCCATGTGCGCGACGAGTTGAAGCGCCGCTGGTCGCGGGATACGCGGTTGGAGCACAGATTGAAGCAGGCCGAAGGCCCGGCCACGCCGCAGATTTCAGGCAAATACGCGCCGGCGGCGAAGGGGTAGCCCGCCGCCGACGATAAGGGCAACGGTTTCCTCGGTCGGCGCGCTCCCCCTGCCGGCTCAGGGCGTCGCATGCTTCCGAAACTCCTGCGGCGCCGGCTCGCCCCATTGCGAGGCGGTGTCGATCAACGGCGCGCATCGGATTGGCCGGCGCCTTGGCATTGAGGAGGGCGGTATCGGTCCAATGCTCGTGACAGACACCCCGGGGGTCGTACCAGTAGTCATAGATCCGGCTGCCGAGCCGGTGCCGGCCGGTCCTTTGGCAAGCCGCATCGGCTCGCCGGCGGGGCGGTATCGCTCGCTGCCGTAATTGCGCAACTGGCGCTTCAGCGCAAGCGGCGGCTGACGCTCGCCGCCGTGCACGCTCTCGATCTGATAGCCCAAGGGGTCGCGCAGCCGAACGCGCCGGCGGCCGCCGGGCTCGTCTCTTGCTTGACCCGCCGTGGCTGAAATGCCAGCGTATCGGCAATTGACAAGAGCCGGCGCCGCAGGGCGCGCGGCAGGGAGGCATCATGGTCGGGTCGCACGCAGATCATTGCCGCGCAGAGCCTTCGCGTTAAGGCGCGGGCGAGCATGACGACGGAGCGGATCGTCGATGTCGCGGCGCTGGTGGACGGGCGGCGGCTTAACTGGTTCAGCGTCCGGCTGGTGATCTTCGCCTTCCTGATCGTGGTCAGCGACGGCTTCGATATCAATGGCGTCGCTTATATCGGCCCGCAGCTTATCGCCGATTGGCACATCGCCCCTTCCGACTTGACCCAGCCCTTTGTCGCAAGCCTCCTCGGCATCCTCGTCGGCGCGCCGGTCTTCGGCCATATCGGCGACCGCCACGGGCGGAAGCTGACCATCATCCTGGCGCTGCTGATCTACGGCATCTTCACTTGGGCGGCGACGCTGTGCCGTTCGGTGCCGGAGCTTACCATCCTGCGCTTCCTCACCGGCATCGGCCTCGGCGCGCTCTTCCCCAACATCATCGCGCTGGTCGCCGAGTTTGCGCCACGGCGGCTCCGCGGCACGATGATCATTCTCATGTTCACCGGCGTCTCCTTTGGCGGCGCCACCCCCGGGCCGATTGCGGCCTGGCTGGTGCCGGCCTATGGCTGGCAGATCCTTTTCACCATCGGCGGCGTCGTCCCCCTCCTGGTCGCCGGCGTCTGCGTCTTCGGCCTGCCGGAATCGGTGAAGTACCTGACGCTGAAGGGCAAGCGCGACCGGGTGATGCGCCTGCTCTCGGCGATGCGCGGCGATCTCCACTTCACGCCCGAGACGCGCTTCGTCATCGAGGGTGAGCGGCAGGCAGCACGCTTTTCGCCGAGGCTGCTCTTCGCCGGCCGTCTTGCGCTCATCACGCCGCTGCTCTGGCTGCTCTTCGTCATCAACCTCATGGGCTATTTCTTTCTCATAAGCTGGACGCCGACGTTGCTGGCCAGCGCCCATTTGCCGCCGACCGAAGTCGCTTTCGCCAATACCGCCTTCCAACTCGGCGGCGTCCTCGGCGGCTGGAGCGTGTGTCGGCCGATGGACCGCTTTGGCGTCGCGCCGCTCACCCTGCTCTTCGCGTTGGCCGCGCCGATCATCGGCGCCATCGGCTATCTCAGCGCCGCCGATGCGAGGCTGATGCTGGCCTTCGTGCTGCTGGCCGGCTTCTGCGTGCTCGGCATCCAGTTCGGCATCAACGCGCTCTCGGGCATGATCTATCCCACCTCCTTCCGCTCCAACGGCTCCGGCTGGGCCTTCGCCGTGGGCCGTATCGGCTCGATCGCCGGCCTCTTCATCGGCGGTCATTTGATCGCCCTGCACATTCCGATCGCGACGCTCTACATCGTCGCGGCGCTGCCTTTCCTGCTGGGCGCCGTCGCCTGCCGCCGGCTGTCGCGCGCTTATGCCGCCGAGTTTCGCGGGTCCGCCGGCGCTCCGACACTGCTGCCGCGGCCGCTCGCGGATCTGCCGCCGGCGCAATGAATCGGCGCGGCCGGTGGCTTGCCCGAGCGGCAAAAATCCTGTTAGTTGCCCCACGCCAACAAGCCGGGCGGCGTCCGGCGATCAAGGACGAGGGAACGATGAAACAACTACTGGTAGTGGCTGGAATGACGGTCTTGCTGCTGGGCCTGCCCGGTTCGGCTTCGGCGCAGACCAAGACGATCACCCTTGGGGCGGCGGTGCAGCTCACCGGCAGCCTCGCCAATACGGGGCGCTATTATCGTGATGCCTATCAGCTCGCGGTCGACGCGATCAACGAGAAGGGCGGGGTGAAGGTCAACGGCGAGGGCTACAAGCTGGCGCTTGACTTGCTCGACAACCAGTCCGACGTTAATCTCGGCGTGCGCCAATACGTGCAGCTCGTCACCCGCGACAAGGTGAACTTCCTGCTGGGGCCGTTCTCGAGCAACGACGCGCTCGACGACAGCTCGGTGGCCGAGAAATACGAGGTGCCGATGGTGCAAGGCGGCGGCGCCTCGAGCCAGATCTTCGCCCGCGGCTACAAGTACATTTTCGGCACGCTGCCGCCCGCCGACGACTATTACCGCAGCACCATCGAGATGCTCGGCAAGCTCGATCCCAGAGTGGCGAGCGTGGCGCTGGTCGCCGCCGATGACAGCTTCGACGTCTCGGTCGCCAAGGGCACGCGCAAGCTGCTTGAGAAGGCGGGGCTCAAGATCGTCGTCGACGAGACCTACCGCGAGAACAGCGGCGATTTCTCCTCGATCCTGTCGCTGATCAAATCGCGCCAGCCCGACGCCATCCTGTGGAGCGGCCATGAGCCCGAGGCGCTCAATTTCATCCGCCAGGCGAAGAGCCTCGATGCCAACCCGAATTTCTTCTATTCCTTCACGGTAGGCGTGCCGACGGCGGATTTCCGTTCCGCGCTGGGCAAGGACGCGGATTATGCCTTCGGCATGACGCCGTGGCTGCCTTCGGAGCGTCTCGCCGACGCATGGTTCGGCAATGCCGCCGAATTTGCCAAGCTCTACAAGCAGAAATACGGCTACGATCCCGACTATCACGCCGCTTCCGCCGTCGCCGATGTCGAGACCTTCGTCAAGGCGATCGAGGCGGCGGGCACGCTCGATCCCAAGACGGTGCGCGACGCCATCGCCAAGGTCGACTTCACCTGCGTCTACGCGCATGTGCGGTACGCCGAGAACGGCCAGATCAACCTGCCGCAGACGGTGATTCAGGTTCAGGACGGCAAGCTCGCGGAGATCTATACCGAGACCTTCGTCGGGAAGCCGCTCTACCCGATCCCGCCCTGGGACAAGCGGGGCTGAGGCTCGGTCGTTCCGCGCGCGGCCGTCGAGGATTTCGCTCGGCTTGGAGAGCGGGTAGGAGTGGCGAGGCAAAATCGGGCGCGGCAGGGCACGGAGCCGCGCGCAGGGGGGCTTGGTGCTTTTCGCGCAGATCCTGGTCAACGGCGTCCTGCTGGGCGGGCTTTACGGACTGATGGCGCTGGGCATGGCGCTGGTCTGGGGCGTGCTCAACATCGTCAACCTCGCCCATGGGGCGCTCATCATGCTCGGCGGCTATGCCGTCTACTTCCTCTTCACCGGCGCCGGCATCGATCCCTTCGCGGCCTTGCCCGTCGCCATGGGTGGAATGTTCTGCTTCGGCTATTTGCTGCAGCGCCTGCTGCTCAACCTCATCGTGCGCTCGGCGCTGCTCAACACCCTCCTCATCACCTTCGGCCTCGACGTCGTTCTGACCTACTTGGCGCAATTGGCCTTCAGCGCCGATTTCCGCGCGATCAACCCGAGCTATGCCGGCGCCAATGTCACGCTTGCCGGCATCACCGTGCCGCTGGCGCGGCTCGCGGCCTTCGCCGTGGCGCTGCTGCTCGCGGGGCTGCTCTGGCTGTTGCTCAACCGCACCAGGCTCGGCCGGGCCATCCGCGCCACGGCGCAGAATCTGGTGGCGGCGCGGCTTTACGGCGTCGAGCCGCGCCGGCTCTATGCCGTCACCTTCGGCATCGGCGCGGCGCTGGCGGGCGCGGCGGGCGGGCTCTATGGCGTGGTGGCGCAGATCACGCCCTATGTCGGCACCAGCCTCACCGCGAAATCCTTCGTCATCGCCATCATCGGCGGTCTCGACAACCCGCTGGCCGTGGTGGTGGGCGGGCTCGTCATCGGCATTGCCGAGAGCGCCGCCGCGCTCTATCTCGGTCCGACCTATACGGACGTCATCAGCTTCGGCTTGCTGGTGCTGATCCTGGTGGCGCGCCCCGCGCGCTCCTTGAGGATGGCATGAGCGCGCGCTGGTGGGTGCCGCTTCTGGGCGCGGCGCTGCTCGGCGCCGTGCCGTGGATCGGCGACGAGACCATCATGCAGTTCGGCATCTATCTGCTGCTCGTTGCGGTGCTGGCCCAGGCCTGGAACATCCTCGGCGGCTTTACCGGCTATCCCAGCTTCGGCAACTCGACCTTCTACGGCCTCGGCGTCTACGGCACCGCCATCGCCATGGCGCAGTTCCACATGCCGTTCTGGACCGGTCTCGCCCTCGGCGGCGGTCTCGCCATGCTCTGCGCCCTGCTGATCGGGCTCCCCATCCTGCGCCTGCGCGGGCCCTACTTTGCCATCGCCACCCTCGGCCTCAACGCCGCGCTCTCGGCGCTCGTCGCCAATCTCGACGTCGCCGGCCGCAATATCGGCCTTATCCTGCCGCTCACCCGCAACGACGTGCTGTTCTATGAAGGCCTGCTCGCGCTGCTGCTGGCGGCGACGCTCGCCGTCGCCTGGATATCCTCGAGCCGCTTCGGCATGGGCCTGATCGCCGTCCGCGAGGACGAGGACGCGGCCGCCGTGATGGGCGTCGACACCACGCGCTACAAGATCGCGGCGCTGGTGCTGTCCGCGCTCTTCAGCGCGCTTGCCGGCGGCATCTACGCCTATTACGTGACGTTCATCGATCCCGCCAGCGCCTTCGATCCCAAGCTCAACGTGCAGATGGTGATCATGGCGGTGTTCGGCGGACCCGGCACGGTGCTGGGGCCGGTGGTCGGCGCGTTCCTCCTCTACAGCGTCTACCAGGCGCTGGCGAGCAGCATCTCCACCGCCGCCGCGTTGTTCTACGGCGTCGTCATCATCCTGGCGGTGATCTTCATGCCGAAGGGCCTGGTCGATCTCGGCTGGGGTCTCCGGCGCATGGGCCCGCGCTATCTGCTCGAGACCGTGCGGCAGTACCGGCTATGAGCGTGGCGCCGGCCGCACCATTGCTCGAGGCAGGCGGGCTCACGCGCCGCTTCCAGGGGCTCGTCGCCGTCAACGACGTAAGCTTCAGCCTCAGGCCCGGCGAGATCCTGGGCCTCATCGGCCCCAACGGCGCGGGCAAGACCACGCTCGTCAGCCTGGTCAGCGGCACGCTTCTGCCCGATGCCGGCACGCTCGTCTTCGACGGCAGGCGCATCGAGCGCCTGGCGCCGTTCCGGCGCGCCCATCTCGGCATCGGCCGCACCTTTCAGGTGATGAAGCCCTTTCCCGGCCTTTCCGTGCTCGAGAACGTCACCGTCGGCGCGCTCTTCGGCCGGGGTGGCGGCGAGCGCAACCGCGCCCACGCGCGGGAACGGGCGCGGGCGATGCTCGACTTCACCGGCCTCGCGCCGCGCCTGGCGCAGCGCGCCGACGCCTTGGGCGGCCCCGACCGCAAGCGGCTCGAGCTTGCCAAGGCGCTTGCCATGCAGCCGAAGCTGCTGCTGCTCGATGAGGTCATGGCCGGGTTGAACGCGGTCGAGGTCGACGAGGTGGTGGCGCTCATCAAGAAGATCCGCGAGGGCGGCGTCGCCATCCTGGTCATCGAGCATGTCATCAAGGCGATTCGCAGCCTCAGCGACCGCGTGCTGGTACTGCATCACGGCCAGAAGATCGCCGAGGGCGACCCCGCTTCGGTGTTCGGCGACCCGCGCGTGGTCGAGGCCTATCTCGGCAAGCGCCGGGCATGAGCGCGGCGCTGCTGGAGATCGAGGGGCTGAGCGCCGGCTACGGCGCGGTGCCGGTGCTGAGCGGCATCGCGCTTCGCGTCGCCGCCGGCGAGATCGTGACCTTGGTGGGCAGCAACGGCGCCGGCAAGACCACCTTGCTGCGCGCCATCTCGCGCACGCTCGCCTCGCGCGGCCGGCTTTCTTTCGACGGGCGCGATCTCGCGACGCTGTCGCCGGAGGCGGTGTTCGCGCTGGGCCTGGTGCAGGTGCCGGAAGGCCGCCAGCTCTTCGCCCGCATGACGGTGGAAGAGAATTTGCGGATGGGCGCCTATCTCCGGCGCGACGCGGCGGGCGTTGCCCGAAGCTTCGAGCGGGTTTATCGGCTTTTCCCCGTGCTCTTCGAGCGCCGCCAGCAGAAGGCGGGAAGCCTGTCCGGCGGCGAGCAGCAGATGTGCGCCATGGGCCGCGCGCTGATGGCGGCGCCGCGCCTGCTGGTGGTCGACGAGATGAGCCTCGGCCTCGCGCCGGTGGTGGTCGACCAGCTCCTGGGGGTGCTGGCGGAGATCCGGGGCGAGGGCGTCACCGTGCTGCTGGTCGAGCAGGACGTCTTCGCCGCTTTCAGCGTCGCCGACCGCGGCTATGTCATGGAGACCGGCCGCATCGTGCGCGAGGGCAAGGTGAGCGAGCTCGCCAACGACCCCGAGGTGCGGCGCGCCTATCTCGGCGTGGCGGAAGGCGGCTGAGGGCGCGGGGCTCGGCCCTCAGTGCCCTCCCGCCGGGCCGGCGCCGAGCGCCGACTTGCCCATGAGGAACACCAGCGGCACCAGCGCCAGGAAGATGACGCCGAAAAACCAGAAGCTGTCGATATAGGACAGCATGATCGCCTGCTGCTGCACCAGGGCGTAGAGCTTCGCCTGGGCGTGATGGAGCGCGTCGGCGGTGCTGGCGGCCCCGGAGAGATAGGCCTGCTGCAGATTTTGGATCGTCGCCTGATAGGCGCTGCCATAGGGCGTCACGTGCTCGACGAGCACGCTCTGGTGATATTGCTGGCGGCGCGCGATGAGCGTGGTGGCGAAGGAGATGCCGACGCTGCTGCCGATGTTGCGCATCATGTTGATGATGGCCGAGGCGGCATTGTTCTTCTCCGGCGGCAGGCCGAGATAGGCGACGGTGTTGATCGGGATGAAGAGGAAGGCAAGGCCCAATGCCTGGTAGGTTCGCGCCCAGGCGATGGTCGCGTAATCGACATCGCCGTAGAACCGCGTCATCCAGAGCAGCGCCAGGCCGGTCGCGACCAAGCCGAAGGCGATGAGAAAGCGGGCGTCGACGCGCGATACCAGCGCGCCCACCGCCGGCATCAACAGCATGATGGCGAAGCCGCCGGGCGAGATCACCAGCCCGGCATCGGTCGCGGTATAGCCGAGCTGCGTCTGGACGAAGAGCGGCAGCAATACCGTGCTGCCCAGCAGGATGAAGCCGAGCATGAACATCAGGAAGTTGCCGACCGCGAAATTGCGGTTGGCGAGGATGCGGAGATCGACGATCGGATCGTCCCGGCGCAGCTCCCAGACGACGAAGGCGGCGAGCCCGGTGGCGGCGATAATCGAAAGATCGGTGATGAAGCGCGAGGCGAACCAGTCGTCCTCCTGGCCCTTGTCGAGCACCACCTGCAGCGCGCACATGCCGACCGCCAGCAGCGCGAAGCCGATGTAGTCGAGGCGGATGCCCTCGCTGAGCCGCGCCTTCCGCCGCGCGATGAGCTCCGGTGGATCGGCGAGGACGTGCATTGCCAGGAGCGTCAGCAGCAGTCCCACGGGGACGTTCAGCAGGAACACCCAGCGCCAGCTAAAATTGTCGGTGATCCAGCCCCCCAGCGTCGGCCCGATCGCCGGCGCGAAGACCACGGCGATGCCATAGGCGGCGAAGGCGAGGCCGCGCTTTTGCGGCGGGAAGGCGTCGGCGAGGATCGCCTGCGCATTGGGCTGCAGACCGCCGCCGGTGATGCCTTGCAGGCCGCGCGCGATGATGAGCGTCGCCAGGTTCGGCGCGATGCCGCAGAGGAACGAGGTGATGCTGAAGCCGATGATGCAGCCGAGGAAATAGCGCTTGCGGCCGATCGTCGTGGCAAGCCAGCCGCTGATCGGCAGGATAACGGCGTTGGTGACGAGGTAGGAAGTGAGCACCCAGGTCGACTCGTCGGTGCTCGCCGAGAGGCTGCCCGCGATGTGCTGGAGCGCCACGTTGGCGATCGAGATGTCGAGCACCTCCATGAATGCCGCCAACCCGACCGTCGGCGCTACCAGCAACCGGCTCGCGCCGGCATCGGTGCCGCGCGCGGTTCCTTCCTCGCTCATGGCGGGCGGCTCACTGGACCCTGACGCTCGGCACGACCGACATACCGGGTCCGAGCGGACGGCCGGGATCGGGCGGGTCGTCGAACACGATTTTGACGGGAACGCGCTGCACCACCTTGACGTAGTTGCCGGTCGCGTTCTCCGGCGGCAACAGGCTGAAGGCGGCGCCGCTGCCCGGCTGGATGCTGTCGACGTGGCCGTGAAAGGCGACGTCGGGATAGGCGTCGATCTCGATGTCGACGGGCTGGCCGACCCGCATGCGGGCGAGTTGGGTCTCCTTGAAATTGGCGGTGATCCAGACCTGGGCCGGGACCAGCGCCATGATGTCCTGTCCCGCCTGCACATAGTCGCCGGGGGCGAGGTTCTTGTGCGCGATGCGTCCGGCGAGGGGAGCGAGGAGCCGGGTGTAGGAGAGATTGAGCCGCGCCTGCTCCGACTGCGCCGCGGCGCTCTTCAGGCTGGCTTCAGCGGTCGCAACCTGGCTTTCCATCACGAGCTGCTGGGCCTCGGACCAGGCCAGCTTCTTTTGCGCCGCCACGAGACTGGCCGCGGTGCTGCGCGCGGCGGCGATATCGTTGTCGAGCGCTTGGCGCGAGACGACATGCTGCTCGGCCAGCGGCTGATCGCGCTTGAGCTGGTTCGCCGCGTTGGTCGCATTGGCGTCGGCGACGCCGACTTCGGCGCGCGCTTGGTCGGAACTGGCGTAAGCGGCGCGGAGCTGCGCCTTGGCCTGCGCCACGTTGCCCACCGCGCCGGCTTCATTCGCCTGGGCCTGATCGAGTTTCGCCTGGAAATCGGCGGGATCGAGCTCGAGGATCGGCTGTCCCGCCTCGACCCGCTGGTTGTCGTCGACCAGCACGCGCGCCACGCGGCCCGCCACTTGCGGCGCGACATGCACCATGTGGACGTCGATGAAGGCGTCATCGGTGCTCTCCCACCGGCGCGCCTCGAGCCACCACGCGATGCCGCCGCCGATGATCGCCGCCGCCGCCAGCAGCAGCAGGGTCAGCAGAAGGAAGCGGCGGAGGCGGAACCGCGCCGCCGCCTCGCCGGTGTACTGGCCGGGCTGCTGCGATGCCGCGGAGCGTTCCGCGAGGATCGGCGCCGCTTCGCTCCTATCTCGAAGGCTCATCGCGAACCTCGCTTTCTTGCACCGAGGCCTCCGGCCTCGCCACGGTCAGGCCGTGCTTCAGCAAATCGACATGGGTGCGGCACAGCGCCGTGATATCGAGCGCGCGTCCTTCATGCGCCTCGAAGGAGTGACGCCACAGCATTGCCATGAGCAGCGGCGCAAACGCGCACCGCCCGACCAGCTCGGTATCGAGCGCACGGAACTCGCCGCGCTCGATGCCGCGCCGCAGCACGCGCTGGAACAGCGCGATGCCGCGATGGACCACCTCGTCGAGATAGAAACGCGCGAGATCCGGGAAATTGCCGGCTTCGGTCAGGATCAGCTTGGGAATGGCACTGAGCGGCGTCGCACCCAGCTCCGCCCATTGCAGCAACAGCCGTTCGAGCAGAGCCGGGGAGGGCTCCGCCGATTGCGCCGCCAACGCCTCGGCGCGGGCGATGTTGGGCACCAGCGACTGGCGCACCACCGCCTTGAACAGCTCTTCCTTGTTGCGGAAATAGAGATAGAGCGTGCCCTTGGTGACGCCGGCGCGCGCCGCGACATCCTCCAGGCGCGTGGCGGCAAAGCCGCGCTCGCCAAAGCAGGCGAGCGCGGCGGCGAGGATCTCCGATGGCCGCGCCGCTTTGCGCCGACGCCATCGCGCAAGCGAGGGCTGGACCCGGGTCGACATATAAATAACTTACCAGTCATTTATTTATGGCGCAAGAGGACGTATCAATCTCGACGCCCATGCCGAAACCGGCGGATTTCCGCCGAATTCCCCTGCGACGCCCCTAACCCGTCGCTGCCATCTGCCGCGTATCGATCGCCTCGGCGACGGCGTCGTCGATGCGCTCGCACCACACGAAGCGCGCCTTGCGCCGCGCCTCTTCGGGGATGTCTTCGAAATCGCGCTTGTTGCGCGCCGGCAGCAGCAGCGTGGTGATCCCGGCGCGCACCGCCGCCGTCACCTTCTCCTTGATGCCGCCGACCGGCAGCACCAGCCCGCGCAGGCTGATCTCGCCGGTCATCGCCGTGTCGGACCGCGTCGGCCGGTTGGTGAGCAGCGAGATCAGCGCCACGGTCATGGCGACGCCGGCGCTCGGCCCGTCCTTGGGGATGGCGCCCGCCGGCACATGCACGTGGATGTCGCTTCTGGCGAAGATCTCCTCGTCGATGCCGAGCGGCCGGGCGCGCGACTTGACCAGGCTCAGCGCCGCCTGTGCGCTCTCCTTCATCACCTCGCCGAGCTGGCCGGTGAGGATGAGCTTGCCGCTGCCGGGCGTGCGGGTCGCCTCGATGAACAGGATGTCGCCGCCCACCGGCGTCCAGGCAAGGCCGGTGGCGACGCCGGGGATGCTGGTGCGCATCGCCACTTCGTTCTCGAAGCGCCGCGGGCCCAGGCTCTCGGCGATGTCGCCGGCATCGATGGCGACGGGCGTGGTAGCGCCTTCGGCAAAGCGCATCGCCGCGCGGCGGAAGACGCCGCCGATCGAGCGTTCGAGATTACGCACGCCGGCCTCGCGCGTGTAGTCGCGGATGATGAGAGCAAGCGCCGCGTCGGTGATGCTGACGCGCTCGGCGCCGAGCCCGTTCGCCTCGAGTTGGCGCGGCACGAGATAGCGCCGGGCGATTTGCAGCTTCTCCTCCTCGGTATAGCCGGTCAGCTCTATCACCTCCATGCGGTCGCGCAGCGCTCCCGGCACGCTGTCGATGACGTTGGCCGTGCCGATGAACAGCACCGAGGACAGGTCGAAAGGCACGCCGAGATAGGCGTCGCGGAAGGTGGAGTTCTGCTCGGGATCGAGCACCTCGAGCAGCGCCGCCGACGGGTCGCCCTGGACGCCCGCGCCGAGCTTGTCGATCTCGTCCAGCATCATGACGCAGTCGCGCGCGCCCGCCTTGCGGATGCCTTGCAGGATGTTGCCGGGCAGCGCGCCGATATAAGTGCGGCGATGGCCACGGATCTCGGCCTCGTCATGGACGCCGCCGAGGCTCACGCGCACGAATTTGCGGCCGGTGGCCCGCGCGATGCTCTGGCCGAGCGAGGTCTTGCCGACGCCGGGAGGGCCGAGGAAGCACAGGATCGGGCTCTTGCCGCCGGGCTTCAGCTTCTGCACCGCGAGGTATTCGAGGATGCGCCGCTTGACCTTGGCGAGGCCGAAATGATCCTCGTCGAGCACGCGCCGCGCCTCGGCGATGTCGATCGCCCGCTCGGTGGTCACCGTCCACGGCAGCTCGATGAGCCAGTCGAGATAGGTGCGCGCCATGCCGTATTCGGCGGCGCCCTCCGGCATGCGCTCGATCCGCGCCAGCTCCTTCTTCGCCTGGCTTTCGACCTCGCTCGGCATGCCGGCTTCGGCGATGCGCTTCCTGAGCTCGGCGATCTCCTCGCCCTTGGCGCCTTCCTCGCCGAGCTCCTTCTGGATGGTCTTGAGTTGCTCGCGCAGCAGGAATTCGCGCTGGCGGCTGTCCACCGTCTCCTTGGTCTGCTGGCTGATCTGGCGCGACAGCCGCAACACTTCGATGCGATGGCCGAGCAGGTCCGAGACGCGCTTCATGCGCTCCGGCACGTCGATGGTCTCGAGCGCGGCTTGTTTCTCCGCCGGCTCGAGGTCCATGACGCTGGCGATGAGATCGGCAAGCTGTCCGCCGCCGGTGATCCCCTGGATGGCGGCGCCGACCTCGGGCGGCGCCTGCGGCAGCAGCTCCAGCGCCTCCTTCGCCTGACGCTTCAGATGGAGAAGCCGCGCCTCGAGCTCCGCCGTGCGCACCTCGCTCTCGCCGATGCGCTCGACCCGCGCCGCGAGGAAAGGGAAGCCCGGCAGGTAATCGAGGACTCGGAACCGGTACTGTCCTTGGCAGACCAGATGATGCGAACCGTCCGGCGCGGTGAGATAGCGCAGCACGCCGGCCACCGTGCCGATCTCATAGAGGTCGGCGCCGGCGGGATCCTCGATCGCGGCGTCGCGCTGCAGCAGCAGCCCCACCGGCAACTCGCGCTGCACCGCCGCCTGCGCCGCCGCGACCGAGCGCGGGCGGCCCACGGTGATCGGCATCACCGTCCCCGGGAACAGCACGGCGCCGCGTACCGGGATGATCGCCAGCGCGTCTTGCGGCAGCGGCGGCGGCTCGGCTTGCGGCGCTTTGGGCGAAAGGGTTTCGTTCGTTGTCATCTTGTCCTATCGGAAGACGCGCAGGACCAGCGTCAGGCAGCCATCGGCAAACTCGCGCTTCAGCAGCTCGAAGCGTCCCGCCGGCAGCGCGATGCGCCGCTCGAAGCGGCCTTGCGGCAGTTCCAGCCGGTGGATGACGGCGGCGCGCTGCAAGGCCGGCGCCGGGCGCTCGCCGGCGATCACCAGCACGCCGTTCTCGACGCCGACCTCGAGGCGCGCGGCGGCAACGCCGGGCAGCGCCGCGATGATCCAAAGCTCGGGCCCGTTCTCGAAGATGTCGACCGGCGGCTCCCAGACCGGGCGCGGCCCCGGCTCGCCCAGGCGGAAGAACTGCCGGTGCAGCCGCTCGGCGCGTGCCAGCGCCTCGCACGCCTCCGCCCACATCCAGCTATCGAAATCCCGCCCCGTCATCGCCCGGAATTATCCTTGTCAAAGCGCGCGCTCTGGTTGGGTCGACGCCGCGCGGTGTCGTGGAAATGGGGATAGGCTGCGCGGTTTCAAGCGCTTGCGCGAGCACCCCGGCCGGGGTCGGCGCTCGCGGCGCTTGGCCGGCGTGCCGAAGCGTCGATCCGCCCCCAGCGCTGCCGCGGCACGGTGCGCCGCCGCTTCTCGCTCGCGCAGCAAGGGCGCTGCGGCCTGCCGTACTTGTTCCAGGAGGGCAGGCGGCGCATGTTCGGGCGTGCCGGCATCGAAGGAGGATAAGGACGCGCGCCATTCTGCCGAAGAGAGGTCCTGGCCAAAACCTGTTGCCCTCGTTTCTGCCGGGAAGCCCTGGTCTGCGCGCATCGTCTTTGCTGCCGCCAGCGCCTCTCGCGCGGCGACGCCGCGGCCTGGGCGCGGGTTTGACCGGCTTCCCTACGCTTACTACGATCGCGCCAATCGACCGCCGCCGCGAGCGGCGCCGGAGCAACCGCCAGGGGAGGGCGGCCCGTGCCCGATGTCTTCCGCTTCGATCCGCTGACCCTGCCGCCGGAATGCGAGAGCCTGCGCCAGGAGGCGCGCGGCTTCATTGCCGCGGAGAAAGCGGCCGGGCGCTGGGGCGCGGAGAGCGACTTCGCTTCGAGTCATTCGCCGGCGTTCAGCAAGCGGCTGGGTGCGCGCGGCTGGATCGGCATGACTTGGCCGAAGCAGTATGGCGGGCAGGAGCGTAGCTTCCTCGAGCGCTACGTCGTCACCGAGGAGCTGCTGGCCGCCGGCGCGCCGGTGGGCGCGCATTGGGTCGCCGACCGCCAGAGCGGACCGCTCATCCTGCGCTTCGGCAATGACAGCCAGCGCCAGGACATCCTGCCGCGCATCACCCGCGGTGAATGCTTCTTCTGCATCGGCATGAGCGAGCCCGACAGCGGCTCCGATCTCGCCTCGATCCGCACCAAGGCGGTGCCGGTCGAAGGCGGCTGGGAGTTGAATGGCCGCAAGATCTGGACCTCGAACGCCCACAAGGCGCATTTCATGATCTGCCTCTGCCGCACCGCGCCGGCGGAGGCCGGCGACCGGCACAAGGGTTTCTCCCAGCTCATCGTCGATATGAAATCGCCGGGGATCTCGATCCGGCCGATCAAGAATCTCGCCGGCGCCGAGCATTTCAACGAAGTGCTGTTCGAGAACGTGTTCGTCCCCGGCGACCGCATGATCGGCGAGCCCGGCGACGGCTGGAAGCAGGTGACGAGCGAGCTCGGCTACGAGCGCAGCGGCCCCGAGCGCTTCCTCAGCAGCTTCCGCTTGGTGGTCGAGTTCCTGCGCCGCGCCGGCGCCAGCCCCGATCCGCGCGAGGCCGAAGCGATCGGCCGCATGCTCGCCCATCTCGCCACGCTCCGGCGCATGTCGCTCTCGGTGGCGGGCATGCTGCAAAAGGGCGAGGCGGTCAATCTCGAAGCCGCGGTGGTCAAGGATCTCGGCACCAATCTCGAGAAGGAGATCCCCGAGATCGTGCGCCTGGTCGCCCGGCGCGGCCGCTCCCCCAACCAGGCGGATCTGATGGAAGAGGCGCTCGCCTACGGCGTGCTCTACGCTCCCTCCTTCACCATTCGCGGCGGCACGCGCGAGATCCTGCGCGGCATTGTCGCGCGCGGGCTGGGCCTCAGATGAGCGACAGCCTCGTCCGCGACGTCGCGGGCAAGCTCTTCGCCGACCTGGTGCCGCCGAAGCTGGTGAACGATGCCGAGGCCGGCGAGTTTCCCGCCGCGCTGTGGCAGGCGGTGGAGGAGGCCGGCTTTCCCGACGCGCTTGCCGCCGCCGAAACGCCGGGCAGTCTCGACGGCATGGCCGATGCCGCGGCGATCCTGCGCGAGGCCGCAAGCCATGCGGCGCCGCTGCCGCTGGCCGAGACCATGATCGCCCGCTGGCTGCTCGCGGGCGCCGGGATCAAACCGCCGGAAGGGCCGCTCACCATCGCGCCGGTGGAGCGCGCCGGCAGCCTGCTGCTGCACCGCGCCGGCAAGGGTTGGCGCCTTGCCGGCCGCGCCGCCCGGCTGCCGTGGGGCCAGGAGGCCGCCGCCATCGTCGCCATCGTCGAGGGACGGGTGGCGCTGCTCGTGGCCAAGGCGGGCGATTTTCGGCCCGGCAGGAGCCTCGCCGGCGAGCCGCGCGACGACCTCTCGGTCGATGCCGAGGTCGTGGCGAAGCCGGCCGCCGCCGGCGTCGATGCCGCGCTGGTCTATCGCCTCGGTGCGCTGGCCCGCGCGGTGATGATGGCGGGCGCGCTCGACGAGGTGCTGACGCTCACCGTGCAATACGCCAATGACCGGGTTCAGTTCGGTCGGCCGATCGGCAAGTTCCAGGCGATCCAGCAACAGATTGCGCTGCTCGCCGAGAACGTCGCCGCCGCTGGCGTGGTGGCTTCGGCCGCGGCCGCGGCCGCCGCCGGCAAGGGCGATGTCGCCTTCGCCGTGGCGGTAGCCAAGGCGCGGGTCGGCGAGGCCGCGGGCAAGGCGGCCGAGATCGCCCATCAGGTGCATGGCGCCATCGGCTTCACCCACGAGCATCGCCTGCATCATCTGACGCGGCGCCTCTGGTCGTGGCGCGACGAGTTCGGCGTCGAGAGCGAGTGGCAGCAGGAGCTGGGCCGGATTGCCGCCGCGCGCGGTGCCGACGGCTTGTGGCCGCTGCTGACGGCCGGGTGAGGGGTCATGCACGAGCACTTGCGCTACGAGACCGCGGACCGCATCGCCACCATCATCTTGAACCGGCCCGACCGGATGAACGCCTTCACCTGGGAGATGGTGGATGCCTGGGCGGCGGCGCTCGCCGAGGCGCAGCGCGACGACGCCGTCTCGGTCATCATCGTCACCGGCGCCGGCAAGGCGTTTTGCAGCGGCGGCGACATCCAGGGCATGGGCGAGCGGCGGGAGCGCACGCCGCTCCAGCGCAAGAACGAGCTGGCGGCCCATGTCCACCGCATCCCGCTGACGCTGGAGAGCGTCGACAAGCCGGTGATCGCCGCCATCAACGGCGCCGCCGCCGGCGCGGGGCTCGACCTCGCGCTGCAATGCGACCTGCGCTACGCCGCCGAAAGCGCCCGGCTCGGCGAGACCTATGTGCGCGTGGGGCTGGTGCCCGGCGCCGGCGGCACCTGGTTCCTGCCGCGGCTCGTCGGCGCCGCGAAGGCGCTGGAGCTGTTCTGGACCGGCGAGCTGATCTCGGCCGAAGAGGCCGAGCGCATCGGCATGGTCAACAAGGTGCTGCCCGACGACCGTCTGATGGATCACGTCCGCGAGGTCGCCGGCAAGATCGCGCGCGCGCCGCAGCTCTCGGTGCGCTTCATCAAGCGCGCGGTCTATCAGGGAGCGCGCATCGATCTGCGCACCAGCCTCGACCTGATCTCCTCGCACTACGCCGTCGTCTCCTCCTCCGCGGACCACAAGGAGGCGGTGCAAGCCTATCTCGAGAAGCGCAAGCCGAATTTCACCGGGAGCTGAGGGATCGCGGATGCGCTCTATCCCGGTTGGAACCCTTTAGCCTTCAATACAGGCGCGGCTTCCGGGCCCGTGAGAAAATGAATGAGCGCCTTGGCGCCCTCCGTCGATTTCGTCTCGGCGCCGATGCCCGCCGCGAAGACGGTCAGGCTGGCAAATTCCCCGGGGAAGGGGCCGAGCAATTGGGCGCCGGCGACCGGCACGATTTCCGAAGCCTGCGCGACACCGAGCTCGGCCTCGCCCTTGGCGACGACTTCGGCAGATTGGGCGCCGGGCACGAGGATGGTCTTCGCCTTCAATTGCTCGGCGATCCCCAGACGCTCGATAACGCGCGCGAAGTAGACGCCGCTCGCCCCGCCTTTCGCGGGGTCGGCGTAGACGATCGACTTGGCGGACAAGAGCGTCTGTTTGAAGGCGTCGACGGAGCCGATATCCGGTCTCGCGGCGCCCGCCCGCACGACCAGGGAAACCGCCGTGCTCGCCACGGTCGCGAGCGTATCGGGCATGACCTTGTTGGCTTTCGCAAGCTCGTCCATGACCGGCCGCGAGAGCATGATCACATCGGCGCTTTCTCCGCCCTCCAGAATCCGCTTCCTGAGATCCGAGATCAGCGCGTAAGTGATCGCGAGCCTGTTTCCGGTGGCGCGCTCGAAGACCGGCTTGAGCTCGTCGAGCGCCGAAGTCAGCGCCACCGATGTCATGACCTTGATCTCGGCCGTTGCCGCGGCGGCTGCCTTGATCGGGATCGCCGGAAGGCAACCCAGGCCGGACGCTGCCGTCACGGCGATCCCTAAAGCGAACGATCTTCTGGTCGTGGCGGCCTTTACCAAACCGGCTCTGGATTTCACGCGCTGGTCGTCCATGGCGTTCCCCTCATCTTGGACGCGGGCCGATTGCATGACCGGACCGTCGTCTTCAATACCTTGGCCGGCCTCTCCCCCGTCCTGTCAAGCGGTTCGTTCACGATTTACCAGACGCTGAGGCGGGTGGCTGAGGAAGGGGTTGATTCCGACGCCGATCGCCCCATTATTCCCGTCACCCCATGGACGCGCTCGCGCTCTTTCATCCGGCGGTGGCCGACCGGTTCAGGCGGCGCTTTGCCGCGCCTCAGCGCTGCATGATCGACGCGCTTATGCCCGCCGCACCAGCTTCATTCGGATCAATCCCCCAGCAGCGCATTCAGCAGGGCGTGCCGTGGCGTTGCGAACGGATTGACCACGGTCACGCCGCCCCAGGTGAAGCCTTCTTGCAGGTCTTCGGAGAGCAGCAACCGGCAACCCGCTTGGGAGGCCGCGGACAGGATCACGGCATCCCAGATACCAAACTGATGATCGGTCGCCAGATCGGCAGCCGTCAGGATGATCTCCGGCGATGTCTCGATCACCGGGAAGCTGTCGCGCCAGCTCAGCAGCGCATCGCGCGCCTTGGCGCGCGACTTTCCGGCCTTGCGGACCAGCACATTGAAGAGCTCGCCGAGAACCTGCACCGGAATGACGGTCGCCTCCTGCGGCAACCGCTGGACAAGGTCGAGAGCAGGGCCGCGCCGGTCGGCCCCGTGGATGCCCTCCGCATCGGCAAGGACATTCGTGTCGAGCGCCACCTTCAACGGTCATCCTCGTAGAGCTCGTCGCGGGTCCAGCGCTTGGCGCGAACCACAGGCTGCTTCTTGAGACGCGATAGCAGCGCCGTCCGCGCGCTCGTTGCCACCTCCTCATGCTTGCCGGCAGGAATGAGCCGCGCGACCGGTTTTCCGTGACTGGTCACGACGTAGCTGCGGCCCTCCCGGACCCCTCGCAGCAGCAGGGAGAACCGGCGGTTGGCATCGGCTGCCGAGATGGCTTCTTCCATGACACCCGTCGCGCGTCGTGTAGTGATATTGCCTACTATAAGGCGGAGTGGAGGTTTCGGCAATCCCGCCGTCAAGGAGCTCCAGCGCTCGTGCCGCTTCGCCGCTTCCTCGTGCGATGAGCCGGGTTGGCAACGGTGATGCGCCGCCCCCCTTTGGCCGCAGGGCTATCGCATATGGCTTCACCACGGAGAGCAGACAGCCCTGTTAGAGATGGACCACAGAGATGAGGCGGTGAGAAAACCAAGCGCATTGGCGCGCCTGCCTTCGCCGAAGCGAAGCTGCTCCTGCCTGCGCGAAGCCGAAGCGGCTTCGCTTCGGCGGAGGCAGGTCGGCTTCGCGTAGGCAGGCGAAGCGCGCCAGGACTTCTTTT
>DASPSJ010000084.1:0-22883 GCA_035623985.1 Allostellaceae bacterium | reverse complement strand
CGCCTTGGCGCCGCTGTCGGCGAGCTGCTTGCGCAGGCGATGAATATAGACTTCGACCGCGTTCGAACCGACATCGATCGAAAGACCGAACAACTGGTCCTCGACCAGCTTTTTCGACACCACGCGCCCGCTGCGCCGCATCAGGATTTCCAGCACCGCCACCTCACGCGCCGAGAAGAATTGCGGCACATCGCCGATGAAGACCTGGCGCGCTTCGGTATCGAAGGCGATGTTGCCGACGCGCAGCGACCGGCCGAGCAGCGCGCCCGGCCGGCGCAGCAGCGCCTGAAGCCGCGCCACCAGTTCCTCCAGCGCGAACGGCTTGCTGAGATAGTCGTCGGCGCCGCCGCGCAGCCCGATGACGCGGTCCTGCACGCCGCCCCGCGCGGTCAATACCAGCACGGGGGTGGCGTCCTGGCGGGCACGCAGCTCGCGCAGCACGGCGAGTCCGTCCTCGTCCGGCAGGCCGAGATCAAGCACGACCGCGGCATAACGCGTCGTGGCCAGCACGCCGCGCGCATCCTGCGCCGTGCTCACCACGTCGGCGGCAAGGCCGGCGGCGTCGAGCCCCTTGGTCAGGAGCTCGGCCAACTCCTTATTGTCCTCGACCACTAGCAGTCTCATGCCGCCACAATCCCGCGCAAGCCGGTTCCGATGTCGGCAAATTGTAGCATTTATTCGCGCAGGAGGAGATACCGCGCCGGCCCTGCGTCAGCTTCCCGTAAGCTGGACGCCGTATTAGAGGCCGGCAAATTCCCGGCCGGTTCCGCGCCTGGCAAGCTGCTTTGCCTGCGATAAAGGGTTGACGAGCGTGCATGACAGGCAGCCCTCGCCGCAATCTCGGGCGTCCCGCGCCTTGCCGCGTCGGGTGCAGCTCGCCCTGCTCGGCGCGGCGGCGCTGGTCGCGCTGCTGCTTTTCGTCGTCGTGCCTTATTTGCGCAGCGATTTCGCCCCCCGGGAGGAGACGGCCGCACCGGCGCCGCCGGCCCGCACTTTTCGCCCCACGGAGGCGCAATGGGCGGGCCTCAAGATCGCGCCGGTACGCGACATCACCGTTCGCTCCGAGCGGGTAGCCGAGGGCAAGATCGCCCTCGACGACGACCTGACGACGCCGGTTTTCTCGCCCTATACCGGCCGCGTCACCAGGCTCTTCGCCAAGGCGGGCGATCATGTCGAGCGCGGCACGCCGCTGATGACGGTCGCCGCCTCGGAATTCGTGCAGGGGCAGAACGATCTCATCTCTGCCATTGCCGGCGTCAACACGGCACGCGCGCAGTTGCGGCTGACGACGATCAACGAGCAGCGCCAGCACGAGCTTTACGAGGCGAAGGCCGGCGCGCTGAAGGACTGGCAGCAGGCGCAGGCGGATCTGGCGACGGCCAAGGCCAATCTGGGCACGGCGGAGATCGCGCTGGCGGCGGTGCGCAACCGGCTGCACATCCTGGGCAAGAGCGATGTGGAGATCGCTGAGCTGGAGAAGGCGCAGCAGATGAGCGCGGAGGCGGTGGTGGAAGCGCCGATCGCCGGCACGGTGACGCAGCGCCAAGTGGGTCTTGGCCAATACATCACTTCGATGGCGAACGGGGCCTCGACGCCGGTCTTTGCGATCGGCGACCTTTCGAAGGTGTGGCTGTTGGCCAATGTGCTCGAGACGGATGCGCCGCTGATGTATTTGGGGGCGCCGGCGGAGGTGCGGGTACTGGCCTATCCCGGCCGGGTGTTCAAGGCGAAGCTTACCTATGTGGCGCCGTCGGTCGATCCCAACACGCACCGCCTGCCGGTGCGGGCGGAGGTGGAGAACCCGGACGGTGCGCTGACGCCTGAGATGTTTGCGAGCTTCAGCATCATCACCGGCAAGGACAGCACCGCCCCCGGCGTCCCGCAGAGCGCCGTCGTCTATGAAGGCGATACGGCGCGTGTCTGGGTGGCGCGCCCGGACCACACCATCGAATTGCGCTACATCCAAACCGGACGGACCGGCAGCGACGGTGTGGTCGAAGTTATCGCGGGTCTGACCCCTGGCGAGCAGATCGTGACCGCCGGGACGCTGTTCATCGACCGCACCGCCCAGGGCAACTGAGCGCCGGAACCGGCAGCCGTCATGAACGGTGTCGTTACTTTTGCGCTGTGCCCACGGGTTCCGATGGTGGTGCTGAGCATTCGCCTGGCTGGCATCCTGCCCGCCCCCTTCCCGATCCTCATCGTCCTCTTCTCGAAACGGGCGAGGCCGGCGGATAAGATGCGGCCGCTGCCGGCGGGGTGATCGATGGGCGCGCGAGCGGCGTGAATTTTTCGCCTGGACGGCGGAAACCGGTTGACAAGCGCGACTCGCGGTTCTTAGGTGCGCGGGCCTGCCCGGCCCCGGGCGGATGATGCTCAACCAACAGAGAGCAAGATGGACAGCCACCCTAGACCGGCCGCCGTCATCGCCGTTCGCGCGGTAGTGGCGGGGGCTCCCGAAAGACGGCCCGTCGCCCGAGAGCTGCGGCGCGAGGGAGAGGTGGTTACCATCGAGTGACCCTCTCCGGTTCGCCCGGACGCTGCGGCGCGCGGCGCAAGGAAGGTGAACCATGAGGGATACCCTCGCTTTGGCCCTGATAAGGGCGGAGTTTTGCCGGGCCTACGCTGCCGAGCGCTCCCGGTCCAAGGACAAGGAAAGCACGGTCGGCGCCGGCGGCCTCCGGGCGCGCCTCGGCCGTTCGATCCGCGCCTTGCGCCGCCCGCGCCTTCGCAGCCGCCTGCGGCCGCCAGGCTGATCTGTCATCGAATTGACTTTTCCCGCAGCTAGAAGACGTTTTGATGTTGCCGCGCGGCAACGAGGGGAATGATGCGGAAAATCAGCATTTTGCGGCTTGGGGTCGTGGTCCTGGCGCTTGCCCGGCCGGCCTATGCCGACGCGCCGGCGGGGCCGGTGCCGCAGCCTGCACCCGTGCCGGTGCCGGCGGAAGGACCACCGCCGCCCGAAGATTGGAGCGCGCATTTCCAACTGACCGTGGTGGGCGATGGCTATCCCGGCTTTCCCTCCGCCATCCCCAACGGGCCCAATAGCCTGCCTTCCCACGGCGAAGTGCGTGAGACCATCAGCGGCACCGCCTTTCTCGGCCGGCGCCTGCCCTGGGAGGGCGGCGAGCTCTATTTCAATCCGGAATTCAACCAGGGCTTCGGCCTCGACCGCACCTTCGGCATCGACGGCTTTCCCAATGGCGAGGCGCAGAAGGCCGGCTACGACACGCCCGATCCCAATGTGGCGCGCCTCTTCCTGCGCCAGACCTTCGGTCTCGGCGGCGAGCAGGAGACCTTCGAGCCCGACCTCAATCAGCTCGGCGAGACCGTCGACGTCTCGCGCATCACCGTCACCATCGGCAAGTTCGCCGCCCCCGACATCTTCGACGGCAATCAATACGCCCATGATCCCCGCAACGATTTCCTCAATTGGAGCATCTGGGAGTCCGGCGCCTGGGATTATCCGGCGGATGTGAAGGGCTATACCGGCGGGCTCGCGGTCGAGCTCAACGAGAAGGATTGGGCGCTGCGCGGCGGCTGGTTCCTGGAGCCGACGATCTCCAATCAGCGCGACCTCGACATAAGGTTCTGGAAGCATTTCGGCTCGGTCGTCGAGCTGGAAACGCGGCATCAATGGTGGGGCGAACCCGGGGTGCTGCGCTATCTCGTGTTCGCCAACCGCGCCCATATGGGCAATCTGCAGCAGGCGGTCGACATCGCGGAGGCGACGGACACGCCCGCCGATATCGTCGCCGTGCGCGCCGATCGCTGGAAAGTGGGCTTTGCGCTCAATCTCGAGCAGAGCCTCACCGAGGATCTTGGCTTCTTTTCGCGGCTGAGCTGGAATGACGGCCACACCGAAGCCTGGGCCTTCACCGATATCGACCAGAGCCTCGCTGTCGGCCTCAGCCTCAAGGGCGCCTCCTGGGGGCGGGCCAAGGACACGATCGGCCTTGCCGGCGTGGTGAACGGCCTCTCGCGCGAGCATCAGCTCTTTTTCGCCAATGGCGGCACCGGCATCCTGGCCGGCGACGGCAGCCTCGACTACGCCCCGGAGGGCATCATCGAGACCTATTACGCCTTCAGCGTAATCGATCTGGCGGTGCTGACCTTCGATTATCAGTTCGTCGCCAACCCCGCCTTCAACCAGGCGCGCGGGCCCGTCCACGTCATCTCGGCGCGCGCGCATGTGCAGTTCTGAACGCCGCGCTATGCTGGCCGCCGGTTTCCGCCTGCGAAGGATAGCGCCGCCATGTATGAGCAGATCCTCTATGCCGTCGAGGACGGCGTCGCCACCATCACCCTGAACCGCCCCGAGAAGCTCAACGCCTTCACCAACACGATGCGGCTGGAACTCCTGGCCGCCTTCGACGCGGTGGATGCGGATGACGCGGTGCGCGCCGTCATCGTCACCGGCGCCGGCCGCGCCTTCTGCGCCGGCGCCGATCTTTCGGCCGGCGGCGGGACCTTCGATGACGCCGCGCGCGGCGCCGTTGCCGCCGACGAGCAACGGCGCGACGGCGGCGGCACGGTGAGCTTGCGCATCTTCGACTGCAAGAAACCGGTCATTGCCGCGGTGAACGGTCCGGCGGTCGGCGTTGGCGCCACCATGCAGCTCCCCATGGACATCCGGCTGGCCGCCGATGGCGCGCGCTTTGGCTTCGTCTTCACCCGGCGCGGCGTCGTGCCCGAGGCGTGCAGTAGCTGGTTCCTGCCGCGTCTCGTCGGCATCCAGCAGGCGCTCGACTGGGTGCTGACCGGCCGCGTCTTTGATGCCCAGGAAGCGCTGGCGGGGGGCCTGGTGAAGCGGGTGGTGGTGCTGGCGGAGCTGATGCCGGCGGCGCGCGCGCTGGCTCGCGAGATCGCCGACAACACCTCGGCGGTGTCGGTGGCGCTGGCGCGGCAGATGTTCTGGCGCATGCTTGGCGCCGACCATCCGATGGAGGCGCACAAGGTGGATTCGCGCGGCATCCAGATGATGGGCCGCTCGCCCGATGCCTATGAAGGCGTCGCTTCGTTTCTGGAGAAGCGCAAGCCGCGCTTCGCCCTGCGGCCGAGCAGCGACATGCCGGCGTTCTTCCCGTGGTGGACCGAGCGGCCCTTTTCCTAACTGCGCCCGGCGGGCGCGCCGCGGGCCACCATCTCCTTCAGCCGCATCACCGCCACGGCGAGCTGATAGTCCTTCGCGGTGCCGATGACGGTGGGATCGATGGCGACGTCATCCGCGTCCTGCTGCCCTGCCGGGGCACGCGCGGCGCCTTTGTCGGTGGGGGCCGCCGGGCCGGTATTCTTGAGCGCGCCATGCAGATCGTTCTCATGCACGGCCATGGCGTCGACCACCTGCTCGTCCTTGGGCGGCAGAACCACCTGATCGGGCGTGATGCCCTCGCCCTGGATCGATCGGCCCGACGGCGTGTAATAGCGCGCCGTGGTCAGGCGGAGCGCGCCGTGGCCGTCGAGCGGGATGATGGTCTGCACCGAGCCTTTGCCGAAGCTGCGGGTCCCAAGGATGGTGGCGCGGCGACGGTCCTGCAACGCGCCGGCGACGATCTCGGAGGCGGAGGCCGATGCGCTGTTGATGAGCACCACCACCGGCACGCCGTGCAACCGGTCGCCATTGGGTCGCGCATCGAAAGTCTCGTCCTCGCCCGGCGATCGCCCATGGATGGAGACGATCGTGCCGCCATCGAGAAAGTCGCCGGCGACGCTCACGGCGCTGTCGAGCAGCCCGCCGGGATCGTTGCGCAGATCCAGCACCAGCCCGTCGAGCCTGCCGCCCGCCTCGCGCTTCAGCCGGTCGATCGCGTCGACGAGTTCGCTCTGCGTCTTTTCCATGAAAGTGGTGACGCGGACATAGCCGATGCGGCCGGACTCCAGATGCGACTTGACCGAGGCGATGCGGATCACGGCGCGGGTCAGGGTGACGTCGAACGGCTTCTGGCCGTTGCGCAGGATGGTGATGCGTACCTTGGTGCCGGCCGGGCCGCGCAGCTTGTCGACCGCGTCCTTGAGGCTCATGGCATCGGTCGCCTCGCCGTTGATGCGCAGGATCACGTCGCCGGCCTTGATGCCGGCCAGCGCCGAGGGCGTGTCGTCGATCGGCGACAGGATCTTGGGATGGCTGTCGTCGCGGGTCAGTTCGGCGCCGATGCCGGTGAACTCGCCATGGCTGTCCGAAAGCATCTCCTCATACTCGCTCTCATCCATATAGTCGGAATGCGGATCGAGGCCGGTAAGCATGCCCTTGAGGCTGTCCTTGGTGAGCTGCGCGTCGCTCACCGGCTCGACATAGGACGCCTTGACCTTGTCCATGACCTGATGGATGAGGGCGAGATCGGCATCGCCCGAGGTGCTGGACCGCGTCCCGCCGCAACCCATCAGCGACAACAGGACGGCGGCGGTGAAAGCGTGAGCGGCGAGCCGGCGCAAGGAAAAAGCGGTGTTCATGGGCGGTGGTCACTTCGCGATGTCGATAGGGTGCCGATTTAGCCGGGCGCGGCGTCTGCCCAGGCCCTAAGCCGAGCATGGCGCAAGGCGCCCAAGGCGAGCAAGGGTTATAAACCGCGGACGGCGCGCGGTCATGGTGAAAATTGCGTTCATTCCTTGCGGCCTTGCCGACCGGCAGCTTGACGCGCTGAAGAATGACAGCGGCCGCAACGGGCTGCTAGCATCTTGCGCCGCCGGGGAGATGAAGGCGATGGGCTGGGAAGAGGAAATCGAGGAATTGCGCCGCCGCGAGGCGCTGGCCCGGGAGATGGGCGGTGCCGACAAGGTGAAGCGGCAGCATGACGGCGGCAAGCTGACGGTGCGCGAGCGCATCGCCCGGCTGCTCGATCCCGGCAGCTTCCATGAGGTCGGCGCCACCGCCGGCAAGGCCAGATACAGCGCCGACGGCACGCTGGAGAGCTTCATGGCGGCGAATTTCGTCGTCGGCCGCGGGCTCATCGAGGGACGCCCGGTGGTGGTGGGCGGCGACGACTTTACCGTCCGGGGCGGCGCCGCCGACGCCGCGATCCGCGGCAAGCAGATCATCGGCGAGCAGATGGCGCTGGAGCTGCGCCTGCCCCTCATCCGCCTGGTCGACGGCACCGGCGGCGGCGGCTCCGTCCGCACATTGGAAACCGAGGGGCGCACTTACGTGCCCGCCAACCCCGCCTGGGACCTGGTGGTGGCGAATATGGGCACGGTGCCGGTGGTGGCATTGGGGCTGGGCTCGGTCGCGGGCCTGGGCGCGGCGCGGCTGGTGACGGCGCATTACTCGCTGATGGTCGAGGGCACCTCGCAGATGTTCATCGCCGGCCCGCCGGTGGTGGCGCGCATCGGCCAGAGCCTCACCAAGGAAGAGCTCGGCGGCAGCGAGATCCATGCGCGTGCCGGCGCCATCGACGATGTCGTGGCGAGCGAGGACGAGGCTTTCGCGCGGACGCGGCGGTTCCTGTCCTACCTGCCGTCCTCGGTCTACGAGCTGCCGGCGCGCGGGCCGATCACCGACGAGGCGGGCCGCCGCGAGGCGTGGCTGATCGAGGCGGTGCCGCAGGACCGGCGCAAGGTCTATGACATGCGCCGCATCCTCCGCGCGGTGGTCGACCGCGACAGCTTCTTCGAGATCGGCCGCAAATTCGGCGGCTCGGCGATTACCGGCCTGGCGCGGCTCGACGGCTGGCCGGTCGCGGTGCTGGCGAGCGACCCCTACATCTATGGCGGCGGCTGGACGGCGCAGGCCTCGCAGAAGGTCACGCGCTTCGTCGACCTCGCCAACACCTTTCATCTTCCCGTGGTCCATCTCGTCGACATCCCCGGCTTTGTCATCGGCCTCGAGGCCGAGAAGGCCGGCACCATCCGCCATGGCGCTCGCTCGCTCGCCGCGATCTATCAGGCCAAGGTGCCGTGGTGCTCGATCCTGGTGCGCAAGGCCTTTGGCGTGGCGGGCGCGGCGCATGCCAACCATGCGCGGCTCCATTATCGCTACGCCTGGCCGTCGGGCGATTGGGGCTCGCTGCCCGTGGAGGGCGGCATCGAGGCCGCCTATCGCGCCGAGCTCGAGGCCTCTGACGATCCGGAGAGGCTCCGGCGCGAGATCGAGGAGCGCTTGAACCGGGTGCGCTCGCCGTTCCGCGTTGCCGAAGCCTTCGGCGTCGAGGAAATCATCGATCCCCGCGATACGCGACCGCTGCTGTGTGAATTCGCCAATCTCACCGCCAAGCTGCGCGAGCCCGGACCGGTTGCGACGGCGATGCGGCCATAATCGGCGGGGCCGCAAGGCGGCGACGGCCGGCAAAGGGAGGGTAGGACATGCTTCATCGATCGAGGAGGGCCGCGCTTTTTCTCACGCCGTTGTTGCTGTCGGCGCTGGCCGTCGCGCCGCCGACCGACGCCGCCGATCCCATCAAGATCGGCTTTTCCGCCGAGCTCACCGGCGGCCTCGCCGGTTACGGCAAGCAGGCGCTCCTCACCGAGCAGATCTGGATGGAGGAGATCAACGGCAAGGGAGGACTGCTCGGCCGGAAGGTGGATCTGGTCTATTACGACGACCAAAGCAATCCGGCGCTCGTGCCGGGCATCTATGCCAAGCTGCTTGACGTCGACCATGTCGACCTGTTGCTCGCCAGCGGCACCAATATCAGCTCGCCCGCCCTGCCGACGGTCATCGAGCATAACAAGGTGTTCATGGTGATGCTGGCCTTGGCGGTGAACGAGACCTTCCACTACAGGCGCTACTTCCAGACCATGCCTTACGGGCCCGACGGCAAGGATTCGCTGACGCGCGGCTTCTTCGAGGCGGCGATGTCGATGAACCCCAAGCCCAGGACCGTGGCGATTGTCGGCGCCGACGCGGAATTCGCCAAGGGCGCGCTCGAAGGAGCGCGGCGCCACATCAAGCGTCTCGGGCTCGAGACCGTCTATGACCGCACATACCCGCCCAACACCGTCGATTTCGCGCCCATCATCCGGGCCGTCGCCGCGTCCAACCCGGACGTGATCATGCTCGCGTCATATCCCGCCGATACCTCGAATTTCCTGCGCGCCGCCGGCGAGTTCGGGCTCAAGGCACGGATGTTCGGCGGGCCGATGGTCGGGCTGCAATCCGGCGCCATCAAGATGCAGCTCGGCGATCAGCTCAACGGCATCGTCTGCTACGAGCTTTTCGTGCATGAACCGACCATGCGCTTTCCCGGCGCCGACGATTTCATCAAGACCTATCAGGCGCGTGCCGAGGCCGCCGGCGTCGACCCCTTGGGCTATTACGTGCCGCCTTTCACCTATGCCACCTTGCAGATCCTGCAACAGGCAGTGAGCGCGGTCGGCAGCCTCGACCAGGACAAGCTCGCCGATTATCTGCACAAGGCGACCTTCGCCACCGTCGTCGGCGACGTCAGCTTCGGGCCGGACGGCGAATGGGCGAAGCCGCGCATCCTCACCATCCAGTACCAGAACATCCGCGGCCACGGCATGGAGCAGTTCACCGAGCCCGGCCATCAGGTGATCCTTTATCCGCCGGAGCTGCGGTCGGGCGAGCTGCGCTATCCCTATTCCGATATCGGCCACTGATCCGGGGGAACGGATGAGCGGACATGTCGCGATCGTCACCGGCGGCTTGAGTGGCCTCGGCCGCGCCATGGCGCTGGCGCTGGCGCGCAACGGCGAGAGCGTGCTGGCGGTCGGCCATATCGAGGCGGACGCCGCGCGCCTCGGCGCCGAGACCGCCGCCGCCGGGCTTGGCGACCGGTTGATGCCGTTGGTGGCGGATCTCCGCCGGCCGGCGGAATGCGACCGGGTCGTCGCCGCGACGCTCGCACGCTTCGGCCGGCTGCATATCCTGCTGAACAGCGCCGGCCTCACCTTCACCTATATCTGGCCCGATCTTTACCGCCGCGACGCGAAGCCGAAATTCTGGGAGCTCGGCGACGAGATCGTGCAGAACGTCATGGATACCAACTACGTCGCCGCCGACCAGATGGCGCGACGCGTGGCGCCGCTGCTGGTGAAGGAGGGTTGGGGCCGCATCATCAACGTCACCACCAAGCTCGACACCATGAACCGGCCGACCTCCGGCCCCTATGGCGCCTCGAAGGCGGCGCTGGAGATGGCGACCGAGATCTGGGCGCAAGAGCTGGCCGGCATCGGCGTGACCGTCAACATCCTCAACCCCGGCGCCGGCGCACATACTCCGGGCATGGCGGTGGAAGCGAGTGCCCTGAGCCGCGCCGGCAAGCTGCCGCGCTTCCTCGAGCCCGACGAAATGGTGCCGCCGCTGCTCTGGCTAGTCTCGGAAGCGGCCGACGGGGTCAACGGTTATCGCTTCAACGCGCTCACCTGGGACAAGACGCTGCCGCCTGTTGAGGCCGCCCGCCGCATCGTGCGCCGCGCCGGCTTCGAGCTGCATCCACTGGACCCATCGGGGATTTAGGCGCCATGGACATCGCCCCTGACATCGTTGCCCTGCATCCGACGCCGACGGTGATTTCGGCCTTGACCGAGACCCTGGTCGAAGCCGTCGCCAGCGGCGCCTCGGTCACCTTCCTGCATCCCTTGGCGCTGGAGACCGCATCGGCCTTCTGGACGAAGTCGCTGGCTGCCGCCGAAGCCGGCGAGCGCGTGATATTGGGGGCGATGGAAGAGGGTGAACTCGTCGGCACGGTAACCCTGCACCTTGATACCCCGCAGAATCAGCAGCACCGTGGCGAGATCGCCAAGCTGATGACCCGGCTTCACCGTCGAGGCCGGGGGGTCGGTCGTGCGCTGATGCTGGAGGCCGAACGCATCGCCGGAGAGTGCGGCCGCACCTTGCTCACCCTCGATACCGCCACGGAAGACGGCGCCGGACCGTTCTACGAAAAGCTTGGCTTCATCAAGGTCGGCGTCATTCCCGATTATGCGGTGACGCCCTTCGGCAAGCCGTCCGGCGCGATCATCTACTTCAAGCCGATCGCCACGTCGTAAGGCGTGCAGGGCCGAAAGCCATCAGCTCTGCGCTACCACACAGTTCCGTAGAACGCCAAGCCCCTGTACCTCGAGCTCGACGACATCGCCGGGCTTGAGGAAGCGGCCCAGCTCCAGGCCGCAGCCGCCGCCCACTGTGCCGGAGCCGAAGAACTCTCCGGCGTGCAGCGTCTCCTCCATCGAGACATGAGCGATCATGTCTTCGAATTTGTGATGCATGGCGCCGCTGTTGCCGCGCGACCATTCCTCGCCGTTGATGCGCGCGACCATGGCGAGGTTGTAGGGGTCGGCGATCTCGTCGGCGGTCACCAGCCATGGCCCCAGCACGTTGCCGGTGTCGAAATCCTTGCCTTTGGCGGGGCCGAGTTGGCCCGCCATCTCGCGCATCTGCGCGTCGCGCGCGCTCACGTCGTTAAAGATGCAGAAACCGAAGATGTGGCCGCGCGCCGCCTCGCGCGGAATGTTCTTGCCGCCGCGGCCGAGGATGATGCCGAATTCGAGCTCGTAATCCAGCAGCTTGCAATAGCGCGGCCAAAGGATGTCCTGGCCGGTGCCGATGACGCTGAAGCGGTTGCATTTGTAATAGATCGGCTGCTCGTACCAGACTTTGGGGATCTCCACCGTCGCCGGGTCGAGGCGCGCGCCGCCGCGGAAGGTCGGGCCCATGGCGCGGGCGTTGCGGATATGCTGCTCGAAGACCAGGAAGTCGCGCATCTGCCGGGGCTCCGGCACCGGCGCCAGCAGGCGGATATCGGTAAGCGCGACGGTGCGGGCCGCCTTGCGCAGGTGCCCGCGCGCCTCTTCCAGCGCGGCCGGGCCGCCATCGATAAGCGCCAGCATGTCGCGGAATTGCGGCGCGGGATCGCTCGCGGTGAAATCCACCGCCTCGCGCTCGCCCGGCAGCAGCGCGCCGACATGCCGCGCGCCGGCGGTCTCGAAGGTGATGAGCTTCATGGTCTCGTCCTCATTGCGCCTTGTGCTCGGCGTGATAGCGGCCCATCGCCGCGAAAAGGGCCATGGCGTCGGGCGGCGCCTCGTCGCGGCGAAATTCGCGATAGAGCGCGTGGACGTTGACCAGAATGCGCTCGGGATCGGTCCAGCCGGCAAAGGGCGCCAGCGAGATGTCACGCGCCGCCGCCTCGTAATCGAGCCCGGCGTCGAAGCGTTTCTTCGCCTCCTCGCGCAGATAGTCGAAATAGCGCTTCAGCGCGCGCACGCCGGATTTGTCGGTGATGGGGCCGTGGCCCGGCACCACGGTCTCGACCTCCCAGCCGAGGATGAGGTCGCAAGCCTTGATCCAGTTGCCAACCGGTCCCGCCCAGATCACGGGATGGCCGTTGACGAACAGGATGTCGCCGGTGAAGACGGTGCGATCCTGCGGCACGTAGACGATGACGTCGCCGCCGGTATGCGCCGGTCCGACCTCGACGAGCCGCACCTCCTTGGCGCCGACAGGAAGCGTCAGCGCGCGATCGAAGGTGCGCGTCGGGAGCGTCAACGTGATGCCCTCGAAGTCGAAGCGCGTGCCCATGACCTCGTGAAAGAACGCCGCGCCCGGGCCGAGCGCCTGCCAGTGGCGCATCATCGCCGCCAGCTCCGCGGGCGTGCGCTGTTTCATTTCCTCGGCGCAGGCGCGCGACGCGATGATCTCCGCGCCGGAGACGAGTTGGTTGCCGAAGGTGTGGTCGCCATTGGAATGGGTGTTGACCAGCGTGCCGATGCGCCGCGCCGCCGGCACCGATGCGCGCAGCGCTTCCAGCATCTCCCGCGTGCATTTGAGGTCGAACAGCGTATCGACCAGCAGGCTCTCGCCGCCATCGGCGATGAGGCCGGCATTGCTCCAGCCCCAGGTGCCGTCCGGCTGCAGATAGGCGTAGCAGCCATTGCCGAGATCATGCACGCCTTTGGTATAGGGCCATGCCGGCATTGTCTCCTCCCGTTTTTGCTTGGCGCTGGCGTCTGAAATCAGAAATGTGAGAAACAGCGTGCGAGATCGTCGACCCCCACCTCACCCTCCCAGCGCTACGCGCCGGGTCCCTCCCTCTCCGCCCCCCGGGGGCGGAGAGGGTTGGGGTGAGGTGGGGCGAGCCGCGACTTCGCGCTGTAGAATTCCTAAGCTGCGGTCCCCTGGCGGAGAAAGCAAGCGCGGCATGGCGCGGGCACGGAGGCGCATGCTAGCGTTGCCGCAGCGAAAGGAGCGCGCCATGCGGCCGGAAGCGAGCGACATCCTGCTCGTCATCGACGTCCAGAACGATTTCTGCCCAGGCGGCGCGCTCGCCGTGCCGCGGGGCGACGAGGTGGTGGCGGTGGCGAACCGGCTGGCGCCGCGCTTTGCCGATGTGGTGATGACGCAGGATTGGCATCCGCCGGGCCATCTCTCCTTCGCCAGCGCGCATCCGGGGCGCAAGCCCTTCGAGACCATCGAGGCTCCCTATGGCGCCCAGACGCTGTGGCCGGATCATTGCGTGCAGGGAAGCGGCGGCGCCGCTTTCCATCAAGGGCTCAACCTGCCGCAGGCCGAGCTGGTGATCCGCAAGGGCTTCCGCCGGGCGATCGATTCCTATTCCGCCTTCTACGAGAACGACCGGCGCACGCCGACCGGGCTTTCGGGATATCTGCGCGAGCGCGGCTTCAAGCGGGTATTCCTCCTTGGGCTTGCAACCGATTTCTGCGTTCATTATTCGGCCGTGGACGCCCGGCGCGAGGGCTTTGCCGTCGTGCTGATGGAGGACGGCTGCCGCGCCATCGACCTCGCCGGCTCGCTCGCCGACGCGATGCAGAAAATGGCGGCGGCGGGCGTGGAGCGGATGACCAGCGACGCGCTCGTCGGCTGATTGACTCGCCGCGCGGCCGGGTCGTAGCCTCGACGAGGCTAGGCTCAGGGGAGGCGTCCATGGCGGGTCGTTACATCACGGTGAAAGCGACGGACGGCGGCAGTTTCAAGGCCTATCTCGCCGCCCCGGAGAAGGGCAGCGGCCCCGGCATCGTGCTGCTGCAGGAGATTTTCGGCATCAACGCCTATATCCGCTCCGTCGCCGACTATTATGCCGAGGAAGGCTATGTCGTGCTGGCGCCGGATTTGTTCTGGCGCATCGCGCCCGGCATCGAGCTCGGCTTCACCGACGAGGACCGCCAGAAGGCCTTCGCCTATCGCGAGAAGTTCGACGTCGAGAAATCCGTCGAGGATATCGGCGCCACGGTGGCGGCGCTGCGCCATTTGCCGGAATGCAAGGGCAAGATCGGCGCCATCGGCTTTTGCCTTGGCGGGCTGCTCGCCTATCTGAGCGCCGCCCGGCTCGGCGTCGACTGCGCCGTCTCCTATTACGGCGTCGGCATCGAGAAGGCGCTGGGCGAGGCGTCAAAGATCAAATGCCCGATGGTGCTGCACATCGCCGAGAAGGACAAATGGACGCCGCCCGAAGTGGTGAGCGCGATCAAGCGCGCCTTCGAGGGCCGGTCGGAGGTCGAGATCTACGTCTATCCCGGCGTCGACCACGCCTTTGCCCGCAAGGGTGGCAGCAATTTCGACAAGCCGGCCTCGATGATGGCGCATTCGCGCTCGATCGCGCTCTTCCACAAGGTGCTGGGGCCGATCTTCAATCTCAGCGCGCTCTGGGACATGCATTGCTATTACGAGTTCGGCACGCGCGACGTCGACGCCACCATGGCGACCATGGTGCCGCAGCCCTACGTCAACCACGTGCCGACCATGACCGGCGGCGTCGGCTACAAGGAGCTGCACCGCTTCTACCGGCATCATTTCGTCGATTCGAACCCGGCCGATACCCGCCTCATCCCGATCTCGCGCACCATCGGCGCCGACCGCGTCGTCGACGAGATGATCTTCTGCTTCACCCATGACCGCGAGATCGACTGGATGCTGCCCGGGGTCAAGCCCACCGGCAAATATGTCGAGGTGCCGCTGGTCGCCATCATCAATTTCCGCGGCGACAAGCTCTATCACGAGCACATCTATTGGGATCAGGCCTCGGTGCTGGTGCAGGTGGGGCTGCTCGATCCCAAGCTCGTCCCCGCCGCCGGCAGCGAGACGGCGAAGAAAGTGCTCGACGAGACCTTGCCGTCCAACACGCTGATGAAGCGCTGGGCGGAGAGCGCGAAGGCGGGGTAGGGCGAGGCCCCATTATATGGCCTCCTCTCCGCTCCATTGGGGCGGAGAGGTCGGGTGAGGTGGGGCAATTCTTGCGGCTCCGCGTCGAGAGGGCGATAGGTGCGCGTCCGACTCCCTTTGAACGGGACATGCTCTATCGCCCTTCCGGCCGCGCCGGATCGGCGCAGCCGGCGAGCCGCTTCTGCTCGGCCGCGAGCTGCTCCAGCGGGACCGGGGGGTGATCGACCTGCAGCTCCTCGCCGCTCGCGGGGTCGCCGTCATGGACATGGTCGTCGAGGACGAAGAAGCCGCCCCGGGGATCGCCGGCGACGACGATCGTCTGGTCGCCCATGGCGCCGCTTGCCGTCGCTGCCAGCGCGGCGAAGAGATTGGTGTCGGCGATTGTGTCGAGATGGCGCAGGCGATAGCGGTGGCCGGCGAGCGTCACTTCCGATTTGCCGCGCTCGAGCGCGTCCGATACGCCCGGACGCAGGCGGTCGATATGGATGTGCAATTGCCCGTCGCTGCGCGCCGCGGTCGAGTTGATGGCGAGCGAGATCTCGCCGTCCGGAACCGGGCGGCCCAGAGCCGCCGCGACGCAGCCCCGCGCCGACCAGGCCGCCGCGAAATAATTGGGCGCATCGGCCGGTTCGATTCGGGGATCCTCGATGCCCCAGCGCCGATCGGTGGCCACCAGCAGGAACTGAGTCTGTCCACGGATATCCCTGAGAATGGCATAGCCCTTCGCCGGATCGGCCAGCAGGCACGAATCCGTAGGTCCCGTCATCTCCGGATGCGCGATGCAGCGCTGCACCAGCGTCCAGAGCTTGCTGCGCGGCTCCGTCGGCTCCGCCGCGGCGCAGGCGCCGGCCGCGGCGGCGAGCAGAATAAGCACGGCGAGGCCCGGCCTTGCGCGATAGAGCCTCATACGCCTCCTCTTGCCGCCACGGGCGAAGTCTACCAATCTCGCTCGCCGCTGTCGCCACCGGGACGCGGCGGGTGAGGCGGGCATGCTGTCGGAGGAAGAGCGCCGGTTTCTGGCGGAGCGGCGGGTCGCGTATCTCGCCACCACCGATCGCCGCGCCGTCCCCCATGTCGTGCCGGTGTGCTTCGCCATTGCCGGCGACACGCTCTACACCGCCATCGACGAGAAGCCGAAGCGCGGCGGCGTCCTGAAGCGCCTCAGGAACATCGCGGAGAATCCGGCGGTTGCCGTCATCGCCGACCGTTATGACGAGGATTGGACGCGGCTCGGCTGGGTCATGCTGCGCGGGCAGGCGGAGATCCTGACTGGCGGGACCGAGCACCGCGACGCGCAGGCGCTGCTCTGCTCCCGATACAAGCAGCTCGCAGCGATGGCGATCGCCGGCCTGCCGGTGATCGCGCTGCGCATCGCGCGGGTGACGAGCTGGGGCGATCTGTCGGCGCCAGCCTCGCGCTGACGGGCGCTACCGATGTGTCACGAGCCTTGTCCGCAGAGGGGGGCAGCCTTACCATCAGTCCCAGCCGCTCTGCGGCGCGCCCTGCGTCGGCGGCGCAGATCGATTTTTAGTCGCCGGTGTACACCGGCGACGTAGGGTGATCCCGGGAGGAAGTGCCATGTTCGTCGGCGTTTTCTACTTTCCCACCGATTACGGCATCGCTATCGCCGAGCTGGCGCAAGCCCTCGAGGCGCGCGGCTTCGATTCGCTTTTCCTTCCCGAGCACACCCACATCCCGGTGAGCCGCCGCACGCCCTTTCCAGGCGGGGGCGAGCTGCCCAAGCGCTACGCGCACACGCACGATCCCTTCGTCGCGCTCTCCTTTGCCGCGGCGGCGACGCGCAGCTTGAAGCTCGGCACCGGCATCGCTCTCATCCCGCAGCGCGATCCCATCGTCACCGCGAAATCCGTGGCGAGCCTCGACCAGCTCTGCGGCGGCCGATTCATCTTCGCCATGGGCGGCGGCTGGAACGTCGAGGAGATGGAGAATCACGGCGCGCGCTACGAGACGCGCTTCAAGCTGCTGCGCGAGCGCGTGCTGGCGATGAAGGCGCTGTGGACGCAGGAGCAGGCCGAGTATCACGGCGAGTTCGTCAATTTCGATCCGGTCTGGCTCTATCCCAAGCCGAAGCAGAAGCCCCATCCGCCGCTCTTCCTCGGCGGCGAGACCGATTACACGCTGAAGCGCGTGGTCGAGTTCTGCGACGGCTGGTTCCCGCGCCCGGCGCGCAGCGGCTGGGAGCCGAAGAGCGCTGTCGCCCGCCTGCGCGAAGCGGCGCTGGCCGGCGGGCGCGATCCCAGGAGCCTCTCGATCACGGTGTTCGGCGCGCCGGCCGACGCGGCGGGCCTTGCGCCCTATCGCGAGGCGGGCATCGATCGCGTGCTGCTCATGGTGCCGGATCTGAGCCGCGACGAGATCTTGCGCGCCCTCGATAAATTCGCGCCGCTGGTGAAAGGCTAAAGCCCGAGCCAGCGGTGCTTCACGTCTTCGGCCGCGGCGATTTCCGTCGGCGTGCCGGTCCAGCGTACCTGGCCCTTGCCGAGCACCGCGACTTCGTCGGCGAAGGCGAGGGCGAAAGGCAGGTTCTGCTCGACCAGCAGGATGGCGAGCCCGGTCGCCTTGAGCTGCCGCAGCACCTGCTCGATGCTGTCGATGACGATCGGCGCCAGGCCCTCGGTCGGCTCGTCCAGCAGCAGAAGCCGCGGGTTGGTCAGCAGCGCACGCGCGATCGCCAGCATCTGCTGCTCGCCGCCCGACAGCCGGCCGCCGCTGCCGTGGCGCCGCTCATGGAGCCGCGGGAAGAGCGCGAAGACCCGGTCCAGGCTCCAGTCCGAGGCGCCCGGCATCGCGCCGGCGCGTGCCGCCACCGTCAAATTCTCCAGCACCGAAAGCGAGGGGAAGACGCCGCGCGTCTCCGGGACATAGCCGAGGCCGGCGCGCGCGATGCGGTGCGGCGGCAAGCCGGCGATGTCGTCGCCGGCGAAGCGGATGCTGCCGGCGCGCGGCGCGAGGATGCCCATGATGGTCTTGAGCGCCGTCGTCTTGCCGGCGCCGTTGCGCCCGAGGAGGCTCAGCACGCGGCCCGGCGCCACGGCGAGCGATACGCCCTGGAGCACGTCGCCGTCGCCATAGGAGGCGTGGACCCCGTCGAGGCGGAGAAGCGCCGCGCTCACGGCACGCGCTCGCCGAGATAGCGCCGGCGCACCGCCTCCGATCCGCGCACCTCCGCCGGCGTGCCCTCGATCAGCACGCGGCCGTAATCGAGGACGGTGACGCGCTGAGCGATCTCGAACACCACCTCCATGTCGTGCTCGACGATGAGCAGCGCGATATCGCGCGGCAGGTCGGCGATGAGCGCGGTCATCGCCGCGGTCTCCTCGGCGCTCATCCCCGCCGTCGGCTCGTCCAGCAGCAGCACCTTGGGCGCGCCGGCGAGCGCCAGCGCCAGCTCGAGCTGGCGCTGGGTGCCATAGGCGAGGCTGCGCGCGCGGCGGCCTAGCGCGTCCTCGAGGCGCAGGCGCCGCGCCAGCGCCTCGACGTCGCCGGCAAGGCCCGGCAGCCGCGCGAAGCGGCGCCAGAAGACGGCGCCGCGCCGCTGTGCGATCGCCAGCGCCAGCGCCAGGTTCTCGCGCACGCTGAGATCGGGGAAGAGGTTGTTGCGCTGAAAGCTGCGGGCGAGCCCCAAACGCGCGCGCATGTCGGGCGGAAGCCGCGTCACGTCCCGGCCGGCAAGCAGCACGCTGCCGTAATCGGGGCGCAGCTCGCCGGCGAGCAGGTTGAAGAGCGTCGTCTTGCCGGAGCCGTTGGGTCCGACCACCGCATGGCGCGCCCCCGCTGGCAGGCTCAGCGACACGTTTCGCGTCACCTCGAGCGCGCCGAAGGCCTTGCCGAGGCCGCGCGCCTCAAGCATCGTCCGCCGCCGCACGCGGCCGCGCCAATCCCATCAACCCGCCGCCGGCGAACAGCACCACGGCGATGAAGAAGAGGCCCATCGCCATCATCCAATAAGCCGTCATGTCCGAAAGGATGTGACGCAGCACCACCCAGATCGCGGCACCCGCGACCGGCCCCACCAGCGTGCCGAGCCCGCCGAGGATGACCATGATCAGCACCTCGCCCGAGGTGGTCCATACCAGCAGCTCCGGCGAGACGAAGCCGGTGCGTTGCGCCTGCAGCCCGCCCGCAAATCCCGCCAGCGCGCCCGCCAGCGCGAAAGCGGCGAGCTTGTAGCGCTGCACGGGCAGGCCCAGCGCGCGGGCGCGATGCTCGTTTTGATGGAGCGCCACCAGCATCCGGCCGAAGGGCGAGGCGGTGATCAGCGCCAGCAGGAGGTAGACGAGCGCCGCTGCAATGATGGCGATCAGCGCGAAATCGGCCGGATTGGCAAGATCGAGGCCGAGCCGACCGAGATCGATCTGTCGCACTCCCGACATGCCGCCGATGCCGCCGAAGGCGCGCGCGCGCAGAAAATAGGCCCAGCCCATCTGGCCGAAGGCCAGCGTGATCATGATGAAGAAGACGCCGGCGAGCCGCACGACGATGGCGCCGATGGCAAGGGCGCTGAGGCCGGCCGTCGCCACGCCGGCGAGGAGCGCCAGGCTCGGCGATCCTTTGAGGAAGAGGGCGAGGCTCGCCATCGCATAGGCACCGAGGCCGAAGAACAGCGCATGGCCCAGCGACACCAGCCCGGCATAGCCCACCAGCAGATCGAGGCTCATGGCGAAGATCGCCCAGACCGCGATCTCCCCGAGCCGGTCCTCGCCGGCATAGCCGGAGAAGCGCCAGGCGGCGAGTGCCGCCAGCAGGAGCAGGGCGGCGACGATATGCTGCCGGCGCTCGCCGGTGCTCATGATGAATGCCGCGCCGGCAGCAGCCCTTGCGGCCGCAACAGCAGCGCCAGCGCCATCACCGCATAGATCATGAAGCCTGAGAAATCCGGGACGAGCACGGCGCCGAAGGTCTCGGCCATGCCGATGAGCAGCGCGCCGAGGAAGGCACCGGCGAGCCGGCCGGGACCGCCGACCACCACCACGATCAGGGTCGGGATCAGGATCGCCATGTCCATGCCGGGATAGATCTCCAGCACCGGCGCGGCGACGACGCCGGCAAGCCCGGCGAGCGCGCAGCCGAGGCAGAACACGGCGAAGAAAGCGCGCTCGATGTCGAGCCCGAGGCTCGCCGCCATGACGCGGTCATCGACGCCGGCCCGCACCACCGCGCCGAGCCGCGTGCGTTCGAGACCGAGATGGAGGATGAGCGCCAGCATGAGGCCGAGCGCGATGACAAACAGGCGATAGGCGGGATAGACCTGGCCCAGGATATGGACGCTGCCGGCCAGCACCGAGGGCGCGGGCAGCGTCTGTTCATAATCGCCCCAGATGAGGCGCACCGTGTCGATGCCGACGAAGATCAGCCCGAAAGTGACGAGCACTTGCTTCATCGCTCCTGCCTGCTGCATGCGCCGCAGCAGTCCTGCGTAGAACACCGCGCCCAGCGCCGCCGCCGCCGCCGGTCCCGCCACGAGCGCCGCCCAAAACGAGCCCGCGCGCTCGGCCGCGGCGAATCCCACGAAGGCGCCCACCATGTAGAGCGTGCCATGCGCCAGATTGATGAAATTCATCATGCCGAGCACGACCGAGAGGCCCACCGCCAGCAGGAACAGCAGCATGGCGAATTGCAGGCCGTTCAGAAGCTGAAGGAGAAGGAAGCCGGAATCCATGGTCTCGTTCGGTGCGGCCGCTGCGGGGCAAGATCCGGTCCCGGGATCATCGCCCCGTCGGCGGCGTTCCGGCAGTGCTTAGAGATTGCACCCGTTCGGCGGATCCTGCACCGCGGGTATTTTGTCGAGGATGGCGAAGTCGACCCTGTCGCCGTTCTTTCTGGCCTCGTAGATATAGATGTCCTGGATGATGTTGTTGGTCTTGGGGTCGATCCTGAGCGCGCCGCGCGTGCCCTTGACGGTGACCGAATGCAGCGCCTTGACGAGTGCCGCCTTGTCGGCGGTCTTGCCCCCGAGCGATTGCAGCGCGGCGAAGATGAGCTTGCCGGTATCGTAGCCCTGGGCGGCGAATTCCGAGGCGATGCGGTGGTACTTCTCCTGGAATTCCGCCTGGAAGGCCTTGTTCTCGGGCGCGTCGATCGCGGGCACGTAGTTGAGGATGCCGAGCACGCCCACGGCCGCGTCGCCCTCGCCCGGCAGATTGAGCGGCGAGATCAGCCAGCCGGAGGCGGCGAGCTTGATCTGGTCCTTGAGGCCGAACTCGGTGAACTGCTTGACCAGCGCCGTGGCCGGCGGACCCGCGAAGAAGGTGAAGACCGCCGCCGGCTTCACCTCCTTGATCTTGGCGAGGTAAGGGCCGAAATCGCTGATCGGGCCGAAGGGCGGGTATTGCTCGTTGACGATCGTGCCGCCCGCCTGGGTGAAGCCGCGCTTGAAGCCGTCCATCTGCTGATGGCCGGCGGCGTAATCGAAGGCGATGAGGGCTGCCGTCTTATAGCCGTGCTTCACCATCCACGGCCCCATCTCGCGCACGATCTGGTCGTTGGAGAAGGAGGTGCGCAACACCCAGGGGCTGCAGCGCTCGCCGGTCGCCTCGTTGTCGCCGGCGTTCGGAATGAGGAGCGGCGTCTTCGACTGGTTGGCGAAGTCGAGGAGCGCGGTGAGCTCGTTCGAGCCGACGGGGCCGACCAGCATGTCGACCTTGTCCTCGAAGACCAGCTTCTTCGCCTTGGCTTGCGCGACGTCGGGCTTGTGCGTGGTATCCTCGCGCAGCACCTCGATCCTGCGTCCCGCGACCGCGCCGCCGGCATCCGCGATCGCCATGGCGAGCGAATCCGCGATCTCGTTGGCGAGCGGCACGTAAGGGCCGGCGGAGAACGGCAGCACCAGGCCGATCTTGATCGGCTCCTCGGCGAGCGCCGGGCCGGCGGCGAGCGAAGCGGCGAGCGCCGCGACGGCGGCGGCGCGGTAGGTTGAGATCATGAAGCTTCTCTCCTGTTGTGGCGGTTCTCGGCGATGGCGGCGGCGCGGCCCGCCCGCCACGCCGCCTTGCGGTGATCGTAATCGGGGTCGAGGTTGCGCACCATGCGATGAAGCTGGGCGCGGAACTCCGTGATCTCGCTCGCGGTGAAGTCGCGCATGGCGCGCTCGTTCTGCTCGAGGACGCGCGGCAGCACGCGGCGGAAGGCGTCCTTGCCGGCGGCGGTGAGCGACAGCCGCACGCTGCGCCGGTCCTGCGCGTCGTTGCGCCGTGCCACCAGGCCGGTCTCGACCATGCGGTCGACCGCGCGGGTGAGGGTGGTGCGGTCGATCGTGGTGACGCCGGCAAGCTCGCTCATGGTGCAGCCGGCGCGCTCCTGCAGCACGGCGAGGATGCGCCACTGCGGCACGCTGACGCCCAGCGGCTTGAGCTTCTCGGCGAGCGCCACGTTGCGCCGGCCGAGGATCTGGGTGAAGAGATAGAAGACGTGGCTCTCGATCTCGAAAGATGGCGCCGCGCGCGCAACGCTCCGCAATGCCCGACCGCCCACGCCGCCCCTCCCGCCGCTCTTTGATGTTGACGCCAGCGCGAGCGCGACCTTAGCATAAGAAAAGTGCAAATGCACATAGTATACGCCGGGAGGAGGGAATGGCGCATCCTGAGGCCGCCGCGATCCGCGCGCTGATCGAGCCCGATCGCGTCCATCGCGACATCTATATCGACCCCGCGCTTTTCGAGCTCGAGCTCGAGCGCATCTTCGGCCGCGCCTGGATCTGGGTCGGCCACGAGAGCCAGGTGTAGAACCCCGGCGACTACGTCACCACCACTATCGGTCGCCAGCCTGTGGTGGTGAGCCGGCACAGCGACGG
>DASPSJ010000078.1:0-75897 GCA_035623985.1 Allostellaceae bacterium | reverse complement strand
GTGAGGCCGGTCTCCGGCGGATTGCGCTCGTCATCGGCGGCGTTGATCGCCAGCACCCAGGCTTCGATCTTCTCGAGATTGGGCGAGGGATCGTAATCGGCGGAGGAAGCCCAGAGCCACACGAAGTCGTTGGCGTCGATCGTCATCGGCGCGGCAAGCCTCGCGTCGACGAACTGATCCGCCTTCTCGCGCGTCGGCGCCAGCTTCTGGTAATTGAGCGTGCCGCCGGCGGTCGCGATGTTGAAGAAGACGCTGGCGATCTTCAAAAAGCGCGGCTGGGCCGTATAATTTCCGTCGTTGTATTCGGGATCGCTGCGGATGGTCTCGAGCATCATCCGGCGCAGCATCCAGTTGCGAGCCGACATCGCCGTCGGCTGCGAGGCCATCGGCACCAGGGCGTCCATGTAGTCCGGATACTTCTCGCCCCAGAGCCAGGCGTTCATGCCGCCCATGGAAAAGCCGATGATAAGCCGCACATGCTTGAGCCCCAGCCCCTCGGACAACAGCCGGTACTGGGCATCCACCATGTCGGCATAGTCGTAGCGCGGAAATTTCGTCCTGAGCCCGTCGGAGGGCTTGGCGCTCCCGCCATGGCCCAGCGCGTCGGGAAGGATGATGTAATACTTTGCCGCGTCGAACGCCTGGCCCGGGCCGAAGAGCTCGCCGGCGAAGCCGGGCGTGAGCATGTTGCCCGCCGAGCCGGCGCTGCCGTGCAGGATCACGAGCGGGATGCCGGAGGGATCGCCGATGGTCGTGTAGTGCAGTCTGAGCTCCGGCAGGGTCTCGCCGGTGTGAAACTTGAAGTCGCGCGCGATCCACTCGCCCTGCTTCGGCGCCGGATACTCCGCGGCCCCCGCGGCAATAGACGGCAGCATCAAGGCGAGCGCGACGATCGTCGTGAAGAACCTCATGATGTCTCCTCCCCACAGGCCGGCGAAAGCGTCCGACTTCGTTTCCTGCGACAGGCTATCATACTTTCTTGTCTGGTTCTTACATGGCGCTATGCCACCAATGGACAGGAGATCGTGAAGCTCGCTCTCATGCTCAATCTGTTCCCCAATTCTTGTGAGACGCCCCACATCCGTTGACGACCCCCTGCTCAACCGCTTCGAGCGCTCCGGCAAGCAAAGAGCGGCCGGTCCGGCGCTATAGCCCGAGATAGGCCGCCTGCACCTGCTTGTTGCTCGCCAGCTCGGCGCTGGTGCCGTGCAGGATCACCCGGCCGCTCTCCAGCACATAGGAGCGCTGCACCAGCGCCAGCGCCCGGCTGACGCTCTGCTCGACCAGCAGGATCGCCGTGCCCAGCGCGCGGATCTCCTGGATCTTCCGGAAGGCGGCGTCGGTCACGACCGGCGCGAGCCCCAGCGACGGCTCATCGAGCATCAGCAGGCGCGGCTTCAGCATCAGGCCGCGGCCCAGGGCGAGCATCTGCTGCTCGCCGCCGCTCATCGTTCCCGCGAGCTGCCATCGCCGCTCGGCCAGCACGGGGAAGAGGGCGAAGACGAGGTCGAGCGTGCGGCGGCGCTCGGCCTTGGCGCCCGGGATATAGGCGCCGATCTCGAGGTTCTCCTTGACCGTGAGATCGGCGAAGACGCGGCGGCCCTCCGGCACATGGGCGATGCCGAGCGCGGCGATCTCGTAAGGCGGGAGCGAGGCGATGTCCCTTCCGAAGAAGGAGATCCTGCCCGAGCTCGGCCGCACGAGGCCGGAGATCGCGCGCAAGGTCGTGCTTTTGCCGGCGCCATTGGCGCCCAGAAGGCCGACCGCCTCGCCCTCGCCGACCGCAAGGCTTAGGGCGCTCACCGCCGGGACGGAGCCGTAGCCGGCGCTCACCTCCGACAGCGCTAGCACCGCGCGCCTCCGGGCGAGGCCGCGGGCGCATAGCCGGTGCCGAGATAGGCGCGGATCACCTCTTCGTTCGCGACGATCTCCGCCGGGCTGCCTTCGGCGATCTTCTGGCCGTGGTCGAGCACCACGAGGCGGCGCGCCACGGCCATGATGGCGCGCATCACATGCTCGACGATGACGATGGTGAGCCCGCGCTCGGAAAGCCTGCCAACCAGCGCCACGGCCTGGTCGATTTCCGCCGGATTGAGCCCGGCCATGACCTCGTCCAGCAGCAGCAGCCGCGGCGCCGTCGCGAGCGCGCGCGCCATTTCGAGCCGGCGCTGGTCGATGGTCGTCAAATCGCGCGCCGGGACGTGCTCCCTGGCCGACAGGCCGACGAAGCTTATCGCCTCGCGCGCCTTCTCGCGCGCGAGCGCGAGCGTCTTGTCGCGCAGCAGCGCGCCCGTCATCACATTCGCCAGCACCGTCATCTTGCCGAAGGGCCTCGCCACCTGGAAGGTGCGGGCAAGGCCATGGGCGCAGATGTCGTAGGGCCTGAGGCCCACCAGCTCGCGGCCGAAGGCGACGACCGAGCCGGCGTCGCAGCGATGGTAGCCGGTGATGAGATTGAAGCTCGTCGTCTTGCCCGCGCCGTTCGGCCCGATGAGCGCGACGGTCTCGCCTTCATCGACCGAAAAGCTGAGATCGCGCACGGCGCGCAGCCCGCCGAAGCGCTTGCTGAGGTTGCGGACGACCAGCGCCTCAGCCATCGCGGGGCGCTTCGCCGGCTTGCGCTCGGCCGGCAGGGACAACGCGCGCATAGGCACTTGCCAGGACGCCGATCAGTCCCGTCGGGCGCCAGAGGATGACCGCGATCAGGATCAGGCTGTAGACCGTGAGCTGCACGCCGCCATGGCCGCCGCCAAGCCAGCTCTGAAGCAGCGCGGAGCTTGCTTCCAGCAGGACGGTGCCGACCACCGGCCCCCACAACGTCCCGATCCCGCCGACGATCGACACCAGCGCCGCCTCGACCGAGACGTTGAAGCTGAAGGCGGTGTTGGGATCGATGAAATAGATGTACTGGACGTAGAAGGTGCCGGCGAGAGCGGTAAGGAACGCGCTGATCAAATAGATCTGGCGCTTGACCCGCAAGGCGTTGACGCCGATCGCCTCGGCGGCGTCCTCGTCCTCGCCGACGGCGATCAGGTAATAGCCCATCCACGACCGCTCGATCCCATAGGTGACCGCGAGCCCGATCGCCAGCAGGGCGAGCGCGATGTAGTAGTAGGGAGCCTTGCCGTCGAACTGCATCATCAAGGGCGCGTTTCCGAGATTGGGCAGGGTCGTGCCTTCGGCCCCCCAGGCGAGATCGCGCAGCTTGAGAAAGACCAGCATCAGGACTTGCGCCGTCGCGATGGTGGCGATCGCGAAATAAGGCCCCCGCAGGCGAAAGCACAACGCGCCGATCGGCAGGCTCGCCGCCATCGCCACGACGCCGCCCGCCACGATGCCGATCCAGGGCGAGACGCCGAAGCGGATGAGCAGGATCGTCGAGGTATAGGCGCCGAGGCCGAAATAGGCCGCATGGCCCAGGGAAAGCTGCTTGGCGTAACCGCCCATCAGGTTCCAGGCGACGCCGATGAACGCGAAGAGCAGCACCCGGATGAAGACGTCGATCGCGAACCGGTTGGACACCACCAGCGGCAGCGCCAGCGCCGCCGCCGCCAGAAGGGCGAGCCACAGCCCGCCCCGGCCGGAGCGCCGGCGCGTCACCGGGTCCATCCGCCGAAAAGACCGCTCGGCCGGAACGCCAAAGTGAGCAGCAGCATCAGGAAGACGACGATCAGCCCGGAATCGGCGCCGACGAACTGAATCCCCAGCGATTCCGCGACGCCCATCATCAAACTGGCGATGAGCGCGCCGGTCACGTTGCCGAGCGTGCCCAGGACGACGGCGACGAAGGCCATCAGCACGAACACCTGTCCGACCAGGGGATAGGCGGGATAGAACGGCATGAGCAGCGAGCCGGCGGCGCCCGCCAGCGCCAGCGCCACGCCGACGGCGACGGCGAAGACGCGGTCGGGATTGACGCCCATCAGCATCGCCACGTCCCGGTCCTGAGCGGCGGCGCGCATGGCCTTGCCGAGATCGGTGGCGTGCAGGAAGACCCAAAGGACCCCGCTCAGCGCCATCGCGACGGCGAAGGCGATGAGCTTCGCCACGCCGAGATAGAGGGCGCCGAGATGGAGCGCCGCTTCCGTATAGGGCGTCTGCACCGTCCGGTAATTGGCGGTGAACAACAGCAGCGTCGCGTTCATCAGCAGCAGCGAAAGCGCGAAGGTGAGAAAGATCTGCGGCATGTCGCCGAGCGCCAGGACCCGGCGGATCAGGAAGTGCTGCAGCAGCACGCCCAGGAAGAACAGGGCCGGCATCGAGACGACGAGCGACAGGAGAGGGTCGATGCCGAGGCCGGTGGCGAGGAAGAAGCTGATATACATGCCGATCATCACGAATTCGCCTTGGGCGAAATTGACGATCTTCACGACGCCGAAGATCAGCGTGACGCCGATGCTCACCAGCGCGTAGATGCCGCCGATGAGCAAGCCGTTGACGACGGCCTGTGCGACTGTGACGAGCATTCGGCCGGCGATCGGAGCTCAGGTCTTCAGCAGCGGCGCGCGGGCGTCGTCCTTGGGAAAGACGGCGGCCAAATCGCCGTGCTGCCATTGGACGCCCACCGGATGGGCGTAGACGTTCTTGCCGTCGGGGCCGAACTTGACGCGCCCGCCCGGGCACATGGCGGCGTATCCCGTCGAGACGTCGAGCGAGGCCAGCGCGTCGCGGACCTTTTGCGGGTCGGTCGAGGCCGCGCGCTCGAGCGCGTCGGCGATCATGAAAGTCTGCGCGACGAGGCCGCCGGCGTATTCGAAGAGGAATTCCCCATGCCGCTTCTTGTATTCCGCGTTCACCTGCTGGGCGTTGGCGTCGATGTCGTGGTTCCAATGCGCGACGCCCAGCAGGCCCTCCGCGAGAGTCCCCACGTTCTTGTAGAAATCCGGAATGACGAACCCGCCGGAGCCGCCGTTGATGGCGATCTCGAGCCCCACTTGCCGGATCGCGCGGATGATCAGGATGAGATCGTTCAGGTACGACACGGGGAACAGCATGGTCGCGCCCGAGGCCTTGACCTTGTTGATCAGCGGGCTGGCGTCGGTGAGGCCCGCGGAATACGGCTCGAACAGGACGATCTCGGCGCCCATCCCCGGCGCCTGCTCGCGCAGGCCGTTGGAGGTCGCGGTGCCGAAGGCGGTGTTCTCGAAGATCACCGCGACCTTGGGCTTGTCGCTCACCAGCGTCGCCATCTGAAGCTGCGCCTGCGCGAATTGCGAGGCGCGCGCGAAAGGCGTGAAGGTGAAGCGGCGGCCGCGATTGAGCTGGTCGCTGCTCGACCCGGTCAGCAGCGGCACTTTCGCGCGCTCGGCCACCTCGCTCGCGATCAGCGTGAGCGCGCTGGCGAAGCAGCCGTGAATCGCCGAGAGGTTGTAGCCGTTGATCAGGCGGTCGGTCTCCGTGCGCGTGACGGTCGTGTCGCTCTGCACGTCGGAGACGATGAGGTTCAGCCTGGCGCCGCCGAGCGCCTTGATCCCGCCGGCGTCGTTGATCATCTCGACCGCGAGCTTGGCGGCGTTGACGCAGCCCTGGCCGATCTGGGCGAAACTTCCGGTGACCGGGTAGAGCGCGCCGATGTTCACGGCCTCCGCCGCGCCGGCCTTGCGCGGGAGGCCGAGGGCGGCAAGCGCGCCCGCGGCAAACGCGCCGCCCGCGGATTTGACGAGGAAATCCCTGCGGCCCTGCCGCCTTGCCGGCGCCCGACGCCCAGAAGTTTTCATCTTCGCCTCCCCGACGGTCGTTCTCGCCGGTCGCGCTTGCGCCGGCACTGCTTGCGACGGCGGGCATGTCCCGCGCGCCGATCGCGGCGGTCGCGGGCGCATCGCCCGGCAATTGCCACGAGCATGATCGCCGGCGCCAAAATTGTAAACAAAATAATCTATAAGATTGTAATCCACGGTTTTTCGCGTTATGTACGGACGCTACGGGAGAGCCATTCCGCATGACCGTCCGCAGAACAACCCGGCGGCGCGCGACGCCCCGGGCGACCGCCGCGGCAGACCGACAGGCGCTCTCGCGCCCGCGCGAGGGGGAGCACGCCGTGGCCGAGGTCATCGCGACGAGCCTCGAAGAGGACATCGTGCTCGGCCGCCGCCACCCGCGCGAGCGCCTCGTCGAGCAGGATCTCTGCGACCGGTTCGACACGCATCGCGGCGACGTCCGGCTCGCGCTTTACGAGCTTGAAAAGAAGGGAGTCGTTCAGCGCATCCCCAATCGCGGGGCAATCGTGCGCGATCTCGCGCCGAGGGAAGTGACGGAGATCTACGCCGTGCGCGAGGAGCTGGAGGTGATGGCCGCGCGGATTCTGCCCTTTCCGGTCGCGGCCGGCGACCTTGCCAGGCTCGACGACCTCCAGAAGCGGCACGGCGCGGCGATCGACAACGACGACATGCTCGGCGTTTTCTATGCCAACCTGCATTTCCACCAGACGCTGTTCGGACTCTGCGGCAATGCCTGCCTGATCGAGACGATCAAGCGCCTCGAGCAACACGTCTACGGCATCCGCTTCTACGCCAACGCCTTCCCCGAGGCGCTCGAGCGCGCGCGCCGCGATCACCTTGCCATGATCAGGGCGCTGCGCGCGTCGCGCCGCGACGAGTTGATCGAGCTGACGCGGCGGCACCTGAAGCCCTCGCCGCAGGCCTATATCCGCGCCTATGAGCGCCGCTTCGGCAAGGTTTAGCCCGGAACCACCCAGTTGCCGGCCTCGAAGCGCAGCGGCGGAGCGTCGGGATCGAAGCCGACGCCGATCGGATCCTTGCCTTGCGCCACCGCTTCCACCTGGCGCTTCAACAGGCGGCGCAGCATGGCGATCCCCTTGTCGCTGGCGGCGAGATGCTCCTCGGAGTGGAAGGTGATCGGGCCCTGGCCGGTTTGCGCCTCCCAATCGCCGGGAAAGGCGCGGCGCTCTTCCGGCGTCATGTCGCGCCAATGCTTGCGCCGGCCGGCGCCGGGGGCGCGCGGCAGCATCGCGCCCGAGCCCTTGACCCGCCCCGCCACATAGATGCGGTAATGCGTGTCGTCGATCGGCAGGGTCCAGCCGATCGATTCGACGCGGCCGAGCGTGCCGAGATAAGGGTTCGGCACGACGCGCAGGGTCGGCAGCGCCACCTCGGTGACGCGATGCATGCGCTTGCCGTCTTCCAGCCGGCGGATCTGCAGCGATTTGACGCCGCGGTCCGTGACCTCCCAGCTCACCTCGGGCATCTGGTTCATGACCTCGGCGAATTGCGTGCCGCTGAAGGTGCCGTGCAGGATCGGCACGTGATAGGGATCCATGACGTTCTCGTAGTGCTGGAGCCAGTTGCAGGGCGCGATGACGCCGCCGCCGCTGCCGATGCTGGTGTCGTCGGCGGCGACGTGCTCGCCTTCCTCCAGCACCTCGAGGCATTCATAGCGCGGCAGCACCGGCTTCTTCTCCGGCGGTCCCATATAGGCGAAGAGCAGCCCGTAGCGCTCCGCGACGGGATACCAGGGCTGGCGGATCTTGTGGCGCTGGCGCCCGAGCTCGGGCTCGCAAGGCTGCTCGAGACAACGCCCTTCCACGTCGAAGAGCCAGCCGTGATAGCAGCAGCGGATGCCGCGCGCCTCGACCTTGCCGTAATAGAGCGTGGTCCCGCGATGGCAGCAGCGCGCCCAGACCAGGCCCGGCCGGCCGGCGCCGTCGCGGAAGAGCACGAGATCCTCGCCGAGGACGCGGATCTCGCGCGGCATCGCGCCGGCATCGGCGCAAAGGCCGACGGGATGCCAATAGCGCCGCATCAGCTCGCCCATCGGCGTCCCGCGCGCCACCTCGGTAAGCTCGGCGATATGGCGCGAGGCCGGCCGGTGATAGGCGGTGCCGGTGTCAATCGGACGGTCGTCCCGCTGTCCCTCCATGATCCCTCCTAGCTGCCGATGGGGTCGCCGAACAGCACCCAGCGCGTGCCGTCGAAGCGCTGCAGCCGGAACGCGCGAATGACGCGGTAATCCTCGGGCGTCGTGCTGATGGCGATCCCGGGCAGCAGCAGCGGCAGCGCCAGGTGGTCGAGATGCGTCGCCTGGCGCAGCACGTTCTCGCGGCTCAGATCCTCGCCGCAGCGCCGCAGCACCTCGACCACGAGCTGGGCCTCGATGTTGCCGGCGACGTTGAGCAGCTCGCCGTCATCGCCCGCGGGATAATAGCGCTTCATCCAGTCGCGGAACGCCCGCACATCGGCGTCCTCGGCCCATTGCGGGTCGCTCGGGTCCTTCTCGAAGGCGGCGGAAATGATGCCGGCGGCGCGGTCGAGCCCGGCCGGCGCCAGCACCGTCGCCTTGGATTGCGACACCGCGGTTATGAAGAAGAGCGGATGCCAGCCGATATCGCCGACCTTGCGAATCGCCTGCACCGTCGCCTTGCCGACGGAGAAGCTGAAGAAGGTGTCGGCGCCGGAGCCGGCGAGGCTCGCGATCTGCGAGTCGACGGTGGGGTCGGTCACCTCGAAGGACTGCGTGGCGACGATCATCCGGGCCGCCTTGTCGCCGAGCCCGTCCTGAAGCCCCGCGAGATAGTCCTTGCCGAAATCGTCGTTCTGATAGAGCACGGCGATCCTGGCCTGCGGGTCGGCGGCAAGCAGGTATTTGGCGTAGGCGCGCGCCTCGGCGTAGGAGCTCGGCAGCCCCGCCATCGACCACGAGAAATGCCGTGGGTCGTTCCATTTTCGCGCGCCGCTCTGGATGAAGAGCTGCGGTACGTTGTTGGCGTTGAGATATTTCTGCACCGCCGATTGCGGCGCGGTGCCGAGCGAGCCGAAGAGGAAGAAGACCTGCTGCTCCTCGACGAGCTTGCGCGTCTGCTCGACCGTCTTGGGCGGGCTGTAGCCGTCGTCCAGGCTGACGAGCCGGATCTTGCGGCCATTGACCCCGCCTTCGTCATTGACCTTGTCGAGATAGGCGGCCATGGCCCTGCCCACGGTCGCGTAGGCCGAGATCGGCCCGCTATAGGGCATCGTCTGGCCGAGCAGGATTTCGCCGTCGCTGACCCCCGGCGCCGCGAGCGCCGCGGCGGCCGGCGCCAGCATTGCCAGCAGCAGGAAAGCCGCCCGCCGCAGCCCGGCGTCAAGCCTCCTGGCGTCCATGGCCATGCTCCTCCCGTCCGGCGGGGTCTTTTGCGTTGTCAACCCGCTCCACCATGCGATCACCGTATCGCCGCGCCGGTTGACCCCCGGCCGAGGATGATATGCCGCCCGCGCGCCGGGCGAAACCTCCGGCTTCCCGCGCCCCTCTCGCCTGCGCTAGGGTGGGCGACAACGAGGGAGGAAAAGATGGCGCAGGAAAGCGCCGAGCCGCAGCCGCCGCGCCGCGAGCTTTTCGCCAGGGCCGCCGTCATCGCCGAGCGCTTGCCCGATGGCGGGTTGGTGCTGCGCTCGCCCTATGCGCTGGGCGAGATCCCGCGCTCGCTGGGCCGGCTCCTCGAAGGCTGGGCCGGGCGCGCGCCCGACCGGGTGTTCCTGGCGCAGCGCGACGCCGCGGGCGGCTGGCGGCGCGTCACCTACCGCGAGGCGCTGGCCTCGGCGCGCGCCATCGGCGAGGCGCTGCTCGACCGCGGCCTCGGCCCCGAGCGGCCGGTGATGATCCTCAGCGACAACGGCATCGAGCACGCGCTGCTGGCGCTGGGCGCGATGCATGTGGGCGTGCCGGTGACGCCGGTCTCGACCGCCTATTCGCGGCTGTCGCAGGATTTCGCCAAGCTGCGTTATATCCGCGACCTCATCGCCCCGGGTCTCGTCTTCGCCGAGGACGGCGAGCGCTACGCCGCGGCGATCGCGGCGCTGCCGCTCGGCGACGCCGAGCTCGTCGTCACCGCCAATCCGCCCATGGGCGTCGCCGCCACGCTCTTCGCCGACCTCGCCGGCACGCGGCCGACCGAAGCGGTGGACCGCGCCTTTGCCGCGGTCGGCCTCGACACGGTGGCGAAGATCCTCTTCACCTCGGGCTCGACCGGCGAGCCCAAGGGGGTGATCAACACCCAGCGCATGCTCACCTCGAACCAGGAAAGCTACGTCCGCGCCTGGCCGTTCCTCGCCGCGCGGCCGCCGGTGATCCTGGACTGGTTGCCCTGGAACCACACCTTCGGCGGCAATTCCGACTTCAACATGATCCTGCGCAACGGCGGCACGCTCTATATCGACGACGGAAGGCCGGTGCCGGGGCTCATCGAGAAGAGCGTCGCCAATCTGCGCGAGGTCTCGCCGACGCTCTATCTCAACGTGCCGCGCGGCTTCGCCATGATCCTCGATCATCTCGAGCGCGACCCCGCGCTGGTGCGGAATTTCTTCCGCGAGCTCGACCTCATCCTTTACGCCGGGGCGGCGCTGCCGCAGAGCCTCTGGGCGCGGCTCGAGGCGCTGTCGCTCGCCAGCGTCGGCTACAAGGTGGCGATGGTCTCCGCCTGGGGCACCACCGAGACCGCGCCGCTGGCGACGGTGGTGCATTATCCGATCGAGCGCGCCGGCAATATCGGCCTGCCGGCGCCGGGCTGCGCGGTGAAGCTGGTGCCCGTGGGCGACAAGCTCGAGCTGCGCGTGCGCGGCCCCAACGTCACGCCGGGCTATTGGAAGCGGCCGGACCTCACCGCCGAGGCTTTCGACGCCGAAGGCTTCTACCGTCCGGGCGACGCGGCGCGGCTCGAAGATCCCGAGGTTCCCCGGCGCGGCATCGTCTTCGACGGCCGGCTGGGCGAGAATTTCAAGCTCTCCTCCGGCACCTGGGTCAGCGTCGGCGCGCTGCGCGTGGCGCTCATCGCCGCCTGCGCGCCGGTGATCGAGGACGCCGTCATCACCGGCCATGACCGCGACGAGATCGGCCTGTTGGTCTTTCCCAGCCTTGCCGGCTGCCGCGGCCTTTGCCCGCATCTGCCGCCGGACGCGCCGCTCTCGGCGCTGGTCAAGGAGAAGGCGGTGGCCGACGCGCTGGCGGCATCGCTCGCCCGCCACAACGCCGCCGCCGGCGGCAGCTCGCACCGCATTGCCCGCGCGCTGCTGCTGGACCATCCGCCTTCCATCGACAAAGGCGAGATCACCGACAAGGGCTACATCAACCAGCGTGCCGTGCTGACCCATCGCGCGGCGCTGGTGGAACGTCTCTACGCCGATCCGCCCTCGGCCGATCTGGTGCTGCCGGGCAGGTGAGACGCCCTGTGTCAACGTCAAGCTGGCTGGCGCGATGCCGGGCGCGGGGGTAGCATCGCGCCGGGGGATGAGATCGGGAATGCCACGCTGGCTCTGGGGCGCGATCGCCGCGGTGCTGTTCGCGGCGGCGGCGCTTGCCGCGGAGCCGAGCTTCCCGCCGCTCGCCGGCCGGGTGGTCGACGAGGCCGGCATCCTCTCGGCTTCGACGCGCGACGCGCTTACCCAACTGCTGGCGCAGCACGAGCAGCAGACCCGCCAGCAGGTGGTGGTCGTCACGCTCAAATCGCTGCAGGGCGAGACGATCGAGGATTACGGCTATCGCCTTGGCCGCTTCTGGGGCATCGGCGAGAAGGGCCGCGACACCGGCGCGCTCCTCATCGTGGCGCCAGCCGAGCACAAGGTCCGCATCGAGGTCGGCTACGGCCTCGAGGACCGGCTCACCGACGCGATCAGCCGCACCATCATCGAGCAGGTCATTCTGCCCGCCTTCCGCCGCGGCGACGTGGATGGCGGCATCCGCGACGGGGTGGTGGCGATGCTGCGCGATCTCGGCGGCTCGCCGGCGGCGGCCGGCGCCGCCGCGTCCGCGCCGAGCAATCCGCGGTTCGATCCGGCGGCGCTATCCTGGATCCTGTTCATTGGGCTGATGGCCTTGCGGGTGCTCTGGCGCCTCGCCGGCGGCGGCAGGCGGCACACCGGCATCTGGTACATGGGCGGATCCTCCGGCGGCGGGTCCTCCGGCGGCGGTTTCTCGGACGGCGGTTTTTCCGGTGGCGGCGGCTCTTTCGGCGGCGGAGGCGCTTCGGGCAGTTGGTGATCGCAAAGACTCCCCTGACGGAAGCCGAGCATGAGCGCATCCGCGCCGCGACGGCGGCGGTGGAGCGGCGCACCAGCTCCACCTTTGCCCTGGTCATCGTGCGGGAGAGCGACCGCTACACCTTGTTTCCGATCGTCTGGGCCGCGGCGCTTGCCTTCCTCGCCGCCGGCGTCCTGGCCCTGGCGCGGCCGGCGCTGCCCATCGGCACGGGCCTTGCCGTAGAGGCGGCGCTGTTCGCGGCGCTGGCGCTGCTGCTCGATTGGCGGCGGCTGCGGCTCATGACCGTGCCGCGGCGCTTCAAGCACGCGCAGGCGCGCCAGCTCGCCCATCGCGAATTCGCCGCCCGCATTCTGGCCAATGCCGCCCACCGCAACGGCGTCCTGTTCTTCGTCTCGCTCGGCGAGCGCTACGTCGAGGTGATCGCCGACCGCGGCATCCACGCCAAGGTCCCCGCCGGCACCTGGGAGCGGATCGTCGCCGATTTCGTCGCCGCGGTGGCCGCGGGCCGGCTCGCCGACGGCTTCGTCGCCGCCGCCGAGGCCTGCGGCGCCGTGCTCGAAACCCATTTCCCGGCGGCGCCGCCGGCGTCCGGCGCCTGACACCCGCCGCGCGGGCTTGTATCATCCCCGCCCTGGCATCGAAGGATCATCCCATGAAGCTGCGCCTTCCCTCCATCGCGCTCCGCCTCGCCGCCCTGGCGGCGGTGCTCGCCGGTCTCTCCGCCTGCGACGTCAACAAGGTGCCGCGCCAGGACGAGGCGGTGAAGGCGGCGTGGAGCCAGGTGCTGAACCAGTATCAGCGCCGCTCCGACCTCATCCCCAATCTGGTGGAGACGGTGAAGGGCTATGCCCATCAGGAGCAGCAGGTGCTGACCCAGGTGACCGAGGCGCGCGCCAAGGCGACGCAGATGCAGCTTCCGGCGGACGTGCTGTCGAACCCCGAGGCGTTCAAGCAGTTCGAGCAGAACCAGGCGGCGCTCACCGGTGCGCTCGGCCGGCTGCTGGTGGTGAGCGAGCAATATCCCCAGCTCAAATCGGATCAGAACTTCCTGGCGCTGCAGTCGCAGCTCGAAGGCACCGAGAACCGCATCGCGGTGGCGCGGCGCGACTACATCGCCGCGGTGCAGGCCTACAACACGACGCTCCGCACCATTCCCGACAGATGGATCGCGGCCTGGCTCTATCCCGACGCCAAGCTGCGCGAGACCTTCACCATCTCCGAGCAGGCCCAGCAGGTGCCGCAGGTCAAGTTCTGAGGACGCCGGAAACCGTCAGACGCCGGCGATGAACGCGGCCATCGCCGCCAGCACCGCTTCCTCCCGGTCGCGATGCGGCGAGTGCCCGCACCGCTCGAGCACCAGCTTGCGGAACGGCGCCGCGACGCCGCGCTCGATCGCCTCGATCTGCGCCAGCGTGCCGTATTCGTCGTTCTTGCCCTGGATCGCCAGCACCGGGCAAGTGACGCCCGGCAGACAGTCCTCGATGTTCCAGGCGCGGAAATCGGGAGCGAGCCAGGCGTCGTTCCAGCCGCGGAAGGCGCTGTCGACGCGGGCGTGATAGCGCATGAGGCGCTGGCGCAAATCGCCGCTCTCGTAAAGCGCGCGCGCCTCGGCGATGCTCTTGACCGAGACCTCCTCGACGAAGACGTGCGGCGCCTCGAGGATGAGCGCGCGCACCGGCCATCTTCCCTCGCCGGCATGAATAAGCGCGATCGAGGCGCCGTCGCTGTGGCCGACCAGGATGACGTCCTCGAGGCCGAGCGCCCGGCGCAGCTCCGGCAGCGCGAGGAGCGCCTCGTCATGCATGTAGCGGACGCCGTGCGGCGCGGCGATGGGGTCGGAGCGGCCGTAGCCGTAGCGCGAATAGACCACCAGCGGAAAACCCGTCGCCTGCGCCAGCTTCGCCGGAAAATCGCGCCACATCGCCACCGAGCCCAGCCCCTCATGCAGCAGGACCAGCGTCGGCGCCTCCGGCTTTCCCGGAATCCGCTCGTATTCCAGGCGATGGCCGGCGGCGGTCAGGAAAGGCATGGCGGGAATCCGAAACGGGAAAGGGACGCGGAAGGCTTATACCAGTTTCCGCGACGGAGATCGTCAAGCCCCTGGATGGCGGCGGCGCCGATCACATCGCGCGCAGGCGATTCAGAAATTCGCTCATCCGGCCGCGCAGCCGCTCGTTCTCGCTCGACAGCCTGGTCGAGGCGTCCGCCGTCTTGGTTGCGACGCCCATCGCCTCGCCGGCGACGCTCCGTACCTCGGCGACGTTGCCGGCGATGCTCTGCATGGCGTTGGCGGCATCCTGGACGTTGCGCGCGATATCCGCCGTGGCGGCCGTCTGCTGGTTGACGGATGCCGCGATCGAAGCCGCGATCTCCGAGATCTCCCGCACCACGCCGGTAATGGCCTGAATGCCGGTGACGGCGTCGCTGGTCACGGCCTGAATTCCCTCGACCTGGGTCGAGATGTCGCCGGTTGCCTTTGCCGTCTGGCTTGCCAGCGTCTTCACCTCGGTGGCGACGACGGCAAAACCCTTGCCGTGCTCGCCGGCGCGCGCAGCCTCGATCGTGGCGTTCAAAGCCAGCAGATTGGTCTGGTTGGCGATGCTCCGGATCAGACCGATGACCTCGCCGATCTTTTGCGCCGCGTCGGCAAGGCCGGCAACGACCTCGTTCGTGCGTTCCACCCGCTGCGCTCCATCATTCGCCACCGTGGCGGCGCGCTGAACCTGCCGACCGATCTCGGTGATGGACCCCGAAAGCTCCTCGGCCGCCGCGGCGACGGTCTGTACCGTGGCCGTGGCCTTGCCGGCATCCTCGCCGACCGCATCGGAGCGTTCCGACGTCCGCTTGGCCGCCGTCGCCATGGCGGCGGAATTCCGCTGCATGCCGCTGCTTGCCGCGGCGACGGCCTCCAGCAGGCTCGCGGAGTCGGAATCGAAGCTGCGGCACAAAATCTCGAGCTGCTGGCCGCGCGCCAGGGCGGCCTGCTGCTCCTGCTGGCGCTCCGCCGCGGTCTTGGCGGCTTCCCGTGCGTTGCCGCGCAAGGTGCCGAGCGCGTCGCGCATGGCGCCGAGCTCGTCGCGTCGCGGCACCGGCACGATCTCCGTCTCGTAATCGCCCTCCGCCAGAAGCTGGATCGAGCCGGTCAGTCGGGAGACGGGATGCACGATCTGCCGGCGGACAACGACGCCGCCGCCGATGCAGAGCAGAACGACGAAAACGCTCAACGCCCCGTCGCCGAGCAGGCGGCTTACCGCCGCACCGGCGCGCTCCTCGGCCACGGCCTCGGAGGCCTCGGTGGCGGCTGTCGGGATGCCGACGATGTCGTTCAACTGGGCGAGGTTCTGCCGGTTCCACTCCTCGAAGCCGATCTCCGGCGCGCCGGACAGCAGGGTCTGCCACACCGGATCGCGCGTCTCCTTGACCCATGGCCAGTAATTTTTCCGCACCGTGTCGACGGCGGCGGCGAGCGAAGCGGGCACGCCACCATTCGCGGTCAGCTCGCTGATCGCTTCCCAACTGTCGCGGGTTTGGCCGACGGATTGCCACACGAGTTCCTGCTGCTTCGGCGTCGGCGCGCCGCGCGCCGCGACGAGCTGCGCCAGGGTCAAGAGCTCGTTGCCCGCGGTTACGCGCATGCTCCAGCCGCGCCGCTTCACTTCCTGCAGGCGTTCGATCATCGGATCGAACAGCGCAAGCCGCTTCTCGAGTTGCGCCGAAATCGCGTCGAGCTGGTCGAGAAAAGCCGTGGCGGCGGGAAACCATCCCTTGACCGTCTCTGCGTCGCGCGCCTCGCCCGGCTTCGCGATTGCCTCATCCGCGCGCTTGCGCATGCCGACGAGAGCATCATGCGCGCGATTGAAGGCGGCGAGATCCAGCCCGGCGGCATCGCCGGAATTGGCGAGCGCCTGCAAGGCGCGGGCGACTGCCGCCTCGCTGCGCTCGCGCAATTTGAGGATGTCGGCGGTGAAATTGGACGTCGCCGGCGTCGGGGCGGCAAGGGCGACGGAGGTTATCCCGCGGTCCTGGCGCGCCGTCTGCATCGCCAGGAACAGCTCCTTGGTGACGTCCGCCGTCACCACGGCGCGCGCGGCTGCCGATTGCTCGCGCCAGGCATCGGCGATCGAGATCATGCACAGGGCTATCGTCAGCACGGCCAGGACGCCGAGCACGGCATAAAGCCGGACCCCTATCGACCGCAATCCGAACACCGGCTGTAGCCTTGCCATGGCATTTCTTCCATTGTCGTGGTGCGGCGGCGATGCGCCCGTATGGTGCAAGGTATTACCAGAAAGTCTTGAAAGAATTACTAAGTCTGAACATTCGCCGCTCGCGTGCGCCGCGCCATAATCGGAGATTCGGGTATCAGACGCCCAGATGCCGATGCACCATCTCCGGCTGCGCCATGAGCTCGGCGGTGCCGCCGGCGAAGGCGACACGGCCCTTGACCAGGACGACGGCGCGGTCGGCCACCGCGGCGAGCGCGGCGACGTTCTTGTCGACGATGAGCACGGCCGTGCCGCCGGCGCGCACCTGGCGCAGGATCGCCCAGATCTCCTTGGCGATGAGCGGCGCCAGCCCCTCGGTCGCCTCGTCGAGGATGAGGAGGTCGGGATTGGTCATCAGCGCGCGCGAGATGGTGAGCATCTGCTGCTCGCCGCCGGAGAGCAGCGCGCCGCCGCGGTCGAGCCGCTCGGCAAGCCGCGGAAAGGTGGCGAGCACGCGCTCCAGGGTCCAATCGCGCCGCCCGTCGCGGCCGGGCCGCGCCGCCATGACGAGATGCTCGCGCACGGAGAGCGTGACGAAGATGCCGCGCCCCTCCGGCACGAAGGCGATGCCCTGGCGGGCGATGGCGTGCGGCGGCGCGCCGGTCATGTTCCGCCCGTCGATGAAGACCTCGCCGCTTCGGGGCGGCGTCAGCCCGAGCAGCGAGCGCAGCAGCGTCGTCTTGCCCATGCCGTTGCGCCCCATCAGCGCGATGGTCTCGCCGCGCCGCAGGCTGAAATCGACGCCGTGCAGCACGTGGCTCGGCCCATAGAAGGTGTGGAGGCCGCGCGCCTCCACCAGCGGCGGGTCGGCGGGACCGCGCTCAGGCACCGCGCGCCTCGCCCCGGGCGAACGCGCCGAGCCGGAGGGCGAGGCCGCTCAGCCCCTGCGGCAGCGCCAGCACCGCCAGGATGATGAAAAGCCCCATCGGCAGCAGCCAGTGCCGCGTCGCATCGGCGAGGAAGTCCTGCAGCAGCACCAGCGCGAAGGCGCCGAGGATCGGCCCGGGAAGCGCATTCATGCCGCCGAGGATGACCATCATCAGCACGATGCCGGACTGGCGCCAGCCGAAGAGGTCGGGATTGACGAAGCCGAATTGCGCGGCGTCGAGATAGCCGGCAAGCCCGGCGAGCGCGCCGGCGATGACGAAGCCGGCAAGCTTGTAGCGGAAGGTGGCGAAGCCCAGCGCGCGCATGCGCTGCTCGTTGGCGCGGATGCCGCGCAGCACGCGGCCGAAGGGCGCGTAGCGGAGGACGTGCAGCAGAAGATACGTGGCGGCCATCAGCGCCAGCGCGACGTAATAGAAATCGCGCGTGTCGGCAAGCCGGAACGGCGTCAGGCCGAACAGCGCCGCGTCGGGCTTGACGTAGATATAGGCGCCGTCGGAGCCGCCCAGCCATTTGGCGCCGGTGACGTAATAGAAGAACATCTGCGCGAAGGCGAGCGTCGCCATGATGAAATAGACGCCGGAGCTGCGCAGCACCAAGAGGCCGATGGCGAGCGCCGCCGCCGCCGCCAGCGCGACCGCCGCCGGCAGCGACAGCCACAGGCTCGCCGCCGCGTAGGCCGGCGACAGCAGCAGCAGCGCATAGGCGCCGAGGCCGAAGAAGGCGGCGTGGCCGAGGCTGACGAGCCCGGCGCCGCCGACCAGCAGATTGAGGCTCATGGCGAAGATCGCCATGATCATGATGGTGCTGAAGAGCTGCTGATAGAACTTGCCGGCGACGGCGGGAAACGCCAGCAGCGCCAGCGCCGCGAGCGCCAGCAGCCATGGGCCGAGGCGGAAGCGGCGCGTCACGAGCCGGCGCGCCCGAAGAGCCCGGCCGGGCGCCACAGCAGCACCGCCGCCATCAGCACATAGACCGTCATGCCGGCGATCGCCGGCGCATAGACCTGGCCGAAAGTGTCGGCGAGCCCGATCAGCAGCGCGCCGAGGAAGGCGCCCTTGATCGAACCGATGCCGCCGATGACGACGACGACGAAGGAGACGATGAGGATCTGATTGCCCATGCCGGGAAAGACCGAGGCGACGGGGGCGGCGATCATGCCGGCAAAGGCGGCGAGCGCCACGCCCAGCGCGAAGACGAAGCGATAGACGAGGCCGATATCGATGCCCAGCGACTGCACCATCTCGCGGTTGACCGCGCCGGCGCGGATGGTCATGCCGAGCCGCGTGCGGCGGATGAGGAGCGCAAGCCCGCCGGCGATGGCGAGGCACACCGCCGACATGAACAGGCGGTAGACGGGATAGCTCAGCGTGTCCGTCAAGGGAATGGAGGCCTCGAGAAAGCCCGGCACGGCCACGCCATGGACGTCGTCGCCGAAGATCAGGCTGCGCAATTCCTCGAAGACCAGGATCAATCCATAGGTCAGCAGCACCTGGTAGAGATGATCGCGGGTGTAAAGCAGCCGGAACAGCGCGGCTTCGAGCGCAAGGCCGATGAGCACGGTGAGCGGCACGGCGATCAGCAGCGAGAGCCAGAAGCTGCCGCAGAGCTCGGCCAGCGAGAAGGCGAGATAGGCGCCCAGCATGTAGAAGCTGCCATGGGCGAGGTTGATGATGCCCATGATGCCGAAGATCAGGGTGAGCCCGCTCGCCACCAGGAACAGCAGCAGGCCGAGCTGCACGCCGTTCAGGACCTGGATGAGAAAGAAGACGAGGCCGGTGTCCATAGTTGTCAGTCGTCAGTTGTCAGTTCTCAGCGATGCGACATCGCGACGATCTGTTTTCTCTGACGACTGATAACTGACGACTGACAACTCTCTTCACGCCATCTTGCAGCCGCGCGCGGGATCGGCGAGCGCCTTGACCGCGACGCTGACGACTTTGTTCTCCAGCCTCTCGACCCGGCGCAGATAGAGATCCTGCACCGGGTTGTGCGCCTTCGAGAGGGTGAACTTGCCGCGCGGGCTGTCGATCTCCGCCTTCTCCATTGCGGCGACCAGAGCCTGCCGCGCGCCGGTGTCGCCTTTGACCGCGGCAAGGCCTGCGGCCAGGAGCTGGCCGGTATCGTAGCCCTGCACCGCGTAAACGTCGGCGTCGCGGCCCGCCGCCTTCCTGAAGGCCGCGCGGAAGGACTTGTCCTTGGGAAGGTCCAGCCCGTCGGCGTAATGCAGCGTCGTCTCCAACCCTTGCGCCGCCTCGCCCTGCGCCTCGAGCGTGCCGTCGGTGAGGAAGCCGGCGCCGACCAGCGGCACCGTGGCCTTGAGACCGGCCGCGGCGTAGTCCTTGACGAATTTCACCGCGCCGCCGCCGGCGAAGAAGGTGTAGACCACCTCCGGCTTGATCGCCGCGATCTGCGTCAGGATCGCCTGGAACTCGACCTGCGGGAAAGGCAGCACCAGCTCGGTCTCGACCTTGCCACCGCCAGAGGCGAAGCCTTCCTTGAAGCCGTTGATCGATTCATGCCCGGCGGCATAGTCCCAGCTCACCGCCAGGGCGCGCTTCTGCCCGCGCGCGGCCGCCACCTTGCCCATGGCGAAGCCCGGCTGCCAATTGGAGAAGCTGGTGCGAAAGATGTTGGGCGCGCAGGCCGCGCCGGTGGCGGCGTCGACGCCGGCATTGGGAATGAGCAGCATGGTGTCGTTGTCGGTGGCGACCTTGACCATCGCCATGGCGACGCCGGAATGCACGGTGCCGATAAGGAAATCGACCTTGTCGCGGGCGACCAGCTTGTTGGCGTTCTCGGCGCCTTTCGCGGGCTCGGACTCGTCGTCGAGCACGACGTACTCGACCTCGCGCCCGCCGAGCTTGCCGCCGGCCTCGGCGATGGCAAGCCGCAGCGCCTCGTCGATGTTCTTGCCGAGCGCGGCGTAGGTGCCGGTGTAAGGCAGCATCAGGCCGAGCTTGATCTTCGCCGGCTGGCCGATGGCGATGCGCGCCGGCAGGAAGCTCGCCGCCGCGCCGGCGCCAAGGCTCGCGCCGAGCCCCGCCAGCACGGCGCGGCGGCTCGGCTTTCTCGTCCGTCTCGTCATGGCATCCTCTCCCCTCGCTGGTCACAGCGTGCTGCGCGCGCGCAGCTTGAAGCGCTGGATCTTGCCCGTGGCGGTCTTGGGCAACTCGTCGATGAACTCGATCCAGCGCGGATATTTATAGGGCGCCAGCCGCGCCTTGACGTGCTGCTGCAGCGCCTCGGCGAGCGTCGGCGAAGCGCCGGCGCCGGGCTTCAGCACGACATAGGCCTTGGGCTTCACCAGCTTCTGCTCGTCGAGCTGGCCGACCACGGCGGCTTCCAGCACCGCCTCGTGGCTCAGCAGCGCCGCCTCGACCTCGAAAGGCGAAACATAGATGCCGCTCACTTTCAGCATGTCGTCGGTGCGGCCGCAATAGGTGAAGTAGCCGTGGCGGTCCTCGAGATATTTGTCGCCGCTGCGCGTCCAGGGGCCGAGAAAGGTCTGGCGCGAGCGCTCGCGCTGGTTCCAGTAGAAGGCGGCGCTGGTCGGTCCCGACACTTGCAGCTCGCCGATCTCGCCGCGCTCGACCGGCTTGCCGGCGTCGTCGACGAGGCGGATGTCGTAGCCCGGCACCGGCCGTCCCGTCGTGCCGTAGCGCACCTCGCCCGGCCGGTTGGAGAGAAAGATGTGCAGCATCTCGGTCGAGCCGATGCCGTCGAGGATCTCGACGCCGAAATGCCCGGTCCAGCGCCTGCCGATATCCTCCGGCAGCGCCTCGCCCGCCGAGACGCAGCGCCTGATCGCCACCTCGCCGCGCCCCGGCAGCTCGGGGCTCGCCAGCATCGCGCCGTAAAGCGTCGGCACGCCGTAGAAGATGCTGGGCCGGTGCTGCTTCAGCACGCGCGCCACCGAAGCCGGCGTCGGCCGCTCCGCCATCAGGATCGAGGTCGCGCCCACTGCCAGCGGGAAGGTGAGCGCATTGCCCAGCCCATAAGCGAAGAACAGCTTCGCCGCCGAGAACACGACGTCGCTCTCCAAGAGGCCGAGGATCGGCTTGGCGTAGAGCTCGGCGGTGAGGATGAGGTGCGAGTGGAGATGCACCGCGCCTTTGGGTGCGCCGGTCGAGCCCGAGGAATAAAGCCAGAAGCAGATGTCGTCGGCCGAGGTCTCGGCCGCCTTGGCGCGCGGCGATGCCGCCGCCAGGAGATCGCTCAAGAGGCGCCGGCCCTCGACCTTCTGGCTGCCGGAGACGACGACGTGGCGAAGCGCCGGCTGGCGCGCCAGGATCGGTGCGAAGCGGTCATAGAGCGCGTCGGAGACGACGAGCGCGCGGGCGCGGCTGTCGGCCAGCATGAAATCGTAGTCCGCCGAGGTCAGCAACGTGTTGACCGGCACCGGCACGATGCCGGCCTTGATCGCGCCGAGGAAAAGCGTGGGGAAATCGACGGTATCGAGCAGGCAGAGCAGCACCCGCTGCTCCGGCTCGAGGCCGAGGGCGCGCAACGCGCTGGCGGCGCGGTCGACCCGCTCGGCGAGCGCGGCATAGGTGAGCGCGACACGATCGTCGCGGAAGGCGATCTTCTCTCCGCGCCCGGCCTTGAGATTGCGCTCGACGAGATCGACGGCGGCGTTGTAGTCGCGCGGGATCGCGATCTGCGGCGCCTCGCGCGCCGTGCTGTCGGCGGGCATGCTCCTCCTCCCAGATCACAACTGCTTGTCGTCGGCCGCGCGCCGATCTTGCGTCATAGGTGCCATCGGGGGAAGGCCCCTGTCAAGCATTATTGTGCATGCATGGCGATAGAGTAGAAATATAATGCGCGAGCCCATGGGGTGGCGCAAAAAGCCGGCGGCGGCGCCTGGGCGCGCCGCCGCCATCGCCCGAACATGGGGGACATGCCCGGACGAGGCCCTGCGGTCGGGGGAGACCGCGGGCCGGATGCCGCGGCGGCGGGGGAGGGTCCGCCGCGGCGCGGTAAGATGCGATAGGCGCCCCTTTCCGGGGCCACCGATATCATGAGATAGGCGCGCCGGCACCGCGCCATCCCCGACCTCACGGGGAAGTCATCGATGAGGGGCGGCGAGGCTCGCAGCGGCGGTTTCCGGCGCTTCCGGCGCCGCGTTGGACGGCTTCAGCCGCAAGGCCGGCTGCTCGACGAGATGCCAGGAGAGCCAGGCGATTGCCGCGGCCAGCGCCAGCGCCAGGGGAAAAAGCTGCCACCAGAGAAGGCGCCCGCCGCTGACATGGAGCAGCGTCTGCTGCACCGGCCAGCCATAGATGTAGAGCCCATAGGAGAGATCGCCGAAACGCGCAGCGGGGATCACCGGCAGGCGCGGCTCGAGCGCGAGCCAGATGATGAGCCAGGCGCCGAACAGCGGAAACAACAGGATGAAAAGATGGAACGGCACGCTCGCCGCCATCGCGATGAGCGCCGGCAGCGCGAGCCGGCGGTCGAAGAGGCGCGTGAAGCGCAGCTTGTAAAGGATCATGCCGGCGACGAAGAAGCCCAGCAGCCAGCCGACGGCGCCGATGAAATAGGCGCTCTGCGCGGTGTCGAGCCAGAGGCAGGCCAAGCCCAGCGCCAGGAGCGGCAGCAGCACGGCGAGGCGGATGAGCCGCAGCACGCCCAGCGCCAGCACCAGCAAATACATCACCATCTCGCAGGGCAGACTCCAGAGCGGCCCGTCGACGATGCCGCCGATCGCAAAGCCGGTGAAGCGCACGCCCGGCAAGCCGTTGTGCTCGACATTCATCGCCAGGTTCGACAGCAGGAAATCCCAGGTGCCGACGCTGGCGAGATAGTCGCGCAGCGGCAACGCGCTGATCAGCGGCCCCAGCGCGAAGGTGCAGAGCAGGAGGCAGACGGCGTAGCCGGGATAGATGCGCAGCGCGCGCTTGGCAAGAAAGCGCAGCGGCGAGAGGGTGGTCTCGAAGCTCTGCGTCACGAGAAAGCCGGAGAGCACGAAGAAGACGAAGACGCCGACCACGCCGAAAATCGCCTGGCCGCCGGTCAAGCGCATCAGCGGCTCAGTGTCTTCCCGCCCCTGGCTCAGCAGGAAGCTGTGCGAGAAGATGACGCTGGCGGCCGCAACGAGCCGCAGTGCGTCGAAATTGTTTCGCCTTTCCACCGCCATCCCCGCCCCCGAGGAGGGCAGCATCAGGCGCGGCGAAAGCTTGTCAATCGGCGCGCCCGCCGGGTCACCGTCCGGGATGCGCCGCCTTCCAGACCGGCAGGTAGTCGTAGGTGGGATAGAACTCGGTGCGATAGGCGCCCCAGCCCTTCTCTTCGATCAGGCGGTTGACCTCGCGCAGCCGCGCCGGCGGCACGCGCAGCGTCACCACCTGTCCGATCCCCATCATCACATACCATGAGACGATCTCGATGCCAGGCGGCGGAAAGGCCTGGTCGAAGCCGGTTTCCTTGAGATGCTGCTGCAGCTCCGGCAGCGTCTTCGATTGGTCGTGACGCAGGAAAATGGTCAGCATGAAGCTGTCCTGCGCGGCTGCTTGCTCCGTCGCCTGTGCCGCGGCCGGGCCGGGCGCCAGCCCGCACGCCGCGAGACCGATCAGGATGACGGCGAGACCGCCGTGTCGCTTGCGCTGCATGCTCCTCCCCTCCGGCTCATCGCGGTCGCCGCCGAGCGCTCGTCGGAGGGGCGCGTGCCGCCTATGTTAGTCGGTGTGGCGGTCGCCGCATACTCCTGTACCGCGCCATTCGTCTCGCTTGGTTTGCTCGGGCTTGCGCTCCTGCTCACCCTGGGGCTGCTGAAGCACCGTCTCCAGCTCGCGCTCCTGCTCGGGCGGTCGTCGCTCGCCTTTAGGCTCGTCGGTCATCTGCGTTCCTCCTGGCGCGCCTGTCCCGGCCGGATCCTGGGCCGCCGGCGCGTCGCCGCTTTTATCGATTGCCATGCCCGCCGGCTTGCGATGCCAGGTCCAGGCGCCGCGCGGGTCGAAGGTACTCGCACGCTGAGAATTAAGATAGGAACCGGGCGGCGCAATGAACAGGGCATTAATTACATAGGTGCCCCGTGCCACGGCCTCTTCAAGGAAGGCCGGTGGCTCCGGCGAGATGGGCGTCCAGCAGGTCGACGCCGGCAAGCTCGGCGCCGCTCAAATTGGCGGCGGAGAGGTCGGCGCCGCGCATCACCGCCCGCGACAAATTGGCGCCGCGCAGATCGACGTGGCGCGCCTCGACGCGCTCGAGCGTGCTGACGATCAGGCGCCCGCCCGGCAGCACCAGCGGTCCCAGATTGCAGTCGCGCAGATCGGCATTGGTGAGCCGCGCCGCCGTCAGCTTGACCCCGCGCAGATCGGCGCGCGCGAGGCAACAGGAGCGAAAATCCGCGCCTTCGAGCTGCGCCGCCTGCAGCGCCGCGCCGTCGAGCGTCATCCCGACGAAAATGGCGCCCGGCGCGCGCAGCGCCGACAGGCATTGGCCGGCAAGCGACGGGACGTCGCGCAGGTCGAAGAAGCTCAGATCGAGCGGCGTGCCTTCGCTCCCGTGGCTGTTGGCCCAGCGTTCGTGGCGCAGCAGCAGTTCCGCGACCGGAACGCCGAGTTCGGCGAGCCGACGCCCGGCCGGCTTCTGGGTCAGCACGCCGGCCATGTCCGCGCCATCCATCTCGGTGCCGTGGAAGATGGTGTCGGTGAGGATGGCGTTGCGCAGGCTCGCGCCCTGGAGATTGGCGCCGGAGAGGTCGGCGCCCTGGAGATTGGCGCCGTTGAGCGTCGCGTTGTGCAGATCGGCGCGCACCAGCTTGCAGCGCCGCATCACCGCGTCGGTGAAGTCGGTATGCGCGGCGAGCGAGCCGGAGAGCTTCGCCTGCGACAAATCGGCATTGACCATGCGCGCGCCTTCGAGATCGGAGGAGGAGGCATGCTCTATGGCGACTTCCTCGATCACGCCCATGCGCACGCGCTGGCCGAGCCTGCCGTCGCGCAGATCGGCGTCGAAGAGGTCGGCGCCTTCGAGATTGGCGCCGCGCAGCACCGCGCCGCGCAGATCGGCGCGCGCCAGCACCGCGCCGCGCATATCCGCCCGCGTCAGGTTGCAGGCGAAGAGCGTGGCGTTGGCGAGGTTGGTGCCCACCAGGCGCGCTGCCGGCAGGAAGGCCGCGGTGAGGTCGGCGTCGTTCAACTGCTGGCCGGAGAGATCGAGGCCGGAGAGGTCGCGATAGGCGAGCAGCGCCCGCTGCCCGCCGAGCCGCGCGGACAGGAACATGTCGTGCCGGCGCACGGCCTCCTCAAGCTCGGCCTGCGACATCGGCAGGCGCGGGCGTTCGATCTTCTTGGTCACGGCCATGGCCTGGAACCATTCCCCGGCCGGGCTTAAGATCGGCTTAAGCATGGCGCCGCCGACGCGAAAATCCCGCGCGGCCTGCCCCTTGCCTCAACTTTTCGTGCAGGAGGCCGGCGCGGCGCCCGCCCGGCGGGTTAAGCGGCCTTGTCGCGGGCGCGGCGGAACTGGTCGATCCAGGGGCCGATCCAGGCCACCGCGACTTCCTCGGGGATGGTGCCGGCGCTGGCGTCGTGCAGCATCACCTCGCCGATGCGGCGCGCGCCCAGCGATTGCAGCAGCGCGTCGAAGCGCTTGCCGCCGAAGCAGAAGGTCTGCGCGTAGGTTCGGTCGCCCAGCGCGAAGACGCCATAGACGACCCTTTGCAAATCGGGCTTGGCCTGTTCGAGATCGGCAAAGAGCTTCTGCGCGTTGTCGGGCACGTCGCCCTGGCCGTAGGTCGAGGTGCAGATCAGGAAAGCGCCGCCCGCGGCGAACACCGTGGCATTGAGTCCGTCCATCGGCAGGATCCGGGCCGCCACGCCTTGCGCCTTCAGCGCGTCGCCAAGCTCGTCGGCGACGAGCTGCGCCGTGCCGGTCATGGTGCCGACCAGGATCGTCAGTTGCAGCTCCACCCCGTCTCCTCGGCACCCGCGTTTCCGGGCTGGCCCTGCCCGGCGGAAGCGACTATAATGCATGCATTAAGTTTAGCAAGCATTATAATACATATAGGTGAGACCGACAGGCACAGGAATGCCAGCGAAGGAGCAGGGCATGGCGCCACGCGCAGGGGCGGAGACCAAAGAGCGCCGCGCCGAGAACGGCGAGGCCGAGTACCTTCGGCTGCTCGGCGACCGTATCCGCGAGGCGCGCGCCCGGCGCGGCATGACGCGCAAGATCCTGGCGCGGGATTCCGGGGTGTCGGAACGCTATCTCGCCCAGCTCGAAGCCGGGCATGGCAACATTTCGATCGTGCTGCTGCGCCAGATCGCCCATGCCATGGGCTTGCCCTTGGGCGATCTCGTGCGCGAGGAGCCGGACCGGCCGGTGGAGCTTACCCTCCTGATCCAGACCCTGAGCCGGCTGCAAGCGAAGGACCTGGCACAGGCGCGGCGCCTGCTGACCGAGACCTTCGGCGCGGCGGTGGAAAGCGGGCGGCGGCATCGCATCGCCCTCATCGGCCTCAGGGGCGCCGGCAAATCCACGCTGGGGGCGATGCTGGCGAAGCATCTGGGCGCGCCTTTCATCGAGCTTGACCGCGAGATCGAGCGCGAGAGCGGCACGCGCCTTGCCGAGGTCTTCGACCTCTATGGCCAGGGGGCCTATCGCCGCTACGAGCGCCGCGCGCTCGAGGGGGTGATCGAGCGCCACGACCGCGCCGTGATCGCCACCGGCGGCAGCATCGTCTCCGAGCCCGCGACCTTCGACCTGCTGCTCTCGGCCTGCTACACGGTCTGGCTCACCGCCGCGCCGGAAGAGCATATGAGCCGCGTCGTGGCGCAAGGCGACACGCGGCCGATGGCCGAGAACGAGCAGGCGATGGAGGATCTCCGCCGCATCCTCGCCGGCCGCAACGCGCTCTATGCCAAGGCCGACGCCCGCGTCGACACCGCCGGCAAGACGATCGAGGAGAGCTTCCGCGAGCTGAAGGCGGCGGTGGCGGGGTAGCGGCAAGGGGAGTCCCGCCGCAAGCTTGACGATTGGCCGCGGCGCATCGATCTCAAGGTGATGGGAGGAGGTGCCTGGTCGATCGCCATGGCGCTGTCGCTGGTCAATCTCGATGAGGCAACGCGGCGCTTCATGGCGCAGGAAATCAGTCGCGACCTCTATCTCGGCGCGCTTTATATCAGCCCGCGCTTAAGCGTTGTCGGACAGCGAGACTGGCCCGAGCTGTTGCAGTCGGCGGCCCGGCACCATGACGACGTCTGGCTGGCTAATCATCTGTCCTTAGGCAACCGCCTTAATGAGCGAGAGCCGAGGCGCATGCTGTCCGGCGAAATGACCACGGCCAAAGTCCCGGTTACTGCCAATGAGACGTTGGCCGAAGGCGAATTCAACCGATTTTATGCCCGTGGCCTCTGTCTGCGCGCCATCGCCAACGGTGCCGCCCGTCTCGAGGTCTATCGCGCCAAGGCGGTGGCGATTCCGCGCACGGACTCCCCCGCGATGATCGGCGCCGCGATCAATCCCCGGGCGCTCCTGGACGATCTTCGGACGCATCCGGGGATCGATACAGCGTTGGGCCTGCCGCCGGGCCCGAACTCGGGATTGAGCGTCAAGCTGCCCCAGTCAAAGGACGCCGGCGCCGCCCGGCTATCGGCCTCCGCCCTGTAGCGGTGTCAAGGAGCCAAAGGCGATGGCGGCAGTTCGGTCTGCGACTGAACACGGGCGACCAGGCCGCGCGCAAAATCAAAATGCCGACTGGGGATAGCCGATCGCGGCTCCGAGCGAAAACCGTGAATGGCGACATTACGAGAGTGCATCGCCTCTTCAAGCAAGCTCAGTTCCCCTTCGTCGAGTTCTCCAAAGTCATGAAGGCTGCGGGCCATGGACATCCCGCTAACCCCCTCGTTCGGCCGGCTTTGTCGCCGCGTCAGGAGGGCGCGGAGACAGGCTTCTATGACCATCCATAATGTTACGGCGGCCTCCTCGTGAAGGCCGCGATCATTGAGTTCCTGAGCAAGCATTACGCGTTCATCCAGGCTCTGAAGATTGTCGACGGTGTTTGCGGATTCCCCAAGGGCTGGCGGCACGTAGAGCCGGAAATGCCAATTTGGATTCTGTTCGATTGCCTGCTTAAGGGCGCGCAGTTGATCGACCTGCCGATACTCCTTGGTCGGCTTGATCTCGACAACGATAACTTCCCCGCTCTTTTCGAACATCAGATCGGGTTGATAGCCGGGCGGCAAGCGTCGGGAGAACGAGCGCGGATTCACTGCCCGATAACCATCAGCCTCGAAGCGCCTCGCTATCCGGCTTGCGAATTCCTGCTCTTTTTGCCCAGCGGTTGAAACCATCTCGTTTCTCCGAAATCCTATCTGACTAACCGTGTCGGGCGGTCCCATTCTAGCGGCTCGACGCGAACATACACGAACTCAGAAATGCCTTGAGCCTTGTGGTCGAAGACCAATTCTGGTTCAGGCTCAAATTGATGGTTTGTCTCTACCTTCCTCAGGTGTATTTCGTGGAAAGTTCGATTGTTTACAATCACCCTGCCTTCAAGAGAATCAAGGAATGGTTTCGTTATGTTGTCCAGATCAGGGGTATCTTCGCTTTCGACATCGGGTTTGAACCAGACGATCTGAACGCGCATCGGTTCAAAGTGTAGCTCGTAGCCGATGGCCTCCATCTGCGCATCGATCGCAGCTCGAATTTTCGCTCGCCACCGACCCAGCCCCGATTCCTTGCGGCCCATACGAGTATCTTTCTCGTTCAGCTTTTCTGCTCGTGGCTGCGCGGAAACCGGCCGGCCCTTGACAATATAGTCGAATAACGCGGGAGGGCGTTGCGGCGGACGTCGGCGGGTCATGAAACCTGCTTCCTCAGCTATCGAGCGAAGTTTCATCAAATCAAAGGGGTGAGGCAACTCTTGACCGGAACCCGGCGGCAATGAGGCGAGGTGGATTTCTGCATCATACTGCTTGACTGATCATTAACATGCACTATAGTGCCTCTAACAAGCAAGCGCGGCGGAGGCGCCGGATGATCACGTTCGACACCTACCCCGAGCGCTACAAGCACTGGCGGCTCGAGATCGACGGCGCCGTGGCGCGGCTCGTCCTTGACGTCGCCGAGGACGGCGGCATCAGGCCGGGCTACAAGCTCAAGCTCAATTCCTACGATCTCGGCGTCGATATCGAGCTCAACGACGCCCTCAACCGCATCCGCTTCGAGCATCCGCAGGTGAAATGCGTCGTGCTCACCAGCGGCAAGGAGCGCATGTTCTGCGCCGGCGCCAACATCTACATGCTGGGCGCTTCGCCGCACGCCTGGAAGGTGAATTTCTGCAAATTCACCAACGAGACGCGCAACGGCATGGAGGAATCGAGCCGCAGCACCGGCCTCAAATTCCTCGCCGCGCTCAACGGCACCTGCGCCGGCGGCGGCTATGAGGTGGCGCTCGCCTGTGACGAGATCGTCATGGTCGACGACCGCTCCACCACCGTGAGCCTGCCGGAAGTGCCGCTGCTGGGCGTGCTGCCCGGCACCGGCGGCCTCACCCGCCTCGTCGACAAGCGCAAGGTGCGGCGCGACCTCGCCGATGTCTTCTGCACCACGGCCGAAGGCGTGCGCGCCGACCGCGCCAAGCAGTGGAAGCTCGTCGACCACACCGCCTCGCCGGCCCGCTTCGCCGCGCTGGTGCAGGAGCGCGCCCGGGCGCTCGCCGCGCAAAGCGGCCGCGCTCCGGAGGGGGCCAAGGGCGTCAAGCTGCCGCCGCTCGATCGCGCTTATGACGAGAACGGCTATCGCTATCACTGGATCGACGTCGCCTTCGAGCGCGAGCGGCGGGTGGCGACGCTCACCGTCAGCGCGCCCGAGACGGCGCCGCGCAGCCTTGCCGAGATCGAAGCGGAGGGCGCCGCGTGGTGGCCGCTCGCCATGGCGCGCGAGCTCGACGACGCCATCCTGATGCTGCGCGTCAACGAGCTGGAGCTCGGCACGCTGCTGCTCAAGACGCGCGGTTCGGCGGAGGCGGTTCTGGCCTGCGATGAGGCGATGGACCGGCATGGCGACCACTGGTTCGTGCGCGAGACGCGGGCCTTCCTGCGCCGCACGCTCGCGCGCCTCGACGTCTCCTCGCGCAGCCTTTTTGCCATCATCGACCGCGGCTCCTGCTTTGCCGGCACGCTGATGGAGCTGGCGCTTGCCGCCGACCGCTCCTACATGCTGGCGCTGCCCGAAGGCGACAACGACGCGCCGCGCATCGCGCTCTCGAGCGCCAATCTCGGCGCGCTCCAGATGGTGAACGGCCTGAGCCGGCTCGCCACCCGATTCTGCGGCGACGCCGCGACGGCCGAGCGCGTCGCGAAAGGAGCGCTGGGCGAGCGGCTCGACGCCGAGCGCGCGCTCGCCCTTGGCCTCGTCACCTTCGCGCCCGACGAGCTCGATTGGGACGACGAGATCCGCCTTGCCGTCGAGGAGCGCGCGAGCCTCTCGCCCGACGCGCTGACCGGGCTCGAGGCGAGCCTGCGCTTTGCCGGGCCGGAGACGATGGAGACGCGCGTCTTCGGTCGCCTCTCCGCCTGGCAGAACTGGATTTTCAATCGTCCCAATGCCACCGGCGAGCAGGGTGCGCTGAAGCTGTTCGGCAGCGGCTCGAAGCCGCAGTTCAAATGGGAGCGGGTCTGAATGGCCATCGACTATCAGGAGCGAATTCCGAACAACGTGCATCTCGACGACAACCGCACGCTGCAGCGGGCGCTCGAGCATTGGCAGCCGCATTTCCTCGACTGGTGGCGCGATCTCGGCCCGACCGACTTCCTCGGCGCCGACGTCTATCTCCGCACCGCCGTCTCGGTCGACGCCAAGGGCTGGGCGAGCTACGGCACGGTGAAGATGCCGGAGTATCGCTGGGGCATCTTCCTCGCCGACGCCATCCCCGACCGCCGCATCGGCTTCGGCGATGAATACGGCAAGCCGGTCTGGCAGCAGGTGCCGGGCGAGCATCGCTCGACGCTGCGCCGGCTCATCGTGACGCAAGGCGACACCGAGCCCGCCTCGGTCGAGCAGCAGCGGCTCCTGGGCCATAGCTGCCCCTCGCTCTACGACCTGCGCAACCTCTTCCAGGTCAATGTCGAGGAGGGCCGCCATCTCTGGGCGATGGTCTATCTGCTGCACGCCTATTTCGGCCGCGACGGGCGCGAGGAGGCGGAAGAGCTGCTGGCGCGCCATTCCGGCGACCGCGACAAGCCGCGTATCCTCGGCACCTTCAACGAGCCGATCAGCGACTGGCTCTCCTTCTTCATGTTCGCCTATTTCACCGACCGCGACGGCAAGTTCCAGCTCAAGAGCCTCGCCGAAAGCGCCTTCGATCCGCTGTCGCGGAGCTGCAACTTCATGCTCACCGAGGAAGCGCATCACATGTTCGTCGGCGAGACCGGCATCGCCCGCGTCGTGCGCCGCGCGCTCGAGGTGATGAAGGAGATCGGCAGCCAGGATCCCGCCCAAATCCGCGCCAAGGGGGCGATCGATCTGCCGACCATTCAGCGCTATCTCAATTTCTGGTTCACCTCCTCCCTCGATCTCTTCGGCGCCGAGAACTCCTCCAACGCGGCGAGCTATTTCGCCACCGGCATCAAGGGCCGCCCCGACGAGGCGACATATCCCGACCACATTTGCCGCGACGGCACGTTCCGCTTGGAGGAGCCCGACGGCAAAGGCGGCGTCGCCGTCGAGGAGGTGCCGTTGCGCAACGCCATGAACGAGGTGACGCGCACCGCCTATATCCGCGATTGCGAGATCGGCGTGAAGCGCTGGAACCGGCTCATCGCCAAGGCCGGCTACGATTTCGAGCTGAAGCTGCCGAGCGAGCGCTTCCGCCGCGGCATCGGCGTCTGGGCCAACCAGCCGGTGGATCCCGAGGGCAGGCTCATCTCCGCCGCCGAGTATCAGGCGAAGCTGCCGGGCTGGGTCCCGTCGGAGAGCGACCGCGCCTTCGTCAAGAGCCTGATGCAGCGCGTCGTCACGCCCGGCAAGATGGCGAGCTGGATCGCGCCGCCCGAGCGCGGCATCAACAATCTGCCGGTCGAGTACGAGTACGTCCATCTCCAGTGACGGCGCCGCGGGCGCTGCCGGGAGGGGGCGGCCCTGTGTATGGTGCTCTCGAATGATGGCTCAGCGCGGCACCCCCCGCCCCGGCCCTCCCCCTCAAGGGGCGAGGGGGCTCTGTCATTTCCGGCCGCGTCGATGAGCCGCTTCGTCATCATCGGCGCCGGTCCCGCGGGCATGCGCGCGGCCGAGGTGCTGCGCCAGAAGGCGCCCGAGGCCGGTATCGTGCTGATCGGCGACGAGCCGCATCTGCCTTACGACCGGCCGCCGCTCTCCAAGGGCTTCATCACCGAAGGGCTCGATGCGGCGCGGCTCGCGCTCAAGCCGGAGAGCTTCTATGCCGAGCAGCGCATCTCCCTGAAGCTCGGCGCGCCGGCCGCGGCCATCGACCGCGCGGGCAAGGCTGTGCTGCTCGCCGGCGGCGAGCGCATCGCCTATGACCGGCTGCTGCTGGCGATGGGCTGCCGCGGCCGCAAGCTGCCGGTCTCGCTCACCGGCGACATGCCGGTCCACTACCTGCGCAGCCTCGCCGATGCCGAACGCATCCGCGCCACGCTCGGGCCGGGCGTCGAGATCGTCATGATCGGCGGCGGCTTCATCGGGCTGGAGATCGCCGCCTCGGCAAGGAAGCTCGGCGCCGAGGTGACCGTGCTGGAAATGGCGCCGCGGCTGATGAGCCGCGCCGTGCCCGCCGTGGTCGGCGATTTTGCGCGCGCCTTGCATGAGCGTCACGGCGTCGTCTTCGAATTCGCGGCGCGGCTCAACGCGCTCGCACGCGGCGCCGACGGCCGCGCGCTGGTCGAGACCCAGCGCCAAGCCTATCCCTGCGACCTCGTGATCGCCGGCGTCGGCGCCGAGCCCAACACGGCGCTCGCCGAGGCGGCGGGGCTTGTCGTCGAGGACGGCATCCGCGTCGACGCCTGGGGCCGCACCAGCGATCCCGACATCTTCGCCGCGGGCGACGTGACGCGCCATGACAGCCCGCCGCTGGACCGCGCCATCCGCATCGAATCCTGGCAGGTGGCGTTGAACCAGGCGGCCGCCGTCGCCGCCGCCATGGCGGGCGCGAGCGAGCCTTACGCCGAGCTGCCCTGGCTCTGGACCGATCAATACGACTGCAACATCCAGGCGCTGGGCCTCTTCGAGGCGGGCCTCGAGCCGGTGCTGCGCGGCGATCCCGCCGCCGGTGCCTTCACGCTTCTCGGCCTCGATGCCGAGGGCCGCATCGCCGCGGCGATTACCGTCAACAACGGCCGCGACATGGCGGTGCTGCGCCGCCTCACCGCGTCGCGCGCCGTATTGCCGAAAGACGCCCTCGCCGATCCCGCCCGCAAGCTCTCCGACCTCCTCAAACTCGCCCGCTCCGGCTGAGACGCGGCCCGTCGCGCGAGGATCGCATTCACGCCTCTCTTTCAGCGTCCCCGGATCGATGATCCATTCCCGCACTCTCGCGAATCTTCTCCTCTCCGCCCCTCGGGGCGGAGAGGCCGGGAGAGGTGGGGACGCTTCGCGTTCGCGGCGTCGACAGCTTTGGCCTGGCCGGGGCCGGGCCGGTGACGACATCGAAATCCTTCATCAGGGGCCTCCTTCTGCTGGAAGCCGCTCCGAGGGCGGATAATCGACGAGCGAGATGCTGAAACGCGAAAGCCGCCTCGGATCGGGGCGGCTTCGGGGTCTGCGACGTTGTGCGCGATCCTAGGCCGCCGGGCTGAACCAGCGGCGCCAATACGATCGGGATCGGGTCAAGCGCGTCGTCATCGCCACCACCATAGCGCCCGGCGGGCACCGCGGCAAGCAAGGCGGGCGGCTATTCTGTCGCACCCTCTGCCGGCAGGAAGAGGGATCAGTGGCGGTGAATCGGGTCGATCCAGCGCACCTCTTCGGGAGGCTCGATCGGCGTGATGTCGAGATTGACCACCACCGGATCCTGGCCGCTGCGGCAGAGCACGCATTCCAAGGGCTCGCTGGTGCTGGCGTTGATCTCCTGATGCGGCACATAGGGCGGCACATAGATGAAATCGCCGGGTCCGGCCTCGGCGGTGAATTCGAGCTTCTCGCCCCAGCGCATGCGCGCCTTGCCCTTCACCACATAGATCACGCTCTCGACCTCGCCATGGTGATGCGCGCCGGTCTTGGCGTTGGCGTGGATGGTGACGGTGCCGGCCCAGATCTTCTGCGCGCCGGTGCGGGCATAGGTGATGGCGGCGGCGCGGTTCATGCCCGGCGTCTGCGCCGTGTTGGTGTCAAGCTCGGAGCCCTTGATCACCCGCACGCCGTCGTTGCGCCAATCGTTTCCGCTGGTCATCTGGTGCTCCGTTCATAGCTCATGCGAAAAAGGTAATGCCTCCGCACGCCGGTTTGAAGACGTCCTCACGCCTGCCATTCCGCGCGCACCGCGTCATCACTCTCCCGCGGCAGATGCGCTGTGCGGAGCGCAGCGACGGCACCCGCATCGGCAAGCCGCCTGAGCGCCCAGACCGCCGTCGCTCGCACCAGTGGCGAGGGATCGTCAAGCAGCGCTTCAGCCGCGGCTGCGAGGCCGCGCTCGCCGCTGTTGCCGATGGCGATGAGCACGTTGCGTATAAAACGGTTTCGGCCGATGCGTTTCACCGCCGAGCCCTTGAAGAGCGCGCGGAAGCCGGCATCGTCGAGCTTGGCCAGCGCCGCCAAGGACGGTGCCGCGAGCGCTTCGCGCGAACGGAATCCCGGCTCGGCGCTGACCCGGGCGAATTTGTTCCAGGGGCAGACGGCGAGGCAGTCGTCGCAGCCATAGATGCGGTTGCCGATGAGCGGGCGCAGCGCGGCCTCGATATGTCCCTTGTGCTCGATGGTGAGGTAGGAGATGCAGCGCCGCGCTTCCAGCCGATAGGGCGCGGGAAAGGCGCCGGTGGGGCAGGCATCGAGGCAGCGCCGGCAGGCGCCGCAATGGTCCGTCTCCGCCGTGTCGGGCGGCAGCGCGAGCGCCAGATAGATCTCGCCGAGAAACAGCCAGGAACCGAAATCGCGCGACACCAGATTCGTATGCTTGCCCTGCCAGCCCAGCGCCGCGGCCGCGGCGAGCGGCTTTTCCATGACAGGCGCGGTGTCGACAAAAACTTTGAGCGCGCCGGACCAGCGCCCGTCGATCCAGCGCGCCAGCGCCTTGAGCCGCGCCTTGAGGATGTCGTGGTAGTCGTGTCCCTGCGCATAGACCGAGATGGCGCCGCGGTCGCGCTGCGCTAGCATGGCCAGTGGATCCGCCTCGGGTCCGTAATTGGCGCCGAGCACGACGACGCTCTGCGCCTCGCGCCAGAGCGTCTGCGGGTCGCCGCGCTCCTCGGCGCGGGCGGCGAGCCAGCCCATGTCGCCGTGATATCCCCGCGCCAGGAACTCCTTGAGATGCGCCCGCGCCTCGGGAGCGAGCCGCGCTGCGGCGAAGCCCACGGCGTCAAAGCCGAGCCGCAGCGCCTCCTCGCGGATGGCGGATTTTATCTCGGCGGTCATGGCGCCGCCGCCGCTATCCCCGGCCGCGATAGGGCGCCACGCCCTGCTCGGGCAGCCACAGCCCGCGCGGCGGCGCGCCGGTCTGGTAGAAGACGTCGATCGGCATGCCGCCGCGCGGATACCAATAGCCGCCGATGCGCAGCCAGCGCGGCGCCAGCAGCCGCACCAGCCGGTGCGCGACCGCCAGCGTGCAATCTTCGTGGAAGGCGCCGTGGTTGCGGAACGCGCCGAGGAAGAGCTTCAGCGACTTGCTCTCCACCAGCCAGCGCCGCGGCACGTAGTCGATGACGAGATGAGCGAAATCCGGCTGGCCGGTGACCGGGCAGAGCGCGGTGAATTCCGGGCAGGTGAAGCGCACGAGATAGGTTTCGCGCGGATGCGGGTTCGCCACCCGCTCCAGCAGCGCCTTCTCCGGCGATGCCGGCGGGCCGGTCCGGCGGCCAAGCTGCTTCAGGGATGTCGCCATGATCGCTCAGAATAAATTTCAACTAGGCGGACGCGGCCGCCCGTAGCCCTCTCCGCCCGCTTGCGGGGGGCGCAACCCGTTCGATCGCTTTGCGATCGAACCCAACTGGGGCCGACCGCAGAGCGGTCGGCCGGGTTGCGGGCGCGAGCGCAGCGAGCGGGTGAGGTGGGTGCCGATGGCAGAAAGATCGTGCGGCGGAGAGACACCTCACCCTCCCCGTCGCTCACGCGACGGGTCCCCTCCCTCTCCCCGCTGTCGCGCGGAGAGGGACATCCCGCCTGTGATTCCTGTTGAACGGGCCATGCTCCTAGACCGGTGGAATGTCGCCTTCCTCCTGTCGGGCCGCGATGCCGGCGGCGAGGTCCTCGAAACGGCCCTGCTCGATCGCGCCGCGCATCTCCGCCATCAGATCCGCATAGTAGCGGAGATTGTGCGCGGTCAACAGCATCGGTGCCAGAATCTCCTGCGCGCGGACGAGGTGGTGGAGATAGGCGCGGCTGTACTGCCGGCAGGTGGCGCAGGCGCACTCGGCATCGAGCGGGCGGGGATCGTCGGCGTGGCGCGCATTGCGCAGATTGACCGTGCCGCGCCGGGTGAAGGCTTGCGCCGTGCGGCCCGAGCGCGTCGGCAGCACGCAATCGAAGAGATCGATGCCGCGCCGCACCGCGCCGACGAGGTCGGCGGGCTTGCCGACGCCCATCAGATAATGCGGGCGATCGGCGGGCAGCGCCGGCACGGTCTCGTCGAGCACGGCGAACATGCGCTCCTGGCCCTCGCCGACAGCGAGCCCGCCCACGGCGTAGCCGTCGAAGCCGATTTCCACCAGCGCCGCCGCCGAGCGCCGGCGCAGCCCCGGATAGACGCTGCCCTGGACGATGCCGAAAAGCGCCTGGCCCGGCCGCGCGCGATAGGCCGCTTTGGAGCGCGCCGCCCAGCGCATGGAAAGCTCCATCGAGCGCCGCGCCTCTTCCTCCTCGGCCGGAAACGGCGTGCATTCGTCGAAGGCCATGGCGATGTCGGCGCCGAGCAGGCGCTGGATCTCGACCGAGCGCTCGGGTGTGAGCGTGAAGCGCGCGCCGTCGAGATGCGAACGGAAGGTGACGCCCTGCTCGTCGATCGCGCGCAGCTTCGCCAGCGACATGACCTGATAGCCGCCGCTGTCGGTGAGGATCGGCCCCGGCCAGTTCATGAAGCGGTGCAGCCCGCCCAGCGCGGCGATGCGCTCAGGCCCCGGCCGCAGCATCAGGTGATAGGTGTTGGCGAGGATGATCTGAGCGCCGGTGGCGGCCACGTCCTCGGGGCGCATCGCCTTCACCGTGGCGGCGGTGCCGACCGGCATGAAGGCGGGCGTCTCCACCGTGCCATGCGCCGTCGCGAATTGGCCGCGCCGCGCTGCGCCGTCGCGCGCCCGCAGGCAAAAGGCGAAATCCCCGGTCATTCCGGCGGATATAGCAAAGTCGCGTCGCCGTAGGAAAAGAAGCGATAGCGCGCCGTCACCGCATGGGCATAGGCCGCCTTCATCCGCTCGAGCCCGGCAAAAGCGGCGACCAGCATGAAGAGCGTCGAGCGCGGCAGATGGAAATTGGTTAGCAAGAGATCGACGGCGCGGAAGCGATAACCCGGCGTGATGAAGAGCGCGGTCTCGCCGGCAAAGGGCGCTACTCGCCCCTGCGCGTCGGCGGCGCTTTCGAGGAGCCGCAGGCTCGTCGACCCGACCGCGACGATGCGGCCGCCGGCGGCGCGCGCGGCGTTGATGCGCCGAGCCGCTGCGGCTTCGATCACGCCTTGCTCGCTATGCATCTTGTGCGCGCGCGTGTCGGCAACCTTGACCGGCAGGAAAGTGCCGGCGCCGACATGCAGCGTGACGCTTACCCGCGCGATCCCGGCCGCATCGAGCGCCGCCAGCAGCCGCTCGGTGAAATGGAGGCCGGCGGTGGGCGCAGCGACAGCGCCCTCCTTGGCAGCGAAGATGGTCTGATAATCGCTGCGGTCGCGCGCCTCGGCGCCGCCTGGGCGCTTGATGTAAGGCGGCAGCGGCGTGCTGCCGAAGCGTTCGAGTGCTTCGCTGAGCGCGGAGCCCTCGCGGTCGAAGCGCAGCGTGATGTCGCCCTCTTCGTGCTTCTCCGCGACCTCGGTGGCGAAGCCCGCGGCAAAATCGATTCGGTCGCCCGGTTTCAGCCGCCTGGCGCCCTTGGCGAAGGCGCGCCAGCGCCCGCCGTCGAGATCGCGATGCAGCGTCACCTCGACCCGCGCCGCGCCGCGCCGTCCGATAAGCCGCGCCGGAATGACGCGCGTGTCGTTGACCACCAGGAGATCGCCCTTGCGCAGCAGCGCCGGCAGGTCGAGCATGCGGCGGTCGCTCAGCGTGCGCTCGACGACCAGCAGGCGGCCCGCATCGCGCGGCTCGACCGGATGGTCGGCGATGAGATCCCTCGGCAGCTCGAAATCGAAAGCGTCGACGCGCATGGCGCCGGCGCTCTAGCCGGAGGATAGGGAGCGAGTCCAGTGACGAGATGGGAGAGCAAAATCCTTCTCCGCCCTTGAGGGCGGAGAAGGATTTAGGATGAAGTAGGGATGCCAAGCCCGCACGGTGCGGGCTTTCGCGGTTGCAAGAGCAACCGCTGGCGCCCGCCCGCGACAGACAACCCGTTCGATCGCTTTGCGATCGAACCCTCCGGGGCCGACCGCGAAGCGGTCGGCCGGGTCGTCTGCGTTGCGCGGGGCTACCGTCGCGTCCGGGTGATATCGCGCAGCACTGCCGCTTCCTGCTCCTTCTCGCCGAGGCGGTGCTTGACGAGGTCGCCGATGCTGACGAGGCCGACGAGATGGCCGTCCTCCATCACCGGCAGGTGGCGCACGCGATGGGCGGTCATCATCTGCATCACCGCGTCGATGCGGTCCTCCGGCGTGCAAGTGGTGACGTCGGGCGTCATCATCTCGTGCACCTCGAAGGTCAATGCCTCGGCGCCGTGCTGCGCCAGCGCATGGATCACGTCGCGCTCGGAGAACATGCCGGCGAGCTTGCCCCAGCGGTCCAGCACGACCAGCGCGCCGATGCGCTCTTCGTCGAGCTTGCGGACCGCCGTCTCTACCGGGTCGATCGTGCGGGTGGTGGAGACGTGCCGGCCTTTGTGGTGCAGGACCTCGCCGATGGACATGGCTACCTCCTTCACGGGACAGAGCGAAGCGACGGCTCGAAAGATAGGAGACCGTGCGGCGCCCTGCCAACCTTGAAGCCGTCCCACCCCTTTGGGCAATATGGCGCCCGTCGCAGCAAGAGCCCGTCGATGCCGGCGCAAGAGATTGGAGCCATCGCCAAGCCGTCCATGTCGCCCGCCTCCGGCAGGCGCGGATGACGGCGCGCGGGGCGGCGTCTGCTGCCTTCGGCGCGGCGGCGCGCGAGGAATGGCCGCTCGATCCCGCGGTGGCCTATCTGAACCACGGCGGCTTCGGCGTCAGCCCGAACGAGGTGCTGCGAGAGCAGGAGAGCTGGCGCCGCCGCATCGAGCGCAATCCGACGCGGTTCTTCGCTGGCGAGCTGCCTTCGCTGCTGCGCGACGCTGCCGCCGCGCTCGCAACCTATCTCGGCGCCAAGGGCGAGGATCTGGTCTTCGTCGACAATGCCACCGCCGGCTGCAATGCGGTGCTGCGTTCGCTTTCCTTCGCGCCCGGCGACGAGATCCTGGTCACCGGGCTTGCCTATGGCGCCGTCCTCAAGGCGGCGCGCTACGTCGCCGAGCGCAGCGGCGCGCGCCTCGTCGAGGTCGAGATTCCGCTGCCCGTGGCCGACGCCGCCGCCATCCTCGCCGCGGTGTCGTCCCGACTCGGCCCGCGCACGCGGCTCGCCGTCTTCGACCACATCGCGTCCCACAGCGCGCTTGTCCTGCCCGTGGCGGAGCTGGTGCGCTTGGCGCGCGCCGCCGGCGCGCGCGTGCTGGTCGACGGCGCCCATGCGCCCGGCCAGGTGCCTTTCAGCCTGCCGGCGATCGGCGCCGACTGGTACGTCGGCAATTGCCACAAATGGCTGATGGCGCCGCGCGGCTGCGGCTTTCTCTGGTGCGAGAAGCCGCTTCAGGTGCTGATCCATCCGCTTTCCATCTCGCATGGCTATGGTGCGGGCTATATCGCCGAGTTCGACTGGACCGGCACGCGCGACGTGACGCCCTTCCTGGCGCTGCCGGCGGCGCTCGGCTGCCACCGCCGGCTCGGCGGCGAAGCGCTCATGGCGCGCAACACGGCGCTGGCGCGCGCAGCGGCGCGGCTGCTCACCGGACGCTGGGGCACCGACCTTGCCGGGCCGGAAAGCAGCTTCGCCGCCATGGCGGCGGTGCGGCTGCCGCTCGCTGGCGAAGCGTCGCAGGAGCGCGCCGCCTCCCTCGGGCGCTGGCTCTCCGATACGCATCGCATAGAGGCGGCAGTCAACGCTCATTCGGGCGCGCTTTGGCTGCGGCTCGCCGCGCAGGCTTATAACGAGCTCGCCGAGTACGAGCGGCTGGCGGCGCTGTGGTAAGGCGCCGGCGGAACCGGCATCGCGCTTCGGCTTGGCGCGCCGCGCTGGTGCTGCTGGCGAGCGCGAGTTTTCTCTGCCTGCTGTTCGCGCCGGCACGCGACGACGACAAGCTCCGCGCCTTCCTGGCATGGCGGCCGGAGGTCGAACCGCTGCTGCTGATCGGCCTGCTGGCTCTGCTGGCGCTCGCCGGGCGGCGGCTGCCGGCCTTGGCGCGCTGGCTGCTTGCCGGCCTTGTCCTGGTTGCGGCGGCATTGCAATCCGCGGACGCGCTGGTGCTTGCCATCTTCGACCGTCCGCTCGATCTCTATTTCGACCTGCCGCATGTGCCGCAGCTCGTGGCGCTGTTCGTTGCCGCCGCCGGGCTCTGGCGCGGCGTCGCAGCGGTCGCGGCCGTCGTGCTTGCCGTCGGCGCGCTGGTCGCGCTGATCGCCCGGATGATCGCGGCCTGCGAGCGCGCGTTGCAGCCGCCGCGCCATGCCGCCGGCGCGCTTGCCGCCCTGATGCTGCTCGCCGCCATGGCGCCGGTGGGCCAACTCGAAGCGGAAGAGCCGCTGCTCGGCACCCGCACCGTGCCGGTCGTCGCCGCGCAAACGACGCGGCTGTGGCGCGCCTTGCGCGTGATGAACGGCTATGACCGCCGTTATGCCGCCGTGCTCGCCGCGCCGCAGCCGGCGGCCGGCGGCCTGCCGGGGCTCAAGCGGCGCGACGTCTATCTCGTCTTTTTCGAATCCTACGGCACGGTGCTGCTGGACGAGCCGCGCTATGCCGCCGCCGTCGCGCCGGCGCTCGACGATTTTGCGGCGACGGTCGGGCAGGCAGGCTGGCACCTGCTGTCCAGCCGCATGATCTCGCCGACCTTCGGCGGCGGGTCCTGGCTCGCCCATGGCACGATCGACAGCGGCCTCAAGCTCGACCCGCTGCTCACCCGGCTCATCACCGCCAGCGGCCGCGAGACCTTGCCGCGCTACATGCGCGCCGCCGGCTATCGCAGCATCGAGATCATGCCCGGCATCCGGGCGCCCGAGGCCGATCGCGGCTTCTGGGGCTTCGAGCGGAACGTCTACGCCGCCGATCTCGGCTATGACGGGCCGCCTTTCGGCTGGTTCGGCATTCCCGACCAATTTACGCTCCGCCGCCTCGACGAGACCGAGGGCGCGCCCGGCCATGGCCCGCTCTTCGCCCAGATCGTGCTGGTGTCGAGCCACACGCCTTTCGCGCCGGTGCCGCCCTATGTCGCCGACTGGGACGCGGCGCCGCTTTACCGCGCCATCCCGCAGGCGCAATGGGACCGCATCTACGCGCCGCCGGACTGGTCGCATCTCGAGGCGCTTTATCTTGAAAGCATCGCCTACGATCTGCGCACGCTCGCCGCCTGGCTGGCGCGGCTGCCGGGCGATGCGCTGGTGATCATCTTGGGCGATCATCAACCGCCGAGCTTCATCGCCGGGCAGATGCAGCCCTGGACGGTGCCGGTCCATGTGCTGTCGCGCGACGGCGACCTGTTGCGCCCGTTCCGCGCGCGAGGGTATGTCGAGGGCGCGCTGCCGCCGCGCGACGGCGCCGTTCAGGGAATGGAAAGCTTTCTCGGCGATTTCATCGACGGCTTCGCGCAGCCGCCGGCGCTGGCGGCGAACCGGCGCGAGCCGTTGGAGCATGGGACGAACTGATGGACGACACCGTCCTTGCCGAAGCGCTGACGCAGTACCGGGCCGAAGGCTATGCGGTGCTGCGCCGCGTCTTCGATGCCGCCGAGGTGGCGGACATGGCGGCGTCCTTCGACCGGCACTGGGCCGAGGGCATGAAGCACGGGCGCAGCTTCCGCCATGGCAACCTGCTCTACCGCCTCGGCCGCGATCCCGTGCTCGGCAGGATCGTGCGGCTGGTGCAATGGCCTTCTTACGGCGATCCCGTGCTCGAAGCGGTGCGGCGCGATCCGCGCTATTTCGCATTGCTGGCGCCGCTGCTGGGCCGCGACATCAAACAGATCATCAATCAGCTTCATTGGAAGCCGCCGGGGGCGGGCGCCGCCGAATTCGCCTTTCATCAGGATGCGCGCTTCCGCCGGCCGGCCTCGGCCTATCGCAACCTCGCCTCCTCTTACGTCCAGACCGGCATCGCCATCGATCCGCACCGCGCCGAGAACGGCGCCATGCGGATCTACCCGGGCTCCCATCGCCTGGGCGAGAAGCCGCTCGCCGGTCCCGCGCCGGTGCTCGACCAGGCCATGGCCGACGGGCGCCTGGTTGCCATCGGCCTCGATCCCGCGCGGCTCGTCACGCTCGAGCTCGATCCCGGCGATGTCGCGCTGTGGAACGTCTACACCATTCACGGCTCCGGCCCCAACCGGACGGCCGGCGACCGCCGCTTCTACCTCAACGGCTATGTCCGCGCCGTCGATTGCGACCGCGGCGAATGGGCCTTCCGCGACGGCGCCCCTTGCGTCTTGGGCGAGCCGGTGCTCGTCCATTACGACGACCTCCCGACCAGGCCCGGCCCGCATTACGTCGAGGAATAGCTGTTGGGGAGGTGGGCGACCCGGATTAAGCTTCCACGTCCGGTCCGAATCCGGTTTCCCACGACGGTCGAGGTGGCGTGCTACCTTGGCCACGGACAAGGCAACTTGGTCCGAAACGCGGCCGGAGAAAGCGGCTTGAGCATCGATGGGCAAAGTTCCTCCTTACCCAAATAATGTCGGCAAGCGTAGCGCGCACACCGCCATTGATGGGCGCAAGGTACACAGAGTGGTCGAAGATGAAGTCAAACTGCGACAACGAAGTGCGCGTCACAGCAAGCTTATCTATTTTCAGCAAATCCGCTGCGAAGAAGACGGAAGGCTCGAGTATCGCTTCACATACTACATGCTCGGTGTCAAACCCGGTCCACGCCGGGGCCGTTGGGTTTTCGGCCAGTACTCGCTCATGCTCCCGCCAAGGGAATTGGGACGACTTCTCAAGAAGGCGAGGAAACGAGGCTGGCGCGGAATTTGATAGGGCCTGTCCGTCCCGCCGCGTTCAAGCCTTAAGAGTTACTGTGCGCGATTGACGGCGCGCTGTTAAAGCCGGCCGCCTAGCACCAATGGAAAATCAGGACGCGGAACGCTTCCTTTTCCGACGATGAAAGAGCTTGTAACTATGCCTGATCGGGCATAGATTGGCTGGAGGTTCGAGGATACGGTGAAGCCCGTCGGCGATGACCAGCCCAAGCCGGTGCGCTGGATCGGCAGCAGCAAAGAAGACCTGAGCGGCTTCCCGGAGGAAGTTCGGCGGCGAGTCGGTGGTGCATTGTGGGAGGCGCAGGTTGGTCGTAAGGCGCCTTATGCGAAGCCGCTGAAAGGGTTCGGCGATGCCGGCGTGTTGGAAATTGTGGACGACTTCGACGGCGACACGTTCCGCGCTGTCTACACCGTGCGCTTTGCCGAGGTTGTCTACGTGCTGCACGCCTTTCAGAAGAAGTCCAAGCGCGGCCTCGCCACGCCCAGGGCCGGGCTGGACCTGATCGACCGACGGCTCAAGCGAGCGAGAGAGGATTACGGGCAATGGTCAAGAAGCGAGAAACCGGCATCAAGGTGACGGCGAGCAGTGGCAACGTGTTCGCCGATATGGGCTTGCCCGAGCCCGAGGAGGAGCTGACCAAGGCGCAGCTTGCGAGCCACATCCGGCAGGTGATCAAGCGTCAGCGTCTAACGCAGATCGCGGCTGCGGCGCTCATGGGCATCGATCAGCCGAAGGTGTCGGCGCTCCTTAACGGACGGCTCGCGAACTTCTCCAGCGAGCGCCTGATGCGTCTGCTGACAGCGCTTGGTCAGGATGTTGACATCACGGTCAAGGCGAAGCCGCGCAATCGGGCACACGGCCGCATCCGCGTCCTCGGCGAGACGCATGCATGAGGCGTGAGCCTTCGGCGCCCATTTCAGCGTCCGCGACGGCGCGCCCTGCCTCCTGGGCGAGCCGGTGCTCGTCCATTACGACGACCTCCCGACCAGGCCCGGCCCGCATTGCGCCGAGGAGTGAGCTGTCGGCGACATCGGAAAAAGAAAATCCCCTCCCCCCTTGAGGGGGAAATTGAACCAGTTGCCATCCTCCCCACTAAGTCAGGCCGCCCGCAGCACGAAATCCACGTGGACTTCGTCATAGGGAAAGACGATGCGCCCGTTCTTGGCGCGGTCGAGCACGCCGGCCTTGAGAAGGGCCTGGATATCGCCGTGAACGGATTTCACGTCACGGTCCACTCGGCGGGCGACTTCGCGTATCGCGACCGGACCGGCGCCGGTCATTGCCCGCAGCACTCCCCATCGCTTCGGCGTGATCACCTTCCACAACAGCTCGGCGGTCGCGAAGCCGATGAATGCGCCCTGTTTTTCACCTTGGAAAGCGCGCCGCATTCTCGTCTTCGTATCGTCTTCCGAGGAAATGCCGATCGTCACCGTGGTCATTTCGGTCTCCACTTGTCGACCTCGTTCCAGAAATCCGTCACCAGTTGCGCCAAGCTCGTAAAGGCATAGGGCACTTCCACGGCCCCGACATGCTTGTGACCGCCCTTCCCCGCCTCGTTGTCGAATCGCAGAACGCATACCTCGTCGACCACGAAAGCGAGACGATACTTGAAACCGTGGCCGCTGCCGGAAACCGGATGGGGCAACTGCCAAATCGCGATATCGGCAAACCGGCCCTCGCCTACGATCCGTCTTTCACGCAGGAGAAGCCGGGCCCTCGTGTTGGTATTTATACCAACAGCCGCCGAGCCGTCAACGCCGGGGCGAAGCTCGGCGCGCGTATCGCGACCCGCGCGTCGTGAGGGCAGGCGAAAAGCCGCCTGACATGACGCGAGCCTTGCCGGCGGAGGGGTGCAGGTTCATCATGATGATGGAGCCAACCTTGCGCGGCCCCTGCGTCATCGGCGTAGCGCGATTTTTTGTCGCCGGTGTACACCGGCGACGTAGGGCCAGGCCGAGAGCATGTTTCGTTCACGAGGAACGATGCGGACCCGCGCCCTCTCCGCGCGAAGCGGGGGAGGGGACCGGTTGCGCAAGCAACGGGGAGGGTAGGGTGTCTATCCGCCGCACGATCTTTCCGCGATCAGCGCCCACCTCATCCTAAATCCTTCTCCGCCCTGAAGGGCGGAGAAGGACTTGCTTCAGCGCCTATTTCAGCTTCTTCAGCGGCACCGCATCCGGCGGCAGCGGATAGCGGTTGACATTGAGCGTCATCGATACCAGGCAGTAATAGCCCATGGTGCAGATGAGATCGACGACGCCCTTCTCGCCGAAGCGATCCCTGACCGCGGCGAAGCTGGCGTCGTTCACCTCCCTCGTCTCCAGCAGCTCCGAGGCGAAATCGTAGATCGCCGTCTCTTCTGCGCTCATCCCTTGCGGCCGCTTGCCTTCGGCGATCGCCTTGGTGAGGGCCGGGGCGAGCCCGGCTTCGAGCGCCAGCTTGTGATGCGCGTACCATTCGTATTGCGCCGTCCAGAAGCGGGCGACGACCAGGATGGCAAGCTCCTTGAGCTTCTCCGGCAGGCTGTTGCGGAAGCGCACCTGCGCGCCCAGCGCCTGCGCGCGATCGCCGGTCTCGGGGCTGTAGAGGAAGACGCCGGACGGGCCCTGCAGCGCCTTGCGCGGGCCGGCGAGAATGTTCTCAGCCACGCGGCGCTGCTCGGGGCTCATCTCGTCGAGGGAAAGCGGCTTGAAGCGTTGGGTCATGGGCGCTCGCGGCAGAGAAAAGAGCGCGCAGCATATCAGCGCCGCCGCCGCGGCGAAAGCCGAGGCCTTGAGCGCTCAGGCCGTGTGGGGCGCATCTTTCGGCAACAACGGCGCCACCCGCCGCAGCGCTTCGGCGAAGCCGCGCCGCTCCGGCGCGGTGCCGACGGTGACGCGGATGCAGCGGTTGAGCGGCGCCACGCCGGCGCGGCGCACGAAGCAGTTCTCCCGCTCCAGCAGCAGCGCCATCGCCGCGCCGGCGCGCTCGGTGCTGCCGATGTCGATGGCGACGAAGTTCGTCGCCGAAGGCAGCGCGGCGAAGCCGAGCGCGCTGGCCGTCTCGGCATAGTCGCGCCGGCCCGCCGCGACTTCGCGCACCACCTTGGCGATGAAATCGCCGTCGTCCAGCGCGGCGAGCGCGCCTTCCTGGGCGATGCGGTTGACGCCGAAATGATGGCGGATCTTGTCGAAGCTGCGCACCGTCTCCTGCGGCGCGACGGCATAGCCGATGCGCGCGCCCGCCATGCCATAGGCCTTGGAGAAGGTGCGGAGCCGAATGACGCGCGCATCCTCGGGATCGAGCGCCGGGATCGCTTCTTCCGGCGCGAACTCGCTATAGGCCTCGTCGAGCACCAGCACCGCGCCCGGCGGCAGGCGTTGCAGCAGCGTCTCGATCTCCGGCGCCGTGATCCAGCTTCCCGTGGGATTGTCGGGGTTGGAGATGTAGACCAGCCGCGCCTTGCGCCGGCGCGCCACCGCGGCAAGCGCCTCGGGATCGTTGCGGTCGTCGTGATAGGGCGGGGTCGCCAGCCGCGCGCCGAAGCCCGCGACATGAAAAGCGAAAGTGGGATAGGCGCCGTGCGACATCACCACGCGGTCGCCGGGATCGCAGAAGGCGCGCACGATGAGGCCGAGCAGATCGTCGATGCCGGCGCCGAGCACGATGTTGTCGCGCGCGACATTGTGGCGCCGGGCAAGCGCGTCGCGCAGCACGAAACCCTCGGGATCGCAGTACCAATTGACCCGCGCCGCGGCCTGGCGCATGGCGGCGAGCGCCTTGGGCGAAGGGCCGAAGGCGCTCTCATTGGCGCCGATGCGCAGCGCCAAAGGCTTGCCGGCGCGGCGTTCGAGCGCCTCGGGCGGGACGAAGGGGACGGTGGCCGGCAGCGCCGCGACAAGGCGCGCATAGCGCGGCCGGGGCGCCGGCGCCATCGCGCGCTCAGCCCTCGCGGCGGCCGTCGGTCAGACGAGAGCGGCTGAGCGGCTCAGCCGCGATCATGCGCCGCGTGCTCGCCAGCGGTGTTGGCGGTGCCGGTGCCGGAAGGCGGCGGGACCTGCGGCGGCGCGCTGGTGGAGGCGGTCGTCTCGTCCTCCTTCATCCCGGACTTGAAGGCTTTGATACCCTTGGCCAAGTCGCCCATCAGCCCGGAAATCTTGCCCTTGCCGCCGAACAGCAGGGCAACGACCGCGATGATGATGAGCCAATGCCAAAGACTGAATCCACCCATGACCCTGACCTCGAACTGGCGGTGTTTGGACGCTTTCCTGATCGGCATGGCGCCGCCTGAGGGCGGCTTTGTCAAGGGGGAAACCGTCGGTTGCGGCAGCGCCGCGGATTGCCGGCGGCCGAGGCGCTCGCCGCACCCCCACGACACGGCATCGGGCAAGGGTCGCCCTTGTCCGAAATGGTGCAGCGCTGGAAGCTGGCACCGCGGCGGGCGCGATGCTAGGTTTTCGGCGATGCGTCTTGCGCGTGTCATCCTTCCAAGCTTGGTGCTGAGTCTCGGGCTTGCCGCTGCTCCGGCGCTCCAGGCCGCACAGCTTGCCGATGCCGCTTCGACGCCACCCGCCGATCTCCCGACGGTGGAGGTGAAGCCCCGCCCGGTGCATGGGGTCCCCGACGACACGCCGGCGCCGGCGCCAGTGACGCTGCCCAGCCACGACCGCGGCACCTCTGCGGAAACCGCGGCACGGCGCCCGTCGCCGCCGGCGCCCGCGCAAACCGCGGCCGTCATCATCAGCGGCGCCGCGCGCGTCGACAACAGCGTGTCGCTCAAGGTGCACGGCCGCGTCGTGCCGCTCTTCGGCGTGCGCGCGCCGGCAAGCGGCGATCGCTGCGGGGCTGCTCCGGGCCCATCGCCGCGCGCCTGCGGCGAAGTGGCGCGGGAGGCGCTGGCGTCACGGCTAAGCGCCAACACCACCGTCTCCTGCCGCGTGCCGCCGGGCCAGCGCGGCGGCCGCGCCGCCGCCGTCTGCCTCGACTCGACCGGGGTCGACCTTGCCGGCTTCCTCGTCGGCGCGGGTTTCGCGCTTGCCGATCCCGCGCAGAGCTATGATTACGTTGGCGCGGAGGGGATCGCGCGCTCCTATCGCCGCGGTCTCTGGCGTTATCGCTAGCGCGGGCGCTGGTTGCGAGCGATTCGCACAAAAGACTCACGACGCGCTTCAAATTAACCCCCATGATCTGGTATCTGGGTCATTCTTGTGTCGATATATTGTGTCGGCATGCTTCCGGTGCGTGGCAGGCCAGGGACGCGGGATGACGGCGACGACGGCGAGCAGGGTCCAGGGCGGCATCTTCACCCTCATGGTGGTGCGCATTGCCGATCCCTACGACCCCGCGCTCGGCCGCGAGCTGGAAGAGCAGGTGGCGCTGAGCCCCGGCTTCTTCGCCGACGCGCCGGTGGTGCTCGATCTCAGGGACTGTCCCGGCTGCATGTCGGCCGATGATTTCACCGCCCTGCGGCAGCTCCTGCGCCGGTGCCGGCTCACGCCGGTCGGCGTGCAGAACGCCAGCGCAATGCAATTGCGCGCGGCGAAAGCCGTCGATCTCGCGGCGGTCAAAGGCACCCAGGCCAAAAGCCCGCGCCGCGCCGCGCCGCCGGAGAGCGCGCCGCGCCCGCAGGTGGTGACCCAGCCGGTGCGTTCCGGTGCGCAAATCTATGTCCGCGGCGGCGATCTCGTCGTCGTTGCGCCGGTGAGCGCCGGCGCCGAGCTCATCGCCGACGGTCATATCCATGTCTACGGCGCGCTGCGCGGTCGCGCCATCGCCGGCGCCGCCGGCGACCGCGATGCGCGCATCTTCGCGCAGCGCTTCGAGGCCGAGCTGGTGTCAATCGCCGGACGCTATCTCGTCAACGACGCGATCGCGCCGGAGCATTTGGGCGGCGCGGCGCAGGTGGCGCTGATTGACGACCGGCTGGCGATCCTGCCGGGCTGGAGCAAGGGCTGATGGCCCCTAACCGGGAAGAAGGAGAGAAGGTCTTGGGCAAGGTTATCGTGGTGACATCTGGCAAGGGCGGCGTGGGCAAGACGACGACCTCGGCGGCCTTCGCGGCGGGTCTCGCATTGCGCGGACACAAGACGGTGGTGATCGATTTCGATGTCGGCCTGCGCAATCTCGATCTGGTCATGGGCTGCGAGCGCCGCGTCGTCTTCGATTTCATCAACGTCATCAATGGCGACGCCACTCTCAACCAGGCGTTGATTAGAGATAAAAGAATCGACAGTTTGTATATATTCCCGACCTCGCAGACGCGCGACAAGGAGGCGCTGAAGCGCGAGGGCGTCGATTGGGTGATGCGCGAGCTGAGGAACGACTTCGAGTACGTCATCTGCGACAGCCCGGCGGGCATCGAGCATGGCGCGCTCACCGCGCTCTATCACGCCGACGCGGCCATCATCGTCACCAATCCCGAAGTCTCCTCGGTGCGCGACAGCGACCGCATCATTGGCATTCTCGCGGCGAGGTCGCGCCGCGCCGAGAAGCGGGAGAGTCCGGTCGAGGAACATCTGCTGCTGACGCGCTACTCGCCCGAACGGGTGAAGAAGGGCGAGATGCTGTCGGTGGACGACGTGAAGGAGATCCTGTCGCTGCCGCTGCTCGGCATCATCCCGGAATCGCCGACGGTGCTCAGGGCTTCCAACACCGGCATACCGGTGATCCTCGACGCCGAGAGCCCGGCCGGCCGCGCCTATGAGGATGCTGTGGCGCGCTTCGTCGGCGAGCAGCGCGAGATGCGCTTCTCGCTGCCGGAGCGGCGAAGCTTCCTGCGCGGCTGGTTCGGGAGGGCCGCAACGTGAGCCTGTTCGACTTCTTCTTCCCCAAGAAGCCGGCCTCCGCCTCGATCGCCAAGGAGCGTCTGCAGATCGTGCTGGCGCATGAGCGCGCCGACCGCGACCGCCCCGATTTCCTGCCGCGGCTGCAGAAGGAGCTGCTCGCCGTGGTGACGAAATACGTCGCGGTCGAGGAGGACATGATCCGGGTGTCGCTGGGCAAGGCGGGCAACGCCTCGGTGCTGGAGATCAACGTCGAGGTGCCGCATACCGCCATAACGGGACCGGCGCGCGCCGTACCGGCCTGAGGCAGAGCCGCGCGCCGGCTGCGGCGGCCGGCGGTCCTGACGCGGGCGAGGGCGAATGGCCCGTGACCGGAGGTCATCCGGCATGGGCGGACTTTCCCCGGCGCACTCCGATACCAAGATGAATGGTTCTGGCGCGCGATCCCGTTGCGCGCTATGGAGAGGTGCCATCGCCGCGAGGAGACTATGGACCGGTTCCAAGGCACGGAGAGCTACATCGCGACCGACGATCTGCGCGTCGCCGTCAACGCCGCCATCGCCCTGGAGCGGCCGCTCCTGGTCAAGGGCGAGCCCGGCACCGGCAAGACCATTCTTGCCCACGAGATCGCCAAGGCGCTCCGCAAGGACATCATCACCTGGCATATCAAATCCACCACCAAGGCGCAGCAGGGGCTCTACGAGTACGACGCGGTGGCCCGCCTCAGGGACAGCCAGCTCGGCGATCCCAAGGTGCAGGACATCCGCAACTACATCGCCCGCGGCAAGCTCTGGGAGGCGTTCACCGGCGAAGCCGCGCCGGTGCTGCTGATCGACGAGATCGACAAGGCCGACATCGAGTTTCCCAACGATCTCCTGCTCGAGCTCGACCGCATGGAGTTCTACGTCTACGAGACGCGCGAGACGGTGGTGGCGCGTCACCGGCCGATCGTCGTCATCACCTCCAACAACGAGAAGGAGCTGCCCGACGCCTTCCTGCGCCGTTGCTTCTTCCACTACATCCGCTTTCCCGACCGCGAGACCATGACGCGCATCGTCGACGTGCACTATCCCGATATCCAGAAGATACTGGTGCGCGAGGCGCTCAACGTCTTCTACGAGCTGCGCGACGTGCCCGGCCTCAAGAAGAAGCCGTCCACCTCGGAGCTGCTGGATTGGCTGAAGCTGCTGATGGTCGAGGACATTCCGCCCGAGGCGCTGCGCTCGCGCGATCCCGGCAAGCTCATCCCGCCGCTGCACGGCGCCCTTCTCAAGAGCGAGCAGGACGTGCACCTTTTCGAGCGGCTGGCCTTCCTCAACCGACGGGAGCGCGGCGGCTGACGCGCGCGGCAAAGCCCCATGTTCATCAACTTCTTCCTCGAGCTCAGGCAGGCCAGGGTGCCGGTGTCGCTCCGGGAGTATCTGACGCTGCTCGAGGCGATGCGGCATCATCTTGCCGACTACAGCATCGATGATTTCTACTATCTCTCGCGCAGCCTGCTGGTCAAGGACGAGCGCAATCTCGACAAGTTCGACCGCGTCTTCGGCCACCATTTCAAGGGGCTGGAGACGATCGGCGACGCCGGCGTCGAGATTCCCGAGGAATGGCTGCGGAAGCTTGCCGAGAAGCTGCTTACGCCCGAGGAGCTGAAGAAGATCCAGACGCTGGGCGGTCTCGACAAGCTGATGGAGGAATTGCAGAAGCGATTGGCCGAGCAGAAGGGGCGGCACCAGGGCGGCGGCAAGTGGATCGGCACCGCCGGCACCTCGCCCTTCGGCGCCTACGGCTCCAACCCCGAAGGCGTGCGCATCGGCCAGGACAAGAACCGCAACAACCGCGCGGTCAAGGTCTGGGACAAGCGCGAGTTCAGGAATCTCGACGACCGGGTCGAGATCGGCACCCGCAACATCAAGATCGCGTTGCGCCGCCTGCGCCAGTTCGCGCGCGAAGGCGCCGCCGAAGAGCTCGATCTCGACGACACCATCCGCTCCACCGCCCGCAACGCCGGCTGGCTCGACATCAAGCTCGTGCCGGAGCGGCACAACGCCGCGAAGGTGTTGCTGTTGATGGATATCGGCGGCTCGATGGATGGGCACGTCCGCACCTGCGAGGAACTGTTCTCCGCCGCACGCGCCGAGTTCAAGCATCTCGAGTTCTTCTATTTCCGCAATTGCCCCTACGAGGCGCTGTGGCGCGACGCCTGGCGCCGGCACGTCGAGAAGACGCCGACATTCCAGGTGATGCACACCTATGACGCCAGCTACAAGCTGATCTTCGTCGGCGACGCCAGCATGAGCCCCTATGAGCTCGTCCAGCCCGGCGGCAGCGTCGAGCATTGGAACGAGGAAGCGGGCGAGACGTGGCTGCGCCGGCTCACCCTCACCTATCCGAAATCGGTCTGGCTCAATCCGGTGCCCGAGCGCTACTGGGAAGGCACGCCCTCGATCCAGCTCGTGCGCGACCTCGTGGAAGGCCGCATGTTCCCGCTCACCCTCGACGGCCTCGACCGCGCCATGCGGCGGTTGACGCGATAGGGTCGTCCTTTCTCGCCTTCCGGCGAGGCGACGACAGCGCCGCTTGACGGGATCACGTCACTCGTAAAAGCTGCGGCATGGACGTATATCGGCCCCGCGCCGTTCTCGCCACGCTAGGCGTCGCCGCGGCCTATTACACTGCCGCGTGGCTCGGCCTTCAGTTGCAGTTCCAGGCGACGCAGGCCACGCCGGTCTGGCCGCCCTCCGGCATCGCCTTTGCCGCGTTGCTGCTGTTCGGTCCGCGGCTGGCCGCCGGCGTCTTTCTCGGCGCCTTTCTCGCCAACCTGACCGATTTCTACGCGAAATCCGCTGCAGCGACGCCGGCCGGCCTGCTGGCGCATTTTGCCGCCCATCCCGAGGAGATCGCGGTCGCCGCGCTGATCGGCTTCGGCAACATGCTGGAGGCGCTGATCGGCATTCATATCGTGCGTCGCTTCGGCGCCGGCGCCGACATCACCCACGACATCTTTGCCGTCTTCGTCTTCGTCCTGGCGGCGCTTGCCAGTTGCCTTGTCGCCAGCAGCATCGGCATCGCTAGCCTGGCGGCGGCGGGTTTCCTGCCGCCGTCGTTGCGCGGGACCGCCTGGTTCACTTGGTGGCTCCGCGACGCCGCCGGGGTGCTGATCGTGGCGCCGCTGGCAGTGGCCTGGTCCAGCCTCGATCGCGCCGTGCTGGCCATACGCCCCTTCGCCAAGCTGATCTGCGTGCTGTTGCTCTTCCTCTATTGCGTGCTCACCTTCGGCGGCTGGCTCGAGGCCGGCATGCTCGCCCCGGTGCTGCTCAGGACTCAGGCCTATACGCTGATCCCGATCCTGCTCTGGGTCGAATACGCCTTCGGCAGCGCGCTCGGCACGCTCGGCGTCGCGCTCGCCGCCGCCGTCGCCGTCCTCGGCACCGCCGCCGGCCACGGGCCATTCGTCGCCGCCGAGCAGAACGAAGCGCTGCTGGTGCTACAAGGCTTCATCGCCATCGTCTCGATCGCCATGCTGGTGCTCGATGCCGCGTTGCGCGAGCGGCGCCAAGCGCTCGCCGATCTCACCCGCGCGCGCGACGAGTTGGAGCAGCGGGTGCGCGAGCGGACCGCCGAGCTGCGCCAAGTCAATGATAAGCTCTCGCTGCAGATCCGCGAGCGCAATCAGGCGGTGGAAGCGCTGCAGCGCGAGACGCTGGAGCACCATCGCACGGAGGAGGCGCTGCGCGAGTCGCAGAAGCTCGAGGCGCTCGGCCAACTCACCGGCGGCGTCGCGCATGATTTCAACAATCTGCTGCTGATCATCGGCAGCAATCTCTTCATGCTGCGGCGCCGGCTCGGCGAGACCGGCACCGGCGAATTCGACGCGGTCGACCGCGCGCTGGGGCGGGCGGAGAGCCTGACCCGCCATCTCCTGACCTTCGGCCGCCGCCAGGCGCTGCAGCCGCGCCGCATCGATCTCGTCGAGCATCTGCCGAAAGTGGCGGAGCTCATCCGCCATTTGCTGCCCGGCAGTACCGAGGTGCGTCTCGACATCGCCGCCGATGTCTGGCCGGTCGACATCGATCCAAACGAGTTCGAGCTCGCGGTCATCAATATCGCGGTGAACGCCAAGGACGCGATGCCGAAAGGCGGCGTGCTCACCATCGCCGCGTCTAACGAGCCGCGCGGCGGGCCCCGGCCCGAGGATGAACTCGCCGGCGATTGCGTCAGCATCGCCGTCAGCGACACCGGTACCGGCATTCCCACTGCGGTGATCGCCCGCGTCTTCGAGCCCTACTTCACCACCAAGGAACCCGGCAAGGGCACCGGCCTCGGTCTCAGCCAAGTCTATGGCTTCGCCCGCCAATCCGGCGGCACGGCGACGGTGGCCAGCGCCGAAGGCCAGGGCACCACCGTCACGCTCTATCTACCGCGGGCACGCCCTGCGGTAGCGCTTGCGGCGGCGACCGCGGTACCGCTGTCGCCGCCGGCGCGCGAGCAGGCGGTGCTGGTGGTCGAAGACGATCCCGAAGTGGCCGAAGTCAGCGTCGCGCTGCTGGAGACCCTCGGTTACCGCGTGACCCACGTCACCTCGGCGCAGGCGGCGCTCGATACGCTGTCGAAGGGCGGCAGCTTCGATCTCGTCTTCACCGATGTGGTAATGCCCGGCGGCATGAGCGGCGTCGAACTCGCCCGAGCGCTGCGCAACCGCTACCCCGGCCTGCCAGTGCTGCTGACGACCGGCTACAGCATCGCGGCGCAGGAAGCGAGCAAAGAGGGCTTTCCCATCTTGCCCAAACCCTACCGCCCGACCGCGCTGCAAGCGCAAATCCGCGATCTGCTGCCACTGCCGCGGGCGGCCGAAGCGCAAGCCGCTGGTTGACCGTCGGCCGGGCGCTGCCAAGGCGGACGGCGTCATCAAGCCGCGTTCGATTTCTCCTTTGGCTTGACATAAGCGAGTTCGGCATGCTCGGCACAATAGGGCTTGCCGGGCAGCGGCCGCTTGCCGCAGAAGCGGAAGCTCTTCTCCCCCGGATGGCCCTCGGGCCAAGAACAAGTCGGACCGAGCGGAGTGGCGACGCGCGACGCGGGCGGCCGCTTCAAAGGCGATGGGCGTGGATCAAGCAGCAGGCGATGCGCCTTGCCGACCACGGCATTCTTGGTAACCCCCAGCCGCCGGCCGATCTCCGCCGTCGACAGCCCTTGCTTCCACAAGGCGGAAAGTTGCTGGATGAGTTCGGGCGTCCATACCGAGTCCATCGCGTCCCCTCTGTATCCTGTGGGTCTGACATCCAATGACCACAAGATACGGTATCACTGCGGCGGCGCCTCGCAAGAGGATTCTGCAGCCTAAAAGCGAGATTGACGGGGATAACTCTGGCAATGACGCTGTCCCTTCGCCGTCAACCGCCCGCCCGGCGCCACCTTGCCGCGGGCCTGTCCCTGGAGGACGGTCGGGCCGCCGCTGTTCGAGGCCGTGGTTGCCGCCACGGTGAGCGCGGCGGTTTCCCTCGGCTTCCGGCGAGGGCGAGCCTTCGGCTCAGATAAGCTGGATCGACGAGGCTTCGCGGCCGCGCCGCGCCTGCGCCACCATCATCCGCACGGGCTGGCCGGGCTCGAGCATCTCGATGCCGGAGCGGCGCAGCGCCGTCACATGCACGAAGATGTCCTTGCTGCCGTCATTGGGAAGGATGAAGCCGAAGCCGCGCGCGGGATCGTACCATTTGACGACGCCGTCGAGCGATTCGGTCGGGCCCGATGCCTCCTCATAGCTCTCGTTGCGCCCGCCACCGCCGCGGAACCGGTTCTCGCGCGGCGCCCGGGGCGTCGCGGTCGAGGTATCGATCTCGAGCACCTGGGCCACCGCGCGGCCTTTCGGCCCTTGCGTCCACTCGAAAACGATCGAGGCCCCGTCCGGCGCCTCGCTATGCCCCGAGCGCTCGAGCACCGACAGCGGCAGGAACACGTCGCCACTGCCGTCATTCGGAATGATGAAGCCGAAGCCCTTGCTGCGGTTGAACCATTTGATCTTGCCGGCGAGGCGGTAAGTCTCGCCCGGCGATTGGAAAGCGCTCATTGACGCACCATGAAGACCCCCGCCCTTCCCCTTCCGGCTCGCGCCTTCACCCCGCCGGGGGCGTCGCCGGCGGAGATCTATGACTCATAAGGTCGAAACTCCGACTCGGCAAGGCTCTTTGAAGCCTGCGGTTGAAAGCGCCTCCGAGCCCATCCCGGCTCCGCAACCGGCCCTCAGACGGCTTCCGGCGCCTTGACGGCGAAAAGCAGGTAGTTGACGTCAAGATCGCGGCCGAGCGACCAGCGGTCGCCGAGCGGGTTGTAGGTGAGACCGCTGACCTCCTGGACCGCAAGTCCATGGGGCCGCAGACCCCGGGCAAGCTCGGAGGGCCGCAGGAACTTGTCCCAGTGATGCGTCCCGCGCGGCAGCCAGCGCAGCACGTATTCGGCGCCGACGATCGCGAACAGGAACGCTTTAGGCGTGCGGTTGATGGTGGCGGCGATGAGCGCGCCGCCGGGCTTCACCAGCCGCGCCGCGGCAGCCAGGAACAGTTCCGGCTCGGCCACATGCTCGACCACTTCCAACGCCAGCACCGCATCCCATCGCTCGTCCGTGGCGGCGAGATCCTCGGCAGTCGCCTGGCGATAATCGACGGCAACGCCGCTTTCGGCTGCATGCCCGCGCGCCACCTCCAGCATCGCTTCGCCGGCATCGATGCCGGTGACGGCGAACCCCAGCCTGGCCAGCGGCTCGCTGACCAGTCCGCCGCCGCAGCCGATATCGAGCAGGCGCAGACCGGTAAAAGGCCTGGGTTGGCGGATGTCGCGGCCGAACCGTGCCGCCAGACGGTCGCGGATGAAGCCGAGCCGAACCGGGTTGAGCTTGTGCAGCGGGCGGAACTCGCCTTCGGGCTCCCACCACGCCTTGGCGATGCGCGCGAAGCGCTCGACTTCCGCGCGATCGATCGTGCCGGCGCCGGTATGCTCTGCCGTAGACCTGCCCATGCTGCCGTCCGCCCCGCCTTGCTTCGCCGCCATCGATAAGAGTATGTATAGCTGCCGTTTTTGGGCAAGTCGCCCGCGGCAATGATGGTGCAGGGTTTTCAGCGGGTTTGCGATCCCATGGCGCGTATCGTGCAGAAATTCGGCGGCACGTCGGTGGCCGACATCGACCGCATCCGCGCGGTAGCGACGCGCGTCAAGCGCGAGATCGATGCCGGCAACGAGGTGGCGGTGGTGGTATCGGCCATGGCCGGCGTCACCAACCAACTGGTCGACTGGACGCGCCAGACCTGCAAGCTGCACGACGCGCGCGAGTACGATACCGTCGTCGCCTCCGGCGAGCAAGTGACGGCGGGGTTGCTGTCGCTTGCCTTGCAGGACCGCGGCATCAACGCCCGCTCGTGGCTTGGCTGGCAGGTGCCGATCCGCACCGACGGCATCCACGGCAAGGCGCGCATTCGCGAGATCCCGACCGACGAGATCATCCGCCGCATGCGCGAGGGGCAAGTGGCGGTGGTGGCGGGTTTCCAGGGGCTGGGGCCGGACAATCGCATCACCACGCTGGGGCGTGGCGGCTCCGACACCTCGGCGGTGGCGCTGGCGGCGGCGCTTCAGGCGGACCGTTGCGACATCTTCACCGATGTCGACGGCGTCTACACCACCGACCCGCGCATCGTTGCGAAGGCGAAGAAGCTCGATAGAATTACCTATGAAGAGATGCTGGAGCTGGCCTCGCAAGGGGCGAAGGTGCTCCAGACGCGCTCGGTCGAGATGGCGATGAACCATCGCGTGCGGGTACAGGTGCTGTCGAGCTTCAACGACGCGCCGGGAACTCTGGTCGTAGACGAGGACGAGATCGTGGAACAGCAAGTGGTGAGCGGCATCGCCTACAGCCGCGACGAGGCCAAGATTACGCTCATCAGGGTGCCCGACCGCCCGGGCGTCGCCGCTGCGATCTTCGGCCCCCTCGCGGAGCACGCGATCAATGTCGACATGATCGTGCAGAACATCTCCGAGAACGGCGCCTTCACCGACCTCACTTTCACCGTCGGCAAGGCCGATCTCGACCGTGCGGTCAAGGTGCTCGAAGAGAGGCGATCGAGTCTCGGTTTTGCCGCGCTCAAGCCCGATTCCAACGTGGTCAAGATCTCCGTCATTGGCGTCGGCATGCGCAGCCATGCCGGCGTGGCGCAGCAGATGTTCAAGACGCTGGCCGACAAGAACATCAACATCCAGGTGATCTCGACCTCGGAAATCAAGGTGAGCGTGCTCCTCGCCGAGGAGTACACCGAGCTGGCGCTGCGTGCGTTGCATACCGCCTACGGCCTGGACGCAAGCTGACCAAGATGATCTCCGACGCGGATCGCCGCATCGCTCCCGGGTCGGGCTCGGACGGCGCCGGCGCGCATGACGCCGCCGCGCGGTTGCGCGCGCGTCGCCGGCTCGATCGTCTGTGGCGCCGCGGCGCCGAATTCCTGGGGACGGAGTTCGCCATCATGGGCGGCGCCATGACCTGGGTGTCGGAGCGCGGCCTGGTCGCCGCCATCTCCAACGGCGGCGGCTTCGGCGTCATCGCCTGCGGCTCGATGAGCCCGGCGCAGCTCGACGCCGAGATCGCCGCCACGCTCGCGCTCACCGACCGGCCGTTCGGCGTCAATCTCATCACGCTGCACCCGCAACTGCTCGATCTCATCGACGTCTGCGCCGCACGCCGCGTCGGCCATATCGTGCTTGCCGGCGCACTGCCGTCGGCCGCCGCGGTGGCGCGCATCAAGCACTCGGGCGCCAAGCTGCTGTGCTTCGCGCCGGCGCTCGTCATCGCCAAGCGGCTGGTGCGCATAGGCGTCGACGCCATTGTCATCGAGGGCATGGAGGCCGGCGGCCATATCGGCCCGGTCGCCACCGGCGTGCTGGCGCAGGAGATCCTGCCGCATATCTGTGACGTGCCGGTCTTCGTCGCCGGCGGCATCGGTCGCGGCGAAGCGATCGCCTCCTATCTCGAAATGGGCGCCGGCGGCGTGCAGCTCGGCACGCGCTTCGTCTGCGCCCATGAATCGATCGCGCATCCCCGCTTCAAGCAGGCTTTCCTGCGCGCCAGCGCGCGCGATGCTGTGCCCTCGGTGCAGCTCGACCCGCGCTTCCCGGTGATCCCCGTGCGCGCGCTGGTCAATGACGGCACGCGGAAATTCCAGGAGCTGCAGCGCGACGTGATCGACCGCTGTACCCGCGGCGAGCTGTCGCAGAAGGACGCCCAGCTCGAGATCGAGCATTTCTGGGCCGGCGCGCTGCGCCGGGCGGTCATCGACGGCGACGTCGAGACCGGCTCGATGATGGCCGGGCAAAGCGTCGGCATGGTGACGCGCGAACAGCCGACCCGCGAGATTCTCGAGGAGTTGGTAGAGCAGGCGGTAAGCGCGCTCGCCGCGCGCGATGTCGACGACCATGAAGATGGTTACGCCGATCGGGGCGGGCGGTCGCGGGCAGGGATGTGATGGAAACGGCCACCGGCTCTCGCCGCCTGTTGCGCCGGCTGCGGGACGTGATGGCCGGCTCCGGTACGGCGCAGGAGCGCCTCAACGAGATCGTGCGCATCATTGCCGCCGACATGGTGGCGGAGGTCTGCTCCTGCTACGTCATGCGCGCCGGCGAGGTGCTCGAGCTTTTCGCCACCGAAGGCCTGCGCCCGGAAGCCGTGCATCGCACCCGGCTGCGCGTCGGCGAAGGCCTCGTCGGCGTCATCGCCGCCACGGCGAGCCCGCTGGCGCTGGCGGATGCGCAGTCGCATGCCGATTTCGCCTATCGGCCGGAGACCGGCGAAGAGATCTACCACTCGCTGATGGGCGTGCCGATCCTGCGCGGCGGTCGCGTGCTCGGCGTGCTGGTGGTGCAGAACCGCACCCAGCGCCACTACACCGAGGACGAGATCGAGGCATTGCAGACCATCGCCATGGTGCTGGCCGAGCTCGCCGCCGGCGGCGAGCTGGTGAGCCCGGTGGAGCTGGCGCCGTCCAACGGCCTCGGCTTGCTGCCGACGCGGCTCGACGGCGTCAAGTTCAATGCCGGCCTTGCCATCGGCGTCGCGGTGCTGCACGAGCCGCGCGTCGTCATCCGCCAGATCGTCGCCGAGGATTCGGAGGCCGAGCTGGCGCGGCTCAGCGCGGCGGTCGCCGCCATGCAGAGCGCGATCGATGACCTGCTCGCCCGCAGCGACCTTGCCGTCGGCGGCGAGCATCGCGACATCCTCGAGACCTACCGCATGTTCGCCGCGGACCGCGGCTGGCTGCAGCGCATGACCGATGCGGTGCGCAGCGGGCTTACCGCCGAGGCGAGCGTGCAGAAAGTGCAGGACGAGACCCGCGCGCGCATGAGCAAGGTGAGCGATCCCTATCTGCGCGAGCGTCTCGCCGATCTCGAGGATCTCACCAGCCGGCTGCAACAGCATCTTGCCGGCCGCCATTTCGCCGCCGATGCCGCGCTGCCGACGGAATTCATCCTCATCGCCCGCAGCATGGGCCCGGGCGAGCTGCTGGATTACGACCGGCGCCGGCTCAAGGGGCTGGTGTTGGAGGAGGGCTCGCCCACCGCGCACGTCGCCGTCGTGGCGCGCGCGCTCGACATCCCCGTCATCGGCCGCGTCAAGGGTGTGCTGGAGAAGGTCGAGCCCGGTGATCTCGTCGTCGTCGACGCCGATGAGCATCAGGTCTTCCTTCGGCCGAGCGAGGACGTCCAGCAGGCGGTGGCGACGCGCCTGGAATTGCGGCTCGGCCAGCGCCTGAGCTACGCCGCGCTGCGCGACCTGCCGGCGGCGACGCGCTGCGGCACGCGCGTGGCGTTGCAGCTCAACGCCGGGCTGCTGCTCGACCTGCCTTACCTCGACGAGACCGGCGCCGAAGGCATAGGCCTTTTCCGCACCGAGCTGCTGTTCATGATGCGGCACGATTTCCCGACGGTAAGCCAGCAGGCATCGATCTATCGCCGCGTGCTCGAGCATGCCGGTGAGCGGCCGGTGACCTTCCGCACCCTCGACGTCGGCGGCGACAAGCTGCTGCCTTACATGTCGGAGACCCCGGACGAAAACCCGGCCATGGGTTGGCGCGCCATCCGTATCGCCCTCGACCGTCCAGCGCTGCTGCGCCAGCAACTGCGCGCGCTGATTCGTGCCGCCGCCGGGCGCCGGCTGCGCGTCATGTTTCCGATGATCGCCGAGATCGGCGAGCTCGATGCGGCGCGCGCCGTGCTCGATCTCGAGCTCGAGCACGCCGGCGCGCGCGGCACGCCGCCGGCCAAGGTCGAGGTCGGCGTCATGTTCGAGGTGCCGGCGTTGCTCTGGGAGCTGCCACAACTGCTGCCCAGGATCGATTTTCTGTCGGTCGGCACCAACGACCTCGTGCAATTCCTGTTTGCCGCCGACCGCGGCAATCCGCGGCTCGCCGAGCGCTACGACGCGCTGTCGCTGCCGGTGTTGCAGCTCCTCGGCGAGGTGGCGCGCGATTGCGCCGGGGCCAAGGTACCGCTGGCGCTGTGCGGCGAGATGGCGGGCCAGCCGCTCGACGCCATGGCGCTGATCGGCATCGGCTTTCGCACCCTCTCCATGGCGCCCGGATCGGTCGGCCCGGTCAAGGCAATGATCCGCAGCCTGGAGCTGGCGCCGCTCGAGACGTTGCTGGCGACGCTGGCGACCCTGCCGCCGCGGACGCTGCGCGGCAAGCTGCACGATTTCGCCAGGGATCATGGGGTCGCGGTGTGAGGGCCGGGATCGCCGTGCCATCAATTATTGCGACGAAGCGGCTATATTTGATAGTCTTGGCGCATAGCCGCGGTCAAAGCGTGTCGGCCTTTACGGTTTCTTCACCCTATGTCTGCCGTATTTAGTGGGCGGCGGGCACAGACCGGTTTAAGCGAATGGCGCTCTTTTCGCGACGTAAGGATACCCCGGAGGAAGCGGCTTCGGGTAAAGCGCCGGCATCGGCGATGGACACGGTGACCGAGATCCGGCCGGCGCGGCGCCGCACCGTCGGACAATTGCTGCGCGAGACGCGCGAAGGCTATGGCAGCGATATTCCGCGCGTCGCTTCCGCCTTGCGCATCCGCGCCGCCTATCTCGAGGCGATCGAGGAAGGCCGCTACGACCGCCTGCCGGGGCCGGTCTATGCGCTGGGCTTCGTGCGCGCCTATGCCGTCCATCTCGGCCTTGACGGCGAGGAGGCGGTGCGCCGTTTCAAGCTCGAGGCCGAGGGTTTCGAGGCACAGCGCGACCTCAGCTTTCCGGTGCCGCTCACCGAGCGCAGCATTCCCGGCGGCGCCATGGTGCTGGCGGCGATAATCCTGGCGGTTTGCGCCTATGGTATTTGGTATTATCTGTCCTCGACCGTCGGATCGCGGCCGGAACGGGTAGGCCCGCTTCCGGCCGAGCTCGCCAAGCCCCAGACGCCGACAGCCCCTGCTCCCTCCGCGACGCCGGCCCCTGACACGGCACCGGCTCCTGCTGCGGCTCTGCCCCCCGCACCGCCGTCCTCTCCGGCGCCTTCTCCCGCGTCGGCGTCTCAGCCGTCGCCTCCCGCCGGAGCCACGGCGCCAGCCCCGCCGGCCACCACCGTGCCGCCGCCTCTCCCGGCCGTCGGCTCGTCCATGCCGGTCGTCCCGCCGCCAAACCCCGCCGCCGGTTCGTCCACGCCGGTTGCTCCGCCGCCGCCACCGAACCCCGCCGCCGGCCCATTGGAGGGCGAGGAGGATGCCCCGGTTGCCGCCGCGCCGAGCCCGCCGGCGACGACCGAGCCCGCCTTGCCCCTGGTCCCTCCGCCGCCGGCGCAGACCGCGGCGCTGCCCGCCATTCCCGGCGGCGGCGCGACACCGGTGCCCGATCAGCCGCACGTCTACGGCCTTGCCAATGGCAATACGCGCATCCTGATCCGCGCGCTCAGCGATAGCTGGATTCAGATCCGCGACAAGGACCACAAGCCGATCTTCACGCGCCAGCTCCATGCCGGCGATACCTATCACGTGCCGGATGGGCCGGGTCTCACCATGAAAACCGGCAAAGGCGTCGGGCTGGCGATCACCGTCGACGGTCGCCAGGCGCCGCCCATCGGCGGCGCGGTCAGATCCAATATCTCCCTCGATCCCGACCGGCTGCTGGCCGGTACCGCGCTCGGCGACTAGCCGGCGCCTCCCGTTCTTTTGCTCGCGCGCGAAACGCGCTATATAGCGCTGGCGGTTCCTGGTCTTCGGCCGGCGTGGCGAGGTCTTCCGTGAGCGTGCGTCCCTATCGCGACATCGATCGGCGCAAATGCCGGCAGGTCCATGTCGGCAAGGTGCCGGTGGGCGGCAGTGCGCCGATCACCGTCCAGTCCATGACCAACACGCTCACCCATGACGTGCCGGCGACGGTGGCGCAGATCAAGGCGCTGGAGAAGGCCGGCGCCGACATCGTGCGCGTCTCTTGCCCCGACCGGGAATCGGCGCTGGCGCTCAAGGACATCGTCCGCCAAGTCGAGGTCCCGATCGTCGCCGACATCCATTTCCATTACAAGCGCGCCATCGAGGCGGCCGAGAGCGGTGCCGCCTGCCTGCGCATCAACCCCGGCAATATCGGCTCGCCCGAGCGCGTGCGCGAAGTGGTCAAGGCGGCCAAGGATCACGGCTGCTCCATGCGCATCGGCGTCAATGCCGGCTCGCTCGAGCGCGACCTGCTGGAGCGGTATGGCGAGCCCTGTCCCGAGGCCATGGTGGAGAGCGCGCTCACCCACGCCAAGATTCTCGAGGACAACGATTTCTTCGAGTTCAAGATCTCCTGCAAGGCCTCCGATGTCTTCCTTGCCGTCGCCGCCTATCAGCAGCTTGCCGAGGCCTGCGACTATCCCTTGCATCTCGGCATCACCGAGGCCGGCGGGCTCATGACCGGCACGGTCAAATCCTCGATCGGCATGGGCTCGCTGCTTTGGGCCGGCATCGGCGACACCATCCGCGTCTCGCTTTCGGCCGATCCGGTCGAGGAGATCCGCGTCGGCTACGAGATGCTGAAGGCGCTGGGGCTGCGCCACCGCGGCGTCAGCGTCGTTTCCTGCCCCTCCTGCGCGCGCCAGAACTTCGAGGTGATCAAGACGGTGGAAGTGCTGGAGCAACGCCTGGCGCACATCACCACGCCGATGACGCTTTCGGTGATCGGCTGCGTCGTCAACGGCCCCGGCGAGGCGCGCGAGACCGATATCGGCCTCACCGGCGGCGGCAACAACACGCATCAGGTCTATATCGCCGGCGTGCCGCATCACCGCTTGAAGGATCAGAGCATCGTCGATCACCTCGTCGAGCTGGTTGAGAAGAAGGCGGCCGAGATCGAAGCGGCCAAGGCGAAGAGCGCGACCGCCGACGCGGCGGCGTCCTGATGCGATAGCTCTCCATCATGCCCGCCCTTCAGCCGGTGCGCGGCACGCAGGATCTCCTGCCCGACGAGCAGCGCCGCCACCGCGTCGTGACCGACACCGCGCGAAGCGTCGCCGAGCGTTACGGCTATCAAGAGATCGCCACGCCGATCTTCGAATTCACCGAGGTGTTTGCGCGGCCGATCGGCGAGACCTCGGACATCGTCACCAAGGAGATGTACACCTTTGCCGATCGCGGCGGCGAGGAAGTGACGCTCCGGCCCGAATATACCGCCGGCATCATCCGCGCCGTGATCTCCAACGGGCTGACCCAGGCGCTGCCGTTGCGCTTCTTCGCCAGCGGGCCGATGTTCCGCTACGAGCGGCCGCAGAAGGGCCGCTTCCGCCAATTCCACCAGATCGACGTCGAGCTGATCGGTCTGGCGCAGCCGCAGGCGGACGTCGAGGTGATCGCGCTCGGCGCCGACATTCTCGACGCGCTCGGCGTCCTGCCGCGCACCATTCTCGAAATCAACACGCTGGGCGATGCCTCGAGCCGGCACGCCTATCGCGAGGCATTGCTCGCCTATTACCGCGAGCGCCGCGCGCTCCTCTCCGCCGACAGCCTGGCGCGGCTGGAGCGCAACCCGCTGCGCATTCTCGATTCCAAGGACGAGGGCGACCGGCGGGTCAATGCCGAGGCGCCGTCCTTCGTCGAGTATCTTACCGCCGAGGCGCGCGGCTTTTTCGATGCGGTGCGCGCCGGGCTCGACCTTCTCGGCATCGCCTTTCGCGAGAGCCCGCGCCTGGTGCGCGGCCTCGATTACTACTGCCACACCGCCTTCGAGTTCGTCACCGCCGACCTCGGCGCGCAAGGCACCGTGCTCGGCGGCGGTCGCTACGACGGCCTCATGGGCATCATGGGCGGGCCCGAGACGCCGGGCGTCGGTTGGGCGGCGGGAATCGAGCGCCTGGCGCTGCTCATCGGCGAGCCGCCGCGCGGGCCACGGCCGGTCGCGGTCATTCCCGTCGGCGAGAAGGGCGAGGCGCCGGCGCTGAAGCTCGCCCATGCGCTGCGCCGCGACGGCTTTACCGTCGAGCTGGGATATTCCGGCAATGTCGCCCGGCGCATGAAGCGCGCCAACAAGATCGGCGCGCGCGTGGCGGTGATCCTGGGCGAGGACGAACTGGCGCGCGACGCCGCCACCCTGCGCGACCTCGATACCGGCGAGCAGATCGAGGTGCCGCTGGCCGAGCTCAGGGATCGGCTCGCGCCCTTCCGCTAGCGGGGCCAATGCCCGGCGCCAACGAGGCCGGGGCGGGCAGTGGCCTGCTCGTCATCGGCATCAACCACAGGGCCGCGCCGCAGCGGCTGCGCGACTGCTTCGCGCTGGTCGAGGCCGACCTCGCCGGCGCGCTCGAGGAGCTGCGCGGCGCCGGCCTCGGCGAGGTGGCGCTCATCGCCACCTGCGACCGCGTCGAGCTCGTCACCACCGCCGGCGATGCCGCGCGCGCCGGCGCCGCGCTGGCGGCGCTGCTGGCGCGCCGCGGCGGCGGCGCTGCCGAAGCTGCGCTCTATCGTCACGACGGGCCGGCGGCGCTCAGGCATCTCTTCGCCGTGGCGAGCGCTCTCGACAGCCTCGTCATCGGCGAGCCGCAGGTGCTGGGGCAGGTGAAGGCGGCGCATCGGCTCGCCGCCGAGCTTGGGCTGGCCGGCGCCGAGCTTGAGGCGGTTTTTGCCGCGGCGGCGGCGGCGGCGCGCCGGGTGCGGCGCGAGACGCGCATCGCCGAGCGGCCGGTGTCGATCGCCGCCGCTTCTCTCCAGCTCGCGCGCGACATCCATGGCGATATCGGCCGCTGCTGCGCGGTGCTGCTGGGGGCGGGGGAGATGGGCGAGCTGATGGCCGAGCAGTTCCAGCGCGCCGGCCTCGCCCATCTCGTCGTCTGCGGCCCGCCGGCGCGCGCCGAGCGCACGGCGCAACGCCTCAATGCCCATCTGCTGCCGCTCGAGCCGATCGAGGAGGCGCTCGCCGGTGCCGACATTGTCATCGCCGCGCTCGGCGCCGGCCGCGCCGTCCTCACCAAGCCGCGCCTTGCCGCCGCCTTGCGGCGGCGGCCGACGCGGCCCATCTTTGTCATCGATCTGGCGATCCCCGCCGACGCCGAGCCGGCGGTGAATGATCTCGACGGCGTCTTCCTTTATGATCTCGGCGATCTCGAACGCGCGGCGCTGGCCGGCCGCGCCACGCGCGAGGCGGCGTCGGCCGAGGCGTGGCGCGTTCTCGAGGCGGAGCTCGAGGGCTTCGCCCGGCGCCGCGCCGAGCGCCGCGCCGTGCCCGCCGTGCTCGCCCTGCGCGAGCATGTCGAGGCGTTGCGCCGCCAGGCGCTTGCCGAGGCCGGCGGCGACGCCGAGGCGGCGACGCGGCTTCTCGCCAGCCGCCTGCTGCACGCGCCGTCGGAAGTGCTGCGCGAGCGAATGGCGGCGATGCCCGACGAGGCCGAGGCGATGGAGGCGCTGCTGCGCCGGCTGTTCCGGCTGGAGGAAGGCGAGGAGAGGAGCGAGTGACGGCGCAAGGCTCATTGGATGCGAAGCTGGACAAGCTGGTGCGGCGTCACGCCGAGCTCAGCGACGCGCTCGGCGATCCCGCGCTGCCCGGCAGCGAGGTGGCTGCGCTGTCGAAGGAGTACAGCGAGCTGACGCCGGTGGTGGAGAGCATCGCCGCGCTGCGGCGGGCGCAGGCCGAGCTCACGGAGCTCGCATCGCTTGCCGAGGATGGCGGCGATCCCGAGATGCGCGCGCTGGCCCAGGCCGAGCTGCAAGCGGTGAAGGCGCGGCTGCCGGCGCTCGAGCATGAGGTGCTGCTGCTGCTGCTGCCCAAGGACGAGGCCGACGAGCGCAACGTGATCCTCGAATTGCGCGCGGGCACCGGCGGCGAAGAGGCGGCGTTGTTCGCCGCCGCCCTTTTCCGCATGTATCAGCGCTACGCCGCGCAGCATGGCTGGCGCTTCGAGGTGATGAACGTGTCGGAGACCGGGCTCGGCGGCTTCAAGGAGGCCATCGCCTCGATCACCGGCCGCGACGTGTTTCAGCGCCTCAAATTCGAATCCGGCGTGCACCGCGTGCAACGGGTGCCGGAGACCGAGGCGAGCGGGCGCATCCACACTTCGGCCGCGACCGTGGCGGTGTTGCCCGAGGCGGAAGAGGTCGACATTCACATCGACGAGAAGGATCTACGCATCGACGTCTTCCGCTCCAGCGGCCCGGGCGGGCAATCCGTCAATACCACCGACAGCGCGGTGCGCATCACCCATCTGCCGACCGGCCTCGTCGTCTCGCAGCAGGACGAGAAGTCGCAGCATAAGAACAAGGCCAAGGCGCTCAAGGTGCTGCGCGCCCGGCTCTATGAGCGCGAGCGTCAGGCGCGCGCGGCCGAGCGCGCCGCTTCGCGCAAGAGCCAGGTCGGCAGCGGCGACCGCTCCGAGCGCATCCGCACCTACAACTTTCCGCAAGGCCGCGTCACCGACCACCGCGTCAACCTGACGCTCTATAAGATCGACAAGGTGATGAACGGCGAGGCGCTCGACGAGTTCATCGACGCCCTGCTCGCCGAGGATCAGGCGGCGCGGCTGGCGGAGGTGGAATGAGCGCCCTGGCGCATGGTGCGTCCTTGCCGCCGCAAGAGGGGGGACCGGTCGGCGGAGAACGCATGACCGCCGGCGACGCCGTCGATGCGCTCGCCCGGCGGCTTGCCGATGCCGGCATCGCGGACGCGCGCCGCGAGGCGCGGCTGGTTGTCGCCCTGGCGATGGGGGTCGACTCCGCCGCGGTGCTGGGCTGGCCCGAACGCCTCCTCGACGCGCCGGCGCGGGCGCGACTTGCCGAGCTTGCGGCGCGGCGCGCGGCGCGCGAGCCCTATGCGCGTCTCGCCGGACGGCGGTCGTTCTGGAGCCTCGATCTCACGCTCTCCCCGGCAACGCTCGATCCGCGCCCCGACAGCGAGACGCTGATCGAGGCGGCGCTGGCGCTGCTGCCCGATCGCGCCGCCTCCTTGCGCATCGTCGACTTCGGTACCGGCAGCGGCTGCCTGCTGCTGGCGCTGCTCTCGGAGCTGCCCAATGCCGGCGGGATCGGCATCGACATTTTGCCCGGTGCCGCGGCGGTCGCGCGGCGTAATGCCGCAGCGTCGGGGCTCGGTGGCCGCGCCGCCTTCGCGGTCGGCGATTGGGGCGAGGCGCTGGCCGGCAGGGTGGATGTCATTCTCGCCAATCCTCCCTATATACGGTCGAGGGATATCGTCAGCCTTGCCCCGGAAGTTGTTCGCTACGAGCCGCGCATCGCGCTTGACGGCGGCGGCGACGGACTCTGCGCCTATCGGTGCCTGGCCGGCGACATTGCCCGGTTGCTGTGTCCCGGCGGCCTTGGCTTTATCGAGCTGGGCGAGGGGCAGGCGGCGGCGGTGGCAGGACTGATGGACGCCGCCGGGCTATCGGTCCGGCAGAAGCGGCGGGATCTCGCGGGGATCGAGCGGGTGCTGGTCGTAATGCAACCTCAGAATAGGCGAGGTACCTAAAAAAACTTGTTGGAATACGCGGGCTTCCCGTCTAGGGTGGAACCGCGAAGATCAAGGAGCCACGGGCTCCTGCGCCTCTCGGCGCCGGTATTGCTTCCCTACCGATAATGGTGCTGACCGCTGCGGCGGGCAGGCGCCGGAGGAGCATCCGCAGCAATCACAGATGTTGTGAGATGATGTCGTATCGCGATTTCAAAGGTGTCATGAGACCAGGCCAGAACAAGCGGCATAGAGGCCGCAACAATGGCGGCAACCCCAACAATCCGAACCGCGGTCCGCGTCCGCCGCATCGCATGCAGACGTTCGACAGCAACGGTCCGAACGTCAAGATTCGCGGCAATGCCTACCAGGTATTCGAACGTTATGTGGCGCTGGCGCGCGAAGCGGCTTCGGCCGGCGACCGCATTGCCGCCGAGAACCTTTATCAGCATGCGGAGCATTATTTCCGCATCATGAACGCCGACGGGCAGGGCCCCAACAACGCCATCGCTCCGCCACGGCCGATGACCCCCGCGGACACGGAACTGACTGGGCCCGACACCGACCCCGAGGCCGAGAGCCGTTCGGCGCTGCAACCGGCGCCACCGCCGGGCGATCCCGAGACCCCGCCAACCGCCTGAGGTTGAGGCGCGGTCGCATCGCAGCCGCCCGCTTTACGGGTGTATGCTGTTTTTCTGCCCGTTTTGCGGGCGGGCGAGTCGCCGCGGCAGGGCTTGGTGGCCCTGCCCACGCATCCCATATTGGTGAACTGGAAGGCCCGTCCGGTTGCCTCGAAGAGGGACCCGCGGGCCGGTTCGCGATGGGGGTCCCATGGCCTTCGAGAATTATACCGAGCGCTCCAAGGGCTTCGTGCAAGCAGCGCAGACCCTGGCGCAGCGGCGCGGTCACCAGCAGATCACGCCCGACCATCTCCTGCAGGTCTTGCTCGACGACAAGGAAGGCTTGGCGTCGAACCTGATTGCCGCCGCGGGCGGCGATGCCAACCGCGCCCGCGCCGCAGTGGCGGCGGCGCTCGACAAGCTGCCGCGCGTCGAGGGCAGCGGCGCGGGCCAAGTGTTCCTCGCAGCGGAAACGACGCGGCTCTTCGCCGAGGCGGAGAAGATCGCCGAGAAGGCCGGCGACAGCTTCGTCACGGTCGAGCGGCTGTTGCTGGCATTGACCTTGATGAAGGGCACCGCCGCCGCCAAGGCGCTCGCCGATAGCGGCGTCAGCGCGCAAAGTCTCAACCGCGCCATCGAGGAGGTGCGCAAGGGCCGCCGCGCCGACAGCGCCAGCGCCGAAGAGGGCTACGACGCGCTCAAGAAATACGCGCGCGACCTCACCGCCTCGGCGCGCGAGGGCAAGCTCGATCCCGTGATCGGGCGTGACGAGGAGATCCGCCGCACGGTGCAAGTTCTGTCGCGGCGCACCAAGAACAATCCGGTGCTGATCGGCGAGCCCGGGGTCGGCAAGACGGCGATCGTCGAGGGCTTGGCCTTGCGCATCACCCATGGCGACGTGCCCGACAGCCTGAAGGACAAACGCCTCCTGGCGCTCGATCTCGGCGCGCTGGTCGCCGGCGCCAAGTTCCGCGGCGAGTTCGAGGAGCGGTTGAAGGCGGTTCTGTCGGAGATTACCGCCGCCGAGGGCGAGATCATCGTCTTCATCGACGAGCTGCACACGCTGGTCGGCGCCGGCAAGGCGGAAGGCGCCATGGACGCCTCGAACATGCTGAAGCCGGCGCTGGCGCGCGGCGAGCTGCATTGCGTCGGCGCCACCACGCTGGACGAGTACAGAAAGCACATCGAGAAGGACGCCGCCCTGGCGCGGCGCTTCCAGCCGGTCTTCGTCAACGAGCCGACGGTCGAGGACACTATCTCGATCCTGCGCGGCATCAAGGAGAAATACGAAGTCCATCACGGCGTGCGCATCACCGACGGTGCCATCGTCGCCGCCGCGACCTTGTCCAACCGCTACATCGCCGACCGCTTCCTGCCGGACAAGGCGATCGACCTGATGGACGAAGCGGCTGCGCGGCTGCGCATGGCGGCCGAGTCGAAGCCCGAGGCGATCGACGAACTCGACCGGCGCATCATCCAGCTCAAGATCGAGCGCGAGGCGCTGAAGAAGGAGACCGATCCGGCCTCGCGCGACCGGCTCGAGAAGCTCGAGACGGAGCTGGCCGAAGCCGAGCAGCGCTCGGCCGAGCTTACCGCGCAATGGCGCGCCGAAAAGGACAAGCTCGCCGGCGCGAAGAAGCTCAAGGAGCAGCTCGACCAGGCGCGCATCGAGCTCGAGCAGGCGCAGCGCAAGAACGATTGGGCGCGCGCCGGCGAGCTCACCTATGGCGTCATCCCCGAGCTCGAGCGCAAGCTCAAGGCGGCCGAGGCGGCGGAGAGCGACCGCATGATCGACGAGGCGGTCACGGCCGAGCATATCGCCGCGGTGGTATCGCGCTGGACCGGCGTGCCCGTCGACAAGATGCTCGAGGGCGAGCGCGAGAAGCTGATGGCCATGGAGGACAATCTGCGCCGCCGCGTCATCGGCCAGGACGAGGCGGTGATCGCCGTCTCGAACGCGATCCGCCGCGCGCGCGCCGGGCTGCAGGATCCGAATCGACCGATCGGCTCCTTCCTTTTCCTCGGTCCCACCGGCGTCGGCAAGACCGAGCTTACCAAGGCGCTCGCCGAGTTCCTGTTCGACGACGAGAGCGCGATGATCCGCATCGACATGTCGGAGTACATGGAAAAGCATTCGGTCGCGCGCCTCATCGGCGCTCCGCCGGGCTATGTCGGCTATGACGAAGGCGGTGCGCTCACCGAGGCGGTTCGCCGCCGGCCCTATCAGGTCATCCTCTTCGACGAGGTGGAGAAGGCGCATCCCGACGTCTTCAACGTGCTGCTGCAAGTGCTCGATGACGGGCGGCTCACCGACGGGCAGGGCCGCACCGTCGATTTCCGCAACACGCTCATCGTCCTCACCTCCAATCTCGGCAGCGAGATCCTGGCCAACCTGCCGGAAACGGTCGAGGTCGCGAGCGTGCGCGGCGAGGTGATGCAAATCGTGCGCGGCGCGTTCCGGCCGGAGTTCCTGAACCGGCTCGACGAGATTCTGATCTTCCGGCGCCTCTCGCGCGCCGATATGAAGGGCATCGTCGACATCCAGCTCGATCGGCTGCAGAAGCTGCTCGCCGACCGCAAGATCGTGCTCGCGGTCGACGCCGCGGCGCGCGCCTGGCTCGCCGAGGCCGGCTATGACCCCGTCTATGGCGCACGGCCGCTGAAGCGGGTGATCCAGCGCTCGCTGCAGAACCCCTTGGCCGAGCTTATTCTCGCCGGCCGCGTCAGCGACGGCGAGACCGTGGACGTCACGGCGGGCGAAGGCGGTCTCGCCATTGCCGGCCGCGTCGCCAAGGCGGCGGAATAGGCCGGGGCGGCGCGGATCGCGCTGTGTTGCTGCCCAATCGGCGTGCAGGCGGGGCGCGCAATTGAGCGCCGCGCCGCGTCCGGTCGCGCGGAGGCGCGTGCGACTTATGGCACGGCCGTTGCACGGAGCGAGCGGGCGGATAAGCTCGCTTTCGGCGGGCACAACGTCCGCGCCAGGGAGGCAGCCATGACACGCGCCGAGCTTACCGAGAAGATCGCCGTCATCAAACGCAAGCGCGGACTCTCCTGGAAGGAGATTGCCGCCAAGATTGGGCCGGGCTCGCCGGTCTACTACACGGCGGCGCTGCACGGGCAGATGAAGCTCGGCAAAGCCGAGGCGGAGGCGGCGGGCAAATTGCTCGGCCTCGACGAGGATGAGGTGGCGCTGCTGCAGGAGGTGCCCTATCGCGGCTCGCTGCCGACCGCCGTGCCGACGGACCCGCTGATCTACCGCTTCTACGAGTTGGTGCAGGTTTACGGCACCACCTGGAAGGCGCTCATCCAGGAGGAGTTCGGCGACGGCATCATGAGCGCCATCGATTTCGACATGGCGATCGAGCGCCAGCCCGACCAGAAAGGCGACCGCGTGCGCGTCAGCATGAGCGGCAAGTTCCTGCCCTATAAGCAGTACTGAGGCGGCCGGCAAGGCGCGGTTGCCAGGGAGCGGCGGCGCGGCGCATCATGTGGCGCCAGAATGAAGAAAGAGGCGCGCCTATGCTGGACGGCAAAGTGGCCTGGATCACCGGCGCCGGCACCGGCATCGGCCGCGCCGGCGCTGGCGAGCTGGCGCGGGCCGGGGCGCGCGTCGTGCTGAGCGGACGCCGCCCGCACCAGCTCGAGGCGGCGGTTGCCGAGATCGTCGCCGCCGGCGGCAAGGCCGAAGCGGCGCCGCTCGACGTCGCCGACCGCGACGCCGTCGCGCGCGTCGCCGCCGGCATTCTCGAGCGCCACGGCCGCGTCGACATCCTGGTCAACAGCGCCGGCATCAACCTGCCGACCCGCCTGTGGAAGACGCTCACGCCGGAGAGCTTCGCGGAGATCGTCGGCATCAATCTCAACGGCGCGCTCTATTGCATCCACGCGGTGCTGCCCCAGATGCGCGCGCGCAAGGACGGGCTTGTCATCAACGTCTCTTCCTGGGCGGGCCGCTTCGAGACCTACATCACCGGTCCCGCTTATAACGCCAGCAAGCATGCCATGGCGGCGCTCACTCTCTCGCTCAATGACGAGGAATGCGTCAACGGCATCCGCGCCTGCGTCATCTATCCCGGCGAGGTAGCGACGCCGATCCTCAAGAATCGGCCCAATCCACCCTCGCCCGAGGAGATCGCGCGCATGCTGCTGCCGGAGGATCTCGGCCGCGCCATCGCCTTCGTCGCCGAGATGCCGCCGCGCGTCTGCGTCAACGAGATCCTGATCACTCCGACCTGGAACCGTTTCTTTCTCGGCGGCGCGGACATCGCGCGCCGCTGATAGGCCGCCGCTATCGCGCCAGTCGCGCACTGGGCAGGTCGGCGACGATAGTCTCCGCGCGCAGCGCCAGGAGATCGCGATCGGTCGCCTGCGTCGCGGCTTGGAAGCGAGCGATATCGGCGCCGGAGAGCGGCTGGCCCGGTCCAGTCTTGACCGACATCGGGTTCATCGGCTCGCCCTGGAGCCGCACCTCGTAATGCAGATGCGGACCGCTGGCGCGGCCGGTGGCGCCGACATAGCCGATGACCTCGCCCTGGCGCACCCGCATGCCGGGCCTCAAGCCGCGCGCAATGCGGCTCATATGCGCATAGGCGGTCTCATAGCCGCCCTCATGCTTCAGCAGCACGAGATTGCCGTAGGCGCCGGACGCGCCGGCGCTTTCGACGACGCCGTCGCTCGCCGCCATGATCGGCGAGCCCGGCGGCGCGGCGAAATCGACGCCGCGATGCATCTTGGTATAACCGAGGATGGGATGGAGCCGCATGCCGAAGCCGGAGCTGAGCCGCGCGCCGTCGACCGGCGTCCGGAGCAGCGCCTTCTTCGCGCTTTCGCCCGCTGCGGTGAAGAACTCCGCCATCCTGGCGCCGGCCGGGAGATAGCGATAGAGCCTCAGCGTCTTGCCCGAGAGCGTCATCGCCGCATAAGCGATCTCACCCGTGCCCACCGCCTTGCCATGCTCGTCATAGAGGCGGTCGTAGAGCACCTCGAAACTGTCTTCGGGCTGCAGATCGCGCTGGAAATCGACGTCATAGCTGAAGGCGCCGATCATCTCGCTCAGCACCGGCATGGGCACGCCGGCATCGCTCGCCGCCTCGAACAGGCTGGTACGGATGACGCCAGCCGCCAGCTCCGGCACGCGCGTCAGCTTCCGTGCGCGCGGACGCGCGATGTAGCGGCCGTCACCCGCACGGGTGACGACGATGTCGCGGTCGATGCCCGTGGCGAGGCGGAGCTCGCCGAGCTCGAGGCCGATGAAGTCGAGCGCCATCTCCTGACCGGGCTTGAGCGCGCGCGGCGGAAAGAGGGGAGCAATCGCCGCGATCGCCGCCCGCGCCTCCTCGGCGCCGACGCCGGCTTCCGCCAGCACGCTTTTGAGCGTATCGCCCGCGGCAAGCCGCAGCAGGCGCGTTGTCGATGGCGCGCCGAGAATCGGCGCGAGCGGGGTAACGAGGATCGACGCGGGCGGAGCGATCTCGGCGCGCGCTTCGGGCGCTTCGGCGGCCGGTGCCACGAGCCACACCACCAGCCCCAGGGCGAGGGCGGCGCAAAGCGGCTGCTTGGTCCTCACGCGGGCTCGCGCCCGTCGATACCGTCCATGATCCCCCCGGCCCATGGCAGGAATGCGTTAACCATAACCGTCCCGGGCAGGATTCGCAGACCGGGGTAGGCCTGTCAACCCAAAGCTCGCCTGCGGCAGGACGATTTCCTATGTGAATTGAAGGGTATCGGCGCCGGCGTGGCGCGGACGCGGCGCCTGTGTCTGCCATGCGCCTGCTGTTGCAGCATTGCCGCGCCGCGCCCGATTTCTGTGGATAGAAGGGCGATCACTGTTGACTTGGAGGGGGTCGGGGCTTATAAGCGCCGCTCCCTTCGGGGGAGAGTTGGTTCTTTGACATAGTAGAGAAGAGGAAGGGATGCGCGGGCGGCGGCGCTTAGGCGCCGCTGTGGTTTGCGCATCTTGGAATGGAATTGTCTTGTCAATTCCGGACGA
>DASPSJ010000063.1:0-44258 GCA_035623985.1 Allostellaceae bacterium | reverse complement strand
AGGCCCTCGCCGTCCGCAGGCGCACGGGCGGTGCCGATCTCCTTCTTGATCCGCTCGGCCGTGGTCTCGCCGATCAGCAGGTTATGGTGGCGGCGCATGTAGTTGATGATCGCCTCGTCCATCTTGTCGCCGCCGATACGCACCGAACGCGAATAGACGATGCCGCCCAGCGACAGCACCGCGACCTCGGTGGTGCCGCCGCCGATATCGACGACCATCGATCCGGTCGGCTCGGTCACCGGCAATCCGGCGCCGATTGCCGCCGCCATCGGCTCCTCGATCAGGAAGACGCGGCGCGCGCCGGCGCTTTCCGCCGATTCCTGGATCGCCCGCCGTTCGACCGCGGTCGAGCCCGACGGCACGCAGATGATGATCTGCGGGCTGGCGAAGCTGCGCCGGTTGTGCACCTTGCGGATGAAATGCTTGATCATTTCCTCCGCCACCTCGAAATCGGCGATGACGCCGTCGCGCAACGGCCTGATCGCCTGGATGTTGCCGGGCGTGCGGCCCAGCATCATCTTCGCTTCATCGCCGACCGCGAGGACCTGCTTGCGGCCCTTGACCTGGGCGATCGCCACGACCGAGGGCTCGTTCAGCACGATGCCGCGGCCCTTGACGTAGACCAGCGTGTTCGCCGTGCCGAGATCGATCGCCATGTCGGCGGAGAGCATGCCCAACAGATTTCCAAACATGTTCGTCTATTGATCCGGTGGTTGGAATTGCGACAAGGTGCTTTTCCTTTGCCGGAGGGCGCCCTTGCGGACCGCCCCCCGCGACCCTTGGTCCCGTTACGCCGTCATGGCGGCGGGAGCCGTTTTTGCCCTCTTGGTCAGAAGCTTGTTCAAGGCGTGAATGTAGGCTCGGGCCGAGGCGACCAGCGTGTCGGGATCGGCGCCCTGGCCGTTCACCGTCTTGCCGTTCTCCTCGAGCCGCACCGTGACTTCGGCTTGCGCATCGGTGCCTTCGGTTACCGCGTGCACCTGATAGAGCTGCAGGCGCGCGGCATGCGGCACCATCTGCTTGATGGCGTTGAAGGTGGCGTCGACCGGGCCGTTGCCGGTGGTCTTCGCGGCGTGGCGCTGGCCGTCGATCTCAAGCTCGAGCTCGGCGCTCTGCGGCCCCCTGGAGCCGGCGATCACCTGCAGCGAGACGAACTTGACCCGGTCGTTGCCGCGCATGATCTCATCATCGACCAAAGCGACGATGTCCTCGTCATAGACGTCCTTCTTGCGGTCGGCCAGATCCTTGAAGCGGCGGAAGGCGTCGTTGACGGCGTTGTCGCCGAGCTCGAAGCCCAGCTCCTTGAGCTTCATCTTGAAGGCGTGGCGGCCGGAATGCTTGCCCATCACCAGGTTCGACCGGGTGAGGCCCACCGATTCCGGCGTCATGATCTCGTAAGTGCCGGAATGCTTGAGCATGCCGTCCTGATGGATGCCGCTCTCATGCGCAAAGGCGTTGGCGCCGACGATCGCCTTGTTGGGCTGCACGACGAAGCCGGTGATGGCGGAAACCAGCCGCGAAGCGCGGGTGATGTACTCGGTCTTGACGCCGCTCGCATAGGGCATGAGATCGTGGCGCGTCTTCAGCGCCATGACGATCTCCTCCATTGAGGCGTTGCCGGCGCGCTCGCCGAGGCCGTTCACGGTGCATTCGACCTGGCGAGCGCCGGCGCCGACCGCGGCCAGCGAGTTCGCCACGGCGAGGCCGAGATCGTTATGGCAATGGACCGACACGACCGCCTTGTCGATGTTGGGCACCCGCTCGAACAGCATGCGGATGAGACCCGCGAACTCTTCCGGCAGGGCGTAGCCGACCGTATCCGGGACGTTGATGGTGCGCGCCCCGGCCTTGATCGCGCTTTCGACCGTGCGGCAGAGGAAATCACGCTCGGTGCGCGATCCGTCCTCGCAGGACCACTCGACGTCGGGGCAGAGGTTGCGCGCGTGGGTGACGCTGTCGATCACCGCCTGGTGCACCTGCTCCGGCTCCATCTGGAGCTTCCACCTCATGTGCAGCGGCGAGGTCGAGATGAAGGTATGGATGCGCGGCCGCTCGGCGTGCTGTACCGCCTCCCAGGCACGGTCGATGTCCATGCGCCCGGCGCGGGCGAGGCCGCAAACGATCGAACCCTTCACCAGCTTGGCGACCTCGCGCACCGCCTCGAAATCGCCGTTGGAGGCGATGGGGAAGCCCGCCTCGATGACATCGATGCCCATCTCCTCGAGCAGGAGGGCGATTTTGATCTTCTCGTCGAGGTTCATCGACGCGCCGGGCGACTGCTCGCCGTCGCGCAAGGTGGTGTCGAAGATAAGGACCCGCCCGTCCGGCGTGCCGGCGGCCTCGGAGGTTCGGGTCGTGGTAGCGCTCATGGCGCAATTCCTCTTGTCTTGGAGCGACGCGGCGGCAGTCTCGGCAAAAGCCCCCTGAGCGCGGCGCGCCCCGACGGCGCGCGGCGGCGCTCAGGGGCGGCTAAGTCGCAGCGCCCCATCGCTCCCCGGCAGACCAAGGAGACGACGGACCCTCGGCAAGGCGCAAGCGCCGGCAATCCGGCGCCGCTGCGCCCGACCCCGCCCGCTGAATGCCCTCTTGCCGATCATCTCGCTCGCCCGCCCTGCTGGCCCCAAGCCCCCTCGGGCCGGTGCCCTACCCTGCACCTTTCGGCCTTAATATTCCCTTAAAGTTAACGGTGCAACGCGCGGATATCTTTATCCCCTTTTTGCCCGTTACCGCAAGTATTTCCGTTAACCTTCGGGCAACGCCGAAGGCGTTGTCGCGGGCGAGCGACAGCGATTGCGCAGCGATCGCGAGCGCTCGCACCGTGCGCGCTGGTCGCGGTGCCGGCACCCTCAGCTTCCCGCAAAGCGGGAAAGGGCTTACGGCACCGGGTCGTGCGGCATCTTCCCGGCGACTCGCGGTTTGGCCGGTCCGCAGGGGCGCGGGCTCTCGCGCGGCACTTAATTCTTTGTCTTGTCCACCAGCCGGTTCTGCGCGAGCCACGGCATCATGGCGCGGAGCTTCTCGCCGACCTTCTCGATGTCATGCTCGGCCGCTCGCCGGCGCATCGCCTTGAAGCTTGGCTGGCCCGCGGCATTCTCGAGCACCCAGTCGCGCGCGAAGCGCCCGGACTGGATGTCGCCGAGTATCCGCTTCATCTCGGCCTTCACGGCGTCGTTGATGAGGCGCGGCCCGCGCGTGTAGTCGCCGTATTCGGCGGTGTTGGAGACGGAGTAGCGCATGTTCGCCATGCCGCCTTCATACATGAGATCGACGATGAGCTTCACCTCGTGAAGGCATTCGAAATAGGCCATTTCCGGCGCATAGCCCGCTTCGACCAGCGTCTCGTAGCCGGACAGGATGAGCTGGGTGAGACCGCCGCAGAGCACGCATTGCTCGCCGAAGAGGTCGGTCTCGCATTCCTCCTTGAAGGTGGTCTCGATGACCCCGGCGCGGCCGCCGCCGATCGCCGAAGCATAGGAAAGCGCCAGCTCCAGGGCATTGCCGGAGGGATTCTGGTCGACGGCGAGGAGGCACGGGACGCCGCCGCCGCGCAGATATTCCGAGCGCAGGGTGTGACCGGGCCCTTTGGGCGCGATCATGAAGACGTCCATGTCCGGGCGCGCCTCGACCAGCTTGAAATGGATGTTGAAGCCGTGCGCGAAGGCAAGCGCCGTGTCGGGCCGCATGTTGGGTCGGATGTCGTCGGTATAGAGCTTTGCCTGCAGCTCGTCCGGCGTCAGGATCATCACCACATCCGCCCATTTCGCGCCGTCTCCCGGCTTCATCACCTGGAACTTGGCGTTTTCCGCCTTCTTGACCGAGGCGGAGCCGGGCCGAAGCGCCACGCGCACCTCCTTGACGCCGCTGTCGCGCAGGTTCATGGCGTGAGCATGGCCCTGGCTGCCATACCCCACGATGAGCACCTTCTTGCTCTTGATCAGGTTCACATCGGCGTCGCGATCGTAATAGACACGCATGGTGCTGCTCCCTGGATTGGCAAACTCAGAACCGCGCCGCGCCGCGCGAGATGGCGACGACGCCGGTGCGCGACACGTCGACGAGGCCCAGCGGCTCCATCAAATTGATGAAGGCGTTGAGCTTTTCGGTCGAACCGGTCATCTCGAAGACGAAGCTCTCGATCGTCGAATCGATGACCCGGGCGCGGAAGATGTCGGCGAGGCGCAGCGATTCGATCCGCTTCTCGCCGGTGCCGGCCACTTTGATGAGGGCGAGCTCGCGCTCGACATGCGGGCCCTCCTCGCTGAGGTCCCGGACGGCATGGACCGGAACGAGGCGTGAAAGCTGCGCCTTGATCTGCTCGATGATCATCGGCGTGCCGGAGGTGACGACGGTGATCCGCGACAGGCCCTTGACGCGGTCGGTCTCGGCCACGGTCAGGCTTTCGATGTTGTAGCCGCGGCCGGAGAACAATCCCACGACCCGGGCAAGGATGCCGGGCTCGTTGTCGACGAGCACGGCGATGGTGTGCTTCTCGATGGCGCTCACGATAGAACTCCGAAACGGAAGGTTGCCGGGGGATCAGACGAGGACCATGCCCTCTTCCGATACCGGCCCGGCCGCCTTCTTGTCCTCGGGCCCGAGCAGCATCTCGTTATGCGCCGCGCCCGAAGGGATCATCGGGAAACAATTCTCCCGCTCATCGACGGCCACATCGACGATGACCGCCTTGTCCACCGCCAGCATCTCCTTGATGACGCGGTCGACATCCTCGGTCTTGGTGGCGCGCAGGCCGACCGCTCCGAACGCCTCGGCGAGCTTGACGAAATCCGGCAGCGCGGCGGTGTAGCTCTCGGAATAGCGGCCGCCATGCATCAGCTCCTGCCACTGGCGCACCATGCCCATGTACTGATTGTTGAGGATGAAGATCTTGACCGGCAGCCGGTACTGGCAGGCGGTCGACATCTCCTGGATGTTCATCAGGATCGAGGCCTCTCCGGCGATGTCGACGACCAGCGCGTCGGGATGGGCGATCTGCACGCCGATCGCGGCGGGCAGGCCGTAGCCCATGGTGCCGAGACCGCCCGAGGTCATCCAGTGGCAGGGCTTCTCGAATTTGAAGAATTGCGCCGCCCACATCTGGTGCTGGCCGACCTCGGTGGTGACGTAGACGTCCCTGCCGCGGGTGAGCTGATAAAGCCGCTCGATGGCGTATTGCGGCTTGATCACGTTGTCGCTCTTGGCATAGGCGAGGCAGTTGCGCGCGCGCCAAGCCTCGATCTCCTTCCACCAGGCCGCGAGCGCCTCTTGGTCCGGCTTGAAGCGTTTGGCCTTGAGCCCGGCGAGGATCGCCTCGAGCGCGTTTGCGACATCGCTCACCAGCGGCACGTCGACGCGCACGTTCTTGTTGATCGAGGAGGGGTCGATGTCGATGTGGATCTTCTTCGAGTTGGGCGAGAAGGCGTTGAGCCGACCGGTGACGCGATCATCGAAGCGCGAGCCGACGGCGATCATGAGGTCGCAGTCATGCATGGCGAGATTTGCCTCATAGGTGCCATGCATGCCCACCATGCCGAGGAACTGCCGCTCCGAGGCGGGCAAGGCGCCGAGCCCCATCAGCGTCAGCGTGCAGGGAAATCCCGTCAGACGCACGAGCTCGGCGAAAAGCGCGCAGGCGCGCGGTCCGGAATTGATGATGCCGCCGCCGCCGTAGAAGAGCGGGCGCTTGGCCGCGGCGATGAGCGCCACCGTCTCCTCGATCCGTGCCGGATCGGGCTTCACCTGCGGCCGATAGGTCTTGTGCTGCACCGTCTCGGGACCGCGATAGGCGCCCGTGGCGAAGAGCACGTCCTTCGGCAGATCCACCACGACCGGACCCGGCCGCCCGGTGCGCGCGACATGGAAGGCCTCGTGCAGGATGCGGGCGAGCTCGTTGACGTCCTTGACGAGATAGTTGTGCTTGGTGCAAGGCCGCGTGATCCCGGTGGTGTCCGCCTCCTGGAAAGCGTCGTTGCCGATGAGATGCGTTGGCACCTGCCCGGTGAGGCAGACGATCGGCACGGAGTCCATCAAGGCGTCGGTCAGGCCCGTCACCGCATTGGTCGCGCCGGGACCGCTGGTGACGAGGACCACGCCGACCTTGCCCGTGCTGCGCGCATAGCCCTCGGCGGCATGCACCGCCCCCTGCTCGTGGCGCACGAGGATGTGGCGGACGTGGTTCTGCTTGAAGAGCGCGTCGTAGATCGGCAATACGGCGCCGCCGGGATACCCGAAAACGACATCAACGCCCTGGTCGCCCAGCGCCTTGATGATCATCTCCGCCCCTGCCATATGCTCCGTCGCCATGACACCTCTCCTGGCAAAAAACCTGCAAAGTTAAAGGTTTACGCTGCGGCAGGCCGCTCCGGCCGCCGTCCGGTTGGAACGACTCGTCCCAGTGGAGGCAGCCACCCTAGACAGCTATACCTTGGTGGTCAACAGAAACTGACGAATAAATGAAAAAATTTCGGGCAGCAAACTTTCCGAAAATTGCTCGCCTACGACCAGCTTCCGCAGCGATGCCGAGTCCGTGAGCTGGCGGCGAAACCAGGTGTATTGGCGCTTGGCATAGTGCCGGGTCGCCTGTTGGGCGGCGGCGATGGCCGCCTCCCGGGTCATGCGACCGGCAAGCAAGGCACCAAGCTCGCGCACGCCGACCGCCTTCATCGCCGGCAGGGTGGGCGACAGCCTGCGCGCCAGCAGGGCCGCCGCCTCGGCTTCGGCACCCTGCGCCATCATGGCGAGAAAACGAGCATCGCAGAGCGCGTAAAGCGCCTCGCGCGGCGGCAATAGCACGATCGCGGCAGCGCGTATCCCAGGGACGCTCTGGTCGCGCTGCCAGGCGGCGAGCCCCCGCCCCGTCGCCAGCACCACCTCGAAGGCGCGGATCAGGCGTTGGGCGTCGCCGGGCGCCAGGCGGTTCGCGGTCTCGGGATCGAGTTCGGCCAGTGCCGCGTGGAAATCGGTACCACCGAGCCGCGCATGGAGCGCCCGCGCCTCTTCCCTGAGGCGCGCCGGCACCGGCGGCACGGGTGCCAAACCGTCGAGCAAGGCGCGGATATAAAGCCCGGTGCCGCCAACCAACAGCGGCAGCCTCCCCGCCGCGCGCGCCGCGGCGATTTCCGCCATCGCCAGGACGCGCCAGCGTCCGGCGGAGCACGCCTCGGCGGCATCGATCACGCCGTAGAGGCGGTGCGGCGCGCGCGCCAGCGCCGCCGGTTCCGGCCGTGCCGTCAGCACCTCGAGGTCGCGATAGACCTGCATGCTGTCGGCATTGATGATCGTGCCGCGCAGCGCTTCGGCCAGCGCCAAGGCCAGCCTCGACTTGCCGCTGGCGGTGGGCCCGGCAACGATGACCAGCGATGGCTCCATGCGGCTTTCTAGCACAGCCGGATCATCGCGGGCTTGCTGGAGGATGACGGGCTGGAGCCGGTAAAATGACCGCGGCCGGCACCGCGTGAGGATGAAGCGTCATGGCACAGACCTATGAAGGCGGCTGCCATTGCGGCCGTGTCCGCTTTCGCGTCACTGCCGATCTGAGCAAAGTTGCCGAATGCAACTGTTCGATCTGCACCAAGAAGGGCTTTCTGCATCTCATCGTCATGCCACAGCAGTTCGAGCTGCTGAGCGGCGAGGGCGATCTCCTCTGCTATCGCTTCAACACCGGCACGGCCAAGCATCTCTTCTGCCGGAATTGCGGCATTCATGCTTTTTATGTCCCCCGCTCTGATCCGGACAAGATCGACGTCAACGTCCGCTGTCTTGACGGCATCGACATTGGCGCGATTGCCGCTCAGCCATTCAATGGCAGGAACTGGGAGGAGGCGATGGCAAAGCCGGTGCCTTGGCGCTGAGGACGCGCCCGGAATCGCTCGCCGCCGACTTGTTTTTCATTGGGCGCTCGCCGATAAAGCGCGCGCATGCCCGCCAATGTCTTAACGCTGATCGCCGCGCCCGCCGCCGCCGCGCAGGCCGGTGGGGCGGTCGAGGCGGTCGTCGGGGCGCTGCGGCGGCTGGGCGCCGGGGTGGCGCCGCGCCGATGGCTTGCCCCCGACATCGCTTGCGACATCCCCTTCGATGATCTCGACGCCGACCAGGCCGACGCCGCGGCCCGCGCCGCGCTCGCCGGGCTGGACGGCCCCGCCATCGACGTCGTGGCGCAGCCGGAAGCCGAGCGCCGCAAGCGCCTGCTGCTGGCGGATATGGAATCGACCATCATCGCCAACGAGATGCTCGACGAGCTTGCCGATCTGCGGGGACTGCGCGACCAGATTGCCGAGATCACGCGGCGCGCCATGAACGGCGAAATCGACTTCGCCGCCGCGCTGCGCGAACGCGTGGCGCTGTTGCGCGGAATGCCGGAGACGGCCTTGGCCGAGGTCGGGGCGCGGATCCGCGTCACTCCCGGCGCGCGCGCGCTCGTTGCCACCATGCGCGCCCATGGCGCTTGCACCGCGCTCGTCTCCGGCGGCTTTCGCGTTTACACCGCCCGCATCCGCACCGAGCTCGGCTTCGATCTCGACATCGCCAACGAAGTCCTGATCGAAGACGGCCGGTTGTCGGGAGCGGTGGCCGAGCCGATCCTGGCGCGGGACGGCAAGCTTGCGAGCCTGAAGCGGCTGGCCGCCGAGCGCGGCCTGCCGCTTGCCGCGACGTTGGCGGTGGGCGACGGCGCCAATGACATCGACATGCTCGAAGCCGCCGGGCTGGGCATCGCCTTCCATGCCAAGCCGGCACTTTCGCGGCAGGTGCGCAACCGCATCGACCACGCCGACCTCACCGCCCTGCTCTATGCCCAGGGCTATACCGCCGGGGAGATTGTCGGAGATCGGTGACGGGGCGCGCACTTCTCCGGCGGTTTTCGATCGTCATGCGCGGGCTTGTCCCGCGCCTCCACGTCTTGAAACGCACTCGCTGCTCGACATGGGTGGACGGGACAAGCCCGACTATGACATGACGCGAAGCGCGGCGGCGATCCACGGAGGCCAGTCGGCACGGTGCGGGCTTTCGCGGTTGCTTGCGCAACCGCTGTCGCCCGCCGGCGACGACGCGCGGTGTGCGTCGCGCTAGCTCTGGTCGATCCTGAGCGCGACAAAGCGCAGATCGCCTTGGCGGTCGACCAGCAGCAGCACCGATTTACGGCCGGCCTTCTTGGCGTCGTCGATCTTGGTGGCGATCTGCACCGGCGTCTTGACCTCTTCTTGCGCGACCTCGACGATGACGTCGCCGGCGCGCATGCCCTTCTCGGAGGCGGCGCTGTCCGGCGCGACCTCGACCACCACCACCCCCGCCGAATCCTCGGCAAGCGAGAAGCGCTCCCGCAGCTCCGGCGTGAGGTTGGCAAGCGACAGGCCGAGCGTCTTCACCGTGCCCGGCAGCTCTGCCGGCTGCTGCTGCTTGCTCGGCGCGAGCGCGGCCTGCTGATCCTCTTCCTTGAGCTCGCCGACCTTGACGTCGAAGGTATGCTCCTTGCGCTTGCGCCACACCGTGACCTTGACCGCCTTGTCGATCGGCGTTTCGGCGACGATGCGAGGCAGGCGGCGCATGTCCGTCACTTCCTTGCCGTCGAAGGTCAGCACCACGTCGCCCGGCTGGATGCCCGCAACTTGGGCCGGGCCGCCGTCGCGCACGCTGGCGATGAGCGCGCCCCTGGGCTTGTCGAGGCCGAGACTCTCGGCGATCTCGTCGGTGACGCTCTGGATGTTGACGCCGAGCCAGCCGCGCCGGACATGGCCGAAATCGCGGAGCTGCTCCACCACCGGCCGGGCCAGGTTCGACGGGATGGCGAAGCCGATGCCGATCGACCCGCCCGAGGGCGAATAGATGGCGGTGTTGATGCCGATCACCTCGCCGTTCATGTTGAACATCGGCCCGCCGGAGTTGCCGCGGTTGATCGAGGCGTCGGTCTGCAAGAAGTCGTCATAGGGGCCGGCATTGATCTCGCGCGCGCGGGCCGAGAGGATCCCGGCCGTCACCGAGCCGCCGAGGCCGAACGGATTGCCGATTGCCAGCACCCAGTCGCCGACGCGCGTGCCGTCGCTGTCGCCGAACTTGACCGCGACGAGCGGCTTGGTCGGCTTGATGCGCAGCAGCGCGAGATCGACCTTCGTGTCGCGCCCGACGACTTCCGCCTTGAAGTTGGTGTCGTCCTGCAGCGTGACGGTGATCTCGTCGGCGTCGGCAATGACGTGGTTGTTGGTGACGACGAGGCCGGAGCTGTCGATGATGAAGCCGGAGCCGAGCGAGGTGGCGCGGCGCGGCGCCGCTTCGGGCTTGTTTTTGTTGCGATCAAGGAAGTCCTTGAAGAACTCCTCGAAGGGCGAGCCGGGCGGGAATTGCGGCACGTCGGGCCCGGGACGTCCGGGCTTGTCGCTCTTGATCGTCTGGGTGGTCGAGATGTTGACCACCGCCGGCAGCAGCTTGGCGGCGAGATCGGCAAACCCGTCCGGCGCCGGCTTGGCCAAGACGGCGCCTGCCGGCAGCAGCAGGGCAATGATAAGCGTCGCCGCGAGTACGAGGCGGCGCCCGCCATCCATCCGACTGATAAGTCGACTCACGAAACTAGCTCCCTAAGGAAGACCGGGCTGGGAAGAGGCGATTTTACGAGAGATTGCGGCGATAAACCAGCAACTTCCTGCCGGCGCCCGCAGGAGAAGGGGCCGGACGCAGCGGCGGTACGCGGCCAAAGGCCGCGGGGCCCGGCAAGCTGCCGTCGATCAGTGGCGTATCAGCCATACCGCCGCAACCCCGAGGCAGGCGGCGACGAGGCCCGTGGCCCTCAGCGCCGAGGGGGGCAGCGCCACCACCTGCGCCACCATCCGCTTCATGCCGTCGGGAAAGGCCGAATAGAGGATGCCCTCGATGACGAAAACGAGGGCGAGCGCCGTGGCGAAATCTCTCATGGCCGGCACTCAGCGCTGTGCCGGCGCGGCGGCACCCGCGCCGCGCGGCAGCGCCTCGAAATAATGGAAGAATTCGCTGTCGGGCGACAGCACGAAGGTGGTCCCCGAGCCGGACAGCGCATCCTTGTAGGCTTGCAGCGAGCGGTAGAAGGAGAAGAAGTCCTTGTCTACGCCGAACGCCTCGGCATAGATGCGGATGCTGTCCGCATCGCCCTCGCCGCTCAGGATCTGCGACTGCTTTTGCGCGTCGGCAATGATCTCGATGCGCTGGCGGTCGGCATTGGCGCGGATCTCCTGCGCCTGCTGCGCGCCCTGCGCCCGGAACTGTGCCGCTTCCCGCTGGCGTTCGGCGATCATGCGCGCATAGATCGCCTTGCTGTTGTCGTCGGGCAGATCGGCGCGGCGGATGCGCACGTCGATGACGTCGATGCCGAAGCCCTTGGCCTCCGCGTTCACGTCATCGCGGATCTGCCGCATGATGCTCGAGCGCTTGTCGGAGATGACGGCGATGAGCTCGAAATTGGCGATGAACCGGCGCAAGCGGTCGGTGATGATGGCGCCGAGCCGGGTGCGCGCAACCTCCTCGGTCCCCACGGTCTGATAGAATTGCAACGGGTTGGCGATGCGAAACCGCGCGTAGGTGTCCACGACCATCTGCTTCTGGTCGGCGGCCAGAAGCTTTTCCGACGGCAGCTCGAAATCGAGCACGCGGCGGTCATAGACGATGAGGCTCTGCCACGGCGCCTTGAACTGCAGCCCCGGGCGCTCGACCACCCGTATCGGTTCGCCGAACTGCACGACGATGGCCTGCTCGGTCTGGGTGACGATGAACGGCACGGTCAGCACGAGGAAGCCCAGCACGACCAGCACGGCAAGGCCGATGGCGATGCGCAGGGTCATTGCTGGCCTCCCCGTTGCGGCTGGCTGGGCGAGGATGTGCCGCCCGGCGAGGCGCCGCCGGCATGCGGCTGGGCCAGGTTCGGAAGCGGCAGATAAGGGACGACCCCCGACGCGGTCGCCGCCTTGTCCAGGATGATCTTGCTGGCGTTCTTGAGCACGTTCTCGATCGCCTCGATGTAGAGGCGGCGGGTCGTCACGTCTTCCGCCGCCTTGTAGGATTTGTAGACGGAGAGGAAGCGCGCGGCATCGCCCTGCGCCTGCAGCACCACCCGCTGCCGGTACGCCTCCGCTTCCTGCACGACGCGCGCCGCGTCGCCGCGGGCGCGCGGCACCACGTCGTTGCGGTAGGCCTGCGCCTCGTTGACCAGACGATCGAGGTCGATCTTGGCGCTCTGGACGTCGCTGAAGGCGGCGTTGACCTGATCGGGCGGCGCCGTCTTCTGCAGCACGAGATCGACGACGTCGACGCCGCTGCCGTAGCTGTTGAGGATGTCCTGCATCAGCTTTTTCGTGTCGTTGGCGACCTTTTCGCGCCCTTCGGTGAGCGCGCTCGCCAGCGCCGTGCGCCCGATCACCTCGCGCATCGCGCTTTCAGCCGCGGCCTTGACCGTTCCCTCCGGGTTCCGGATGTCGAACAGGAACTTCGGCGCGTCCTTGATCACCCAGAAAACCGTGAAGTTGACCTGGACGATGTTCTCGTCGCCGGTCAGCATCAGCGCCTCTTCCGGAACTTCGATCGCGCCCACCCCTCGTCCGCCCGCTTGCTCGCTGCGATAGCCGATCTCCGTCGGAGTGACGCGCGTCACCTTGGGCGTGAGCACCGATTCGATCGGCGTCGGCAGATGATAGTTGAGGCCGGGCTGCGTCAGCCGGTTGAGCGCGCCAAAGCGCAAGACCACGCCCTGCTCGTCCGGTTCCACGCGATAAAAGCCGCTGAGGCCCCAGAAGAGGAGGACGACCACGAGGGCGACGATGACGCCGCGTCCGCTGCCCCAGCCGCCGGGCAGCAACCGGCGGAACCGGTCCTGGCCGCGGCGCAGAATCTCTTCGAGATTGGGAGGTTGCGGTCTGCTGCCGCGTCCCCACGGGCTCTGACCGCCGCCCCAGGGCCCGCCGCCTCCGCCGCTCCCTCCACCGCCTTGGTTCTGCCAGGGCATCGTCCTGCTTCCTCCTCCGTGCGGCGAGCGTTGCTTTGCAAATCGCCGGCTTTCGCCTATATGACAGCCGTCCCACGCGGCGACCGGTGGACAGATCGCTCCCCGATAGGCGCGCGCGTCGCCGATGTCAAGAATGAGAGGGCGGCATGAGCGGATTGAGCGAGCAGGACGTGCTCGCCGCATTGCGCCAAGTGATCGATCCCGACAAGGGCAAGGATATCGTCGGTCTCGGCATGGTTTCCGGCGTTCAGCTCCGCGACGGCCATGTCGGCTTTGCCATCGAGGTCGAGCCGCAGCGCGGCCCTAGGCTCGAGCCGTTGCGCAAGGCGGCGGAGAAGGCGGTCGAGGCGCTGGCCGGCGTGCTGTCGGTCACCGCGGTGCTCACGGCGCAAAAGCCGGCGGCGGCGGCGCGCCCGCCACAGCCGCACGCGCATGGGCCCGCCGCCAAGGCGCTGGTGCCGGGGGTCGGTGCGATCGTCGCGATCGCCTCGGGCAAGGGCGGCGTCGGCAAATCGACGGTTGCCGCCAATCTCGCCCTCGGCTTTGCCGCGCATGGGCTGAAGGTCGGCCTCCTCGACGCGGACATCTATGGACCCTCCATGCCGCGCATGCTCGGCATCGCCGGCAAGCCGCAATCGCACGACGGCAAGATGCTGCAGCCGATGAGCAACTACGGCATCAAATGCATGTCGATGGGCTTTCTCGTCGCCGAGGACACGCCGATGATCTGGCGCGGACCGATGGTGATGAGCGCGCTGCAGCAGATGCTGCGCGACGTGGCATGGGGCGAGCTCGACGTCATGGTGGTAGATTTGCCGCCGGGCACGGGCGACGCGCAGCTCACCATGGCGCAGCAGGTGCCGCTCTCCGGCGCGGTGATCGTTTCGACGCCGCAGGACATCGCGCTCCTCGACGCGCGCAAGGGCCTCAACATGTTCCGTAAGGTGGACGTGCCCGTCCTCGGCATTATCGAGAATATGAGCTACTTCCGCTGCCCCCATTGCGGCGGCCGCAGCGACATCTTCAGCCATGGCGGCGCCCGGCGCGAGGCCGAGCGGCTGGGCGTCGAGTTCCTGGGCGAGGTGCCGCTCGATATCCTGATCCGCGAGACGTCCGACGAGGGCCGTCCGATCGTCGTCTCGCATCCCGACAGCGAGCATGCCCGGGTGTTTCTCGCCATGGCGGCGCGCCTTGCGGCAAAGCTCGGCAGCACCCGGCGTCAGGCCCCCCGGATCGTCGTCGAATAAGCGCCCTCAGGCGATCTCGCGGCAATTGACGGCGCCGAGCGCGCCGTCGATCCGCCTGCCATCCTCGGAGAGCGGCAGCAAGATGCTGCGGTAGAGGACGGGCGTGCCGACATGCAAGCCCACGCCTTCGCCCAGCTCCTCGCGCGCGGCGGTGATGCGATCGATAGGAGATGCTGCGGAATGCAGCAGCGAATGCTCGGCGCACTCGACGATGCATTGGCGATCGAAGGTCGGCCAGGTCGGGTCGCGCAGGCGCTCGCCGATGAAGGCGAGGCGCGACCGGCGCGGCTCCGGATCGATATCGATCATCAGGCAATTCGCCCAGTCCTGGCCGAAGTGCTGCGGATCGATCTGCGAGCGGCGCGGCATGCCACGCCCGCCGGCCATCTCGCGCCATCGCAAGAGTACCCGCATCACCAACCGCCGGTCGCCTGCGCGATGTTCCATGATCCGACCCGTCCTCGACCCGATTGGATCGACCTTAGGCCGGGGGGTTTAACGAGTTATTGACGCAAATTGCCGTCCCCGGCCGGAAGGCCGGTTAATCCGTCGTAAACCATCGTCTTCCTAGGATGCTCGAGCGCGCAAGAACGGAGCGTGGCGATCCCGTCTTTCAAGAGCGACCCCTTGTCTCTTTCGCCTCCTCTTCCGCGTCAGCCTCCGCAAGACCCCGCGGCCGATCCTGCGGGCGGAGGGGGCGCCACAACGGCCGCCACCCTCGCCGACGCACAGCGCCATTGGTCGGCGGGCGAGACCGAGCGCGCCGAGCAGATCTGCCGGCAGCTCCTGGCCGAGGCGCCGCAGCGCGAACGGGCGCTGCATCTCCTCGGCCTCATGGCCGAGGCACGGGGCGACTGGAGCCTGGCTCTCGACTATCTGGAGCAGGCCTGCGCACCGGCCGGTGCCGCGACGGCGATACTCGGCGATCTTGCCGAGCTCTATCGCCGGTCCGGGCGGCTTGCGGAGGCGGAGGCGGCTGCCAAGCGGGCCGTCGCCGCGGCACGCGACAGCGCCGTCGCGTGGCACCGTTTGGCGCTTATCCTCATCGAGGCGGGAGATCTCGAGCAGGCCCGCTATTGTCTCCAGCGTGCCGTCGAGCGCGCGCCCGAGTCCGTCGATGCCCGCAACAATCTCGGCATCGTGCTGCAACGGTTGGGCGAGTTGGAGCCTGCCCGCGAAGTCTACCAGAGCGCGCTCGCTCTCGACCCGGGCAGTGCCGCGGCGCACGCCAACATGGCTTCCCTCCTGGGCGAGCTCGGCCAGTTCGAAGCGGCGCTCGATCACGCCCGCCGCGCCGTCGCGGGCGCGCCAGGCCTGCTCGGACCCTATGTCTTTGCAGCGCTCGCCGAAGCCAATCTCGGGCGGAACGAAGCCGCGCTGGACTGGCTCGACCGCGCCTTGGCGCTCGCGCCGCAGAGCGTTCCGGTGCTCATCGCGCGCGCCGACGTGTTGCGAAAGCTCGATCGCCTCGAGGAAGGACTCGGCGCCTGCCGCGCGGCGCTGGCGCTGGAACCCGAGAACGGCGAGGCGCGAAACGGGCTCGGGCTGCTCTGCCATGCGCTCGGTCGGGATGAAGAGGCGCTCGACGCCTTCGACCGCGCTTGCCGCCTCCTGCCGCAGCCCGGCATCGCGCTCGCCAATAAGGCTATGGTATTGCTGGAACTGGGCCGCCGCGGCGAGGGCCTGGCCTTCCTCGATCGCGCCCTCGCTTCGGACCCGGAGCTGGCCGCCGCATGGTATACGCGCGCGGACGCCAAGACTTTCGCGGCGGACGACCCCGACATCGCCGCCATGGAACGCTTGCTGCGGTCGCACCCGGAGCACCGGCGGCGGCCGGAGCAGGAGCGCATCCTGCTGCATTACGCCCTCGGCAAGGCCTATCTCGACGCGAAAGACGCGCCGCGCGCCTTCGCCCACCTCAACCAGGGCAGCCGCCTGAAACGCGCCGGCCTCGCCTACGACGCCGAGGCCGTTTCGCGCGAGATGACGGCCATTGCCGACGCCTTTCCGGCGACGCTGTTCCAGCGGTTTGCCGACGCCGGCGCATCGTCGGAAATGCCGGTCTTCGTCATCGGCATGCCGCGCTCGGGCACCACGCTGGTGGAGCAGATCCTGGCATCGCATCCGCTGGTCCACGGCGGTGGCGAGCCACGTCACGTCGAGCGGCTGATACGCGAGCTTGGCGGCGCCTATCCCACCACCGTCGCGACGCTGCCGCCCGAGCGGATCGCGGCGCTGGGGCGGCGCTATCTCGCTTTGACCGCGCCGGCGCCGGGCGCGCTGCGCTTCACCGACAAGATGCCCAATAATTTTCTCCATGCTGGGCTTATCCATTTGATGCTGCCCGGCGCGCGCATCATTCATTGCCGCCGCGACTCTGTCGACACCTGCCTTTCCTGCTACTCGAAGCTGTTCACCACCGGCCAGGAGTTCTCCTACGACATGGCCGAGCTCGGCCGCTATTACCGCTCCTATCTCGCGCTGATGGCGCATTGGCGCTCGGTGCTGCCGGCCGAGCGCTTCATCGAGGTGGATTACGAACGGGTGGTCGAGGATCTCGAGGGCGAGGCGCGACGGCTGATAGAGTTCTGCGGCCTGGCCTGGGACGATGCCTGCCTGCGCTTTCACGAGACCGCACGCGCGGTGCGCAGCGCCAGCATGAACCAAGTGCGCCAGCCGCTCTACCGCAGCAGCGTGGGGCGCTGGCAAGCCTTCCGCGAGGAGCTCGGTCCGCTGCTGGCGGCGCTCGACGGCGGTTAGCTCTTCCGGCCGAGCATCTCCATCAGCTCGGTCCATTCGCGTTTGCTGATGGCGCTTTCCTCCTGCGTCACCGTCTCGCCGGCAATGAGGCGCCGGATGACCGCAAGCCCGCGCTCGGAGACGCTGGCGCCGCCCAGGCGATATTGGCGAAAGGCCTCCGCCGTCATCGGGACCCATTTGTCGACGGTGCCGATCATCGCTTGCGCGTAAACTCGAATCTCGTATTGCGCATGCGCGTCGGCGCGCAGGCTCAGGAAGTTCAGGAGATTGTGCAGGTCCGTCTTCCAGTACCATTGCGTATAGAAATTGAGCGAGAGATTCATGCGCGCAAGCTCGCGCGCCAGTCCCTGGCGCCCGGCATCGAGCACCGTGCCGTTATCATCCTCGTTGAGCATCTCGACATAGCCGCGATAGGCGCGCTCGGAATCCTCGCGCAGCAGCTCCAGCACCCGCCGCGCCTCCGTGCCCGACAGCACCTCGCCCCGCCCCTGGCGGTTGCTGCTCGATTGCGCGGCGAGCTGATCGGGCGCCGGGATGTAGAATTCGTTGTCGAGGATCGAGTAACGCGCTGAGTATTCGTTGACGTTCGCGGTGCGATGCCGGATCCATTGCCGCGCCACGAAGATCGGCAGCTTGACGTGGTACTTGATCTCGCACATCTCGAACGGCGTGGTATGGCGGTGGCGCATGAGATACTGGATGAGCCCGCGATCTTCGCTCACCCGTTTCGTGCCCTTGCCGTAGGAAACCCGCGCCGCCTGCACCACCGCCGCGTCGTCGCCCATATAGTCGATGACGCGGATGAAGCCGTGATCGAGCAGCGGGATGGGCTCGTAGAGAATTTCCTCGAGCGCCGGGACGGTGGCGCGCCGCGTCGGCATCAACTCGGCGCGCAGGCGGTCGATCTCGGCCCTCTGCTCTGGTGTCAGCGGCATGGCGGCGCGCGCTCCTGACGGTGAGACCGGTATCTTAACCTTCGGCCAACCATGGCTCCAAGAGCGACTCGGGGCGCCCGTTGCGCCGACCGCAAAAAGCCCTATATTCGACGGGTCGGGCAACCGACTATGGCGATAAACGGTGCATGGAATAGGCGTAGCGGACCCGGGGGCAGTACCCGGCGCCTCCACCAAACCCAATATGCCGCTTGAGGACGGCGCAGCTTGGGGGCGAACTAGGATCGACGCGCGTAATAAAGATGCGAGCCGTCGCCCGGCATGGTACCGCCGATATCGGGCCAATCCTGACGTGCCAACGATAACGTGGCACATGAGGCACTCGCGGCCTAATCCCTTAACGGGGATGACAGCCTAGAGCTACTCGCGGTCCCGGGGGGCACCGGGCAACAGAAGCCCCCCACTTCGCTGACGCCAATCGGGCAGGTGCCGCGCGATCGTGAAAGACCTTCTTCGATACGATAAAATGGTCGAGGCCGCGTTGCGCGGCGTGGTCCGCGAGGCGCTCGCCCGCACTGCCGCCAAAGGCCTCCCCGGCGCCCATCACTTCTACATCACCTTCCGCACCCGCTTCCCCGGCCTGGCGTTGCCGGACTATCTCAGCCAGCAATATCCCGAGGAAATGACCGTGGTGCTCGAACACCAGTTCTGGGATCTCGAAGTGTCCGAGCAATGCTTCTCCGTGACCCTGAGCTTCCAGAACAAGCCCGAGCGACTCGTCATCCCGTTCGATGCCATCACCGCCTTTGCCGACCCCGCGGTCAAGTTCGGCCTGCAATTCCAGGGAGCGCCGGGCGAGGCAGAAGCGGCGTCGGCGCAGCCCGCCCCCGCCAAGTCGGAAGCGGCACCGGAAAAGCCCGGCGAGGTCGTGGCGCTCGACGCTTTCCGCAAGAAATAAGCGGGAATCTGTTCCGACTCCGATCGCGCGAGCATCGGCTTTAATGCGCATTGTCGCGCGCGGCGAAGAACTGGCACCAACCGTGGGGAAGGATCGGACCCCGCACGATCCTGCAACGGTTCGGCGGCGCGAATTGCAGGCAAATCTCGCAGCGCTGCTGGCCGTTCGGCCGGTGCCGATAATGGGCGTCGGCCTGCTTGATCTTGTCGGCCCCCGCGTCTCCTGCGCTGCCTGCGTGGTCATGGGCGAGGAACGGCCCCGCAGGCAGCGTCTTGGGACCGACATAGAGTGTGCCAAGGCTGGGCAGAAAATCCGGCAATTCCACCAATTCGCTGACCTTCTTGTAGGCGCCGCCGGGCGGCGCCGTCGTAACCTCGGCGGCGGCCGGAAGCGAGGCAAGCATCGGGATTCCGAAGGCTGCGAGAGCGCTTCGCATGGGACTCTCCCTGGTTTTGCTCGTGCGAAAGGCACGGACATAGCCCTCCTGCACCGCCTCTTCCGCCGCCGCGTCGTCCCTGAGGATGCCGCGCGCCAGGCGATAAAGACGTTGATTGGGGCGGCGCATCAGCGCGGCATGGGCCGAGGAGCGGCCGGCGCGGAGATGCGTCCGCAGGTCTGCGTCGCCTGTCTGCGCCGTCGCCGTCCCTGCGCCGCTCATCGCCAATCCTCCTTGCTCGCAGGCTTAGATGCTGGGTCCCGCGAAAAGGGTCCCGCCCGCTGCGCGCGTCGTCCAGCGGCTCTCTCGGCCCCACCCATCGGTTGCGTTTCCGGTTGCGCGCCGCCGGCTTGCCGATGCCTTGCGGCCTGGTCGCCGCCTTCCCGCCGGCGCGCGCGACTTGACGCGGCGGCGGAAAAGATCATCCTCCTGCCGCGCATCGAAGACTTTGCAGAGCGATCGAGATGAGCGATTTCGTCTTCCATGACATGCTTCCGGCGCTTGAGGACGCCACGCCTTACCGGAAGCTGACCGGCGATTATGTGAGCACCGCCGCGCTCGACGGTGAAACCATCGTCAAGGTCGATCCGCAGGCGCTGACGCTGCTCGCGGCGCAGGCCATGATCGATTGTCAGCACCTGCTGCGACCCGGCCATTTGCAGCAGCTCCGCCGGATCCTCGACGACCCCGAAGCGTCCGACAACGACAAGTTCGTCGCCTTCGATCTTCTCAAGAACGCCAACATCGCCGCCGGCAAGGTGCTGCCGATGTGCCAGGATACCGGCACGGCGATCGTCATGGGCAAGAAAGGTCAGCGCATCTGGACCGGCGGCGGCGATGCCGCCGCCATCGCCGCGGGCATTCGCAAGACCTATGTCGAGACCAATCTGCGCTACAGCCAGGTGGCGCCGCTGTCGATGTACGAGGAAGTCAATACCGGCGACAACCTGCCGGCGCAGATCGAGCTCTACGCCGAGGAAGGCGACGAATACAAGCTGCTCTTCATCGCCAAGGGCGGCGGCTCCGCCAACAAGAGCTTCCTCTATCAGCAGACCAAGGCGGTGCTCAACCCGAAATCGCTGATCAAGTTCCTCGACGAGAAGGTCCGCACGCTCGGCACTGCCGCCTGCCCGCCCTACCATCTCGCGATTGTCATCGGCGGCACCTCGGCGGAATACACGCTCAAGACGGTCAAGCTCGCCAGCACGCGCTACCTCGACAATCTCCCTGGCGATGGCAACCGGTACGGCCAGGCTTTCCGCGACCGCGGCCTCGAAGCGGAGGTGCTGGAGCTGACGCGTGCCATGGGCATCGGCGCGCAGTTCGGCGGCAAGTATTTTTGCCATGACGTTCGCGTCATCCGCCTGCCGCGCCACGGCGCCAGCCTGCCGATCGGCATCGGCGTCTCCTGCGCCGCCGACCGCCAGATTCTCGGCAAGATCAACGCCAAGGGCGTCTTTCTCGAGGAGCTTGAGATCAACCCCGCGCGCTACCTCCCCGATGTCGACGGCGAGAGCCTGGGGGGCGAGGTCGTGCGCATCGACCTCACCCGGCCGATGGCCGAGATCCGCCGCACGCTGTCGGGCTATCCCATCAAGACGCGGCTGTCGCTCACCGGCACGCTGGTGGTGGCGCGCGACATTGCGCACGCCAAGCTCAAGGAGCGGCTCGAGCGCGGCGAGGGCTTGCCCTCCTACGTCAAGGACCATCCGATCTATTACGCCGGTCCCGCCAAGACGCCGCAAGGCTATGCCTCGGGCGCCTTCGGCCCGACCACGGCCGGGCGGATGGACTCCTATGTCGACCAGTTCATGGCGGCCGGCGGCAGCTTCGTCACCCTCGCCAAGGGCAATCGCGGCGCCGAGGTGCGCGAGGCCTGCAAGAAGCATGGCGGATTCTATCTTGGCTCGATCGGCGGCCCGGCGGCCCGGCTGGCGCAGGATTGCATCAAGAAAGTGGAGCTCCTGGAGTATCCCGAGCTCGGCATGGAAGCGATCTGGCGCATCGAGGTGATCGACTTTCCCGCCTTCATCGTCGTCGACGACAAGGGCAACGACTTCTTCGCCAAGCTTACCTAGAAGCCTGCCGCGGGTGTGCGGGGATATGACGGCGCGACCCGCCCTATGACGGTGCGAAGAGATAACGCGTGGCGCAAGAGATCGACCTTCTGGCCCTCGGCCGAGGCGAAAAATCGGCGTGGGACGCTTTTGTTCGGCGCTATGCCGGGCTGATCGTCTCGGCCGTTCGCGGCGTCGCGCATGGCGGCGGGGATGTCGAGGATCTGGTCCAGGAAGTATTCGTCCGGCTGTGCAAGGATGGCTTCCGCCTGCTCAAGACCTACGATCCCGCCCGAGCCGGGCTGTCCACCTGGCTTACCATCGTCGCCCGCAGCACGGCGCGGGACGCGTTGCGCCGCCGGCAGCTTACGCTGACGCCGCTCGACGCCGTGCCGGAACGGCTGCTGGCAACCGAGGCGGCGGCGCCCGAGAAGCTGAAGCTTCCGGAAGGGCTGCTGTCGCCCCGCCAGAAACTGGTGCTGAGCATGCTTTATGACCGGGACATGGAAGTGGCGGAGGTTGCGGTGGCGCTCGGGGTCGACCCGCAGACCGTCCGTAGCACCCACCACAAGGCGATGCTCAAGCTGCGCAGCCACTTTTCGACCGAGGGGCAATAGAGGCTTTGACGAAAAAACCTTTACGGAGGAACAAGAGGTGAAAAAACTGTGGCATTATGGGGATAAAGGCAGCGCAGGCCGCTTAAAAGGGGATAAGGAGAGCAGGGATGGGCGGACCCATGGACAGCGCTGACGAGGCACGCCTGTGGCGTCGCTGGCGCGCGGCCGCCGGCGACCCTTTGGCGGCGGACGCCGAGCCTGATGCGCTCCTGCTGGCAGCCTATGCCGAGAACCGGCTCGCCCCCGAAGCAGCCGAGGCCGTGGAAGACTGGCTGGCTGCTAATCCTCAGATCTTTCAGGATATTCTAGCTGCCCGACGCATCGGAGAAGGGTCGCTGCCGGTAGCGCCCGAGGCGGTCGTGGCACGCGCGGCGGCGCTCGTGGGTGCCGATGATGCGAAGGTGCTGGCCTTCCGCCGCCCGGCGGCTCGACCGCAGCGCTGGCGTGGCGCGGTGAGCTGGGGAGCGATGGCGGCCAGCCTCTTGGTGGCAAGCCTCGCCGGCTTTGCCATGGGCGATGATACCTATGTAACGCTGTCAGCCGAATCGTCCCTCAGCCTGAGCCAAGAACTGCTCGATCCGCCGTCCGGCCTGTTCAACGGTATCGACGAGGATTTGAGTATATGACGGGCCTCGCTGAGGACGGCGCGCCCGGGCGTGCGCGCGGGCGGTTGCTTTGGCTTGCCTTGGTGATCTCGCTTGCGCTTAATGCCTTTGTCGTCGGCGCGCTCGTCTGGTGGGTCGTTGCCGATCGCATGACGACGCCGGCCCAACGCTTCCAGCAGATCGCGCGTGAGCTCCGCCTCAACGACGATCAGCGTGACGCCTTCCAGCAATTCGTCATCGAGATGCGCCGCAACACGCGGCAGTTGCGCGACGGCAACCAGCCGCTGGTGCAGAAGGTCTGGGACGAGTTGAGCAAGCCGCAGCCGGACCGCGATCTCATCGACCGTCTCGTCGATCAGGCGACCGAGAACCGGCGCGCCTATCAGAAGGGCATGACCGACGCGCTGGCCCGGTTTCTCGCCAATCTCTCCGCCGAGCAACGCAGCGCGTTCATCAACCTCACCAGACGGCACCAGGACCCCGCGGCGGCGCATCTGCGCCGGCTGGTCGTACCCTGATCGCCTTTCTTCTCCTATCGGCTGCGGTCAGCGCCGGTGACGCCCGAGCCCGCGGTCGACGCTGTATTCGACGCGGTCGAGGCAGGCTTCGACCTTGGCGACGAGGTTGGACCCGCTGTGCCAGCGGCCCTCGATCAGGTTGGCTTCCTCGATGTCGCGCACGAAGAAGGCCCGCCATTGGCCGCCCGACGCCAGGCCCGAGACGCTCGAGCCGCTATATTGAAAGGCGAGCACGCGCGGGCTGCCGTCCTTGAAGCCGAGCGCGTGCGGGCAGATATCGCGGGCGAAGCCGGCGGTGCGCACGCGAACGCAGCGCTTGTAGATGATCGCCTGCCTCAGGGTCTCGTGGACGGTCATCGGCCGCCTCATGATTCTCCTGTCGGGACACGGATCCTAACCTATCGCCGGGATCGTTAATAAATAATGCTGGCTCTCGCCGGGGAGCGGCCGATCCCATATCTAACGCGCCGTCCCGAGAGAGGAGCCCTGCCATGGCAGCATTCGGCAAGACCCGCACCGAACGCGACACGATGGGCGAGGTCCAGGTCCCCGAGGATCGCTATTGGGGAGCGCAGACGCAGCGCTCGCTGGAGAATTTCCGCATCGGCGGCGAGCGCATGCCGCCGGCGCTGATCCGGGCCTTGGCGCTGGAAAAAAAGGCGGCGACGCTCGCCAACATGGCGCTTGGCGACCTTGACCCGAGACTGGGCGAGGCGATCATCGCCGCCGCCGAAGAGGTGATCGCCGGCACGCGCGAGGCCGAGTTCCCGTTGGTCGTCTGGCAGACCGGCTCCGGGACGCAGACCAATATGAACATGAACGAGGTGCTGGCCAATCGCGCCAACGAGCTCCTGGGTGGCGCGCGAGGGGCAAGGCAACCGGTGCATCCGAACGACCACGTCAACCAGGGACAATCTTCCAACGACAGCTTTCCCACCGCCATGCACGTCGCCGCGGTCGAGGAGATCCATCACCGCCTGCTGCCCGCCCTGCATCATCTCCACGCCGCGCTGGCAAGGAAGGCGAACCAGTTCGCCGCGATCATCAAGACCGGGCGAACCCACTTGCAGGACGCGACTCCCGTCACCCTCGGGCAGGAATTCGGCGCCTATGCGCGGCAGATCGAGCTGGGCATCGAGCGCGTCGTCGCCTGCCTTCCGCGCCTCTATCCGCTGGCGCAAGGCGGCACCGCGGTGGGCACCGGGCTCAACGCCCGCATCGGCTTTGCCGAGCGCTTCGCCGCGGCGATCGCCGAGATCACCGGCCTTCCCTTCGTCTCCGCCGCCGACAAGTTCGAGGCCTTGGCGAGCCACGACGCGCTGGTCGAGGTTTCGGGCGCCCTCAACGTGCTGGCGGCCTCGTTGATGAAGATCGGCAATGACATCCGCCTGATGGGCTCGGGGCCGCGCTGCGGGCTCGGCGAGTTGCACCTGCCGGAGAACGAGCCGGGCTCCTCGATCATGCCGGGCAAGGTCAATCCGACGCAGGTCGAAGCGCTGACCATGGTGGCGGCGCAGGTGATGGGCAACCACGTCACGATCACCATCGCCGACAGTCAGGGGCAGTTCGAGCTCAACGTCATGAAGCCGGTGATCATCTACAACCTGCTCCAATCGATCCGCCTCCTGAGCGATGCCGCGACGAGCTTCGCCGATCATTGCGTCGCCGGCATCACGGCCGATCGCGCGCGCATCGACGAGCTGCTGCGGCGTTCCCTCATGCTGGTGACGGCGCTCAACCCGCATATCGGCTATGACAAGGCGGCGGAGGTGGCGAAGAAGGCGCACGAAGAGGGGACCGGCCTCAAGGAAGCCGCGGTGTCGCTGGGCTATGTCAGCCCCGAGGAGTTCGACCGCTGGGTACGGCCCGAGGCGATGATCGGTCCCGGCTGATGTCCGGCCTCATCCGCAAGCGGTCGGTGGTGATTGCCGGCCACTCGACGAGCCTCACGCTCGAAGAGGCGTTCTGGGAGGATCTGCGCGAAGTCGCGCGGTGGCGCGGCACGTCGCTGAACGCCCTCGTCGGCGCCATCGACGCCGAGCGGCGCGGCAATCTCTCCAGCGCGCTGCGCCTCTTCATTCTCGATTGCTATCGCCGCGGCGAGCTCGGCCCGCACGAGCGCCGATAATCGCCTTCCGCCCATCCATCGCCTATGATCACCGCAGCCCGGCCTCGCCGGGAACAAAGCAACTCGGGAGGAAGCTCGTGATCCATGACCGGATGGGACGCCGGACGTTTCTCAAGCGTGCCGGCATGATGGTTTTGGCGGCCGCCGGCGCCTTCGCCGGTCGCGAAAGCCGGGCGCAACATCAGGTACCGTGGTCCTCGGGCACCGAGAGGCCGACGCTCGAGGCGCCCGCCAATGCCTGCGATTGCCACATGCACATCTACGACAGCCGTTTTCCCGTGGCGCCTTATGCGACGCTCAGGCCGGGCGATGCGCATGTCGAGGACTACCGGCTGCTGCAGCACCGGACGGGCACGACGCGCAATGTGGTCGTGACGCCCTCGACCTACGGCACCGACAATAGCTGCACGCTCGACGCCATGGCCCGCATCGGCGCGACCGCGCGCGGCGTGGCGGTGGTCGACGCCAGCGTCTCGGACGATGAGCTGAAGCGGCTTCACGGGCTCGGCGTCCGCGGCATCCGCTTCAACCTCGTCCAGGCCGGCGCCACGACGGTGGAGATGCTCGAGCCATTGTCGCGGCGGGTGAACGAGCTTGGCTGGCATGTGCAGCTTCACATGCTCGGCGACAAGATCGTCGAGATCGAGCCGCTGCTGCAGCGCCTGCCCTCGCCGATCATCTTCGACCATCTCGGCCGCATTCCGCAGCCGGCGGGCATCGACCATCCCGCCTTCCGGGTGATCGGCAAGCTCATCGACAAGGGCCGCGCCTGGGTCAAGCTTTCCGGCGCCTATATCGACACCAAGCTCGGGCCGCCGGCCTACGCCGACACCACCAAGGTGGCGCAAGCCTATGTCAAGGCCGCTCCCGAGCGCCTGGTCTGGGGCAGCGACTGGCCGCACCCGACCGAGAAGGACAAGCCCGACGACGCCGTGCTGTTCGATCTGCTCGGCGCGTGGGTCCCCGATGGGGCGATGCGCCGGCGAATTCTCGTCGACAATCCCGCCGCCTTCTACGATTTTCCGAAGTCGGCTTAAGGCGGCGGCTTCTGCGCTTCCGTCCGTCGTGCCAGATACTGCTCCAGCGCGTTGACCTCGAAGACCGTGCGCGGCGCGTCGATCGGCCCCTCGAGCCGCATGACCAGCGGCGGCGCATCCGCGATCCCGGCAAGCCGGAACTCGACGCGGCCCGCCATGGTCCATCGCGGCAGATCCAAGCGAGCGGTAGCGCGCCCTTCGCCGTCCTCGGCCAGGAAATGCAAATCGTCGCTGCTGGCGACGCCGTCAGCGACATGGAAGCCGCCTTCCAGCGTCGAGAACGGCGTGCGTCCGCCGGCACCGCCGCGCAGCAGCGCCACGAGATCGCCGGCATGCGATGCGAGCCGGTCGCGGATCGCCTTGAGATTGACCCCGGCGATGCTGCCGCCTCGGCTCTGGAAGGCGGCATCGCCGGCGAGATGCGCCACCAGGGCGGCCTCGCTGCTCCCGGCGCTCGCCAGACGGCCGTCGAAGTCGAGGCGCCCATCGACGAAGCCGACGCCGACGGCGCTGGTCAATGCCTGCTTGAGATCCACGTCCTTGAGCGTGAACCGGCCCTCCAGCGCGGGCATTGCCCCGCCGCCGGCGCGGCCGCTTGCCTCGAGGCTGCCGCCGAGCAGCGTGCCTGTAAGCTGCTGCAGCAAGAGCACGCCATCCTTCACCGAAGCGGTCAAGGCCGGCGTATCGACGCGCCAGCCGCCATAAGCGAGGCCGTGCGCGGCGAGCTTGAGGGTGAGATCGGCGCGCTCGAGCAGCGAGAAATCGACCGGCTCGTCGGACCAGCCGTCCTTCGGCTGCGATGTCTGCGCCGCGGCGAGCAGGAGGCCGGGCGCCGCCGCCGCGCGGGCGAAGCCATGGTCGATCGCCGCGGTTTGACGCGCCGACAGCAGGCGGTCGATCGCCCAGTCGCCGGCGGTGAGATCCGCATCGAGCTGCGTCCTTGTTCCCGAGAGATCGACGGCAACCTTGCCTTGGAGCGTGCTTTGGCCGATGGCGAGCGCCAACGGGTCGAGCGCGAAGCGGCGCAGTTCGCCGCTCACGCGGCCCGACAGCTTGACCGGGCCGGGATCGCGTGGTGGTTGGTAGAGCGGGCTGAGGACCTGCACCAGCCGGGCAAAACTGGGATGGTCGAGATCGAAGCCGAGATCAAGCACGCCGCTCGGCCGCGCGATATCGCCGACGACATGCGCGTGGCCGCTAAGGATCTGCACGTCGGTATCGACGGTGACGGTCTGGCGATCATATTGCAACCCGCCGCCCAGGCTGAAGGCGCCATAGTGCCGGCCGCGGGCCAGCTCGGGCGCGACGACGCGCAGCACGCGCTCGAGCTCCGGCCCGTGCATGTCGAAGGCGAGCTGCCCGGCGGATGTGTCCATTAGCCCGTCGATCACGCCGCTGAGATTGGCCGAAGCGCCGCCGAGATCGCCGATGCTGAGCTCCCGGATCGTCGCCTCGCCGTTCTGCAGCGCGCCGGACAAATGCACGTCGCTCACGGGCTGGCCGTGCCAGGCAAGGGCCTGGACGCGCGCATCGAGATTGACGTCGAAGCCGGGCAGCGCGCTTTTACTCGAAGCCGCCGCGGCCGGCGCCGCCGGCGCTGCCGCGGCGGGCCGGTTCGCAAGGGATTGCGGCAGATAGGCGTCGAGATTGAGTCGATCGGCGACCAGGCGCATGCCGATGCCGGGCCGCGCGCGCAGCAGTACTGTTGCCGCGCCGCTCAGTCGCGTAGCGTCCAGGGTGGCATCGATGGCATCGACATCGAGCCGATCGCCCGCCAGCGTCAAACGGCTCGCCAGCGTCGCCTTGCGCAGGCGATCGGCAGGGACAGCGTCCATGGCCACGCCGAGCCAGCCGCAGAGGCTGCGGAGATCGTCGGCATTGACCGCGAGAACCGCATCGGCGTGCGGCCCCTCCGGCGTCAGCGCGCCCCCGCCGCTCAACGACAGGTCCGAGCCGCCCGGCAGCAGCGCGGCCAGGCGGTCGAGCGTGAGCCGGCCATCGGCAAGCCTCAGCGTCAACCGCGCATCGCGGACGAGACCGCCCCGCCACAACGCGGCATCGACGCCGATATCGAGGCTGGCGGCGATCCCCGCAAGCAAGCCGGGACCGCCGTGCTGCGTCGTCGGAACGGTGCCGGCGGCGGGCGCCGCGACGAAGAGGCCGGCGAAAGACGTGGGCGCGAGCGCCGCAGCGTGCGCGACGGGCCAGCGATCGAGATCGAGTTGGCCGACCGACAGCCGGAGCGCGAGAGCAGGCGGCGTGCCCGTCTCGACAAGCAGGCTTCCCTCGCCATGCGCCGGGCCGAGATCGAGGACGAGACGGTCGAGCGTGAGCTGGCGCATCGAGCCGGTAAGATCGGCGCTGACGGCGATCGGCTGCGCCAGTGCTGCCGGCAGGACGATACGGGCGAGCGTGCCGAGAAGGGTGCGCGCATCGTCGCTGGCAAGCGCAAGCTTGCCGGCGATGCGGCGATCGTCGACCGGACCCGATAGCAGCGCATCGAGCTGCAAGCGGGCCATGGGCTTGGTCGTGACGGTAAGCAGCAGCGGCATCTCCGCCGCGTCGAGCGCGCCGCTCCTGAGGTCGAAGCTCACCCCCGCCCCGCGCGCGACGAGGTTTCCCGCCGCGCCGACCTGCCCGGAGACCGGGTCGAGCGTCAAATCGGCGTTGATATGCTCGAAGCGCTCGATATCGCCGCCCGCGCGCCAGGTCACGGCGCCGTTCTGGATCGTCAGGCGAACGAGGCTCGCGATCCCGGCGGCGGCAGGCGAGCGGGCGGGCTCGGCGAGTGCGCCGGCATGGGCCGGCGCGGGACTCGCGGCGGACCAGCGCCAGTTCGGCGCGCCGTCGGGCAGGCGCTCGAGATCGATCTCGGGCTCGATCAGGGTGGCATATCGCAGCTCGATCCGGCCGGCGAGCAGCGGCAGCAGCGCCAGCTTCACTTCGAGCGCGCGCAGTCTTACCATGGAGGCGACCGCAGCGCCCGGCGGGTTGGCGACGCGCACCTCCCGGGCGGTCACCGCCGGCAACGGCAACAGACTGAGGGCGATCGGCCCGGCCAGCTCGACCGGGCGGCCGGCACGCTCGCTGAGCTGCGCCGTAAGGGGCGCTTTGAAGCGGTCGAGATCGACGAGTTGCGGCGCGAGAACAAGGCCGGCGAGGAAAAGGACGACGATGATGCCGAGCAGGACTGCCGCTTTACGCAAGAAACCTCTCCGAGAGAGGCCGCACCATAGCACGCCGGACGCGCCGGCAGGAGGATGCGATGGCTGACGTCGTCAATCTCAACCGGTATCGCAAGCAGCGCGACCGGCGCGATGCCGACAAGACCGCGGCCGCCAACCGCCTGCGCCGTGGCCGCAGCAAGGCGGAGCGCGAGAAGCAGCGCCGCGAGAGCGACAGGGCGGCCAAGGATCTCGACAACAAAAGGCTCGATTAATCGAGCCCGAGGACGCGGCGGTAGAGCGCGTCGGTCTCGCCATCGAAAGAGACGAAGATCACCCGTTCCATCGTCTCGTCCGTCAGGAGGAAACGATGTGTTTCGTCGACGGCAACGGCGCAGGCGCGCGGGCGCGGAAAACCATAGGCCCCGGTGGAGATTGCGGGAAAGGCGATGGAGCGCAGCCCATGCGCCGTCGCGAGTTCGAGGCTGGCGCGATAGCAGCGCACCAGCAATGTCTCCTCGTTGTCGCCGCCGCCGCGCCAGACCGGTCCCACCGTGTGGATGACGTGCCGCGCCGGCAGGCGATGACCGCCGGTGAGCTTCGCCTCGCCGGTCTTGCAGCCGCCCAGCCTGCGGCATTCCGCCAGCAGTCCCGGTCCTGCCGCGCGGTGGATCGCGCCATCCACCCCGCCGCCGCCCAGCAGCGAGGAATTGGCGGCGTTGACGATGGCGTCGATGGCGAGCTTGGTGATATCGCCGATCGCCAGCTCGATGCGGCGGTCATAAATCACGAAGTCGCCCCCTGGCATGAGCGGCGGAACGCCCGGGACGCGCCGCCGTTGTCAGTCCGATACCGGCCATGCCAAGCCCTTGCTGGAGAACGATCATGAGCCGAGCCTTTGTCAGCGAGACCGATGCCGAGGCCGCAGCCGACACGCTGCCGGAGCTGCCGATCAGCCCGCACCCGAATTATGTCACCCGCCACGGGCTGCTGCTGCTGGAAGAGCGGCTGGCAACGGCGCGGACCGAGCAGCGGCGCTTGGAGACCGAGCCGGAGGACCCCGCCAGGGAGCTGCGCCTCGCGCATCTCGGCCGTGACATCCGCTATCTCGAGGCGCGGATCGAGCGGGCCATCCCGGTCGACGCGGCGCAGCAGCCGACCGACGAGGTCGCCTTCGGCGCGGTGGTCGATGTGCTCGGCCCAGCCGGCGAGCGTCATCGCTTCGCCATCGTCGGCGAGGACGAAGCCGATGCCGAGCACGGCAAGGTGAGCTGGGTCTCGCCGCTCGCCCGTGCGCTCATCGGCTCCGGCGTCGGCGATACCGTGCTGTGGCAGCGTCCGGCCGGCGCCGTCGAGCTTACGATCGAGGCCATCCACTATCCCGAGCGCGACCGCTGACGCGGCGGATGGGCGAAGGCGACGCACCTAGACGCGGACGATTTTGCCGGGATTCAAGATGTTGTCGGGGTCGAGCGCCCGCTTCAGCATGCGCATGACCGACAGCGCCTCGCCGTGCTCGGCGATGAGAAGCTCCATCTTGCCGTAGCCGACGCCGTGCTCGCCGGTGCAGGTGCCGTCCATGGCGATGGCGCGCTTCACCATGCGATCGTTGAGCCGTGTCGCCTCGGCCATCTCCTCGGGCCTGTTCATGTCAAGGAGGAAAGCGAGGTGGAAATTGCCGTCGCCGACATGGCCGAGGAGCACCGTGGGGACGAAGGACTTGTCGAGATCGGCGGTGGTCTCGGCGATGCATTCGGCAAGCCGCGAGATCGGCACGCAGACGTCGGTGGACCAGCCCTTGCAGCCCGGACGCAGGGCAAGCGCGGCGTAATAGGCGTCATGGCGCGCGCGCCACAGCCGGGAGCGCTCTTCATGCGTCGATGCCCAGCGGAAGTCGGTGCCGCCTTGCTCGGCGGCGAATTCCTTCACCTGCGCCACCTGCTCCTCCACCCCGCGCGGCGTGCCGTGGAACTCGAAGAACAAGGTCGGCGCCACGGCGTAGTCGAGCTTGGAGAATTTGTTGACCGCATCCATTAGCTTGGCGTCGAGCAATTCGATGCGCGCCACCGGCACGCCGGCCTGGATGGCGGCGACCACCGTGTTCACCGCCGCCGCGATCGAGGGGAAGGAGCAGACCGCCGCCAGGATCGCCTCGGGAATGCCGTAGAGCCGCAGCGTCACCTCGGTGATGATCCCCAGCGTCCCTTCCGAGCCCACGAAAAGCCGCGTCAAGTCGTAGCCCGCCGCCGATTTCCGCGCCCGCCGCGCCGTGCGGATCACCCGCCCGTCCGCCAGCACCACCGTCAGCGTCAGCACATTCTCCCGCATCGCGCCGTAGCGCACCGTGTTCGTCCCCGACGCCCGCGTCGCCGTCATCCCGCCCAGCGAGGCATCCACGCCGGGATCGACCGGGAAGAACAGCCCGGTGTCGCGCAGATATTCGTTGAGCTGCTTCCTCGTCACCCCGGCCTCGACCGTGCAGTCGAGATCCTCCGCCGACACCCGCAGCACCCGGTTCATCTGCGAGAGATCGACGCACACGCCCCCTTCCAGCGCCGCAATGTGACCTTCGAGCGAGGTGCCCGTGCCGAAAGCGATCACCGGCACCTTCTCCGCCGCGCACAGCCTGACGATCTCTGAAACCTCTTCGGTCGACTGCGCGAACACCACCGCATCGGGCGCCGCCGGCGTGTGATAGCTCTCGTCCTGACCGTGCTGCTCGCGCACCGCCGCCGCGGTCGAGAAGCGCTCGCCGAAGCGCTCCCGGAGCCGATCGATCACGGTTTGATTGGGACGATGGTTGCGGCGCAGCGCCAATGCGGTCATGGCTATGCCCTTTGCCCTAGAAGGTTGCAGAACTTAAAGTAACCCAATCTGCAAGCCGCGCCAACGTTCAAATTTTCAAATTGCCCCCCGGCGCCGCTATCCGATTTTCCCTGTAAGATGGTAGGTCGCCGACGAAAGCGATCATGCGCAAAGCCTGCGTCCCGCGACAGATTGATGCCGGCCGCCGCAGCTCTCGGGCACAATCATTGCGCTCCGCCGCCGTGAGCCAGGCCTTCCAAGCCCGGCAAGCACGCGCGCCAAGCTGCATCCGCGCCCGGCTCCGGGCGGCCGCTATCGGCGGCCGCCGCTGCGGCGCTTCGGTTCGGGCGTATCGGACGCCTGCGGCACCATGCCGAGCGCGCGCTTGTAGGTGTCGAGCAGCGCCTCCTGCTCGTCGAGATCGTCCTGATCCAGCCGGCGGAGCCTGATGATCTGGCGCATGGTCTTGACGTCGAAACCGACGCCCTTGGCCTCGGAGAAGACCTCCTTGATGTCCTCGGCCAGCGCCCGTTTTTCCTCCTCGAGCCGCTCGATGCGCTCGATGAAAGATTTCAGGCGCTCGCCGGCGATGCCGCCGACTTCCGGCATGGATTCCCCCCGCGTGTTGGACGTCGCCCGACCCTATAGAAGCGCCGCGCGGCGCGCAAGCGACGCACGGCGATCGCAGTCTCAATGCTTGTGCGTGTCGCCGGCAAGCGGCTTCTTCGCGTCCTTCTGGTACTTCGCCTTCCACTCCTCATAGGGCATGCCGTAGACGATCCGGCGCGCCTCGGGATCAGGCACCGTCAGGCCGCGTTCCTCGGCCGCCTCGCGATACCAGCGCGACATGCAGTTGCGGCAGAAGCCGGCGAGGTTCATGAGGTCGAGGTTCTGCACGTCGGTGCGCTCTTGCAGGTGCTGCACCAGGCGGCGGAAGGAGGCGGCTTCGAGCTCGATACGGGTCTTGTCGTCCATCGCTCTTTCTCCGTCACGGCTGGACTGGCTTTATTGTGGGGACCCGGCGCGGCGATTGCCAGTAGCTCCTAAAATTGCTCGGCGTAATAGATCTCGCGCCGTGCGAGGATCGGCGACAGCACCGCCGCCAGCCGCGCCGCCCACGCCGCCGCTCCGTCGGGCTCGGCGATCTGGTCCTGGCGCAGCTCGATCGCCAGATGCGGCAGGCCGCGCGTCACGCCGTGGTGGCGCAGCGTATAGCCGGCCGGCTCATGCGCCGAATAAGGCTCGTTGTCGCCGACCACCAGCGACGGATCGGCGCGTAGCGCCGCCAGCAGCGGCACGGCAAGACGCTGATCCTTGTCCCAGAGAATGCCGACCTGCCACGGCCGGGCGAAGCCGTTCATCACCGGCGTGAAGCTGTGGATCGACAGCAGCGCCGGCACGCCGCCCGCCGCGGAGAGCGCATCGAGCCGCGCCGCGATCGCTTGGTGATAGGGATCGAAGCAGGCTTGGTGCCGCCGGGCGCGCGCCTCGGGCGCAAGCTGCCGGTTGCCGGGCACGGAAATTCCATCGCTTTCCTCCGGGATCGAGCTGGGATCCCGGGGGTCGCGGTTGCAGTCGATGACCAGCCGCGAATAGCCGGAGAGGATCGCCGGCGCGCCAAGCGCGCGGGCGAGCCGCCGCGTCACCGCGGCGGCGCCGATATCCCAGCCGATATGCTGCTCGATCGCTCCCGGGGCGAGGCCGAGCCCGGCAAGCGAGCGCGGCACGGCGTTGCTGGCGTGATCGCAGGTGAGCAGCACCGGCGCGCGGGCGTCGTCGTCGCGCAGCTCTACCGCAACGGGATCCTCGGGTCCGAGCAGCGCGGGTCCGGTCAACGGCATGAGGCGGTCCGATCGGGCGGGGTTGTCGTCGGGCAGGGGGCCATCCTATCTTTTTCCGGCCGTGGCGGCGAGACCCGACACGATGCTGCGACGAGGTCGACCCCGCGTGGATCCCTTCGGCCGCGATGATGCCCGTTCCTTGCTGCGCGCTCTCTTCGCCGCAGCGCTTGCTGCCGCCGACCCTGCGCGGGTGGTGCCGCCGCATCTGCCGCCGCCGCCGAGCGGTCGCACCGTGGTCGTCGGTGCCGGCAAAGCGGCAGCCGCGATGGCCAAGGCGGTCGAGGATCACTGGCCGGGCGCGCTCTCGGGCCTGGTCATCACTCGTTACGGCCACGGCGTGCCGACGCGGCGCATCGAAGTGGTCGAGGCCGGCCATCCCATGCCCGATGCCGCCGGCAGCGAGGCGGCGCAGCGCATTCTCGACGGCGTGCGCGGCCTCGGCGCCGAGGACCTCGTGCTGTTCCTCGCCTCGGGCGGCGGCTCGGCGCTGATGGTGCTGCCCGCGCCGGGCATCGGCCTCGAGGACAAACGCGCCGTGACGCGCTCGCTGCTGCTGAGCGGCGCCACCATCGGCGAGATCAATTGTGTGCGCAAGCACCTCTCCGCCATCAAGGGCGGGCGGCTCGCCGCCGCCGCCGCGCCGGCGCGCGTGGTGACGCTCGCCATCTCCGACGTCCCCGGCGATGATCCCTCGGTCATCGCCTCGGGCGCGACGGTGCCGGACCCCTCGACTTTCGCCGAGGCGCGCGCGATCCTCGCCAAATACGCGATCGCGCCGCCCGCCGCCGTCGCCGCGCATCTCGCCGCCGCCATCGAAGAAAGCCCGAAGCGGGGCGATCCCCGGCTCGCCCGCGGCACCTTCCTGCTGGTGGCGACGCCGCAGCAGGCGCTGCTGGCGGCGGCCGAGCGCGCGCGCCGCGCCGGCGTCGCGCCGCTGGTGCTGAGCGACGCCGTCGAAGGCGAGGCCCGCGACGTGGCGCTGGTCCATGCCGGGATCGCGCGCCAGGCCGCCGCCGGCAAGCTCGTCATCGGCGAGCGCGCGCTGCCGCTGCCGGCGGTGCTGCTGTCGGGCGGCGAGACGACGGTAACGGTTCGCGGCGCCGGCCGCGGCGGGCGCAACACCGAGTTCCTGCTGGCGCTCGCGCTGGCGCTCGACGGTCACCCGGCGATCCACGCGCTTGCCGGCGATACCGACGGCATCGACGGCACCGAGGACAATGCCGGGGCGCTCTACGGTCCCGACACCCTCGCGCGCGCTGCCGCCACCGGCGTCAACCTGCGCGCGCATCTTGCCGACAATGACAGCTATGGCGCCTTTCAGGCCTTGGGAGATCTGATGGTCACCGGCCCGACGTTGACGAATGTCAATGATTTCCGCGCGATCCTGGTGCAGGCGGCGGATGCGCCCATCGCGACGGAGAAACAATAGCTCATGCGACGCCAACGCAGCGCCAAGATCGTCGCCACGCTGGGCCCCGCGAGTTCCGCGCCCGAGACCATTGCCGCCTTGTTCCATGCCGGCGTCGACGTCTTCCGCCTCAATTTCAGCCATGGCGAGCGCGGCGACCATCAGGCGCGGATCGAGGCCGTCCGCGCGCTGGAGAAGGAGACCGGCCGGCCGATCGGCATCCTCGCGGATCTGCAGGGGCCGAAGCTGCGCCTCGGCGCCTTCGCCGCCGGCAAGGTGCGGCTCATGCCGGGCGCTCATTTCCGTCTCGATCTCGACCGGAAGCCCGGCGACGCCGAGCGCGCGCCTTTGCCGCATCCCGAGATCTTCGCGGCGCTCGAGCCCGGCACGGAGTTGCTGCTCGATGACGGCAAGGTGCGCCTCAAGGTGGAATCCTGCGGCGCTGATTTCGCCGAGACGGCGGTGATCGACGGTGGCGAGCTGTCCGACCGCAAGGGGGTCAACGTTCCCAACGCCGTGCTGCCGGTGGCGGCACTCACCGAGAAGGATCGCGCCGACCTCCTCTTCGCGCTCGATGCCGGCGTCGATTGGATCGCGCTTTCTTTCGTGCAGCGGCCGGAGGATGTTGCCGAGGCGAGAAAGCTCGTCGCCAACCGCGCCGGCGTCATGGTGAAGCTCGAGAAGCCCTCGGCCGTGGGCCGGCTCGCCGAGATCATTGAGCTCAGCGACGCGCTGATGGTGGCGCGCGGCGATCTCGGCGTCGAGATGCCGCCCGAGGACGTGCCGCCGGTGCAGAAGCAGATCGTCCATGCCTGCCGGCTTGCCGGCAAGCCGGTGATCGTCGCGACGCAAATGCTGGAATCCATGATCCATGCGGCGGTGCCGACGCGGGCCGAGGCGTCCGATGTCGCAACCGCGATCTACGAAGGCGCCGACGCGGTGATGCTGTCGGCCGAGACGGCGGCCGGCGAATACCCGGTGGAAGCCGTGAAGATGATGGACCGCATCATCCGCCGCGTTCAGGCCGATCCCTTCTACAATGCCGGCCTTCACGCCGACGCCGCGGCCCAGCCCGAGCACACCTCCTCCGACGCCATCAGCGCCGCCGCCCGCCAGGTGGCGCATACCATCGGCGCCGCCGCCATCTGCTCCTACACCACCTCCGGCGCCACGGCGCTGCGCGCGGCGCGCGAGCGTCCGGATGCGCCGATCCTGGCGCTGACCTCGCGCCTACAGACCGCGCGCAAGCTGGCGCTGGTCTGGGGCCTCCACTGTGTCCACACCCGCGACGTCACCAATTTTGCCGACATGGTGAACCGGGCGACGAGTATCGCCCATCGCGAAGGCTTCGCCGAGCGCGGCCAGCGCATCGTCGTCACCGCCGGCGTGCCCTTCGGCACGCCGGGCGCCACCAATGTGCTGCGGATCGCGTGGATCGAGGGCTAGCCCAAACACCGCACGAGCCCGTCGGCAAGCCCGTTCATCAACTCGAAATAAAGCTCGGGGCCATGCGCCAACAGCGCGCCTTCGGGATCGAGCACGCCGGTGCGCGCGGCGGTGCCGGAGACGACGACATCGACCAGCCGCGGCTCGAATTGCGGCTCGCGGAAGACGCAGCGCGCGCCGAGCGTCCGGATCTTCTCGCGGATCGCTTGGAGCCGCCGCGCGCCGGGCTGGCTCTCCGGCGTTACCGTGATCGAGCCGATGGCGGCAAGGCCGTAACGCCGCTCGAAATATTGATAGGCGTCGTGAAACACCACGAAGCGCCGGCCGCCGAGCGGGGCAAGGCGCTGTAGCAGCGCCGCGTCGAGCGCGTCGAGGCGGCGCTCGAGCGCTGCGCCGTTCGCGTCATAGCGCGCCGCGTTGGCCCGGTCGATTGCCGCGAGCCGCGCCACGGCGATGCGCACGATCGCCTTGGCATTCTCGGGATCGAGAAAGAGATGGCCGTCCTGCTCGAGCGCCGAAGCGGCATGATGATGCTCCTCCTCCTCCCAGGCGCCGCCTTCGCGCGCCGGCAGCAGCGCGATGCCGGGCGCGCGGTCGAGCTCGACGATCTCCGCCTTGCCGGCAAGCGTGGCCAGCGGCTTCTCGAGAAAGCTCTCGAAGATCGGACCGATCCAGAAGACCACGTCGGCGCGCGCCAGGCGCTTCGCATCCAGGGGCTTCAGCGCATAAAGATGCGGCGAGGCGCCGCCGGCGACGATGAGATCGGGCTCCCCCACCCCTTCCATCACCCCGGCGATCAGCGAATGAATGGGCTTGATGCTCGCCACCACCTTGGGCGCCGCGGCGGCGGTGGGCGCGAGCAGGCCGAGCGCGGCGACCGCGACGGCGACGACAAACGTCAGGCGCAGCATGGAACTCCGGGCGACGGCGCTTCTCTGGCGCTTCTGTCGGTCGATGATATGTTATATCATAACATCGTCAAGCCGGGAGAGAGCCGTGGTCCGTTCGCGCGCGCAGGCGGGAGGCCCGTTTCAGGCGGCAAGCCACGACCACGATAGCTGCATCGAGGACGCGCTCGACCGCGCCGCGCAGCTTTGCGCCACGCGCGGCGCCCGGCTCACCGAGCTGCGCCGGCAAGTGCTGCGCCTCGTCTGGCGCGGCCATGAGGCGGTGGGCGCTTATGCGGTGCTCGAGGCGCTCAGGCGCTCGCATCCCGGCGCGGCGCCGCCCACCGTCTATCGCGCGCTCGACTTCCTCATCGAGCACGGGCTCATCCATCGCATCGAATCGCTCAACGCCTATGTCGGCTGCCCGCGGCCCGAGCATCGCCATGCGAGCCAGTTCCTCATCTGCGGCAAATGCGGCGCCGCCGCTGAGCTTGACGATCCCGCCATCGCCGGTGCCGTGCTGCACCGCGCCGACGTCCTGGGCTTTGCCGTGGAGCAGCAGACGATCGAGCTGCGCGGGCTCTGCCCGCGCTGCCGGCCTGATGCCGAGGCGCGGTGACCCCCGTGCCGCCCCCTCCCTTGCTCGAGCTGTCGGGTGTCCACGTCGCTTTCGGCCGGCGCGTCGCGCTTGCCGAGGTGTCGCTCGCCGTGGCTCCCGGCGAGATCGTCACCGTCATCGGGCCGAACGGCGCCGGTAAGACCACCTTGCTGCGCGTCGCTCTTGGCTTGCAGCGGTCCCAGGCCGGAAGTGTCGAGCGCCGCGCCGGCCTTCGCATCGGCTATATGCCGCAGCGCTTTGCCGTCGACGACACCTTGCCGCTCTCCGTCCGGCGCTTTCTCACGCTGGTGCCGGGCGACCGCGCCCGCCTTGGCGCGGTGCTGGCGCTGGTCGGCGCCGCGCACGCGCTCGATCTGCCGATGCAGACGCTGTCGGGCGGCGAGCAGCAGCGCGTGCTGCTCGCCCGCGCCCTGCTGCGCGAGCCAGAGCTTCTGGTGCTGGACGAGCCGGTGCAAGGGGTCGATATCGCCGGCCAGGCGGAGCTCTTCGCGCTCATCCGCCGCATCCGCGACGAGCGGGGCTGCGGCGTGCTGCTGGTGTCGCACGATCTTCATCTCGTCATGGCGGCGACCGACCGGGTCGTCTGCCTCAACCACCACGTCTGCTGCAGCGGTCATCCGGAGGAGGTGAGCCGCGATCCCGCCTACCGCGCGCTGTTCGGCCCGGCGATCGACGGCTTCGCGTTCTATGCCCACCGCCATGATCACGACCATGGCCACGATCATGACCATCGCCACCCCGTGGGCGCGGAGGCCGGCCGCGATGGATGAGTTCGTGCTGCGCGCGGCGCTCGCCGGAATCGGCGTCGCCATGGTGGCGGGCCCTCTCGGCTCCTTCGTCGTGTGGCGCCGCATGGCCTATTTCGGCGACACGCTCTCCCATTCCGCCTTGCTCGGCGTCGCGCTGGGCTTCCTGCTGGGGGTCAATCTCAACCTCGCGGTGGTCGCGGTCTGCCTGCTCATCGCGCTGGCCTTGGCCGCGCTGCAGCAGCAGCGCCGGATTGCCGGCGACACGCTGCTCGGCATCATGGCGCACAGCGCGCTGTCCCTGGGCCTGGTCGCCCTCGCCTTCCTGGAGACGGTGCGCGTCGACCTCATGGGCTATCTCTTCGGCGACATCCTGGCGGTGATGCCGAGCGATCTTGCCTGGATCTATGGCGGCGGCGCCGTGGCGCTCGGTGCGCTCGCCTGGCTGTGGCGGCCGCTGCTGGCGATCACCGTGCATGAGGAGCTGGCGCAGGTGGACGGGATCAACGTCGCCGCGACCCGGATCGCCTTCATGCTGCTGGTGGCTCTCGTCATCGCCATGGCGATGAAGGTGGTGGGCATCCTGCTCATCACCTCGATGCTGATTCTGCCCGCTGCGGCGGCCCGCCGCTTCGCGCGCACGCCTGAAACGATGGCGGCGCTGGCGGCGCTCGCCGGCTCCGTCGCCGTCCTCCTCGGCGTCGGCGCTTCGCTGCGCTGGGATCTGCCGGCGGGGCCGGCGGTGGTGCTGGCGGCGGCGGCGCTCTTCGCGCTGTCGCTCGCCTGGCCGCGGCGGCTGGCGGCGCCGGGCTGAGCCGTGGCCGCCCGCGTCCCGCTTTCGGCGATCATCGGCGCCTTTGCCAAGATCGGGCTCATGAGTTTCGGCGGCGCGCTCTCCGGCTGGATGTACCGCGAGATCGTCCAGCGCCGGCAGTGGCTCGGCGAAGAGGATTTCCTGAGCGGCCTCGCGCTCGGCCAGATCATGCCCGGCGCCAATGTGGCGAACCTCTCGCTTTATATCGGCCAGCGGCTGCGCGGCGCCGCCGGCGCAGCGGCGGCGCTCGCCGCCATGCTGCTGCCGCCGATGGTCCTGGTCCTGGTGCTCGCCGCGCTCTATCAGAGCATCGAGGAGATCGCCTGGGTGCATCGCGCGATCGGCGGCGTCGCCGCGGCGGCGATCGGGCTCACCGCCATGGTGGGGCTGCGCGCGGCGCGGCGCGTCGAGCGCCGCGCCGTGCCGCTCGCCGTCCTGGCGCTGATCTTTCTCACCATCGGCGTGCTGGGCTGGCCGATGGTGCCGGTGGTGCTGGCGCTGACGCCGCTCAGCATCGCCCTCGCCTGGCGCGCGCCGCGGGGCCATGATGCGTGAGGACCCGCTGCTGGGGTTGCTGATCGTCTTCGTGCCGCTGTCGCTCTTGTCGATCGGCGGCGGCCCGAGCATCCTCGCCGGCATCGAGAACGCGATCGCGGCGCGGCAGTGGATGAGCCAGCGCGACTTCGTCGACCTCTTCGCCATCGCCCGCGCCGCCCCGGGCCCTGGCGTTCTGCTGGCGACGCTGGTCGGCTGGAAGGTGGCCGGGCTCGCCGGCGCTGCGCTGGCCTCGCTTGCGCTCTTCCTGCCCTCCTCGCTGCTCTACTATGCGATCGCGCGGCGCTGGAGCGCGCATCGCGGCAAGGCCTGGCACACGGCGCTGGAGCGCGGCCTCGCGCCGGTCGCGGCGGGGCTGATCCTGGCGGGCTCGCTCGTCATCCTGCGCGCCGGCGCCACCGACATCGCGCTCGGCGCCATCGCCGCCGCATCGACCGCGATCCTGCTGTGGCGGCCGAAGCTCAACCCGCTCTGGGTGCTTGCGGCAGGCGGTGTCGCGGCGGTGATTGCCGGCGGTTGAGGCGCACGCTTGAAACGCCGGCGGCGAGGCAGGGAATTGGGCCGCCAGGTGTCGGAAGCGGATCTTTGGGGGAGCGCCGGCTGCGGCGATGGGCCGGAATTTCGCCGGTCGGGAGGCGGTGATATGATCGGCCCACCATGGCCTCGGGAGGGCGCGCGTGGCATCTGGGCGCGTCGGGCGCAAGCTGGCGGCGATCCTGGCGGCGGATGTCGCGGGCTATTCGCGCATGGCCGGCACCGATGAGGAGCGGACGCTGGCGCGGCTCCGGGCGTTGCGCGGCGATCTGATCGAGCCGGCGATCGCGGCGCATCAGGGCCGCGTCGTGCAGCGCGCCGGCGACGGCCTTCTCATCGAATTTCGCAGCGTCGTGGACGCGGTGCGCTGCGCGATCGACCTGCAGAGCGCCATGGCGGAGCGCAATGCCGGCCTGCCGCCCGAGCGCCGCATCGATTTCCGCATCGGCATTCATCTCGGCGACGTGGTCGAGGAAGCCGATGGCGACCTGATGGGCGACGGCGTCAACATCGCCGCGCGCCTGGAGGGCATCGCCCAGCCCGGCGGCATCTGCCTTTCCGAGGATGCCTATCGGCAGGTGCGCGACCGCGTCGCCGAAGCCTTCGCCGATCTCGGCGAGCAGAGGCTCAAGAACATCGCCCGGCCGATGCGGGCATACGCGATCAAATCCGGCGCGGACGGCTCGGCCGCCGCGCCGGCGGCCCGCACGCCGACGCCGACTCTCCCGCGCCTTTCCATCGTCGTGCTGCCCTTCGTCAATATCGGCGGCGATCCCGAGCAGGAGTATTTTGCCGACGGCGTGACCGAAAGCCTTACCACCGATCTCTCGCGCATCGCCGGCGCTTTCGTCATCGCGCGCAACACCGCCTTCACCTACAAAGGAAAATCTTTCGACGTGAAGACGGTCGGCCGCGAGCTGGGCGTGCGCTATGTGCTGGAGGGCAGCGTGCAGCGCGGCGGCAACCGGATGCGCGTCAATGTCCAGCTTGTCGACGCCGAAAGCGGCGCGCATCTCTGGGCCGAGCGCTTCGACAAGCCGGTGGCCGACCTTTTCGACATGCAGGATGAGATCGTCGCCCGGCTGGCCGGCACGCTCAGCGCCCATCTCGTCGCCGCCGAGGCGCGTCGCGCCGAGCGGGCGCCCCATCCCGATTCGATGGACCTTTACTTCCAGGGCATGGCCTGCATCAACCGCGGCGAGACCCCCTACTACGCGGCACAGGCGAAAGAATTCTTTGCGCGCGCCCTGGCACTCGACCCGGGCAATGTCGAGGCGCTCGTCGGCGGCGCTTTCGTCGACTCGGTCGTGGGCGCGCATATGTTCAGCGCCGACCGGGCCGAGCGTCTTGCCGCCGCCGAGGCGGCAGCGACCAGGGCGCTGTCTCTCGCGCCGGACCACGCCTGGGCTCACATGATCCTGGGCAATGTTCAGATTTTCACCAACCGTCCGCTCCAAGGCATCGCCCAATGCGAGCGCGCGCTCAGCCTCGATCGCAATCTCGCCATGGCGCACAGCTATATCGGCCACGCCAAGATATGCATCGGCCGCAGCGAGGAGACGGAGGCCCATGTGGCGCAAGCGCTCCGCCTCTCGCCGCGCGACACGACGGCCTATGTCTGGATGGCGGGAGCCGGCGTCGCCAAGCTTTACCTGGGCGAGGACAAAGCGGCGGCGGCGTGGCTCCACCGCGCCATCGAAAACAACCGGAACCAGGCGATCGCGCATTTCTGGCTTGCCGCCGCGCTGGCTTTTCTTGGCCGCGCCGAGGAAGCGCGGGCGGCAACCCGGGCAGGGCTGGCGCTCGATCCCGCCTTCACCATCGCCCGCTTCCGCATCGCCGCCGCGACCGACAACCCGGTCTATCTCAGGCAGCGCGAGCGCGTCTGCGAGGGCATGCGCCAGGCCGGAGTGCCGGAGGGCTGAGGCCGGAGCGGATCGGCGCGCTCCATTCCGCTTCGGCATGGCCCGACCCGCAACCGCGATCCGACCTCTACTCCAGTGCCAGCGCCATCAGCTCCTCGACGCGGGGGAAGAGATCGAGTCCCTGCTTGCGCGCCTCCTCGGGCGTGAACCAGCCGAGCGCGCTCGCATCCTCGATCGGCTCGCCTTCGCCCGCGCACCACTCAAGCAGCACGACCACCAGCGCGAAATGCACCTTGACGCGGCCGTCCTCGTCGCGGCGTATGGTGTCGAGCACGCCGAGCGTCCGGACCGGCGTCGCCGCGATCCCGGTCTCCTCGCGCAGCTCGCGCTCGGCGCAGGCATGGACCGTTTCGCCCAGCTCCTGCATGCCGCCGGGAAAGCCCCAGCGTCCGACGCCCGGCAGCTCCGAGCGCTGCGCCAGCAGGATCCGGCTGCCCCGCCGCACTACGGCGAGGCAACCCAGAACCGGCCGGTGCGGATAGAGCCGGTCGCCGCTCTTGCTCACGGGTCGACGGGCGCCGTCCGTCCTTCCAGCACCTTGTAGATCTCGCCGCCCTGCTCGCGGAACTCCTGCGACTTTTCGGCCATGCCGGATTGGGCGTAGTCGCGCACCTCCTGCGAGATCTTCATCGAGCAGAATTTGGGCCCGCACATCGAGCAGAAATGCGCGAGCTTGGCGCCCTCGGCAGGGAGCGTCTGGTCGTGGAACTTCTCCGCCGTTTCGGGGTCGAGCGAGAGGTTGAACTGGTCGCGCCAGCGGAACTCGAAGCGGGCGCGCGAGAGCGCGTCGTCGCGCTCGCGCGCCGCCGGATGGCCCTTGGCGATGTCGGCGGCGTGCGCCGCGATCTTGTAGGTGACGACGCCGACCTTGACGTCGTCGCGGTCGGGCAGGCCCAGATGCTCCTTGGGCGTGACGTAGCACAGCATCGCCGTGCCGAACCAGCCGATCATCGCCGCGCCGATGCCGCTGGTGATGTGGTCGTAGCCGGGCGCGATGTCGGTGACCAGCGGCCCCAGCGTGTAGAACGGCGCCTCGTGACAATGCTGGAGCTGGAGATCCATGTTCTCCTTGATCTTGTGCATCGGCACGTGCCCCGGACCCTCGATCATTACCTGGCAGTCGCGCTCCCAGGCGATGCGCGTGAGCTCACCGAGGGTCTCGAGCTCGGCGAATTGCGCGGCGTCATTGGCATCGGCGATCGAGCCGGGACGCAATCCGTCGCCGAGCGAGAACGAGACGTCATGGGCGCGCATGATGTCGCAAATCTCGTCGAAATGCGTGTAGAGAAAGCTCTCCTTGTGATGC
>DASPSJ010000052.1:0-71483 GCA_035623985.1 Allostellaceae bacterium | reverse complement strand
CCGTAGGGCGATTTGTCGTGCAGGATCGCCACCTTTTTGCCTTGGTAATGCGCCGCGATGTACCGGCCGGCGACCCGGCCCTGCGCGTCGTCGCGGCCGCAGACTCGGAAGACGTTGTTCCAGCCCTTCTTGGCGGCATCGTCGGTGAAGGCGGGGTTGGTCGAGGCCGGCGTGATCTGCAGCACCCCGTTCTCGGCATAGACCGCGGAGGCCGGGATCGACGAGCCCGAGCAGTAATGCCCGTCGACGAACAGCACCCCGTCATTGGCCATCTGGTTGGCGACGCTCACCGCCTGCTTGGGATCGCAGGCGTCGTCGCCGACCGCGAGCTTGAGCTGGCGGCCCATCACGCCGCCCTGGGCGTTGATGTCCTTGACCGCCATCTCGGCGCCGCGCCGCATCTGCTCGCCGAAAGTGGCGTATTGCCCGGTGATCGGCCCGACCACGGCCACTTTGAGGTCTTCCGCGCGGGCCGGCGCTGCCGCCAGCGCCGCCGCGCCAAGTGCCAGCGCGAGAATTTTCTTCATGGCTTGGCTGCTCCCTGTCTCCCTGTTGTCCGACGGTGCGAATTCTAGCAAGCGGTGCGGCCGGCCGTCACCGCCTTCGCCTGCCCGCGCGGCTTGGCTCGGCGATCGGTCCCGCCGGGATCATCGCGCGAGGCTCGGCAGTCCCTGCTCCTTCCTCATGGCCTCGAAGAGATCGAACACGCCTTCGTCATAGGCGCGCGACGGATTGGCGGCGCAATAAGACAGGATATGGCGTTTCTGCCGCTCCACGTCCCACAGCGCCAGGTTCGTGCTGCGTTGATGCTCTCGCCCCAAGAGCACCAGGTTGATCGCGGACATGAATCCCTGCGCCCAGGTGAAGAAGGTGGTCTCGGTCGATGCGGGATCATTCCCGTACATCTCGCTGAACCTCGCGCAGGAATTGGCTCCCAAGCCCATTTCCGCCAGATCCTTCGGCTGTTGCGCGGCAGCGGCGGCGGCCGCAAGAAGGACGGCTGAAAAGGCGATGCCGGCGGCAAGCCCGTCGATTCTTCTGCGCATCGCCATCGCGTCTCCTCCTCGGGGCTGCTCGGATCGCTTCGCCAGTAGCCGGCCGCCCTCCTCAACCATCGGCCCCTTCCTGCGGTTGGACCTCCGGCGCTGCGCGCGCGCGCCACCCGAACGGCCCCGCGCGCTCGTAAAGCCAGGGGTATTGCCGCACCATCAGCCGCGCTTGCGTGCGCCGATAGCTCGCCAGCACCAGCAGCAGCAGGATCGCCGCCGCCAGCCCATAGCCGCTCGCCGACAGCAGCTCGCCGCCGAAGAGCGCATAGAGCAGGAAGCGGTCGCCCGCCGCCAGCAGCAGCGCGTAAGGCAGCGCCTGCCAGGCCGGGCGCCAGGAAAGCGCCAGCGCGCGGCCGGTGGCGAGCGCGGCGGCGCCGAACAGCAGCAGCGTGAGGCCGAGGAAGCTCTCCGCCGAGGCGCCGAGCACCGCCGCCGCCGTCACCGCCCGCCCTCGAGATAGGCGGCGCGCACTTGCGGATCGGCCAGCAGCTCGCCGCCGCTGCCGGCAAGCGTGATGCGGCCGGTCTGCATGACATAGGCGCGGTGCGCGAGCTTCAAGGCGTGGAAGGCGTTCTGCTCGACCAGCAGCACCGTCATCTTCTGCCGCCGGTTGATCTCGCGGATGACCTCGAAGATCTGCTTGACGATGAGCGGCGCCAGGCCCAGCGACGGCTCGTCGAGCAGCAGCAGGCGCGGCCGGCTCATCAGCGCGCGGGCGATCGCCAGCATCTGCTGCTCGCCGCCCGACAGCGTGCCGCCGCGCTGCGCCTGGCGCCGCTCCAGCACCGGGAAGAGCGCGAAGACGCGGGCGAGATCGGCAGCGAAATCGGCGCGCTCGGCGGTGGCGGCGCCGATCTGCAAATTCTCCAGCACGCTCATGCGCGGAAAGATGCGGCGGCCTTCGGGCGCGTGCGCGATGCCGCGGCGGATGATGGCGTGGGTGGGAAGATGCGTGACCTCTTCGCCGGCAAACCGGATGGAGCCTTCCGCCGCCCGCGGCCGGCCGCAGATGGTCATCAGCAGCGTCGATTTGCCGGCGCCGTTGGCGCCGATCAGCGCTGCGATCTCGCCCTCTTCGACCGTCACGTCGATGCCCTTCAGCGCCTCGACCGTGCCGTAGAAGCTGTGGACCCCGGCGATCTCCAAAAGCGCCACGGCTCAGCTCCCTTCGGAGAGGTCGCGCGCGACCTCCGGCGGCAGCGCGTCCTCCTCTTCCTCGCCGAGATAGGCCTTGATCACCGCCGGGTCGCGGCGCACCGCCTCGGGCGTTCCCGCGGCGATCTTGCGGCCGTAATCGAGCACCACGACGTGATCGGAGATGCCCATGACCACGCTCATGTCGTGCTCGATCAGCAGCACGCCGATGCCGTGCTCGGCGCGGATCGCCAGCAACAGCGCGTTGAGCTCGGCGGATTCGCGCGGGTTGAGCCCGGCGGCGGGCTCGTCGAGGCAGAGCAGCGCCGGCTCGGTGCACATCGCGCGGGCGATCTCGAGGCGGCGCTGCGCGCCATAGGGCAGGCTGCCGGCGGGATCGTCGGCGCGCTCGACGAGGCCGATGCGCTCGAGCCAGCGCCGCGCCCGCGCCACCGCTTGCGCCTCGGCGCGGCGGAAGCTCGGCAGGCCCAACAGCCCGCCGACGCTCCAGAGGCTCGCGCGCATCAGCGGCACGTGCTGCGCCACCAGCAGGTTCTCCAGCGCGGTCATGCCGGCGAAGAGGCGGATGTTCTGAAAGGTGCGGGCGACGCCCGCCTCGCGCGCGATGCGGAACCCGTCGAGGCGCTCGAGCAGGAAGTTGCGCGCGCCGCGATTGAGCGTCAGCCTGCCGGTGCTGGCGCGGTAGAAGCCGGTGAGGCAGTTGAACACCGTGGTCTTGCCGGCGCCGTTGGGGCCGATGATGGCGGTGATCTCGCCGCCGCGCGCGGCAAAGGAGAGATCGTCGACGGCGAGGAGGCCGCCGAAGCGCATCGAGAGATGCTCGACCTCGAGCAGCGCGGCGCTCATCGCGCCTCCCGCCCGGCGGCGAGCCTGAGGCTCGGCGCGCGATGCGCCACCAGCCCGCGCGGCCGCCATACCATGATGGCGACCATGGCCGCGCCGAACAGCAGCATGCGGAACTCGGCGAAGGCGCGGCCGAGCTCGGGCAGGCAGACCAGCACCACCGCCGCCATCACGACGCCGAGTTGGCTGCCCATGCCGCCGAGCACGACGATCGCCAGGATGGTGGCGCTCTCGATGAAGGTGAAGCTTTCGGGGCTGATGAAGCCCTGGCGCGTGGCGAAGAAGGCGCCGGCGAAGCCGCCGAGCATGGCGCCGGTGGCGAAGGCGGAGAGCTTCACCGTGGTGGGATTGATGCCCAGCGCGCGGCAGGCGATCTCGTCCTCGCGCAGCGCCTCCCAGGCGCGGCCGATCGGCAGGCGCCGCAAGCGCAAGGTGAAGGCGTTGGTGACCAGCGCCAGCGCGAGGATGAGATAATAGAGAAAGATCAGGCGCTGCTGCGGGCTGAAGGGGATATGGAAGAAATCGGCGAAGGTGGTGACCCCCGGCGGCGCGCGGCGCTCGAAAGGCAGGCCGAAGAAGCTCGGCCGCGGCACGTCGCTGAGGCCGGCGGGGCCGTTGGTCACCGGGACCCAATTCAGCAGCATGAGGCGGACGATCTCGCCGAAGCCCAGCGTGACGATGGCGAGGTAGTCGCCGCGCAGCCGCAGCACCGGAAAGCCCAGCGTCAGGCCGAAACAGGCCGCGAGCAGCCCCGCCAGCGGCAGGCCCTGCCAGAAGGAGAGATCGAACCAGCGCACGAACAGGGCGAAGGAATAGGCGCCGACGGCATAGAAGGCGACGTAGCCGAGATCGAGCAAGCCGGCGAGCCCCACCACCACGTTGAGGCCCCAGCCGAGCATGACGTAGATCACCACGCTGGTGGCGAGGTCGATGAGATAGCTCGAGGAGAAAGGCAGGAACGGCAGCGCCAGCGCAAAGCCGAGGCCGAGGAGCGACAGCAGCGCCCTCTCGCGCCGGCCGAGCGCCGGAAACGCCGGCACCAGCGCCTGAAAGCGCCTACCCCCCGCCTCAGCCTTCCGCTCCGTCCCGGCGGGCGGAGAGGGTTGGGGCGAGGTGGGGCGAAGGCTGAAGGCGCGGCGCCAGTCGCGCGCCAGCGTCAGCAGCAGCCTGCCGGCGAAGACCGCGGCGACCGCCAGCGCCACCCAGCCGAAGCGCGTGCGGATGCCGAGCACGGCGTTGGTCTCGACCGCCTGGAAGCCGATGAGCGGCACCGCCAGCACCAGCGCGAGGCCGGCCGCCAGCGCCGCTTCCGCGAGCCTTGCCGGCCAGGCGCCGCGCCGCGCCGCTGGCGGCGCCGCTCGCGCCATCACACCTTCTCCACGTCCGGCCGGCCGAGCAGGCCGGTCGGACGGAAGATCAGCACCAGCACGAGAATGACGAAGACCGAGACGTCCTTGTATTCGACCGAGAAATAGCCCGACCAGAACGCCTCGATGAGGCCGATCAGCAGCCCGCCCAGCATCGCGCCGGGCAGCGAGCCGATGCCGCCCAGCACCGCCGCGGTGAAGGCCTTGATGCCGGCGAGGAAGCCGATGAAGAAGTCGATGACGCCGTAATAGAGCGTCACCATCAGCCCCGCCACCGCGGCGAGCGCGGCGCCGATGACGAAGGCGGCGGAGATGGTGCGGTCGACGTCGATGCCGAGCAGCGCCGCCATGGTCATGTCCTGCTCGCAGGCGCGCTGCGCGCGGCCCAAGGGCGTGGCGGCGATGAGCAGGCTGAACCCCGCCATCAGCGCCAGCGTGAGCAGCAGGATGAAGATCTGCAGCCAGCTCACCTGGACGCTGAAGCCGCCGCTTTCCATCAAGATGAAGCCGCCCTGCACCACCGGCGGCAGCGCCTTGACCCGCGCGCCTTGCAGAAGCTGCACGTAGTTCTGCAGGAAGATCGACATGCCGATGGCCGAGATCAGCGGCGCCAGGCGAAAGGATTGGCGCAGCGGCCGATAGGCCAGCCGCTCCACCGTCCAGCCATAGGCGGCGGTGAACAGCATGGTCGCGAGCAGCATGACCAGCAGCGCCAGCGGCACGTAGCTCACCCCCGCCACGCCCAGCACCAGGAAGGTGATGAGCGCCACGAAGGCGCCGATCATGTAGATCTCGCCATGGGCGAAATTGATCATGCCGATGATGCCGTAGACCATGGTGTAGCCGATAGCGATCAGGCCGTAGATCGAGCCGAGCGTCAGGCCGTTGATGAGCTGCTGGAGGAAATACGCCATGTGCCGCCCAAGGTAAGCGCCGCTATCCCAGGCGGCAAGGCCGGCGCGACGCGCGGCGTCGCGCCGGCGGGCGACAGCGGTTGCTGCGCGACGACCTTCGGTCGCGCGGGCAACCGCGAGAGCCCGCACCGTGCGGGCAATTCTCCGATGCCGCACCGGCCGTCGGCCGTCCGCTCCTCCGCCCGCTCACAGCTTCAGCTCCCAGAACTCGCCGACGAGATCCTGGCCGAAGCTGTGATGCGGCTCCTCGCGCTTCAGGCGGAAGCCCGCCTTTTCGTAGATCCGCCGGGCGGGCAGCAGGATGCTTTGCGTCCACAGGCCGAGCTTGCGGTATCCCGCGCCACGGGCGAAGCGCACGGCCTCGTCGACCAGCCGCGCGCCGAGGCCGGTGCCGCGCGCCGAGTACTCCACCAGCAGCAGCCGCAGCTTCGCCACGCGCGGCGACTGCTGCACCACGAAGACCGAGCCCACCCGCTCGCCGTCGCGCTCGGCGATCCAGCAGCGCTCGCGCGCGGGGTCGAGATGCCGGATGAACTTGGCGACGATCTTGGCCACCAGCGCCTCGAAGCTCTCGTCCCAGCCGAACTCCTCGGCGTAGATCGCGCCGTGGCGCGAGACGACCCAGCCCATGTCGCCCGGGCGGTGCGGCCGCAGCCGGCAGGGCGCCGCTTCCCCGCTCCCGCCGAGCAGCCGCTCGATGCCGTGCATCGCCTGCACGAGCTGATCCTGCTCGGTCTCGGAAAGCGCGCCGAGCAGCGCCGCCGCCGCGTCGCGTGAGCGCTGGTTGAGCGCGGCGAAGGCCTCGCCGCCCGCCGCCGTCAGCGCCAGCAGGCTTTGCCTTCCGTCCTCGGCCGAGCGGGTCCGGGCGACGAGCTGCTGCTTCTCGAAGCGGCGCAGGAGGCGGCTGGCATAGCCGGCATCGAGGCCGAGGTCGCGGCAGAGCCCGCTCGCCGTCGTCTCCCGGCGCTGCGCCAGCTCATAGAGCAGCCGCGCCTCGGTGAGCGAGAACGGGCTCGCCAGCAGCCCTTCCTGCAGCACGCCGATCTTCTGCGTGTAGAAGCGGTTGAAGCCGCGCACCGCATCGACCCGCGCGTCCGGCCGCGCTTGCGCCATGCCCGCACCTCCGCGGACAGGCTCCGCGATATACTTGACGGAGTCAAGTATCTCCCTCCGGCCGTTCCTTTGCCCGCTTGCCCAGGACGTAGTCGAGCTTGCGCCGCGCCAGGCGCTTCAGCGTCGTCTCGCCGGCCGCCGGATCGCCGACGATCGAGGCTTCGATGCCGGTGGCGGCATCGACCGCCGTCACCTTCACCGCGCCGCCGATGCGGATGAACTCGAAGATCACCTCGCCCCTGCCGGCCACCGCCCTCTCCCTCGCCGGCGCCAGCATACCCGCCGCCGCCGCGGCGCGGGAGGGTTGCCCATGGGCCGCTTTCGCCCTATGAGGAGCGCGGCAAGAGGGAGGCGGCGATGAGCGCCTTGCGTTCGGTGAACCCGCCGGGCTGGGCACGGCCCAAAGGCTATTCCAACGGCGTCGTCGGCCGCGGCACGCTGGTCTTTGTCGCGGGCCAGGTCGGCTGGAACGCCGAGGAGCGGTTCGAGAGCGATGATTTCGTGGCGCAGTTCCGCCAGGCGCTCGCCAACACGGTGGCGGTGCTGGCGGCCGCCGGCGCCGGGCCGGAGCATGTCGCGCGCATGACCTGGTACGTGCTCGACAGGCAGGAGTATCTCGCGCGCATCGCCGAGGTCGGCGCCGCCTATCGCGACGTCATGGGCCGCACCTACCCGGCCATGACGCTGGTGGAAGTCGGGGCGCTGGTCGCCGACCGGGCGCGGGTGGAGATCGAATCGACCGCCGTCATTCCCGACGCCTGAACCGAGAGGAGGAGGCGCCGATGACGCCGCAAGCCGCCCGCAAATCAGAGCCCGAAGGCGCCAACCCGGCCTTCGACTGGCGGGATCCGCTGCTGCTCGAAGAGGCGCTGTCCGAGGAGGAGCGCATGGTGCGCGACGCCGCCCGCGCCTACGCCCAGGGCAAGCTCCTGCCGCGGGTCAAGAGCGCGTTCCGCGAGGAGCGCTTCGATCGCGAGATCATGAACGAGATGGGCGCGCTCGGCCTCTTGGGTCCGACCATCGAGGGCTATGGCTGCACCAATGTGGGCTATGTCTGCTACGGCCTCATCGCCCGCGAGATCGAGCGCGTCGACAGCGGCTACCGCTCGGCGATGTCGGTGCAATCCTCGCTGGTGATGTATCCGATCTACGCCTTCGGCACCGAGGCGCAGCGCCAGAAATACCTGCCGAAGCTCGCCACCGGCGAGCATGTCGGCTGCTTCGGCTTGACCGAGCCCGATCACGGCTCGGACGCCGGCGGCATGAAGAGCCGCGCGCGCAAAGTGGATGGCGGCTTCCTCCTCAAGGGCGCCAAGATGTGGATCTCGAATTCGCCGGTGGCCGACACCATGGTGGTCTGGGCCAAGACCGAGGAGGAGGGCATCCGCGGCTTCATCCTCGAGCGCGGCATGACGGGGCTCTCGACGCCCAAGATCGAAGGCAAGTTCTCCTTGCGCGCCTCGATCACGGGCGAGATCGTCATGGACGACGTCTTCGTGCCGGCCGAGAACCTGCTGCCGGGGGTGAGCGGCCTCAAAGGCCCCTTCTCCTGCCTCAACAACGCACGCTACGGCATCGCCTGGGGGGCGCTCGGCGCCGCCGAGTTCTGCTGGCACGCGGCGCGCGACTACACCTTGAGCCGCACCGCCTTCGGCAAGCCGCTCGCCGGAACCCAGCTCATCCAGAAGAAGCTCGCCGACATGCAGACCGAGATCGCCATCGGGCTGCATTCCTGCCTGCGTCTCGGCCGCCTCATGGACGCGCATCGCGCGAGCCCCGAGATGGTGTCGATGCTGAAGCGCAATTCCTGCGGCAAGGCGCTCGACATCGCGCGCGCGGCGCGCGACATGCATGGCGGCAACGGCATCGTCGACGAGTATCACGTCATCCGCCACGTGATGAATCTCGAGACCGTCAACACCTATGAAGGCACGCACGACATCCACGCCCTCATCCTCGGCCGCGCCCAGACCGGGATCGCGGCGTTCTGAACTCGGGCATCGCTCGGTGCATACACGCCGTGCGTCCTTCGAGACGCGGCGCTTCGCGCCGCTCCTCAGGATGAGGAAGCACGGAGAATGGCACCGACCGACGATGCCCGATTCGATCTCGCCTCATCCTGAGGAGCGGTCCGCAGGACCGCGTCTCGAAGGACGCACGGCAGTTTTGCAGCTCCCTATTCCGCGTGCTTGCGGATGAACTCCCGCATCGCGGCGACGGCCTTGCCGGCATAGGGGGCGTCCGGCTTGCCGGTCATGAAGCCGTGCTTGGCGCCGGGATAAAGCACCAGCTCGGCGACGCCGCCCGCCCGGCGCCAGGCCTCGGCAAGCCCGCGCGCCGTCTCGGTCGGGACCCATTCATCGGCATCGCCCTGGAAGATCAGCGCCGGCGGCAGATGCACGCGCTCGCCGCGGGCCAGGATCGCCGGCGGGCTGCCGTCGCTCATCGCCGCTTCGCTCCCCCAGAAGGCGTCGTGACTGCGGACCAGATCCCGGTTGCCCGCGCGCTTGGCAAGGTCATAGCGCAGCACCGGATCGAGCACGCCCCAGCCGGAGATCGTGAACGCCACCGTGGCATCCACCTCCGGCGCCTCCGCCAGCGCCAGCGCCCGGTAGCGGGGATCCTCGGGCCGCATTGCCGTCAACAGCGCCAGATGCCCGCCGCTCGAAGTGCCGAAGATGCCGACCCGGTCGGGCCGGCCGCCGTAGTGGCGGACGCGCGCCTTGAGCCAGCGCGTCGCCAGGTTGATGTCGGCGAGCGCGGCGGGATAAGGCGCTTGCGGCGGCAGGCGGAAATCGATGGCGGCGACCAGCACGCCGCTTTGGGCCAGCGCCTTGGCGATGTAGTCGTTGTCGGTGCGGTCCTTGTTGACCCAGGCGCCGCCATGGAGCTGCAGCGCCGCCGGGAACGGCCCGGCGCCGCTCGGCCGGTAGAGCCGCGCCAAAAGCGCGCGGCCCTCCTGGTGCTGATAGGCGACGTCTTCGATCGCGACGTCGTAGCGCACATCGGCGGCGAGCGTGATCGCCATGGTTTCCTCCCTCGGACGCGCGCTCGCAGTCTAGCAAGCCCCGGGGCCGGCGTCGCGCCGGCGCGGGTCAGCGTTTTGGGACTGCGGCCTGCAGCGCCAGATTGAGCGCCAGCACATTGACCCTCGGCTCGCCGAAAAGCCCGAGGCTGCGCGGCGTGATGTGCTGCGCCACCAGCGCGTCGATCGCCGCGATGGGAACGCCGCGCGCCTGCGCCACGCGAGGGGTTTGGAGCGCGGCGTCGGCGGGGCTGATGTCCGGGTCCAGGCCCGAGCCCGATGCCGTCAGCATGTCGGCGGGCAGAGACCTGCCGGCGAGTTCCGGCTGCGCTTCTTCGAGCGCCGCGCGATCCGCCGACAGCCGCTCGACGAGCTGCCTGCTGGTCGGGCCGAGATTCGACCCGGTGGAGCCGGCGGCGTTGTAGGGTGACGCGATGGTCTTCGTCGGGTCGTTCGGGTCGGTGTCCGTGGTCGCCGAGGGACGGCCGTGAAACCACTCCGGCCCCGCCCATTCCTGGCCGATGAGACGCGAGCCGAGGATCGTGCCGTCCGGCGCTTTCTCCAGGCTGCCGTTCGCCTCGAACGGCAGCAGCCATTGTCCGAGCCCGGTCACCGCCAAGGGATAGGCGATGCCGCACAGTACGCATGTGACCAGCGAGGCCCGCAAGGCCGGCAACAGGATACCCAGCATGCCGCCACCTCCTCAAAGCGCCAGCGAAAGGGACAGGTCGATCAGCTTTATGCCGATGAAGGGCGCGATCAGCCCGCCGATGCCGTAGATCATCAGGTTCCGATAGAACATCCGCTCGGCGCTGATCGGCAGGAAGCGGACGCCGCGCAGCGCCAAGGGGATCAGCAGCGGAATGATCAGCGCGTTGAAGATGAGCGCCGACAGCACCGCGCTGTGCGGCGTCGCCAGCCCCATGACGTTCAAGGCCGAGAGCCCGGGCAAAGCGGCAATGAACATCGCGGGGATGATGGCGAAATATTTCGCCACGTCGTTGGCGATCGAAAAGGTCGTCAGCGCCCCGCGCGTGATCAGCATCTGCTTGCCGATCCAGACGAGGTCGATGAGCTTGGTCGGGTCGGAATCGAGATCGATCAGGTTCGCCGCCTCCTTGGCCGGCGTGGTGCCGGAATGCATCGCCAGGCCGACATCCGCCTGGGCCAAGGCCGGGGCGTCGTTGGTGCCGTCGCCGGTCATCGCCACCAGCCGGCCTTGGGCCTGCTCGAGACGGATCAGGCGGAGCTTTTCCTCGGGCTTTGCCTCGGCGACGAAATCGTCCACTCCCGCCTGGGCGGCGACCGCGAAGGCGGTGACCGGGTTGTCGCCGGTCACCATCACCGTCCTGATCCCCATCTTGCGCAATTCGCCGATGCGCTTGCGGATGCCGGGCTTCGGAACGTCCGAGAGAGCGATCACCCCGAGGATGTCGCCGCCGACCGCGACCGCGAGCGGCGTCGCGCCTTTTTTCGCCACGCCGTCCGCGGCGGCTTTGAGGTCCGGCGGCTCCGGCGCGCCGAATCGCTCGGCGACGTACTGCACGACCGCACTGACCGCTCCTTTGCGGATGATGCGGCCGTCCTCGAAATCCAACCCGCTCATCCGGGTCTCGGCCGAGAAATCGAGCCGCCGCGCCTTGTCCAGCGGCTCCTCTCTGCGCGCCCCGAGCCTTTCGGCGAAGGTGACGATCGTGCGCCCTTCCGGCGTCGTATCGAAGCAGGAGGCAAGATAGGCCGCCTGAACCAGCGCCTTGGCGCTGGCGTTCTGCAAGGGAATGAACTCGGTCGCCTGGCGATTGCCCATGGTGATCGTGCCGGTCTTGTCGAGAATCAGCGTGCGCACGTCTCCCGCCGCCTCGACCGCCTTGCCGGACATGGCGAGCACGTTGAACCGCATGGTGCGGTCGATGCCGGCGATGCCGATGGCCGACAGCAGGGCGCCGATGGTGGTCGGGATCAGCGCCACGACCAGCGCGATCAGATCCGCGACATTGATGCTGGCGTCGAGGTAGGTCGCCACCGGCGCCATCGCCGCCACGACGATGACGAAGATCAGCGTCAGGATCGCCAGCAGCACCGTCAGCGCGATTTCATTGGGCGTCTTCTGCCGCTTGGCCCCCTCGACCAGATGAATCATCCGGTCGAGAAAGCTCTCGCCCGGGTCGGCGGAAGCGCGGACGAGCAGCCGATCCGAAATGAGCACCGTGCCGGCGGTCACGGCGGAGAACATGTCGGTGCCGGGCTCCTTGAGCACCGGAGCGGATTCGCCGGTGATGGCGGATTCGTCGACGTAGCCCACGCCCTCGATCACCTCGCCATCGGCGGGGACGGTCTCGGTTTTCTCCACCCGGAAGAGATCCCCCTTTCGCACCGCGGCCGCGGGCACCCGTTCGGTCTCCCCGGACGGCAGCAGGCGGTTTGCCGTGAGCTCGGTCTTGGTCCGGCGCAGCGCCGCCGCCTTGGCCTTGCCTCGCCCCTCCGCCAGCGCTTCGGCGGCGTTCGCGAACCAAACGGTGACCAGCAGGATCAGGGTCACGACGCCGTTATAGGCGGAGCTTGCGCTCGACGGTCCGAACAGCGAGGGGTCCACGGTCAAGGCGGCGGCGACCAGCGCGCCGAGCCAGACGACGAACATGACGGGGTTGCGGATCTGGATCCGCGGATCGAATTTCGCCAGCGAGCCAAGGACCGCCTGCCGCAGCAGCGCGACGTCGTAGGCGTGCCAGGGCACCGCCTTGCGGTCCGCCGCGCGGCGCCATTTCCGCCGCAGGGTTACTTGGGATTCTGCTTCCACCTCGAAGGTTCCTCCGGCAAGGACGGGCGGGCGGATGGTCAGAAGGCGAGGCCGCTTTTCATGGCGACATGCTCGGCGATCGGGCCGAGCACGAGCGCCGGAAAGAAGGTCAGCGCGCCGACGACAAGGATGGTGCCGAGCCAGAAAGCGCCGAATTTGAGGGTATCGGTCCGCAAGGTGCCGACCGTGGCCGCGAGCGTGGGCTTCGCCGCCACTGAGCCCGCGACCGCCATCATGAAGATGATCGGCGGATAGCGCCCCAGCAGGATCACGACGCCGAGCGCCAGATTGTACCAGGGCGTGTTGGCGTTGAGCCCGGCGAAGGCCGAGCCGTTATTGGCGGCGGCGGAGGCGAAGGCATAGAGCACTTCCGAATAGCCGTGCATGGCCGCGTTGTTCAGCGAGGATACGCCGTAAGGCGCGATCATCGACCATGACGACGGCGTCAGAATGACCAGCGGATGGATCAGCAGCGCCAGCGAGACCAGGATGATCTCCGCCCTCTCGATCTTCTTGCCGAGGAATTCCGGCGTGCGGCCCACCATCAGGCCGGCCACGAACACCGCGATCAGCCCGTAGACGAGAGCGGCGAGAAAGCCCACGCCTTTGCCGCCGAAGATGCATTGCAGCATCATGCCCACGAAGGGCGGCACCGCTCCGAGCGGCGTGAAGCTGTCGTGCATCGCGTTCACGCTGCCGGTGGTGAAGCTGGTGGTGATCACGCCGAAGAGCGCGCTCTCGGCGACGCCGAACCGCACCTCCTTGCCTTCCATATTGCCGCCGGGCTGGGCTTCCGTCGGCCGCATCTCGACCCCCGCCCGGGCGAGCGCGGGCGTGCCCCTCTGCTCGGAAAGGACCGTGATCGGCAGGACCAGAAGCAGCAGGACGCCCATCACGCCGTAGAGGATCCAAGCCTGGCGGCGGTTGCCGATCATGGCGCCGAAGCACACCACCAGCGCGCTCGGCAACAGCGCCATCAGGACCATCAGCACGGTGTTGGTCAGCGGCGTCGGATTTTCATAGGGATGGGCCGCATTGGCGTTGAAGAAGCCGCCGCCGTTGGTGCCGAGATGCTTGATCGTCTCCATCGACGCCACCGGCCCGATCATGATCGTCTGCTCGCCGCCCTGGATCGGGTGCGCCGCGATGCTGGCATCGAGCGTCTGCGGCGCCCCCTGCCACACCATGAAGAGGGCGAGCGCCAGGCTGACCGGCATCAGCACGCGGGTGGTGAAGCGGATCAGGTCGCGGTAGAAATTCCCGAGATTGGCGCCGCCGTCCTTCACCAGGAACGCCCGGATGAAGGCCATCGCCACGACGAAGCCGGTGGTGGCCGAGGTGAACATCGGGAAGGTGATCGCCGCCATCTGGCTGAAGTTGGAGAGCGTGGTTTCCCCGCCATAGCTTTGCCAGTCGGTGTTGGTGATGAAGCTGATCGCGGTATTGAAGGCGAGCATCGGCTCCACGCCGGGGAACTTCATCGGATTGAGCGGCAGGTGATCCTGGTACACCAGGATCAGGTAGATGATGACCGCCATGAAGAGATTGGTGGCGAACATGTGGAAGGTGTAGGCCTTCCAGTCCATCGGCCGGCTCGCCGCCTTGCGTCCGATCAGGAAATAGACGGCATTGTCGATGGGATCGAAGATGGCGTCGAACCGGGTCTTGCGATCCATGACGATCTTCGCGAGGTAGCGGCCGACCGGGATGCTGAGCAGGAAGACGATCAGCAGCACCACGCCGATCTGCAGCCAGGATTGCGCCGTCATGCGAGGCTCCGCCGGTCACCGGGACATGCGGGTTTCAAAACCGCTCCGGGTGGATCACCGCATAGAAGAGATAGACGATCAAAAGCACCAGCAACACCGTGAGTATATAGAGGGCCATTTCCGCCTCCTTCGCGCGGCCCGAGGCGCCGCTCGCGACGCCGCCGCCGTCGCCCGGCGCCTGCCGCGACCTGTTTCATCGCCGCCCTAATTCCGCGGCTCGATGACGCCCTCGGCGAAATCCACGAGCGCCGCGCAGCAGAGGAAAAGTCCCACCAGCACGAACAGCATCAACAGATCGAGGAACATGGCATGCAAACCTTCCGCATTGGGGCTCGAACCGGCCTTGACCTGGATCAACCGCCGGCGCACATCCTCCAGTCTCGGAGATGACGCCCATCGCCGATAAAGAATCGAGAGCGAACCGAGCGGCGGCGCATAAACATCCGATAAGGAAAGAGCCGGCTCCCTTTTGTGCGGCGCAATCGGGGGCGTCGAGCGGAGGACCGGGTGCGGCCACGCCGGATGTCATGCGGGCCTCACCAGGACCTTGTCGATCCGCTGGCGGTCCATCGCCGCGACCTGAAAGCGCCAGCCATGCCAGACGAACTGGTCGCCGGTCTTGGGCATGTGGCCAAGCCGGGCGAGCACGAACCCCGCAAGGGTCACGAAATCGCCGCCCGGCAGCTCCTGAAAGCCGTTCAATCCCACGATCTCGGACATGGAGATCGCGGCGTCGATCAGCAGCGACCCGTCGTCCCGCTTTATCACCTTCGGTTCGGACTCGACGTCGACGTCGGGAAGGTCTCCCGCGACCGCCTCCAGCAAATCGGTGCGCGTCACGATCCCCTGGATGGTGCCGTATTCGTCGACCACCACCGCGGTGTTGACCGGCGTCTTTCGGAAGAGGTCGATGGTTCTCAGGATCGATGCGCCTTCGGGGACCATCAGCGGCGCTTGCAGCAGCTTTTCCAGCTCCAGCGGGACCCCGGCGATGAATTGCTCCAACAGATCCTGCTTGCGAATGACGCCGGCCATCTCGTCGATCGAGCCGCGGCTCGCCAGGAGCTGGGCGTAGGGACACTCCTGGATCGTCTTCACCATCGCCTCCTTGGGACCGGCGAGGTCGACCCAGGCGATGTCGGGTCTCGGCGTCATGATCGTCCGCACCGCCCGGTTCTCCAGATCCAGCACGCCTTCGACCATTTCGCGCTCGATCTTGTGCAGCACCCCCGAGCGTTCCGCCCGGCGGATCAGGCTCTCGATGTCCTCTTCGGTCACCAGCCGCTCGAAATCGGGCCGCAACCCCATGAAGCGGAGGATGAACTTCGTCGAGAGATCGAGCGTCCAGCCAAGGGGCGCCGCCAGCCGCGCAAAGAAGGTCACCGGTCGCGCGATGCGCAGCGCGATCGCCTCCGGCTCCTTGAGCGCGATCTGCTTCGGCACGAGCTCGCCGATGACCAGCGAAAGGTAGGTGACGGCGACGACGACGATGCCGATCGCGACGGGCTTGCCATAGGGCGCGATCGCCGGAAAAAGACCGAGCCAAGCCTCGATCCGGTCGGCGAGCAAGGCGCCGCTGAGCGCGCCGGCAAGGATGCCGATCAGCGTCATCCCGATCTGCACCGCGGCAAGAAAGCGGCTGGGATCTTCTGACAGCGCCAAGGCGAGCCGCGCATCGGCGCGGCCGCCGGCCGCGAGCCGTTCGAGCCGGCCGCGCCGCGCCGACACGATCGCCATCTCGGACATGGCGAGAAAGCCGTTGAGCAACAGCAGCAGCAGGATGACGGCGCCTTCGAAAATGCCCATGTCGCTCCGTCTCGGGACCTGTTCGCGGCACGACCGGCAGGCCGGCGCGGCGCTCACGGTTCCAGCACGTATGTCCCCGGGGCCTCGCCCAGGATCGGGTAGCCCTTTTCCGGCGCCCCAAGCCCCGGCGGCGGCCCCGCCTTGCCGGATCGCCCGCCGAGCCAGGAAATCCAGGCCGGCCACCAGGACCCCTCACGCCTCTCCGCCGCGGCAATCCAGCTTTCCGGATCGGGATGGTGCCCGTGCTCGGGACGTCCGGCGATGCGGAAAGAGCGGGCCGGCAAGCTCTGCCGGCGCTCGGGCAGGCCCAGGATGCCGACATTGTGGCCGCCGGTCGTGAGCACGAAAGTGACCTCGGCGTCGGTGAGCAGCTCGATCTTGAAGACCGAGCGCCAGGGCGCGACATGGTCGCTTTCGGTGCCCACGGCAAAGATCGGCACGCGGATATCGGAGAGCGCAACCGGCCGCCCCTCGGCGACATGGCGCCCTTCGGCCAGGTCGTTGCCCAGGAACAGGCGGCGAAGATATTCCGACTGCATGCGATAAGGCATCCGCGTGGCGTCGGCGTTCCAGGCCGTGAGGTCGGTGAGCGGCCGGCGCGCGCCCAGCATGTACTGCCGCACCGCCTCGGACCAGATGAGATCGTTGGAGCGCAGCATCTGGAAGGCGCCCGCCATCTGCCGGGCGTCGAGATAGCCTCGCTCCCACATCGCGTCCTCGAGAAAAGCGATCTGGCCCCGGTTGACGAACAGCATGAGCTCGCCCGCTTCGCTGAAATCCGTCTGGGCGGCGAGCAGGCTGATGCTGGCCAGGCGATGGTCGTCGTCGCGCGCCATCTGCGCCGCGGCGATCGCCAGCAGCGTGCCGCCGAGACAATAGCCGCAGCCATGCACCTTGGCGCCGCCGCAGATCGAGCCGATCGCCTTGAGCGCGGCCTCGATGCCGAGGCGGCGGTAGTCTTCCATGCCGAGGTTGCGTTGCTCGGCGCCGGGGTTTCGCCACGAGATCATGAACACGCTGAAGCCGCTCTCCACGAGCCGGCGCGCCAGCGAGTTCTCGGGCGAGAGGTCGAGAATGTAGTATTTCATGATCCAGGCCGGGACGATGAGCACCGGCTCCGGGCGCGCGCTCTCGGTCGTCGGCGCGTATTGCAGCAGCTCGATCAGTTCGTTGCGATAGACGACCTTTCCCGGCGTGAGCGCGACCTCGCGGCCGGGGCGGAAGGCTTCGCAGCCGACGGGTCTGCGGCCGGCCTGCAAGCGCTGCCAATCCTCGATCAGGTTGAGCAGCCCGCGAACGAGGTTTTGCCCGCCCTCCGCCGCGGTCGCGCGCAGGATCGTCGGATGGCTGAAGGGCCAATTCGCCGGCGAGAACAGGTCGAGGACCTGGCGCATCGTGAAGGCGACGATGCGCTCGTTCGCCGAGGCGACGCCGGGCACGCCCGCGGTCGCCTCGTGCCACCATTTCTGCCAAAACAGAAAGGCTTGGCAGGCGGCATCGAAGGGCGGCTGGCGCCAGCCGGCGTCGCTGAAGCGCCGGTCGTGCGGCGACGGCTCGATGCAGGCGGGAGGATCACCCCCCAGAGCACGCTGCCGCACGTAGCCCGCAAGCCGCGCCCCCTCGCGCGCCGCCTGCTCGACGAGCGCGAGCTGCTTTCCGGGCGCGTTGGCGAGGTGCGCCGCCCAATCGGCGAACGCGGCCCAGAGCGCCGCCGGCGAGATCGAAAGCGTGAAGCGCGCTTGCCAGGCATGCGCCAGGCGATCGAACTCGGTGCTCGCCGGTTCAGCCGCCAGGGGCGGCGGCGACGCCGGCGGTGGCGGAGCGGCGGCGACTGGCTTTGGCCGCGTGGCGGTACGCATGGACGAACCTCCTGGGGCCCGGCCCCGTCGCGGCCCTCCTCCGCGACCGTCGCCGAGAGGAATAGCGCTGGCGGCCGCGCCGCGCGTTGATGCAGGTCAAGCGCGCCCGCGCCCGCCGAGTGCGAAACCAGGGATGCCGAAGCCTCGTCCGAAGGCGTTTTGCCGCGGCCTCACGCCTGCGTCGGCGCCGGCTGCTCGGCTGGCCGGCCGGCCGACAGCACGATGCGGTCGCGCCCGGCATGCTTGGCGGCGTACATCGCTTCGTCCGCCGCTCTCAGGACCTCGCCGGGGGAGCTTCCGTGCAGGGGAAACTCCGACATGCCGACCGAAACCGTGATGCTCGGCAGCGTGCGGTTGCGGTGGACGCATCGCTTCCGCTTGATGTCGAGACAGATTTGCTCGAGCCGGGGCACCGACGCCGGCAGGTCGGCGTCGAGCATGATCAGGACGAATTCGTCGCCGCCGTAGCGGCAGGTGATGTCGCTGCTGCGCGAAGCGGCGCGCAGCAATTCGCCGAGCTCTCGCAAGACCGCGTCCCCGGCATCGTGGCCGTAGCCGTCGTTGAACTGCTTGAAGTGATCGATATCGAGCATCGCCACCGACAGCGGCGAGTTGCGCCGCCGGGCGAGCTGGCATTCGCGCGGCAAGGTCTCGTCGAGATATTGGCGGTTGAACAGCCCCGTCAGCGGGTCGCGAATGGCCTGGGCGCGCAGGCTCGCGCGCAGCTCGAGGTCGGCGAGCGCGATCTTGACCACCTCGCCCAGTCTCGCGACGAGCCGCAGCTCCGGCGCGTCGAGGCCCGCGCCGCCGTCGAGATGCAACAGGCCGAGCGTGTCGCTGCGAACCACGAGCGGCAGGCAGAGCGAGGGTCCCTCCGGTCTCGCGGTGAAATGCAGGCATTCCGCTCCCGTTCCCGGCTCGTCGAGGACATGCATCTGGCCGCGCCGGAGCCCCCAGCAGTCGTCGAGGGCGAATTCGGGCGCCATCGGTTTCTTGTCGCCCCATTGCGCGACGGTGCTGAGCCGCGAGCCTCGATCGCACAGCGCCAGCGCGCCGTTCATCCGAGGGAACAGCCCCAGCGCGGTCATGCCGAGCAGAGGATAGGCCTCCTCCAGCGAGTTGCAGGCATGGAGCGTCGCGTTGAGCTCGTCGACCAGCGCCATCGCCCGCGCGTCTTGCTCGGCCGCCGCCCTCGCTTCCGCCAGTTGCGCGCGACACCCGGCCAGCTCCTCCTCCGAGAGCTTGCGCTCGCTGACGTCGAGGCCGAGGCCGATCCATTCCCGGATGGCGCCCTCGGCGTCCGAGACCGGGACGAGACGCAGCGCCACCTGCCGGTACTCCCCGTCGCGCCGGCGCAGGCGGAATTCGGTCTCGCAGGGCGCGCCTGCCTCGCGGGCGGCCGACCAGAAGGCGGCGGTGCGCCGGCGGTCGTCGGGGTGAAGCGCGGCCATCCAGCCCTCGCCCTTGATGTCGTCGGCGGCCTGTCCGGTGAAGCTTCGCCACGCCGGAAGGTCCTCGGCGACCTCCCCTTGCGCCGTCGCGGTCCACGCCAGTCCCGCCGCCGCTGCCGCCAGCGCGTGCCAGCGCTGCTCGCTGCGCGCCAGGGCGTCGGCGCCGGCCGCGGACGGGCGGGACTTGCGGCCGCGGGTCATTGGAGCACGTACCCCTTGTTCCTGAAGAGGCCGATGCAGGCCTCGACGGCCGCGGGGTCGTAGAGGCGCCCCTTGCCGGAGTCGAGCTCGGCGAGCGCGGCATCCAGGCCCTTCGTCGGCCGATAGGGACGGTGCGCCGTGATCGCTTCGGCGACATCGGCGACGGCAAGGATCCGCGCCTCGAGGATGATCGCCTCTCCGGCAAGGCCCCTGGGATAGCCCGAGCCGTCGAGCCGCTCGTGATGCTGGAGGACGGCCTGCGCAATCGGCCAGGGAAACTCGACTTCCTTGATGATGTCGTAGCCTGTCTGCGGGTGGGTTCGTATGAACTCCATGTCGAGCGGGCTCAGCTCGCCGGGCTTGCCGAGGATCTCGGCCGGGACGCTGATCTTGCCGACATCGTGGATCAGGCCGGCCAGGTAGATCCCGCGGATCTGTTCCGCCGGCAGCCCCATCTCTCGGGCGATCGCGGCGCTGAGCCTCGCCACGCGCCGCTGATGGCCGGCGGTGTAGGGATCGCGCAACTCGATCGTGCTGGCGATGGCCGCGACGGTATCCTCGAGACTTTCATCCAGCCGCCGAACGGCGGTCTCGCGCTCGCTGCCGGCGCGCAGCGCCGCGATGCCATAGGCGAGGTCGCCGGCCATGTCGACGAACAGCTTGACCTCCTCCGCGTCGAACGCCTCCGGCTGCGCCGCGTAGATGGTGAGCGCCCCGAAGACCCCGGTTGCCCCGCGCAGCGGCAAAGCCACGCTCGAGGCGTAGCCGCGCTGGAGCGCCGCTTCGCGCCACGGGGCCATGCGCGGATCGCTCGCGAAATTGCGGTTGATCTGCGTCTCGCCGGTCCTGATCGCCGTGCCGGTCGGGCCGCGGCCGCGCTCGGTGTCCGCCCAGCTAATCCGCGCCTGCTGGATGTAGCCTTTGTCATGGCCGGCCACGGCCGCGATCCGCACCGTCTTGGCCTCGTCATGTTCGGCAAACCCGATCCAGGCCATGCGATAGCCGCCGATCTCGACCAGGACCCGGCACATGTCGCGCAAGAGCTCCGGCTCGCTCGTCGCGCGCACCAGCGTTTGGTTGGCGTTGAACAAGGTCAGGAGGGTGCGGTTCAGCCGCTCCAGCGCGCGTGCGGACTGCTTGCGCTCGGTCACGTCCGTGGCATAGACGCGCAAGGTCTGGAACTCGGCCGAGAAGAAGATCCGCTCCTCGAAGCTGTGCCCCGCGATCTCGAGCTCCTGAAAATCCGTCGCGTCGGCGCCGCCGCCCTGGGGCAGTTTCGCAACCCAGCTCGCGGGGACGAGCAGGCGCGGGTCGCCGATGTTGCATTCGGCGAGCAGCTTTTGCATCGACCGATTGATGAAACGGACCTGGAGCAGGCGGTCGAATTCGACGATCGCCACGGGCGTATCCCGTGGAAAGGTGGCGAGGTGGCGGATTTCGCTTTCCGCGCGCTTCAGTCCGGAAATGTCGTGCGCCGCGGCGAGGACGCCGACGACGCTGCCGGTTTCATCGCGATAGGCCGACGCATTGTAGAGCACGGGGACGACGGTCTCGTCGCGGCGGATTTCGAGCGGATAATCGCGCACGAAGCCCTCCCGGAACGCCCGCTCGTATCCCTCGCGCGCCCTGGCCGGGTCGGTGAAATAATCGGCGAAATCGCTGCCGACGAGTTCTCCCCGCGAGCGGCCGGTGATCGCCTCGGCGGCGGCGTTCGCATCCGTGATCTTGCCGTCGCGTCCGAAGGTGACGAGCGGGTCGAGGCTCGCTTCGATCAGTCCGCGGTTATAGGCGCTCTCCAGCCGCGCCGTCTGTCTTCCCGCCTCCGCTTTGACCGCGCGCCGCCTGGCGCGGGCGGAAAGCTCGCCGACCATCACCGCGGTGACGAGGAGGGCGCCGAGCGCAACCCAGTCCTCGACGCTCGCGATGGCGAATGAGCCGATGGGCGGCAGGAAGTAGTAGTCGAAGGCGAGCCCGCCGAGCACCGAGGCCACGACCGCGGGCCAGCTTCCCCACATCGTCGCCACGAACAGCACGACCAGCACCATCGCCAACGCCACGGTCGCGTTGTTCGGCTTTTCGGCAAACGGCGTGCAGAGGGCGGTCACTGCGCCAATGCCGACGGTGGCCGCGAGGTAACCCGCGAGTCTGCCGCTGAGGAGGTTGCGCCGCATGCTTCGCTCGCGCCGGATGCCGCTTGTCCCCGTGACGCGGCCGAGACCGCGCGCTGTCTAGCATCAATGGGAGCGCTTGGCGAAACGCGCCTTGACATACCTCAAACGGCGCTGCGTCGCGACGCGGATCGGCGGGTCAAGCCCGCGCAAGACGATCGAAGGGCGGTGGCGAGGCGCGCCTTTGAAATCGCCTTCCCTCTGCCGGACAGCCTTCGACCGGCAAATGAAAACGCCGCGCCGGCGGCTGCCGGCGCGGCGTCGATAGTTGGGAGGACCTCAGGCGGCCGGGGTGAACTGCACGGCGCGGGCGCCGAGCTCCACGGTGGTGGTCCAGAAGCGGTCGAGCCGGCGCAGCGCGGCAAAGGCGTTGGTCAGGTCCTGCTCGGTGAGCGGGCCCTTGGCCAAAGCCTCCACGTGGCGCTCATGCATCTTGACGATCTTCTGGCGCAGCGCCTGTCCCTTGTCGGAGAGCCGCACGCGCACCGAGCGGCGGTCATGCGCCGAGCGCTCCTGCACGAGGTAGTCGGCCTCGACCATCTTCTTGACGTTGTAGGAGACGTTGGAGCCGAGATAGCAGCCCCGAAGCGTCAACTCGCCGACCGTCATTTCGAGGTCGCCGATGTTGAACAGGATCATGGCCTGGACGTTGTTGATGTCGTGCACCCCTTGCGTGTCGAGCTCGAGCTTGACCACTTCCAAGAATTGGCGGTGCAGGCGCTCGATGAGCGCGATGACGTCGAGATAAGCGGTCTGCATGCTACCCTCGCTACCCCCGGCTGACGCTGATATGGGCACGCGATGAAGGTAAATGCCGGAGGTTAATTATTCATTTAAGAGAAATCGGAGGGTCTGCGGGCCGTTGCCGCGCGGACTTCGCGGAAAATCGCCCGCGCCGGCTCGAAGCGGGCTTTCGTAAAGGCTTTTTCAACCGCCGGAGGACGGCGCCGCCGCTTCACCCCTTGCCGCGGATCAGCTTGAAGATGGCCGAGAAATCCTTGGGTCCGGCGCCGCTATTGGCCAGCATCTGGTAGAGCGCCGCCGCCTCGGCGCCGAGCGGCGTGGCGGCGCCCGCCGCCTGCGCCGCCTGCTGCGCCAGCTTCAAATCCTTCAGCATCATGTCGGCGGTGAAGCCCGCCTGGTAGTCGCGGTTCGACGGCGCCGACGGCACCAGCCCCGGCGCCGGGCAATAGCTCGTCATCGACCAGCACTGGCCCGAGGATTTCGAGCTGATGTCGAAGAGCTTCTGCCAGTCGAGGCCGAGCTTCTCGGCAAGCGCGAAGCCTTCGCTCACCGCGATCATGCTGATGCCGAGGATCATGTTGTTGCAGATCTTCGCCGCCTGGCCGCTGCCCGCGGGCCCGGCATGGACGATGGTCTTGCCCATGGCCTGCAGCACCGGCTGCGCGCGCTCGAAGCCGGCCGCGCTGCCGCCCACCATGAAGGTGAGCGTGCCCGCCGCGGCGCCCCCCACCCCGCCCGAGACCGGCGCGTCGAGCATGTCGAAGCCGCGCTCGGCCGCCGCTTGGCTGATGAAGCGCGCCGTCTCGACGTCGATGGTGGAGCTGTCGATCAGCAATGCACCCTTTTTCGCCGCGCCGAAGACGCCGCCCTCCCCGGTATAGACCTGCCGCACCTGCGCTCCCGCCGGGAGCATGGTGACGACGACCTCCGCCTCGGCCACGGCGGCGCCGGTGTTCGTGGCGACCGCGCCGCCCGCCTTGGCAAGCGCCTCCAGCAGCGGCCGCGCCAGGTCGAAGCCGGTCACCTCATGTCCCGCCTTGAGCAGGTTGGCGGCCATCGGCCCGCCCATATTGCCCAGCCCGATGAAGCCGATCTTCATGCTTCTCCTCCCGTCTTTAGGCCTCAGGAAAAGCGCAGCTCGCGCTCGCCCAGGCTCGTGAAATAGGCCGCCACCTCGGCGGCGCTCACCGCTTCCGGCGAGGCGTGCTGCCAGCGCGGCGCATTGTCCTTGTCGACCAGCAGCGCGCGGATGCCTTCGAAGAAGTCGTGGCCCTGCATGACATGCTGCGTCATTCGGTATTCCAGCGCCAGCGCCGCCTCGATCTCCATGCCGCGCCCCAGCTCGAGCTGGTGGAAGGCGATCTTGAGGCTCAAGGGCGAGGCGCGCCCGATCTGCGCCAGCGCCTCCTTGGCCCAGGCCGCGCCCGAGCGCCCGAGCGCCGCGATGATCTCCTCGACCGAAGCGCCGGCGAAGCCGTCGTCGATCTCCGCCTGCAACGCCGGCAGGAGCGCGGGGCCGGGATCGGCGGCAAAGCGCGCGATCGTCGCGTCGACGAGCTGCCGCGGCTCGCCCGCGCGCCAGTCGAGCGCCGCCAGCGCCGCGGTCAGCTCGCCGAGCCGCGCATGCGGCACGTAATGCGTGGCGAAACCGCAATAGAGCGCGTCGGCGGCGCGCACGCGCGTGCCGGTCAGCGCCAGGTAGCGGCCGATCCGCCCGGGACAGAGGGTGAGGAAGCGGCTGGCGCCGACATCGGGGAAGAGCCCGATCTGCACCTCGGGCATGGCGAAGATCGTGCGCTCGGTGGCCACCCGATGCGAGCCGTTGATCGAGATGCCGCAGCCGCCGCCCATGACGATGCCGTCGCACAGCGCGATATAGGACTTGGGGAAGCGGTGGACGCGCTGGATCAGGCAATATTCCTCGCGGAAGAAATCCGCCTTGTAGTCGCCGGCGCCGCGCGGGTGGTGGCGCGCGTCGTAGATCGCGCGCACGTCGCCGCCGGCGCAGAAGGCGCGGTCGCCGGCGCCGCGCACCAGCAGCGCCTGGACGCCGGGATCGTTCGCCCAGGCCAGGAGCTGCGGGTCGAAGACGCGGTACATGGCGAGCGACAGCGTGTTGAGCGCCTTGGGCCGGTTCAGCGTGATGACGCCGAGCCCGCCCTGGCGCTCCAGCAGTATCTCGTCGGCAGCGGTCATGAGCCCCGATCGGCGGCGAGCAGGCGGCGGGCGATGATGACGCGCATGATCTCGTTGGTCCCCTCGAGGATCTGGTGCACGCGCACGTCGCGCAGATAGCGCTCGAGCGGGAAATCCCGGAGATAGCCGTAGCCGCCATGGAGCTGCAGCGCCTCGTTGCAGACGGCGAAGCCGGCGTCGGTGGCGAACCGCTTCGCCATAGCGCAATGCATCACCGCTTCCGGGTCGTCCGCGTCCAGGCTGGCGGCGGCGCGCCAGACCATCAGCCGCGCCGCCTCGATCTCGGTCGCCATGTCGGCCAGGCGGAATTGCAGCGCCTGGAACTCGGCGAGCTTCTTGCCGAATTGCGCGCGCTCGCCGAGATAGGTGCGGGCCGCCTCGAGCGCGGCGCGCGCGCCGCCGAGCGAGCAGGCGGCGACGTTGATCCGGCCGCCGTCGAGCCCCTTCATCGCGATCTTGAAGCCGTCGCCCTCTTTTCCCAAGAGATTTGCCGCCGGCACGCGGCAATTCTCGAAGATCACCATGGCCGTGGGCTGGCTGTTCCAGCCGAGCTTCTTTTCCTTCTTGCCGAAGGAAAGGCCGGGCGTGCCTTTCTCGACGACAATGCAGGAAATGCCCTGCGGCCCTTCGCCGCCGGTGCGCAGCATGCAGACATAGACGTCGCTGGCGCCGGCGCCGGAGATGAAGGCCTTGGCGCCGTCGACGACGTAATGGTCGCCTTGGCGCACCGCCCGCGTCTTGAGCGCGGCGGCGTCCGAGCCCGACCCTGGCTCGGTCAGGCAATAGCTCGCGAAATGCTCCATGCTGGCGAGCTTCGGCAGGAAGCGCCGGCGCTGGGCCTCATTGCCGAAGCGATCGATCATCCACGACGCCATGTTGTGGATCGAGAGATAGGCCGAGGTGGAGACGCAGCCGGTGGCCAGCTCTTCGAAGATCAGCGCCGCGTCGAGCCGCGTCAGGGCCGAGCCCCCCACCGCCTCGTCGACATAGATCCCGGCGAAGCCCAGCGCCGCCGCCTGGCGCAGCGCTTCCACCGGAAAGATCTCCTCCTCGTCCCAGCGCGCCGCCTGCGGCCGGAATTCGCGCAGCGCGAATTCCCGCGCCGTCTCCTGGATCGCCCGCTGCTCTTCGGTGAGAGTGAAATCCATGCGCTCGCCATGATAGCGGGACACCGCAGAGGCGCAACCTCCCCAACCGGCGAAATCAGCCCCTCGCCTTTACACGCCGGGGCTGGGGGTAGAGGGATGCCGAATGACGTGAGCCGTGCGCATTGCGCTTCTGACCACCATACCCTTCCGCCAAACGCCTTACGGATGGATCGTGAACCGCCACAGAGGGAGGGCTGTACCCCTGTAGTCGAGAGGAACAACTACTCCCAACGTGTCGGGGTCACGCTCGGGTGAAAGGTGTTTGACGGCACCTCCAGGAGCCGTTAGTTCATTGAACTGCCGCGAGATCATCTCGCTCAATCGGCCGACGATCTCGAAGTCTTCGTCTGGATTTGCACGCTCCTCAGGGGTCACACGAAAGCCCATTGAGACCAGTTTGCCGTCAACTATCTCGGCCGGAAGCTTTCGGCTACCCCAATTCCCATAGTTCATTAGAAACCAGGCGATCTCTTTTTCGATATCATCTTCAATCAGTTGGTCGCCGCAATAGAGCTCGGCTTGACCGATCTTGAACGTAACGTGTCCCGTCGCATCGATTGCACGCGACTCGTTCGGATCTGCAACAAGCTTGAGCGTGAGTGAGGGAACTGTACCGATCAGGCGATCGCCAAGAATGTGCATCTTGTCGAGTTTCATCGCTCGTAGCAGCGGCAGAATATACTCCTGATCGCGCAGTTCAAAGTCGTCTGCAGAGAGGAGTGTCCACAGTTTGGGCGGCGACCAATAAATTGCGATAAACAGCTCCGTCTGAAATAGGGCCGCATAAGCCTTCAGCCCATCCAAGTAAGCGCGAGTGAACCGAAGGTCTCTCTGAGGATCGGCCGTGTGGCAATTCTTGACTTCGGCCAAAAACTCGCGCCCGTCAAGCATTATGATACGGAAGTCTGGCGCTCGCAACTCCGGATTATCGACATAAAGGTTTCCGGTATCCTCTTCTTTGATAGCTCGGCACGCGCCAAGCGCAGCTGCGACGAAGGCGAACATAGTTTGTGCGCGCAGCCCATAGAGGAGGATATCGCTCCTCCGATTGGCTTCGATTTGACTTCCTAAGTGCCGGAGAAACGCTTCGTCGCCGGATGGATCACGGATGTCCAGTCCGCGTGACCTCGCATACTCATCGAGTATCTCTATCAGATCGAATCTTTGTGGGTCGCGCGAGATACGTTTCACTTTGAATTCTCCACACGCTAATAAGTCACGATATCTGGCAACAGACCGAAACTTGCTAATGGGCGACAGCCGACGAATTTCGATATCATGGGGCGTTTGCCCGCGAATGGCCCCCGACCAATCCTGTAATTCTTGCCAATAGATTTCCCGCTAGCCGGTGGCGAGCGATTCGCCCATGCAGTATTGTGGAGCCACTAGAGTCCCCGACAGATCGGTGAGGCACCGAAACATGGCACGCCGCCTTAAGAGCCGAGATATATCTGCCATTCTGTCCGCAGCCGAGCGATGGATCAACACCAGCCTCATCGAGGATCGCTCCGTGTTTGTGGCAGAAGCCCGATGGACAGCTGCGCTCGCTGACGAGGCATACCATGCCTTCGTGGAGCACCCTGACTACGGTGAAGATGACTTTATGACAAAGCTGAAGGGTCAGATGCGAGCAGCATCCGCCGCCGCCCAACAGTTGGTCGCCGAGATGCTTTGGGCATTACTCCTCTTTCCGTCAAGGATAAAGCCTGGAACCAAGCGACAGCAAATCCGTGAGACATGGGCGCTATCGGGACAGCAGCTCACTGGAGACCACCCGCTCTTGGCTGATGACGTCCTTGTGGGAGTGGGCTCCGGCGGACCAGGATTCAATACTCATCGTCCCAACGAACTGGAATACCTGATTGCGCTAACGCGCGACTTGAAGCGGAGAACTATGGATGAACGCCGTCACATTTTCCGTGACTACGATGCATTCATCTGTTGGATAGCAACCGTTCCACAGCAGGGGCATCGCCAGTTCCGGCATATGTTGCGTTTCTTTGCGTTTCCGGACCGGGTGGAGAGGATCTCCTCGAACAACGATAGGAGAATAATTCTTGATGCGTTTGCTGTTGCACCTTCACGAGAGTCCAGAAATTGGTCTGATAAGCAACTTGACGATGCTCTACAGGAGCTCCGCGCGAGGTTGGAAAAGACCTTTCCGTCAGAAGTACTCGATTTTTATGAGCCGCCGCTGAGAACGAAATGGTCGCGCGACCGAACGATTAAAACTGGCGCAGGCGAAGTCACAGTCACAGTACCGAGCGACGACGATGAGCAGGATGATAAGGATGTGATACCGACGTCGGTGAAGTCAAGCGATCTGCGTCAGTCCCTCCAAATCCAGTCGAAACTAGCTGAAATCGGCGCAATCATGGGTTTCAAAATATGGGTGCCTAGGGCTGACAGAAGCCGTATCCGAGAACTCGCGGCGCAAGGGGCGCATGCTGCATTTCTGGAAGATCTCCCTTTAAACTACGAGGCTACGACCCTCGACACGATTGAGCAAATCGATGTCCTTTGGCTAAAGGGGAGAGCTATCGCGCGAGCTTTTGAAGTGGAGCATACCACCGCAGTCTATTCGGGCTTGCTCCGAATGGCTGATCTCCTCGCCCTGCAACCGAATATGGATATTCGACTTCACATCGTTGCCCCAGATGAACGTAGAGAGAAGGTTTTTCGTGAGATGTTGCGCCCGGTGTTCTCTCTCCTGGATCGCGGTCCGCTGTCACGGAGCTGTACATTCATTTCCTACGAAAGCGTAGAGGCGATCCGTCGCTTGGAGCACTTGGCACACACAAACGAAAGCATCATCGCCGAATATGAGGAGCAAGCTGAACTCTGAGCTCGGAGGCGCAGGTGATCCGTTGCGAGACATAACTCTGTTGTAAACAGGGCCTTGCCAGAATCGTCAACTTGCCCCACCGTCCCATATCCCCGCGGGGGAGAAGCTGGGTGAGGTGGGGGTGCGGCGCCGCGCTGCTGCAAAGATTGTCGCACCACCCGTCGGGTGCGACTCTCGCGATTGCAAGAGCAATCGCTGGCGCCCGCCGGCGACAACGCTTTGCGTTGCGCCTACTCCGCCGCTCTATCCTTCGCCCGCGCCTTCTCCTCGCGCTCGGCCTTGTGCTTGTCGAACATCGCCTGCGCCGCCGCCTGGCTCATCGCCATCAGCTCCTGATTGTGCGCCGTCGTCCATTCCAGCGATTGCACGCGGTGGAGGTTCGCCCGGCGGAAATGCGGCACGACGTAGCGGGCGTAGAGCTCGTAGGATTTCCTGGTCGCTTCCCAATTCGCCCAGTTATGCGCAAGCTGCAGGAAGGCGCCGAACGCACCCTGCTTGGCGTAAAGCCGCTCGAGCTGGCGGATCGCGTCCTCGGGCGTGCCGACGACGATGGCGCCGGCGGCGATGAGGATGTCCAGCGGATCGCCCTTGGGCAGGCTCGCGAAGCGCGCGGGGTTGATGCGCTGGAAATAGTCGAACCATTTATAGAAGCCGAAATTGGCGTTCCGCCGCGCCTCCTCGCGCGTCTCGGCGAGGTGCATCGGGCCGACGAGGCGCAGCCGCGCCGGGTCCATCTTGCGGCCGTGCTCGGCGGCGATCTCCTTCGCCGTGGCCCAGTTGACGGCGAGCGCGTCGAAGCCGTCGGGCTGGGTGGCGGCGACGCAGAGCATGCCGAGATCGTAGGCGCCGGCGGCGCGCCCGCCCGACGGCGTCACCGTGCTGGCGACGCAGACCTCGGGATAAGGCCGCGTGAAGGGCAAGAGGTGCAGCTTCGCCTCCTTGAGCGCGTACCAGTCGGTGGTCTCGGTCACGCTCTCGCCGCGGAAGAGGCGCAGGATCACGTCGAGCGCCTGCATCATGCGGTCGCGCTGCTGCATGGGATCGATGCCGAGCATCATCGCGTCCGAGGCGAGGAGGCCGGGTCCCGCGCCGAACATGACGCGGCCCATGGTCATGTGGTCGAGCTGGACGATGCGGTTGGCGGTCATCAGCGGGTTGTGATAGGGCAGCGACACCACGCCGGTGCCGAGCCGGATGCGCCTGGTGCGCTCGGCGGCGGCGGCGATGAAGACCTCCGGCGAGGCGATGATCTCGAACCCCGCCGAATGATGCTCGCCGATCCACGCCTCCTCGTAGCCCAGCCGGTCGAGCCATTCGACGAGATCGAGGTCGCGGCGGATCGCCAGCGTCGGATCCTCCTCGGTCGGATGGAACGGCGCGAGGAAGATGCCGCTGCGCAGGATCGGATCGGCCATGGGCTTTGCTCTCCCGTTGCTCGCTTGCTGACGGGGCCGCCGCCCCGGACGCGGTATTCTGCCCGCGAACGCGCCGAGCGACAACAGCCGCGCCGGCGTCGCGCTCACAAGGCGATGGGCCGCTCCGGGAAGGCGAGCTGCTCGCGGTCGCGCCAGTCGGGACGGACGTAGTTGATCTCCATCAGGCGGCGCACGCCGATGATCGGCCGCGGCTCGAAGCCGTGCCAGGTGGCGGGACCGGGAACGAAGATCACGCCGGTGTCGAACTCGCCCGACGAGCGGCTGACCCAGCGGCGCTCGCTGTCATAGATGTCGGTGCCCCACTCCTTGGCGTCCGGCCCGGTGAAGAGATAGACGACCATCGAGAACAGCTTCTCCGGAATGTCGCGGTGCGGCTCGAGCCAGGCGCCGTCCACGTCCTGGATATATTCCATCCTGAGATAGCTGCCGGCGACCGGGATGTCGCAGGTCTCCGCCATGAGCCGCGCCACCGCGGGGCGCTGCAGCGCTTCGGCGAGCGCGGCGCAGCTCGCGAATTTCTGGCGCAGCAGCGGCGTGATGAAGCTGCGCCGGTCGTTGTAGCTGGCGCGCGTCCCGTCGGTCCGGCCGAGCGCCGGCGGCGCGATCGGCAGCGTGAGGATGCCGGTGCACAGCGCTTCCGGGAAGACGTTGACCAGCCGCCAGTGCCGGTAGGGCCGATCCTCGCGCCGCGCGCCGCGCACTGCGGCGCTGAAGTGTCCGGCGATCTCCGCGGCGGCGGGCACCGGCGGATAGGTCATGCTTCCGCTCCTAGCGCGGCGCCCATTCGATCGCCTTGCGCAGCAGCGGCACCGATTTGGCCGCCGCGCTGACGCTGTGGCGCCAATACTCGCGGCGGACGTACCAGTCGGAATCGACGTAGCAGAGCTGCAGGCTCATGCGCCGGCCCTTCTGCGGCAGGAAGCCGTGCCAGGAATGGTCGCAGACGCGGAACATCAGCATGTGGCCGAACTCGGGGGTGAACTCGAAGGCATAGTCCTCGCGGTCGGCGCTGCGCAGCACGCGCAGCCGCCCGCGCTCATAGGGCCAGTCGCGGCTGAATCCCAGCAGCACGGTGACGATCTTGTGCTTGGAATCGGGATGGGCGTAGCCCTCGTTGTAATGGCCGGTGGTGTTCCCCATCATCACGATCACCGGCGGATTGTCGGAGAGGTCCATATCGAATTTCCACTCGACCATGCGGCGGAAGCGCTCGCTCAAGAGGTCGTTGATCACCGCCGCGAAGCGCGGGCCGTAATGGAGATCGGGAAGCCCGTAGCTGCCGCGATGGGGAATGCGCGGCGCGTCGGCCAGCACGTCGTCCTTGCGGCCGGGATCGATCGCGTGCTCGACGAAGGCGAAATCGTAGGGGTTGCGACGCAGCTCGGCGGCGTTGATCGCCGCCGCGTCGAGCATCGAAAAGTACGAGTCTCCGTTCGGCATGGGGGGACCTTCCTGCAATCGGCGTCCGGCCACTCCAGCGCAACGGGGAGCGCCAACATTGATCTGGATCAATCCAGAGTTGGGAGGGGGCTGCGGCAAATCGCCCGCTCGCTCGATCCGCGATCCGCCCGGGCGGGATCGACTCGCCGTCATCAAAGCAAGACGGAGATCGGCTAGGCTTCCGCCCATGCGCCTCCTTCTGGTGACCGACAGCCATCTCGCGCCCGGCGTTCCTCCCTGCAACGCCAATTGGCGCGCCGCCAAGGACTTCGCGCGCGCGGCCGGCGCCGATCTCACCCTCCATCTCGGCGACATCACGCTCGACGGCACCGAGGATCCGGCGCAGCACGCCTGGGCGCTCGCCGCATGCGCCGATTGGCCGACGGCGCTGCGCTTCCTGCCCGGCAATCACGACATCGGCGACAATCCGCCGGGCCCCGGCATGCCGGCGGAGCAGCCGCTGCGCCTCGACCAGCTTGCCGCGTATCGCCGCGATTACGGCAGCGACTATTGGGCCATCGACGCCGCTCCCTGGCGGCTCATCGGCCTCAACGTGCAGCTTTTCGCGAGCGACACGCCGGCCGAGGCCGCGCAATGGGACTGGCTCGGCGCATGCCTTGCCGAGGCGCGCGGGCGTCCCATCGCCTTGCTGCTGCACAAGCCGCTCTATCGCGACGACCCCGGCGATGGGACGGCGCATATCCGCTACGTGCCGCTGGCGCAGCGCCGCCAGCTGCTGGCGCTGCTGGCCGGCTCGGACCTGCGGCTGGTGCTGAGCGGCCACGCGCATCAATATCTCGACCGCGTGCTGGCCGGCGTGCGCCACGTCTGGCTGCCCTCCACCGCCTTCATCATTCCCGACGCGATGCAGGAACGCATCGGCGAGAAGCGCACCGGCCTCGGCGTGCTCGACCTCTCGGCGGACGGCTTTCGCTTCGCCCTGGTCTCGCCCGCCGGCATGGCGCAGCACGCGCTCTCCGACCCGGCTTTCGACGCCGTGCGCAAGCGCCGCTGAGCGCCGCCGCCCGCGATTGCCAGCGCCGCGAGCCGCGCCTATCATCCGGCCCCGGTCCGTTCCGCCGTCGAGGCCGCCTTATGACCCGCCCGCCCGTTCAGCCGCTCGGCGCCTATCCCCGCCTTCGCCTGAGGCGCAACCGGCGCGACGACTGGTCGCGCCGGCTCACCGCCGAGCACCGGCTGAGCGCGGCCGATCTCATCTGGCCGGTCTTCGTCCATGACGAGGCGGCCGCGCGCGCGCCGGTGCCGTCCATGCCGGGGGTCGATCGCTTGTCGATCCCGGCGCTGGTCGACGCCGCGGGCGAGGCCCAGGCGCTGGGCATTCCGCTCGTCGCCGTCTTCCCGGTCACGCCCGCCCGGCGGAAGACGCCCGAGGGCGAAGAGGCGCTCAATCCCGAGAATCTGGTCTGCCGCGCCGTGCGCGCGGTGAAAGAGGCGCTGCCCGCCCTCGGCCTCCTCTGCGACGTGGCGTTGGATCCCTTCACCACCCACGGCCATGACGGCGTGCTGCGCCAGGGCGACGTCGCCAATGACGAGACGGTGGCGATCCTCTGCCGCCAGGCGCTGGTTCAGGCCGAGGCGGGCTGCGACGTCATCGCGCCCTCGGACATGATGGACGGGCGCGTCGGCGCCATCCGCGATGCGCTCGATGCCAGGGGCTTCGAGCGCGTGCGCATCATGTCCTACGCGGCGAAATACGCCTCCGCCTTCTACGGCCCCTTCCGCGACGCCATCGGCTCCAAATCCTCGCTCGGCAAGGCCGACAAGCGCACCTATCAGATGGACCCCGCCAATTCCGACGAGGCGTTGCGCGAGGTGGCGCTCGACCTCGCCGAGGGCGCCGACATGGTGATGGTGAAGCCGGGCCTGCCCTATCTCGACGTCATCCGCCGCGTCAAGGATCGCTTCGGCGTGCCGACCTACGCCTATCAGGTGAGCGGCGAATATTCGATGCTGATGGGCGCGGTCGAGCGCGGCTGGCTCGATCCCTCGGTCATGCTGGAGACGCTGATCGGCTTCAAGCGCGCCGGCGCCGACGGCGTCCTGACCTATGCCGCCGTCGACGCGGCGAAGCGGCTGAAGAGCGGCTGACGCCGGCGCGATTTTGCGCCATCCGGCACGGGTTCAGTCCGCCAATATCTCGCCCAGGACGGCCCGCAGCTCCGACAGCCTTATCGGTTTTTGGAGCTGGCTGATCTCCAGCCTGCCCTTGATCTCGCCGATCGACTGCGCGGCGTTGCCGAAGACGGGGTTGTAGCCGGAGATGATGATGATGCGCGCGCGGCAGCCCTTGTCGACCAGCCATCGAACGGTCTCGATGCCGTCCATCTTCGGCATGACCATGTCGAGCACGATGACGTCCGGCGGCGCCGCCAGATAGGCGGCCTGGAACGTCTCGGCCGCGTTCGTCGTCACGGTTTCATAGCCGAGGTCGCTGCTCACTTTCGCGACGAATTTCGCGAAATCCGGCTCGTCGTCGACGATGAGGAGTCGCTTGCGCCCGTTCAAGGTGACACCTCCTCCTCCAGCGCCGCCCGAACCTTCGCCGCCAAATCGCGCTTGCGGAACGGCTTTTGCAGCAAGTGCACGCCGGGGTCCAGGCGCCCCTGGTGCAGGATCGCATTCTCGGTGTAGCCGGACATGTAGAGCACGCGCAGGCCGGGACTGAGGCGAAGCGCTTTTTCCGCGAGCTGCGGGCCGTTCAAGTCGCCGCGCAGCACCACGTCGGTCAACAGCAGCGAGATTCGTTGCGACCCCAGAAGGCGCAACGCCTCCTCCGCGCCTTCGGCGTCGAGCACCTCATAGCCGAGACTGTGCAGCAGGGCGCGGGCCAGCGTCCTCATGTCCGGATCGTCCTCCACCATCAAGATCGTCTCGCCGCGCCCGCTCAAATCCCGCGGCGCGGCGGGCGCCGCCGCCTGATCCGCCGTCTCGGCGGCGCGCGGCAAATAGACGCGCACCGTCGTCCCCTGGCCGACCTCGCTGTAGATCTTGACGTGGCCGCGCGACTGCTTGACGAAGCCGTAGACCATGCTGAGGCCGAGGCCGGTGCCCTTGCCCACGTCCTTCGTCGTGAAGAAGGGCTCGAAAACCCGCGTCAGCAGCTCGGGCGGTATGCCCTTGCCCGTGTCCGACACGGCCAGCATCACGTATTGGCCCGGCGTCACCTCCGCGTGGGCGGCGGCGTAGTCGTCGTCGAGGCGCGCGTTGCCGGTCTCGATGGTCAGCCGGCCGCCATTGGGCATGGCGTCCTGCGCGTTCACGACGAGGTTGAGCAGCACGTTCTGCAATTGGCCGGGATCGGCCTCGCAGGGCCAGATGCCGGCGCCGCCGACGAGGCGAAATTCGATGTTTTCCGGCACCGTGCGGCGCAGCAGCTCGCCCATCTCGCGCATCAAGCCGTTGATGTCGATGGTGCGCGGTTCGAGCGGCTGCTTGCGGGCGAAGGCCAGGAGGCTGCGCGTCAAGGTCACGCCCCGATCGGTCGCGCGAAGCGCGGTTTGCAGCAGCTCGCGCAGATCCTCGCGGTCCTCGAACGCCTCGCCGAGGAGCTCCAAATTGCCGGAGATCACGCCCAGAAGGTTGTTGAAATCATGCGCCACGCCGCCGGTTAGCTGGCCCACGGCCTCCATCTTCTGCGATTGCGCCAACTGGAGCTCGAGCGCGGCGCGTTCCTCCCGGGCGCGCTCGCGCTCGGTTATGTCGACCACGGCGCCGACCGTGCGGACGGGGTGTCGGCTGCCGCCCTCGCCTTCGAAGAAGGTCCGCCCGCGCGTGATCAGCGACCGGATCGAGCCGTCGCGCCGGATGATGCGGTGCTCGACGTTGAAGCGGCCGTCGCTCGCGGGATCGTGGGCGTGCCGAACGGCCGCGGCGATTCGCTCGCGGTCGTCGGGGTGGACGTGCGAGACGAAAAAGTCGAGCGTTATGACCTCGTCGGGAGCGACGCCGTAATTCGCCCTTTGCTCGGGCGACCAATAGATGACGTCGCTGCGGTGGTCGTGATCGTAGATGCCGATCTGGGCCGCCTGGGCCGCCGCCCGCAGCAGCTCCTCGTTGCGCCGCAGCGCCGTGAGCATCCGCTTTTGCTCGGTGACGTCCTTGAAGGAGCCGATCATGCAGATCGGCCGGCCGTCGTCGTCGAAGACCATGTTCGAGGCGACTTGCACGTCCATGACGCCGCCGTCGCGCCGCTTGAGGCGGATCTCCTGGTTCCAGCGCCCCTTGCTCCGCAGCGCGCCAATGATCTCCGCCGCGCCCGCGGGATCCTCGAGGAAATCGCTGATCCCGAGGCCGAGGACGTCATCCTCTTCGGCATAACCCCAGAGGTCGAGAAAGGCGCGGTTGGCATAGCTGACCCGGCCCTCGAGGTCCGCCATCGCGATGGGCAGGATGGACGAGGAGAACGAGATGTCCCGTATCCGGATCGCCTCCTCCAGACGCTTGCGCTCGCTCACGTCCCGCGCGATGGCGAGGCCGCCGCCTTCGTCGAGCCGGCCGATGCTGATCTCGGCCGGCACGACGCCGCCGTCGCACCGCCGCACCCGCGCTTCGAGCACGAGGCTTGCGCCGGGCGAGAGCGTGTCGATGCGGCTGATCAGGCGCTCGCCGTCGCGCCCGTCGAAGATGTCGTCCAGCTTCGCGCTCGTCATCTCGTCCCGTCGGCGCCCGGTGAGTTGCTCGGCGCGGGGATTGGCGGTGACGATTTTGCCGGAGCGGTCGAACTTGAAAATCGCGTCCGCCGCCTGCTCGGTGAGCTGGCGATAAAGGCGCTCGGAGGCGGTGCGCATCGTGTAGGGCAGGCTCACCCCTTGAACGAAAACGGCGCGGTAGATGAGGAAGAAGCCGATGACCTTGTAGACGTGGCCGATGAAGTTGTAGGTGTCATTGACCGAGGCATAGGCGGTCACCGCCAATTCGCCCGCCACGAGCACGAGCAGCGCCGCAAAAAGGGTGGGCACGGGAAAATTCAGGCTGCCCGCGGGGCGCGCGAGGAGCGCGGCCATCGTCGCGGCGTGGAGCGCGACGACGCCGTATTCCGCCGCGACCTTGAACCGCGTCAACCCGGCGTCGGAGAGGAACGTCCGGGGCAATGCGTCGGGGTGAAACAGCACGCCCCAAGAGACGAGCGCCGTGTAGGTCAGCGATAGGGCGATGAAGGCGTAATATCGGCGGTCGCCGATGCGCCATGCGGCGGGGAGCAAAGCGAAGAGCAGCAATCCGCCGGCTTCGGCGTAGCGTGCGCCGAGCCAGAAATCGATGGCTTTTTCCGGACCGGCGGGCGTGACGAGCGGCGGCATGCCCTGATATGAGAGCAGGTGGGCGAGATCGAGCAACGCCGTCGCCAGGAAGGCCGCCGACAGAACCGCGAGATGCGCCGACCGCTCGGCGCGCGCCGAATACCAGCCGACGCTGAACACAAGAACGGAGACGGCGCAGGCGAAGGCCTCCATGAAGGAGTGCACGCCGAGATAGCTCTCCGGATCGTGAAACAGGTCCGACGGCAGGAGCGCGAGGCAGGGAAGAAGCACGAAGGCCGGCGCGGCCCAGCCGGCGGCCAGCGCGATCTGGCGCCGCGAATAAGGCTCAGCCGCGTCTGCCGCTTTCCTCCCGGCGGCTGCATCAACCCCCAAACCCGCGTTCTCCTCGACCTTGGCGATTGGAAGCGGAATTATTTAAACCTCATCATCGTCTATGAAAAGTGAACGCTCAGGCGCCGCGGCGTCATCCGGATGAAGAGTCTTGATCCGAGAGTCCGCCGCGTCCGGACGATACGGCATGATCCTGGCGTTCTCCGGCCTCTTGCACAACATGGTTCTACCGCGAATGGCGCGGCTGGCCGGAAAACCACGGCCGCTCCGCGACATCGGCGCCGCCCACGCCCGGGTATGTTTCCTCGAGAATAGTCGTCAGTTGTCAGTTATCAGTGCGGCAGACGCCGAACTGACGACTGAAAACTGACGACTGAAAACTGACGACTGACGACTTATATCTTTATCTCTCCCAAAAACCGCTCGATGCAGCGGTCGTGCCAGGCGAGGCGGTGGCCGCGGCCCTGGAAGCCCACATGGCCGCCGCGCCGCGGCAGCAGCGGCATCAGGTTCCGGTTGCGCCGCCAGTCATGGGCGAGATAGGCGGTCGGCGGGATCCAGGGATCGTCGAGCGCGTGGATCACCAGCGTCGGGACGGCGATGCCGTCGAGAAAGCGGCCGGCGCCGTTGCGCTCGTAATAGTCTTCGGCGCCGGCGAAGCCGTTGCGCGGCGCGCTGAAGCCGTTATCGAAGTCCCAGATGCTGCGCGCCTCGGCGATGGCGGCGCGCTCGCGGGCGCTGACCTCGGCGCCGGGCGCCACCGCCTCGCGCTTCATCTCCGTCAGCAGATAGGTCTGATAGAGCGCGTTGCGCCGGCGCATCAGCCGGCGCGAGGTTTCGGCCAGCGCCAGCGGCGCCGAGACCGCGACCGCGGCCAGCACCGCCGCCGCCGCGCCGTGCTCGCCGAGATATTTGAGCAGCATGTTGGCGCCGAGCGAATAGCCGATGGCGACGACGCCGGCGGCGGCGAGGGCCTTCGGCAGCGCCGCCAGCGCGGCGGCGAAATCCTCGCTGCGCCCGGCGTGGTATTGCAGGCGGCAGAAGGGCCGCGACGGCCCGGCGCCGCGCAGATTGAGCCGCAGCACGGGAAAGCCCAGGCTCAAGAGATGCGCCGCCGTGTTGAGCAGATAGAAGCTTTCCTCGCAGCCGGTGAGCCCGTGCACCAGCACCGCCAGCGGCCGCGCCATCGCCTGGAGCGGCCGGTTTAGCACCGCCGACAGCGCGTCGCCGCTGCCGTCATTCATCGGCAGGCTCAGCCGCTCGACGGGATAGGGATCGAGCCGGCCGTAGCGGCGGATGAAGAAGCTGCGCAGCGTCTGAAGGTCGCCGCCCCACCACGGCGCCCTTGCCGTGAAGGAGGGAAAGTCCGGCGCCGGCCGCAAGGTGGCGCGGCTCAGCTCAACCGTATCCATGTCAGCTCGTGCTTGTTGTGGTGAAGATGCAACAGGCGCGAGCCGGGAATGGCGGCGAAGCGGCGGGTGGTCTCATGGTCGGTCGGCCCCTGGAACTTGATCGTACAGACGAAGCGCCGGCACGTCCCCGCCGCCAGCCAGCGCTCCACCAGCGCGAACAGGCGACGAGGATAGCAGACAACGTCCGAGAACAACCAATCTATTCCCGCAAGGCTCGTCGGCTCCAGGGCGAAGGCGCTTTGGCGCCGATGCTCGATGCCGGGGAGCGCGGCGACGCGCGGGTCGAGCGGCGCCTTGTCGACGCTGATGACCCGCGCGCCCAGCCGCTGGAGCACCCAGCTCCAGCCGCCGGGGCTGCTGCCGAGGTCGAGGCAAAGCTCGCCCGGCCGGGGCTTCTCGCCGAGGAGCGTGAACAGCTCCCAGAGCTTCAAATAGGCGCGGCTCGGCGGCGCCGCGCGGTCCTCGACGAAGCGCACCTCGCCGTTGGGAAAGGGGCTCGAGCAGCGCGCGCTGGCGAGCAGCGTTCCGGCGTCGAGCAGCGTCCAGGAGCCGAGCGGCGCCGCCGGCGCCGGCGCGCCGAAGGCGAGCGGCTTTGCCGAGACCTTGGGCAGGCGCTCGGCGATGAGCGCGGCGCGGCGGTGATGGCCGTGGGCATAGAGCGCCCAGTTGCGCTGGATCGCGCGGAGCTGGCGCGCGGCGTCGGCGATCGAGGCGATCTCAAGGCGCCACGGCGCGTGCCAGAGATTGGCGACCCACGCGGCCGCGCGCGGCGGCCCCGCCGCCAGCACCAGCCGCCCATGGACCGCGCTCGCCGCGGGACCAAGCTCGGCGAGGAGATCCTCGACGAAGCCCTCGGGCGCGAGATAGCCGGTGAGGTCCGGGTCAGCAGAAATCAGGCGCGGCGCCCCCGGCGCAGGATCGGCGTTGCCGGCGGCGGCCTGCTACTTTGCGGCGGCCTTGCATTGCTCGGTGAGCCCGGGATCGCCGGTGAGCTGGCAGCGCGTCTGCACTTGCGCGACGTCGCTCGCGCGGCCCGCCTCTTTGTAATAGGCGATGGCGACGGGATAGAGCGCGCTGGGATCTTGGAAGCGCGTCTTTGCCGTCTCGATCACCCGGATCGCCTCGGGAAGATGCTTGCTCGACTTCTCGCTCTGCGCCAGCGATGTGAAATTCACCATCGGCGCGTCCTCGCGCTCGATACTCTGCCGCAGCAGCCGCCTCCCCTCCTCGTCGCGATGGTTCGCCGACAGCTCCATGAACTCGGCAAGGGCGAGGTAGGGATCGCCCTTGAGCTCGGTGATGGTCGCGTCGCGCAGCACCGGTGCCGCCTCCTTCGGGCGCTGGGTCAGAAGCATCTCGACGGCTTCGCCGATCTTGCGATAGCTCGTGAGTCGCCGCGCCGTATCGCGTTGGGCAAGCGTGCGGCTCCAGTCCGCCTCCTTCGCATCCGTGGGCAGGCCGGGATATTCGCGGTGGAGATAGGCGACGACGAGATCGGCGCGGCCGGCGGCGCTGCCATGCGTGTCCTTGACGTCGCTCAGCGTCGAGGCGAGCCCCTGCTTCAAGGCATTGCCGAGCGCATCGCTCAGCGCGTCGCTTTTGCCCGATTGCAGCGACTGCTTTATTTTCTCGTCCTGCGCCTGCTTGGCCTCGGCTTCCGCCTTGGCTCTCGCCGCCGCCCGTTTTTCGTCCTCGGACTGCAGGATCTCCATGACGTTGGTGGCGCCGAGATTGGAATAGCCGGCGCGTTGCATGAGATCGAGCGCCAGCGCATCGGCCGCCTGCTCCTGCGCCCGGCTCCAGGCCGGGAACAGCGCGTCGTCGGCGACCAGCAGCGCCACCTGGTTTGCGATCATCGCCTTCATGTCCTGCTTGCCGCTGAACGCGCTCTCGACGTTGAGCGCGACGTTCGTCAGCATCGCGGCTTTGCGGGTGAGATCATTGAGCTGGCCGCGGCTGCGTTGATGGCCAAGATAAATGTGCGACAGCTCATGCGCAAGGATGAAGGCCAGCTCGTCGCTCGAGCGCAGCGCCGAGAGCGTCCCCAGCGTGATGACGATGCCGCCCTCGGCACAGCCCTCGGCCTCGAACGAGCGTATCGGCGACAGGAACACCCTCACCGGCGGGCTTGGCGTCGGGAGCTGCGCCTGGAGCCGGCGCATCACGTCGCCGACATAGGCTTCGAGCTCCGGGACGTGCATGAATCCCGCGCCGCTGATGAGGTGGCTGCGCGCCAGCGCGTAGGTGGAATCCGGGCCTATCGCCGCGGTAGGTGGCACCTGCTCGGGCTTCTGGCCGAGCGAATCGATCATCTTGCCCTTGTCGGGGACATGCGAGCCGGCGCCGGTCACGGTGTCGACCGCGGCGCCGACCGTGGAGCAGCCGGCGAGCGCGAGCGCCGCCAGCAGGGCGGCGGCGCGCGGCGAGAGACGGGCGCTCATCAGCGGCATCCGCTGTTGCCGAGGCCCTGCGAGCGCAGATCCTTCGATCCCGGCGCCACGCTCGTGACGGGATCACAAACCTTGGCGTCGCTGCGATGCAGCGTCGTGACCAATTGGCGCCGATCGAGGCAGATCGGTTGTCCTTCCGATCCCACTTTCACCTTGAGCATGCCTTTGTTCTCCTCCGTCAGGATGTCGGCATTGGACAAAAGCTCGGCGCGCACCGTTGCCCCGGGTTTGGCGTTGCCGTCGGTGCAGCTAAAGATGGGCAACTCGGTGAGGCCGCCGCGCACCCCCAGCACTTGCCCGATCGGCTTTGCCGGATTGTCGGTGCCGGCGGCATCGAGCGCGGCCGGTTCAGCCAGGACGAGGAGCGCGACGACGGATGCGACGTATCCAGGATGTTTCATGGCCTTGCCTCCGAAGTTGACTGGTTTTTTCGCGGCTCATGAGAGTGCGGCTTGGTCTCGCCTTGCTTCGCATGGAGCGGGAGGAAGCGTTCTGCCACGACGTGCCCCAGCTCGATGAAGATGACCGAGCCCAGCCAGTTTTTGACGGCCCAATGCAGCCAGATCTGGTTGAGCGCGAAATCCAAGAGCACCACAGCTAGGATCACCAGATGAAAAAACCTTCTCATCACATCGATCGACACCTTGATGGATCTGGAGAGTGCGGTGATTAATCTGAAGAGTACGGTGATCGATTTGGATAGCACGGTGATCAATCTGGAGAGTACGGCCGTGTCGGTGCGACCTCTCTCCCAGAGCACGACCAACAGGACTACCGGAGGAAAACCATCGCGCGACACCTCGTTGGTCTCGTCGGCGCGACGGCCCTTGGGCGCGTCGCCTCCGATAAAGCTCTGGATCAGGATCAAGATGAGCCCGAAGACGAGATCGAGAAGGGTCGGCTGCCAAGCGCGGGGCTCGTGATAGTAGTGTGATCCGTAGGTCAATAGGTTGTCGAGCGCCATGGCGTGCATGAACACGCTTGGCACCTTGCCGTGCACGGTCGAATAGGTCAGATCGGGCACGCCAGCAACGTTCGCGCCATAGAGCACGACCCGCCCGTTCAACAGCTCCCGCAGGTCTCCGGTGTCATTCCAGTGATCGAGTGTCTCGGCTTTTATGGTCAACGCATAGAAGCAGGGTTGCCGCCGATCGAGTTCCAGGCCCGGGACGATCGCGTCCGCCGCCAGGTAGAGCGCCTCTAGAAACCGGCTCATCCATCCGACCGCGCCCTTTTCCGCGCCCCTCAGGTGGCATTCTGTCGGGACGCTGGACACGTAGAATTGCTGCGGCGCCGGCACGGCGCCCCATTGCACGACCAGATTGTCATAGAACTGATCGTAAAAATGCTTGCGCGTCCGGCGATCCCAGCAACCCGCTTCGCTTTTGCAGAGACTTTGATAGAGCGCCATCGCCGCGGTGGGGCGCCGCTGATCTTCCGCTTCGAACAGCGGGTACTGGCCCTCGGGCGCCTCCCAGGCGGTGATCGCCCAGTGACTCTTGAGTTCCAGTGGCATCTTCTCGTCCGGCCCGCCTCCGGCAAAGAAGAAGGGGATGTTGCTGTTCGCAAAAGGCTCCGTCAGATCCGACAGCTTCTCGCCGTATCGCTCGCCGAGGAAGGCGAGGTCGACGAACACCGCTGCGGGAGCCTGCTCGACGATTTTCTCGAGGTAATGGCGATGCTTCACCAGCGGCAGAGGAAAGGTCTCGTCCTCCGCCTCGAGCGTCTTGTCGGTGATCAACACCACTGCGATCTTGCTCTGCCCATACGCCTGCGACTTGTAGCCATAAAAAGGGGCGGTGAGTTTGGCGACGATTTCCTGGCTCTTGAGCCGCGCATCGGTGATGAAGCCGAGGGGATCGAGCCAGAGGATGGCGAGCCAGGAGAGGCCCAAGATGACGAACGTCCGCCCAAAGCTGGGCCAATACCGCTTGCGATCGCCCACCGCCTGTGCCTCCCACAAGACGCTGCGCGGACGTAGCGCTTTGGACAAAGCGCTGCTGCCCGTCCCACCGGACCGGTTGTTTCGTTCCCATCAATGAGTTTCTTGGCGCCGGGCGCACGCTTTGCCCGGTACACTTTAAACTATAGACGCGAAGGTTGTGGGTGGCAATAAAAAATCACGCCACGGCTGTGAGAACCTGGCTGGGCGCCACTCAACCGTTGAGGAAACCGCGCACCACCGCGATCTGGTCCTCGGCCATCAGCGTCGGCGCGTGGCCGATGCCGGGAAATTCCACCAGCCGCGCCTTGGGGCCGCGCTGCGTCATCGCCTGGGCATCGTCCGGGCGCAGCAGGTCGGATTGCGCGCCGCGCAGCACCAGCGTCGGGCAAGTGATCGCATCCCATGCGGGCCAGAGATCGACGTCCTCGGCCGGCGCCTCGCGGAAGGCGTCTCCGATATGCGGGTCATAGGCGAAGCCGAGGCTGCCATCGGGCTTCTGCCGCGTGCTGATGGTGGCGAGATGGCGCCATTGCGCGTCGCTCAAGGGGCCGAAGCTCGCGGCGATCTCGCGCAGCGCCGCCTCGAGCGCCGCCGCGTCGGCGAAGCTCGGGTCGCGCCCGACATAGGTGGCGATGCGCGCAATCCCCTCCTTGGCGATGAGCGGGCCCACGTCGTTCACCAGGAGCCGCCGGATCGGCGTCCCCTTTTGCGCCGCCAGCATCATGCCGACGAGCCCGCCCATCGAGGTTCCGACCCAGTCGAGGCCGTCGACGTCGAGGCGCGCGATCAGCGCCGCCATGTCGGCGAGGTAGAGCGGATAGCCGTAATCGCCGGGATGGCTCAGCCACTCGCTCTGCCCGCGGCCGGGAAAATCGGGGCAGACGACGCGGCGCTCGGCCGAGAGCGCGGCGGCGAGCGCGTCGAAATCGCGGCCGTTGCGGGTGAGCCCGTGCACGCACAGCACGGTGGGCGCGCCCTGGGGGCCCGGCCATTCCCAATAGGCGAGGCGATGGAAGCCGTGCGGGCCGAGGCAGGCGAGACTGCGGGGGATCATGGACATGAGCGCCATCCCGTGTTAGCTCGCCGACCATCGCCCAGCCCGCCCGGGGGATCAAGCCCGCCATGGAAGAGATCGGCATCGGACCGCCAGAGCCGCGCGATTACGCCCAATGGCGCGGTCTCTATGAGGGCTACGCCCGCTTCTACAGGATGCCGATGACCGACGCGATCGCCGGCACGGTGTGGGGCTGGCTGCTCGACCCCGCGCACGATCTCGAGGCGCTGCTCGCCCGCACCGGCGGCGGCCGCGTCGTCGGCCTTGCGCATTTCCGCCCGATGCCGCGCCCCTTGACCGGCACCACCGCGGGCTTCCTCGACGATCTCTTCGTCGACCCGCAACTGCGCGGCCGGCGCGTCGCCGACCGGCTCATCGCGGCGATGGCGGCGCTTGCGCGCGAGCGCGGCTGGACGCTCATCCGCTGGCTCACCGGCGACGACAACTACCGCGCGCGGGGTGTCTATGACCGGCTCGCAACGCGGACGGGATGGATCACCTATCAGATGGATCTGGCGCCGCGTTCGTGAGGCGCCGGGCGATGGACGCGCCGGTGGGCCTGCGCTAAGAGCCGGTGTCAATCACCGCAAGGCACACCAGCAATGGCCGCTTCGGGGCCGCTCGCCGGCATCACCGTCATCGATCTCTCGCGCATTCTCGCGGGACCCTATTGCAGCTTTCTCATGGCCGAGCTTGGCGCCCGCGTCATCAAGGTCGAGCAGCCCGGCAAGGGCGACGACGCGCGCGAATACGGCCCCTTCGTCAAGGGCCGCTCGGCCTATTTCGCCTCGATCAACCGCGGCAAGGAATCGATCGCGCTCGACCTCAAGGCCGCCGGCGACCGGCGCATCTTCGAGGCGCTGCTCGGCAAGGGCGACGTCGTGCTCGAGAATTTCCGCCCCGGCACGATGGAGAAGCTGGGCTATGGCTGGGAGAGCCTGCACCCGCGCTATCCGCGGCTGATCTATGCCTCGGCCTCCGGCTTCGGCCATACCGGGCCTTACGCCGATCGCCCGGTCTACGACATGGTGGTGCAGGGCCTCGGCGGGATCATGAGCATCACCGGCCATCCCGGCCAGCCGCCGGTGCGCATCGGCATGTCGATCGGCGACATCGGCGTCGGGCTCTATGCCGCCGTCGCGGTCAACGCCGCCCTCCTCCATCGCGAGAAGACCGGCGAGGCGACCAAAGTCGACATTGCCATGTTCGACTGCCAGCTCGCGCTGCTCGAGAACGCGATCATGCGCTACACCGTGACCGCCGAGGTGCCGGGGCCATTGGGCGCGCGCCACCCTTCGATCACGCCTTTCGAGGCCTTCGCCACCGCCGACGGCTGGATGATCATCGCCGCCGGCAATGACGCGATCTTTCGCAAGCTCTGCCAGGCGCTCGGCCGCCCCGACCTCGCCGCGGCGGCGGCGTACAAGACCAACGATCTGCGCTGCCGCAACCAGGCGAGGCTCAAGGCCGAGATCGAGGCGGAGCTCGGCAAGCGGCCCACCGCCGCCTGGATCGAGATCATCGGACGCGCCGACGTCCCCTGCGGCCCCATCAACACCGTGGCCGAGGCGCTCGCCCATCCGCAGGTCGCCGCGCGCAACATGCTGGTGACGATGGAGGATCCCGTCGCCGGCACGCTCACGCTTGCCGGCAATCCGCTGAAATTCTCCGGCCTTCCCGATCCGCCGACCCGCTCCCCCGCCCCCGCCCTCGACGCCGACCGCGCCAAGCTGCTGGAGGAGCTGGGGATTGAGGAGTGAGGAATTTCACTCGCTCTCCGCTCAGCAGCTTCGTAGATGAAGGTCCGTGAACCGCAAAGGTTAATATGCGTGCAATTCGCGCCTTGGACAAAAAACCCTTGGCATTCCAATTTTGTTCCAGAAATTTGCGCCGAATCGGACGTTACGCGTTGGTCGGCCGCTATATGTAGTTTCAGTACATGACGAATGGTTGTATAGTTTTTGCCCGTGGCGAAGCGGTGGGGGACGCTTCGACGGATGTCTGCGCGGGCTACTTATCTAGAGTGGAGAAGGCAGGCCGCAATTGGGTGTGTCTTTGCACGATGGCTTGCGACTCGCCCGAACGAGTTCGGGCAGAAAATCGTCGAATTGCCCAGCAATGGTCCGCCAGCACGAATCGCCCGCACAATTGCAAAGCGTATCGACCGGTATGTCGCAGACCCATCAATCTCCGCTGCAGCGCTTTTGCTGCCGAACCTTACTCGCCTTGAAGTTCTAGCTCGAGTGGCGCTTGCGCTCCGAGACCACCCTGGCTGGCGCGTTAATACAACGGCGCTTCAAAATTCTCGGGCAGGCGAATTGGTGGCAATTCACATCGTACGCGAAATTCCATTCGATCGTGAGACTTGCCCATCGGAGGCTCTGGTGCTTGGACCATTCCAGCAATTCCCGCCAACACGATTCGCACCCGTCACCGCGATCGAGATCTTCGTCGGGCAACCTATGCCAAGAGACCCCAAGACTCATGAGCCAACAGCCAAAGCCAACTTGGCTCACATGGACCTCAGCAACACCGACTTGGAGCCGAGCCATATTGACGTGATGTGGAGGAAGAGCCAAGTCGGCCGGCTCAATTCTTTAGGGGGGATTGATGATAGTCGCGCGAAGGCCAAAGTCTCTTTTGTTATCCCCATGTCCCTGGCGCGAAGGTTGGGGTGTGCACCATGACAAAAGTACTTATCGTCGGACATGCAGATGCGGATGGGCATCTGATTGCCGAACAGGTTCGCCGGAATCTTGCTCGCATAGATTCGTTTAAAGTCGATGTAGTGGTAGACCCAGAGCGAACGAAGGATCACAAGGCGTGGACTAACCTTGAAACTATTGGGGAAATCGAGGCCGCTGATTACGTGTTCTTCGTTGACCTGATGTTCGCACCGGCATCATACGCCGCGGAAGCTAAGGCGCTCACGAACTTCGTGCAGGGCTATCCGAAGAAGCGCTTCTTCCTGATTGATCACCACCCGCTACCGTTACGGCGACTTGAGGTAGCCGACAATCTTCGCGTCATCTATCGACCGGACGTATCGGAATGTACAATCGGTCCTCGCACCGGAATGATGGTTGTCGCCGCGCTGTGCGAACGACAAATCGAGGAAGTTGCAGATGTCAAAACATCTCTACATGATGCGCTAGCACTTGGGCTTCGCCGCGCTGCGGCGCTTGGCGGACCATTGCCGGGTGAAAAGCTGTTAGCTTTACTCAAGGCCGACCGCTGGGACGCACTGTTGCAATTAGGCAACGACGACCCCCAATATCATCAATTGCCACGGGGTCGACGCTCAGGCAATGAGCCGCAGTCGAAAATATTAAGGAGATTGAATAAGACTGCAATCGAACTGGTGGCGCAGGATCATAAGAACGCCAAAAGCTCTAACGAAACCGAGAGGGGGACGACGATTATGGCTTATGACGCTGATGTGGGGCACGAGCAGCTATCTTACAATGCCGGGCGCCGGGTTCTTCACAAGAACGCCGCTCCATCGCCAAAAGACCTTGGGGTAATTGCGACGCTGCTGGAGATTGCCGCTATCTCGCTGACGACGGCACCCGGCGCAACATTCACCTTCGATCAACTCGTCCGTGAAGCGCGTGAACTTGGTGGCCAAGGCCTTGATCTCGATGAACGGGACATCAGCATCGTTCTGAAGAAGGCGAGCTTCATCGAAAAGGTCGGCAAGGAATACCGCGCACGGTAGTGTTTGATGCCAGGCCGCCCGGAGCGCGGCTGTTCCGGGAGAAGCCGCACCGCCTCGTCGAACGCAGGGCGGAAACGTTCTTTGCCGGCCTGCGGGCGACGCTCGACGAGATAGTGCGCCTCGCGATGAGTTCAACGTCACACCCGCGCCGGGATGCGGACGGGTGAGCTCACCGTTTACGCCCCCGCCGGGCTTTGCCGCGTCTGATGATCGCATCCACTTCGTCGACGACTTGCCGCGCCGGCACGCCGTCGCCGCGGTCGAGCTTGGCCATCGCCTCGGCGTCCCTCAGCAGCTCCGCCCCTTCGGCCTTCAGGTAATGGCGAAGCGCCCGCACCAGGACCCAGGAGCGTGGCCGCTCGACCAGCGCCGCCAGCCTGTCGAGCCTCGCGGCGACGTTCCCCGGCACTCGCAGCGTGACATGGATCGGAGCAGAAGTATCGTCGGGCATGGTCGCATTCTCGCCTGTGGCGGCACAACCTAACGCGCCTCGCCGGCGGCGGTCCACCGGCCATCCCCCCTCAATATCCCCGCTCCCAATCGACCACGTTGCGCAGGCTCGCGCCGTCGAGATAGGCGCGGAGATTGTCGCAGAACACGTCGATGGCGCGGTGGCGGTCCTGATCGCTGTAGCTCGACGTATGCGGCGTGATCAGCACGCGGGGATCGCGCCACAGCGTCGCCGGCGGCGCGCGCTCGAACTCGCCGACATAGACGTCGAGCGCGGCGCCGCGCAGATGATCCCGCGCCAGCGCCTCGGCGAGCGCATCTTCGTCGACGATCTCGCCGCGGGCGACGTTCACCAGCACGCTGCCCGCCTTCATCCGGGCAAAGCGGTCGCGGTCGAACAGCCGCGTCGTCTCCGGCGTCCATTGGCAACAGATCGCCACCGCGTCGCTCTCCGGCAGAAACTCGTCGAGATCGCCCGCGCCGCCGATGCGGCGGAAACCGGGCGGCAGCGCCGCTTTCGCCACCGCTTGGCGCCGCGTGCCCACCACTGTCATGCCGAGCGCCGCGCAGAGCCGCCCGGCCTCGGAGCCGATGCCGCCCGCGCCCACGACGCAGAGCGTCTTGCCTTCGAGCAGCAGCGGCCGGTAGGCGCGATGGTCGAGCGCGCCCGCCGCACGCTCGATGCCGGCGCGGTAAAAGCCTTTGGCGAAGTAGAGAATCCCGGCGACCACGTATTCCGCCATGGCGAGCGTGTTGCCGGCGCCGCGCGAGGTCGTCACCATCACGTCGCTGCTCCAGAGATCGCCGAGCCGCAGATTGCTCGCGCCCGCCGGGCGCTGGTGAAACCATTTGAGCCGCTTTGCCCGCGCCCGGAGATCGAGCGGGAACGGCCAGCCGCCGAGGATCACCTCGGCCTCCGCCAGCAGCCGGTCGCGCTCGCCGCGGCTGCCGGATCCCTTGGCGGCGGGCGCCAGATAGCGCGCCACCGCCTTTCCGGGCCAGGTCTCGCGGTACTCGCCGTCGAACCAGCCGCCGGCGTCCGTCAACCGGATCGCCGGATCGACCGCTTCGATCCGCGCCTTTTCCGCGGCGCTGATGCGCTGAATGGCGAGAACATCGAGCCTGTGCATGCACCCCTCCCAGCCGGCCGCCGACAAGCCAACGCTAGGGGCCTGTCTGGGTCATGGGAAGGGCCTGCGTTCTTGCCCCCGCCTCTCTCGCCGGGGGGTAGCCGCCGCCGCCTGGATGTGTATAACCTGCCCCAGACCTGCGAGCGCGCCCGGCGGAGCGGCGGCCGCTCGCGGCGACTGGCGAATGGGAGGAATCGATGCTGCAGAATCGGCTTGAGCCCGTGCTCGATCCGCGCGCCCTGGCGCGCGAGCTTTCCAACAAGCTGCTGATCGACGGCGCGCTGGTGCCGGCGGTGACCGGCCGCACCTTCCCCGTGGTGAGCCCGGCCACCCAGGAGCAGGTGGCGCTCGCCGCCGAAGGCACCGCGCCCGATGTCGACGTCGCGGTCAAGGCGGCGCGGAAGGCGCAGAAGGCCTGGGCGAAGCTCGGCGGGCGCGAGCGCGGCAAGCTGGTCTATGACTGCGGCAAGCTGCTTGCCGACCACGTCGAGGAGATCGCGCGGCTGATCACGCTGGAGACCGGCAAGGCAATCCGCACCGAGAGCCGGGTCGAGGCCGGCGTCTTCGCCGACGTGCTGATCTTCTATGGCGGGCTCGGCTCCGAGCTGAAGGGCGAAAGCGTGCCGTTCAAGCCGGGCATGCTCACCATCACCCAGCGCGACCCGATCGGCGTCGTCGGCGCCATCATCCCGTGGAACGTGCCGCTGCTGCTGATGGCGCTCAAGATCGCCCCGGCGCTGGTGGCGGGCAACGCCGTGATCGTGAAATCGGCGGAGGAGGCGCCGCTCGCCGTGCTGCGCGCCTGCCAGATCATGAACCAGGTGCTGCCGCCCGGCATTCTCAATATTCTCTCGGGCGACGGGCCCGGCTGCGGCGCGCCGCTGGTCGAGCACCGCGGCGTCGGCAAGGTCACCTTCACCGGCTCGGTCGAGACCGGCAAGCTGGTCTACCGCATGGCCTCCGACAAGCTCATTCCGGTGACGCTCGAATTGGGCGGCAAGAGCCCGATGATCGTCATGGGCGACGCCGATCTGGACAAGGCGGTGGACGGCGCCGTCATCGGCATGCGCTTTACTCGCCAGGGCCAGAGCTGCACCGCGGCGAGCCGCATCTTCGTCCACGAGACCATCCACGACGCCTTCGTCTCGAAGCTCAAGGCCAAGGTCGATGCCATGAAGATGGGCGATCCGCTGGACGAGGCGACCGACATCGGCACCATCATCTCCAGGCAGCAATTCGACAAGGTGCGGAACTACATCCGGCTCGGCGAGGAGACGCCGGGCGCCACCACGCTGCGCTGCTCGGCGATGCCCGCCGACCAGAAGCTCGCGCGCGGCTATTACGTGCAGCCGGTGATCTTCACCGGCATCGCCAACGACAACAAGCTCTGCCGCGAGGAGATCTTCGGTCCCGTCACCTGCGTGCTCAAGTTCCGCGATTACGAGGACGCCATCCGCCAGGCGAACGACACCGATTTCGGGCTCGCCGCCACCATCTGGACGCGCGACCTCAAGACCGCGCTCGACGCCACCCAGCGGCTCGAGGCCGGGCTCGTCCAGGTCAACCAGAACCTGGTGGTGCAGGCCAACATGTCCTATGGCGGCATCAAGAATTCGGGTCTCGGCAAGGAGGCGTCGCTCGAAGCGATGCTGGAGCATTTCACCCTGAAGAAGACCATCATCCTGAATCTGGGTTGACGCCCTTCGGCGCGGCGCCATGGCAAGGGTGATCATCCGCACCTTGCTGCTGGCGCCGCTGATCGTGATTGCCGGCGGCCTGCTCTGGCTGCGCTCCTCGCTGCCGCCGCATGACGGCCGCCTGGCGCTCGACGGCCTCGCGGCCGAGGCGAGCATCGCCCGCGACGCGCACGGCATTCCGACCATCCGCGCCGCAAACGAGCATGACGCCGCCTTCGCCTTGGGCTTCGTCCATGCCGGGGACCGGCTTTTCCAGATGGATCTGATGCGCCGCGCCGGCGCCGGCCGCTTGTCCGAGTGGTTCGGCGCGCGCAGCCTGCGTACCGACCGCTTCATGCGCACCATCGGCCTCTATCGCGCCGCCGAGCGGGAATTGCCGCTGCTGTCGCCGCCGCTGCGGGCGGTGCTCGAAGCCTATGCCGCGGGGGTCAACGCCTATCTCGCCGGGCGCCGCGGCGCGCTGCCGGCGGAATATTATCTCCTCAACGTCGCGCCCGAGCCGTGGCAGCCCGTCGACACGCTGGTCTGGGGCAAGCTCATGTCCTTGCAGCTCGCCGGCAATTTCCGCCGCGAGCTGCTGCATGCGCGCCTCGCCCAGCGGCTCTCGCCGGAAGAGCTGCAAATTCTCTATCCGCCTTATCCCAAGGACGCGCCGGTGACGCTGAGCGAGGCCGGCCGCTTGCTCGAGAGCGTCGATCTCGCCGGCATCGCGCAAAACCTGCCGGGCTTCGTCGGGCCCGGCTTTGCCTCCAACAACTGGGTGGTCGACGGCGCCCACAGCGTCTCCGGCAAGCCGCTCCTCGCCAACGATCCGCATCTCGGCCTTTCCGCCCCCAGCGTCTGGTATCTCGCGCGCATCGAGACCCCCGGCCTCAGCCTTGCCGGCGTCACCGCGCCGGGCGGGCCGGCGGTCATCATCGGCCACAATCAGCGCATCGCCTGGGGCTTCACCAACACCGCCAGCGACGTCGAGGATCTCTTCATCGAGCGCGTCGATCCCGCCGATCCGACGCGCTATCTCGCGCCCGGCGGCAGCGAGCCCTTCCTCAGCCGCAACGAGACCATCGCCGTGCGCGACGGCGCGCCGGTGGCGCTGACGGTGCGCGAGACGCGGCACGGTCCGGTGATCTCCGATCTCGGCGGCGGCGAGGCCGAGACCGCCGCCGCCGGCACCGTGCTGGCGCTGCAAGCGACCTTCCTCGCCGACGACGACCGCACGCCCGAGGCGCTCCGGGGGATCGACCGCGCCCTCGATTGGGATGCGTTCCGCGCCGCTCTCAAGGATTTCGTGGCGCCGGAGCAGAACGTCGTCTATGCCGATATCGACGGCAATATCGGCTTCCTCGCGCCCGCGCGCGTGCCGATCCGCGCCAAGGGCGACGGCTGGCTGCCGGTGCCCGGCTGGAGCGGCGAGTACGACTGGACCGGCACCGTCCCCTTCGACCGGCTGCCCAGCGCCTTCAACCCGGCGCGCGGCCGCCTGCTCAGCGCCAACAACAAGATCGTCGGCGACGACTATCCCTATTACCTCGGCCGCGGCTGGGATCTGCCCAACCGGGCCGAGCGCATCGCCCAGCTCCTCGACGCGACGCCGCTGCAATCGCCGGCCGCCTCGGCCGCGATGCAGGCCGACACGCTGTCGCTCATGGCCAAGGATTTGCTGCCGCTGATGCTGGCGGCGGCGCCGGCCTCGAAGGCGGCGGCCGAGGCGCTCGACCGGCTCAGGGCCTGGGACGGCCGCATGGAGCGCGACCGGGCGGCGCCGCTGCTCTTTACCGCCTGGTTGCGCGAGTTCAACCGCACGCTGTTCGCCGACCGGCTCGGCGCCGCTTTCGACGATTACTGGGGCCTTCATCCCGACGTCGTGCGCCTGGTGCTGACCGAGCACGCCGAATGGTGCGACGACCGCTCGACGCCCAAGGTGGAGAGCTGCGCCGACCAGCTCGCCGCCTCGCTGGAGCGCGCCCTCGACCAGCTCCGCCGGCGCTTCGGCGCCGATATGGAGCGCTGGCGCTGGGGCACGCCGCACCGCGCTCAGTTCGCCAACCCCTTCTGGTCGAGCATTCCGGTGCTGGGGACGCTCTTCGCCACGACGATCCCCGCCAATGGCGGCTACGACACCCTCAACCGCGGCGACACCGCGCACTCCGGCGGCGCCGATCCCTATGCCGACCTGCTCGGCCCCAGCCTGCGCATGATCGTCGATTTCGCCGACCTCGACGGCGCGCGCTTCATGATCGCGCCGGGCCAGTCCGGCAACGTGCTGTCGCCGCATTACCGCGACCTGATGAAGGAATGGCGCGACCAGGCTTATGTGCGGCTCGACGGCGAGCCCGTCGGCGGCACGCTCGTGCTGGCGCCGCGATGAGCCTTCCCGTCGCGCTGGCCGATATCCGCGCCGCCGCCGATGCCATCGCCGGCGCGGTGCTGCGCACGCCCGCGGTGGCGGCGCCGGCGCTCGCCGAGATCGCCCAGGGCGAGGTGGTGCTCAAGCTCGAGACGCTGCATCCCACCGGCTCTTTCAAGGAGCGCGGCGCGCTCAACAAGCTCCTGAGCCTCGACGCCGACCGGCGCCGCGCCGGCGTCATCGCGCTGTCGGCCGGCAACCATGCCCAGGGCGTCGCCCGCCACGCCCGCCGCCTCGGCATCCCCGCCACCATCGTCATGCCCGCCGACACGCCCTTCACCAAGGTCGAGCACACCGAGGCCTATGGCGCGCGCGTGCTGCTGCGCGGGTCGAGCCTTGCCGAAGCGCGCCGCGTCGCCGATGCGCTGGCGGCGGCCGAGGGCCTCAGCCTCATTCACCCCTATGACGACGCCGCCATCATCGCCGGCCAAGGCACCATCGCGCTCGAGCTGCTCGCCGACCGCCCCGATCTCGACGCGCTCCTCGTGCCGGTGGGCGGCGGCGGCCTCATCGCCGGCATCGCGATTGCCGCCAAGGCGCTGAAGCCCGGCATCGCCGTCTTCGGCGTGCAGGCCGCGCTCTATGCCGGCATGGCGCAGGCGCTGGGGCGCGCCGGTCCGCCGCCGGGCGGCACCACGCTCGCCGAAGGCATCGCCGTGCTCGAGCCGGGCCGGCTCACGCGGCCGGTCGTCGCGGCGCTGGTCGATGATCTCTTGCTCGTCGACGAGGCGGCGCTGGAGCGCGCCGTGGCGCGCCTGCTCGATGCCGAGAAGCTCATCGTCGAAGGCGCCGGCGCGGCGCCGCTGGCGGCCTTGCTGGCGAATGCCGAGCGCTTTCGCGGCCGTCGCGTCGGCTTGGTGCTGTCGGGCGGCAACATCGATTCGCGCCTGCTGGCCTCGATCCTCCAGCGCCAATTGGTGCGCTCGGGACGGCTGGTGGGACTGCGCATCGAGCTTTCCGACCAGCCCGGCGCGCTCGGCCGGATCGCCGACATCATCGGCGAGAGCGGCGGCAACATCGTCGAGGTTTATCACCGGCGCCTCTTCCAGGACGTGCCGGCGAAGCTCGCGGTGGTCGACGCGGTGGTCGAGCTGCGCAACCGCCATGTCGAGGATCTCGTCGCCGCGCTCGCCGCCGCCGGCTTTCCCACCGGCCTCTTGTCCAGCCGCGCGCTGGAGGGAAGCTAGGCGAAGGCCCGCGGCGGCGGCGCGAAAGAGAGGAAAGGTCCAAGGATGTCACGCTCGAAGACGATTGCGGCCCTGCTCGGTCCCACGCTCATCGCCAGCGCCGCCTCGATTTTTCTCAATCTCGACGCTTGGCCGGCCATGGTCGACCAGGCCTTCCATAATCCGGCGCTCATCCTGGTGGCGGGTTATCCCCTGTTCGTCGCGGGACTGGCGATCGTCTATTTTCACAATCGCTGGACCGCCGGCTGGCCGGTGGTGGTGACGGCGTTCGGCTGGCTTGCCCTGTTAAGCGGCCTCTTGCGCATCCTTTTTCCCACGCGGCTCGCTGAAGTCGCCATGGGCGTGGTCAAGAACGCCGCCGTCATGCCCGTCGCCGCGCTGGTGATTTTGGTCCTCGGCGCCTTCCTCTCGTTCAAGGCGTACAGAAGCGAGTGAGAGCCGCGCGCGTCAATGACGGCGGCGAACGCGCTGCCGCGATGGTCGCGCCGGTCGAGACGGCCGGGCTCGATGGCGTCCGCCTCCCGGCCCGGCTCGGCGATGTGCTCCGCCGGACCGACGATCGCCTGGCGTCGCGACTCGATGAATCGCTCCCTTGGAGATCGAAGGGCAAGGGCGCATGTCGCCGCCCGCGTGAAATCATCGTCGCAAGCTCTTCCCGATCGTGGCATGATGGTTCATTCCAGCAGGGGGGCGAGCATGAGCGGATTGGAAATTCCGGTCGCAGGCGTCGGCCACGAAGCGCTTCACGCCTTCTTGGTCTCCGAGCGCTCGCCGCCAGAGAGCATGTTGCTGTCCGATCTCGATGGCTTCCTGACCGGGATTGCCATCGGGCCGGAGCTCATCATGCCGAGCGAATGGCTGCCCGTCGTTTGGGGCGGCGAGGAGCCGGTCTTCGACGGCGACCGCGAGGCGCAAGCCGTGCTCGGCGGCATCATGAGCCGCTACAACGAGATTCTCCTCCAGATCCAGGAGGGAACTTTCAAGCCGATTTTCTGGACGACGCCGGATGACACCGTGATCGCCGCCGACTGGGCGGAAGGCTTCGCGCTCGCCGTGGGGTTGCGGCCGAAGGCCTGGGATCCGCTCTTCAACGCGGAGGAGCACGGGCTGTTCCTCTTTCCGATTCTCGCGCTTTGCTGCGACGAGAACGGCGAGTCGGCGCTCGGCCTCGACGCCGAAGCCGGGAACGAGGTCAGGAAAGAGGCGCCTGATATGCTTCCCGCCTGCGTCATGGGCATCGCCGCCTTCTGGCGCGAGCGGGGCACTGGGAACCGCCGTACCGACCCCGTGACGCATGCCCTCCGCGTCGCGCTCAAAATCGGCCGAAACGACCTTTGTCCCTGCGGCTCCGGCAAAAAGTTCAAACAGTGCTGCGCTCGCGCCGACTGACCTGCGGCGCCCCGCGGCAAAAGTAGACCCTCGCGCCGCAGACGGCGACAAGTCCTTCTCCGCCCTGGAGGGCGGAGAAGGATTTAGGATGAGGTGGGTGCACGGCGGCGATGGGCGGCGCCGATCGAAAGGCTGGATGGGCCGCGCAGGCGCGCGATCGAGGCGCGCGCGTGCCGACGGCGACGCGATAATCCCGCGATGGACCGGCTCATCCCGGCCCAGCCGGTGAGCGCCATCGCGGTTGACCTATATTATCTCTTGTTCCTCTTGGAATTTTTTCAGGTGCCGCGCCAGTGGGATCATGACTTCGAATTTGGTGTGATACTGGCGCGAGACCCATTTCAATCCTTTGCCCCAATATTGGCTGGCCAACGCGTGTGCGACGGATTTTGCTTCTCTCTGCGTTATGCCGCCCACGCGACGGAGCAGCCAGAGCAGGGTCGCGGTCGATGATGATGGCCCTGCCTGGATTTCGTATCCGTGGCGTCTCCGGAGCTCGCCCAGCTCCGTGCCGGGGGGAAAGCGTTCGTTGACGTTCGGTGTGTTCGCCTCTACATGCGCGTCGGTAAGGAATTTTTTCGACTTTTCGAACTTTTGCTGCAACTCCTCCTCGCTGAGCGGGACTTGTCGTCCTTTTTCTTCCAGATATTCCTGTGTCCTCCGCGTCACTGTCCTTTGTGTTGCATACTCGTGGGCATATTTGTCCAGGCTTGATTCGTTTTCTTCATCCCGCATGTGCTTCCACGCGAGCGCAAAATCCATCAGCATCGCCACCGTGTCGCCCGGCCCTTCTCCCTCGATATCCCAATGCGCAAGCTGATACACCACCGTGCTTTCATTTGGCGCTTTTGCAGCCCATGTCCACGCCCACTTGTTGTAAAAGAACAGATCCCTTCCTGTCTCGACGCGGACTTCATGCAAATTCTGAGTCGCCCAATGTCGCACTTTCCTGCAGACGCTCTTCACGTCCAGCGTCATCTGTTCCAGGTCTATTTCTTCGTCCATCAACCCGACGATCTGGCCTGAGCGCTTACCTTCGCCGACATTCGTCAGCTCCATCTCCATACGCTGCACGACACCGCCTCGGCTCCCTCGCAACGGTCCGGCGCCGTGCACGGAGGGAACCCGCGCGGCGGCCCGGCGCTGCATCACGGCATGTCCCGCTGCGGACTGGGGGGAAGCGCGGTGGAAATTCGTGGATGCGGACATCTGGATGTTGCCGGACGGCAACGCCGAGGCGGCGGCACGCCGGCCGAGGCGGTCCGCCTCGGCTTCGAGCGCCGTGTCCTGGACGATGGCGAGTCCTGATCCGAGCGGATTGCGCACGCGGCCGGCGCGTTGCTGCACGACATGCGCGAGTTCATGACCCAGCAGGTGCCGGCCTTGGACCGTGGCAGGCTGGTAGCGGCCGGGTGCGAAATAGATGTCGGAGCCGATCGTGAAGGCAATCGCGCCGATGCGCTCGGCCTGCGGCCCCACATGCACCCGCACATGCGAAAAATCGGCGCCAAAGGCGGCCTCCATCTTCCCGCGCACCGCCTCCGGCAACGGCCTTCCGCCGCCCGACGCGAGCCCGAGCTGCCCGGCTTCCAGCGCGAACGCACCGCCCGCGCCGTGGCGCTGCACCGCCTTCGGCCGCGCGGCAAGAGCCGGCGCCGGCGGCCCCGGCGGTGGTGCCCCAAATGCCGGCGCGGGAGGACCAGGGGGACGGCGAGCAAGAACGGCTGCCGGCGGACCCGCCGTCTTGGCCTGAATCGGTGGCGGCGCAATCTTCGGCTGGAAGGACGGCAATAATTTTGGCCGGCCTCCGAGAAACCAACCCTGGATCACCTTTGCCGTCATAGCCCGCCCCGCTTTGGACCGGCCGCCCGTGCCGCACTTTGCCGATCTCAATCGACATTCGCCAAATACGGACAAGCTCCCACCTTTGAACGGCTCGTGCAATGACTTGCTTGGCCCGGGGATCAACGGTCCGACCAGCACCCTCAGCGCCACCGAGAGGTATCCGAGGCGTGCGCGCCTCGGCCTCAACGGCGATCACTGCGCCGCTTCATACTCGCGGATAAGAGATTCCGCCGGGATGCCGAACATCTCGTGGAGGCGGCGGATCATGGGCAGCGTCAAAGGACGACGGCGGTTCAGCACCTCCGAGACACGGCCGTCTCCACCGATCGCGGGCTCAAGATCGCGCCGGGTCAAGCCGGCCTGTTCCATGCGGAATTTGATGGCTTCAATCGGATCGGGGAAGTCAATCGGATAGGTCTCGGCCTCGTAGGCATGGACGAGGGTGATGAGCACGCTCAGCATATCCGCTTCCGGCGTCCCTTCCGCGGGCTCGCGGTCGCCGGCCGTGAGCCGGTCGATGGTCGCCAGCGCTTCCCGGTAATCCGTCTCGGACTTGATCGGTCGGATATCCATTCGACGCACTCCTGTACTCGATATTTAGACGGTATTCGCGTCTATCCGGTCATACTCCGCGTGCGTGCCTATGAACCGCACATAGACGGCGTGGTGCCGGTAAAGCACGCGGATGATGAGCCGATACTTATTGCCTCCGATGTCGAAGCAAACGCGGTTGTCATTCAAAAAGCTTGCCGACGAATACCGGGCGCGAATATCAGCCGGAGTCCGCCAGTCGGCGCGCTCGACCTCGCGGAACCATGTCCGCAATGGCTGCTCGGCGTCCGCGCGCCCCGGCTGCTGCCAAAACTCGCGAAGTGTGCGGAGCGCGATTACCCTCACGCCGGAAAGATAGCACCTCCCGCTACGGGAGGCAAGAAAAACCTCCCATTGTGGGAGGAGACCGGAGCAGTTTCAGGGAAATAGGAGTGGAACATTCGCGACTCTGTGCAGGTCGTCAAGGGCGGAGCGGAGTTGCGGCCATGGGAATTCCTGATCCCGTGGTGAGGGTTCACCTAACTCTGGGATGAGGGTGAGCTTCGTAGCGATGCCGCCCAAATTGCCGGCGGGCGCTTTGAGCAAGGATTCGGCGACAGCCTCGGTGCACTGCTGCGCCGCACTGTCGCGCTTGTTCAAATCATCAAGCCCGAGGGCCGCAGCCGCTTCGTCCCACCGTACTTGATGGGCTGCGAGATCGGCATGGAGTTGCTTGCGCATTGCCCGAGTCTCAGGCCCGGTGCCGAGCGGTGCGCCTTGATGTGCGTCGACTCGATCATTCGCCTCTCTGTCGACCTGCCGCGAGCCGCCAGCGCCTGAAACATCTGCTCCCACACGCCCCGTTCCGCCCATCGCGCAAACCGATTGTAGATCGTCGTCGGCGGGCCGTACTCAGGCGGGCAATCGCACCAGCGGCAGCCGCTCTTCAGCACATGCAAAATACCGCTGATCGCCCGCCGATCATCCATGCGTTCTTTGCCCCGCACGTCCGTCGGCAAATGCCGCTGGATTTGCTCCCATTGCTCCTCACTCAGCCAGGACAAATTGCTTCGCATCCTTCTCTCCACGATATTTGCACCGCGGAGAATCATCAACCGTCCGCCCCGCGCTAGATCTTCCGCCCCGTCCCTTCCCAATAGGGATCGCGCAGCTTGCGCTTCATGATCTTGCCGGAATCCTCGCGCGGCAGCCCGGTCTCGAAACGCATCACCTTCGGCACCTTGAAGTCGGCAAGCCGCCGGCGCAGGAACGCCGCCACCTCGGCTTCGCCGAGCCGCGCCCCCGGCTCGGGCTCGATATAGGCGCAGAGCGCCTCGCCGAACTCCGCGTCGGGAACGCCGAAGACCGCGCAGTCCTGCACGCCGGGCATGGCGAGCAGCGCCGCCTCGATCTCGGCGGGATAGATGTTGACGCCGCCGGAGATCACCATGTCGCGCTTGCGGTCGCACAGGAAGAGATAGCCGTCCTCGTCGAGATAGCCGACGTCGCCGACCGAGACGAGGCCGTCGCGCCCGATCTCGCGCCGCTTGTCGTCGAGGCCGTGATAGGTGAAATCGGGCCAGCCTCCGAGCCAGAGATAGACCTCGCCCGCCTCTCCCGGCGGCAGCAGGCGGCCCGCGGCGTCGTAGATGCGCACGACGCCGCCCGGCAGCGGCCGTCCGACGGTGCCGGGCTTCGCCAGCGCCTCTTTGGCGGTGTGGAAGGTGACGGCGCCGGTCTCGGTGGCGCCGTAATATTCGGCGATGACGGGTCCCCACCATTCGATCATCCGCCGCTTGACGTCGACCGGGCAAGGTGCGGCGGCATGCACCACCCATTCCAGCGACGAGAGGTCATGGCGCCGCTTCACCGCCTCGGGCAGCCGCAGCAGCCGCACGAACATGGTCGGCACCATATGGAGATGGGTGATGCGATAGCGCTCGATGAAAGCCAACAGCTCTTCCGCCTCGAAGCGCGGCTGCAGGATGGCGAGGCCGCCGTCGCGCACCGCATAGAGGCCGAAGAAATTCGGCGCCGAGTGATAGAGCGGGCCGGTGATGACGGTGCGTATGATGCGGCCCGGCGTGATGCCCATGACGTCGCGCGCGACCATCGCCATCGCCTGCCCCGCGCCTTCGCCCATGAAGCGTTGCACGCCCTTGGGATTGCCGGTGGTGCCCGAGGTGTAGATCATGCTCGAGATCCCGCCGGCCAAGGCTTCCGGCAGCGGCGCGAAATCCTCGAGCCATTCGTCCCAGCGCCGTGCGCCCGCCGGCACGCGGCAGGCTTCGCCGGCGATGCCGTAGGCGCGGGCGATCTCCGGCGGCGTCGGCACGACGAAGAGCGGGACTCCCGCCGGCACCGCCGGCGCCACTTGCGGCAGCAGGTCGGCATGCGTCACCACCGCCTTGGCGCCGCAATCGCCGAGCACATAGCCGATCTCCGGCGGCTTGCCGTGCCAGTTCACCGGCACGCTGTAGGCGCCCAGAAGCTGCGCCGCATAGCTCGCCTCGAAGAACGGGAAATCGTTGCGCAGCACGACGCTGATGGCGTCGCCCGCCTTGACGCCGAACTCCATCAGGCCGCGCGCGGCGCGCGCGGCGCGCTCCATGACCGTCGCGCGCGTCATCTCGCGCTCGCCGCTGATGACGCGGCCGATGGCGATCTCCGTCATCGCTTCCTCCCCCCGGCTTCTTTTTCTCTCGCCGCCAGCTTAGCCGCCGCCCCGCCGCTTCTCCAGCTTCATTGCCGTCCTGCGGCCAGCCGCCGCGCGAGGGGACCGGACCGGGCGGATACCCGCCCGCGATGCGGCGGGCTAGGCGGCGCGGATTTTGGCGAGGAAACCGTCGACTTCGCCGCGCAGGATCTCCGCCTGCCGGCCGAGCTGCGTCGACGCGGCGAGAACTTCCGACGCCGCCCTGCCCGTCTCTTGCGCCGCCTGGTTGACGCCGCCGATGTTCTTGGAGACCTCGCCGGTCCCGTGCGCCGCCTCTTGCGTGTTGCGGGTGATCTCGCGCGTCGCCGCGGCCTGCTCCTCGACGGCCGAGGCGATGGCGGTGGCGATCTCGTTGAGCTTCACGATCGTCTGATTGATGCTCTCGATGGCGGTGACCGATTCCTTGGTCGAGGATTGCATGGCGCCGATCTGCGTCGAAATTTCCTCCGTCGCCTTGGCGGTCTGGTCGGCAAGCGACTTCACTTCGCTGGCAACCACGGCAAAGCCCTTGCCCGCCTCGCCCGCGCGCGCCGCCTCGATCGTGGCGTTGAGCGCCAGCAGGTTGGTCTGCGACGCGATGGCCTGAATGAGCTGGATGACGGCGCCGATTTTCTGCGCCGCCGCGCTCAGGCTTTGCATCGTCGCCTGCGTCTTCGCCGCCTCGCTCACCGCCTTGCCGGCGACCTCGCTTGATTGCTGCACCTGGCGCCCGATCTCGCCGATCGAGGAGGCCATTTCCTCGGTTGCCGCGGCGACGGTCTGGACATTGGCCGAGGCTTCCTCGGACGCCGCGGCGACCGCGCCGGATTGGCTGGTCGTGTGCTCCGCCGTTTTCGCCACGCCTTCGGCGGTGCCGCGTAGCTGTGCCGCCGCCGCGGTCACGGTTTCGAGAACCTGCTGCACCGCGCGCTCGAAGGCGGTGATGTGGCTCTCGATCGCCTTCTGCCGCGCGTCCCGCTTGGCCTGCTCCGCCTGTTTCTCGGCGGCATGCGCCTGGGTGCTGATCAGATTCTGCTTGAAGACGTCGACCGCCTCTCCCATCTCGGCGATCTCGTCCTCGCCGTTCCGCGCGGGGATTTCGACCGAGGCGTCGCCGGAGGCGAGCTTGCGCATCGCCGCGGTCATGCCGCCGACCGGCCGCGCGATGCTGCGCCCGATGAGAACGGCGAAGACCGCGCCGAGGATCAGCGCCAGCAGGGCGAGACCGCCTTGCAGCGTCGAGGTCTCGGAGATTTGCGCGGTGGTCGCCGTCTTCACGTCGTTGAATTCCCCGACAAGCGACTTGCGCGCGGCGGCGAGTCCTTGCTGCATGTCGACGATGCGCGGCGCCAGCGTCTTCTCGTAGAATTCCCCATTGGAGAGCTGGGCTGCGGACACCTCCGCAAACTTCTTGCTGTAATCGGCAAATGTCTGCTTGACGACCGCGAGTTGCGTGCCGACCGGGCCCTGCCCGATGCGTGCAATGGCGGTATCGATCGCCTGGTCGGCCTTGTCCATCGCGGCGCGTGCCATTTTCAGGGACTCGGCGTTATTGAAGATGTTGAAGCGCGCGGCCATCAGCCGGGCGGTGAGCACCGTCACTTCGAGATCGCGCATGACCGGCGTGACGGCCTGATCATCGCCGCCGCGGGCGAGTTCCAGAGCATGATTGAAATTCTCGACGAGCGCGCCGCCGATCTTGGCCTGTTGCACGTTGCCCTCGCGAATGGCTTTGGCGGCCTTGGCGAGCCGGTCGAAATCGTCGTGGACGCGATCGAGCGACTGCTCGATATCCGTGTAAATGCGCCGCCGGTCGTCGGAGGCGATAACGGCGATCAGGGTCTTGAGCGACGTCGATGCCTGGGCGTAGGTATCGGCGAATTCCTTGGCCGAGTCCTCGTCCGCCGCCATGGAATAATGCAGTGTCGCGCGGCGCAAGGTCTCGAGTTCGTGGCCGAATTCGAGATTGATCGCCGTGGCGTCGGATTTGGCGACGAGGCGGCCGACTTGGCCGCCGACGCTCGACAATTGCACCACGCCGAAAGCGGCGAGCGCGACGCCGAGCAGGACGAGCGCGCCGAAGCCGGCATAAATGCGCGTGGTGATGCGGAAATGGTTAAGGTGGAGGATCATCGCGGCATCCTCAAAATGTGGTCCCTGCAAGCCGAGACAGGTCGAGGACCCCACTCGATGCGCGACGCCTCTGCCGGCGAGGGGCAGTTTCGCGCGGACACATGAAGGACGATTTAATCGGCCGGCAATCGCGTCAGTTTGCCGCAACCGCATCGCGTGACCGTGCGATGCGCAGCCGCGACGGCACGCTGCCGCCCCGCCTTCCGGGCGTCCCGCGGACGCTGCTATGATCCCGCTCGCGCGCAGCCGGAAGCCGCCAAAGAAGGAGGAAACAGCGTGACGCCATCCATTCGACATTGCCTCGCCGCGGGCGCAATCGCCGTGTCGCTGTGCTGCGCCGGCGGCGCGGCCTGCGCCGCCGATCCGTTCTCGCTGCAGTCGCCGGCCTTCGCCGATGACGGCGTGCTGGCGGCGAAATTCGCCGGCAACAATCCGGCGAACCCGAATTGCGTCGGCGAGAACGTCTCGCCGCCGCTCGCGTGGTCGAGTCCGCCCGACGGCACCAAGAGCTTCGCCTTGCTGATGACCGATCCCGAAGGGCGCGCCGGCCTCGGCGTGGTGCATTGGGTGGCCTATGGCATTCCGGCCGATGTGAGGGGCTTTGCCGAAGGCGAGGTAAGCAAGCCCTCGGACAAATACGTCGGCGGCAAGAGCACGATGGGCCTTGCCAACTATTTCGGGCCGTGCACGCCGCCCGGCGATTGGCATCACTACACCTTCGTCTTGATCGCCACCGATCTCGATCCCGCCGCGCTGCAGCCGGGGCTTACCCGCGATGAGGTGCTCGCGGCGCTTGCCGGCCATGCCAAGGGTGCTGCCGGTCTCATCGGCCGCTTCCGCCATCAATAAGCGCGAAGACGCCGCGGCGCCGGCGCTCAGCCTCCGTGGCCCGGCGGCGGATCGAGCATCACGCCCGCGAGCGCGTAGCGCTGGAGATAGATCGCCTGCAGCGTGCGCCAGCGCGGCATGGCGAAAGGCTGCGCCGCCCCGGCGAGCAGGCTCGCCAGCCGCTCCAGATGGGCGTGCCAGCCGGGCAGCACCAGCCCGATCCAGGCAAAGCCGATGCCCTTGTGGAGGAAGACCAGCCGCGTGCCGCCGCCCTCTGCCGTCAGCTCGCAGCGGACCAAGTTTGCCGGCGCATCGCCCGTGTCCCAACGGAATTCCAGCAGAAGCGGCGGCTCCCAGGTCAGGATGCGCCCGGTCATCGGCCGCGGCCGATCGATGAACAGCTCGTAGCGCCCGCCGGCATGGGGCTCGACCCGCGCCGGGCCGATCCAATCGCCGAGCCGCGCGGGATCGGTGAGCGCCGCCCAGACGGTTTCGACCGGCCGGGGATAGCGCCGCTCATAGCGGAGATCGACGCTGTCGCCGTTTCGCACGAAGCTGCCAAGCTCGTCCATGTCAGTCGCTCCGGCTCGAAGGATCGCCCAAAACTTAAGCATCTACCAAACTAATTCTTGCCTCTGCCGGCCGCACCGCTATAGTTAGGCAGATGCTTAACCAAGAATCCCCGCTCGACCTCATGTTCCAGGCGCTTGCCGATCCGACCCGGCGGGCGATGGTGGAGCGGCTGAGCCGCGGGCCGGCTTCGGTCAGCGAGCTGGCGCGTCCGCTCGCCATGTCGATGCCGGCGGTGATGCAGCATCTCAGGATGCTGGAGGCAAGTGGTCTCGTCCGCTCGGAAAAAGCCGGGCGGGTGCGCACCTGCCGCATCGACCCGCTGGCGCTGAGTGAGGCCGAGCAATGGCTCAAGGCGCGCCGGGCCGGCTGGGAGCGCGACCTCGACCGGCTCGGCGCCTATCTCGCCGAGTCGGAGCCCGATCACCGGAGCAAGCCATGACCGAGCGGTCCACGACGCACGCCGCCTTTTCCCTTGAGCGCATCTACGACGCCTCCCCTGCCCGCGTCTTCGCCGCCTGGGCGAGTGCGGAGGCCAAGGCACGCTGGTTCAATGGCGGCGAGGAATGGACGCCGATCGAGCGCGTCCTCGACTTTCGCATCGGCGCGCGCGAGCATGTCAGCGGCGCGTGGCGCGGCGGCACGGTCTCGCGCTTCGACGCGCGCTATCACGACATCGTGGCGAACGAGCGCATCGTCTACGCCTACGACATGCATCTCGACGATCGGCACATCTCCGTGTCGCTCGCCACGGTGACCTTCAAGCCGGCCGGCGCCGGCACGCGGCTCATCCTCACCGAGCAGGGCGTGTTTCTCGACGGCTACGACGACGCCGGCGCGCGCGAGCGCGGCACCGGCGGGTTGCTGGATCGCCTGGGCGCCGCGCTGAAGCGGCGGGATCATGGTTAATCCGCGCGGCGGGCGAGCCCTCCCCGCGGGAGCGCCGCGCTAAATTTTGCCACATAAACCTCGCATCCTGGCGCGCCATACTTGCTCCGGCGACCAGTGGAGCGCGGGACATGCACAGCATTCTCTTCGTCGACGACGATGCGGCCATGCGCGATCTCGTGCGGCGCTCGCTCGAGCGCCAGGGCTTCTTCGTCCAGCCGGTGCCGACGGCGGAGGTGGCGCTGATGCTGCTCGCGGAGCAGATCCCGTTCGATCTGCTGATCACCGACATCGTCATGCCCGGCGGCATGAACGGCTTCGAGCTCGTCGACCGCGCCAAGGCGCTGCAGCCCGAGCTGCGCGTCCTCTATCTCACCGGCTACGTCAACCTGCCGCGGCGCCCGCTCGCGGCGCTCAAGGGCAAGCTCGTCGCCAAGCCGATCCCGCCGGGCGCGCTCGAGCGCGAGGTGCGCCGCATGCTCGCCGCCTGAGCCGCCCCGGCGCAAAAAAGACAATGGCATATGACATTGTCCGAGTAGCCTCCCCGGCCGTCGGCCTTGCTCCTCCGCCTCGGAACGGCGTAGGAAAGAGGGCGGCGGGGGGGCAAGCGTCATGGCCGTGCATCGCAACATCCTCGACTCCATCGGCAACACGCCGATGGTCGAGCTTACGCGCTTCGACACCGGCCCTTGCCGGCTCTTCGTCAAGCTCGAGAACCAGAACCCCGCCGGCTCGATCAAGGACCGCATCGGCCTGTCGCTGATCGAGGCGGCCGAGCGCGACGGCAGGGTCGGCCCCGGCGGCACGCTGATCGAGGCCACCGCCGGCAATACCGGGCTCGGCCTGGCGCTGGTCGCGGCGCAGAAGGGCTACCGCCTGATCCTCGTCGTCCCGGACAAGATGAGCCAGGAGAAAGTCCTGCACCTCAAGGCCTTGGGCGCCGAAGTTCGGATCACGCGCTCGGACGTCGGCAAGGGCCATCCCGATTACTACCAGGATCTGGCCGAGCGGCTGTCGCGCGAGATGGGCGCCTTCTACGTCAACCAGTTCGCCAACCCCGCCAATCCTTTGGCGCATGAGACCACGACCGGCCCGGAGATCTGGCAGCAGATGGCCCACCGCCTCGACGCGGTGGTGGTGGGCGTGGGCTCCGGCGGCACGCTCACCGGGCTCGCGCGCTTCTTCGCCCGCGTCGCGCCCGAGATCGAGATGGTGCTCGCCGACCCCCAGGGCTCGATCCTGGCGCCGCTGGTCGAGACCGGACGCAGGGTCGAGGCGGGCTCCTGGCTGATCGAGGGCATCGGCGAGGATTTCGTGCCGCCCAATTGCGAGCTCGACCGCGTGCGCCGCGCCTATTCGATCGCGGACGCCGAGAGCTTCGCCGCCGCGCGCGAGCTGCTGCGGCGCGAGGGCATTCTCGGCGGCTCCTCGACCGGCACGCTGCTGGCGGCGGCGCTGCGCTATTGCCGCGAGCAGAGCGCGCCAAAGCGCGTCGTCACCCTGGTGTGCGACAGCGGCAACAAATACCTCTCGAAGATGTACAACGATTTCTGGATGTTCGATCAGGGGCTGCTGGCGCGGCCGACGCAAGGCGATCTCACCGACCTCATCACGCGCCGCCACGCCGAGGGCAGCGTCGTCACCGTGACACCCGAGGATACCCTCGCCACCGTTCACCGCCGCATGAAGCTCTACGAGGTCTCGCAGCTTCCGGTGATCGAGGGCGAGAAGCTCGTCGGCATCATCGACGAGAGCGATCTGCTGGTGGCGCTCACCAGCGATCCCGCCTCCTTCGCCGAGCCGGTGCGCCGCGCCATGGTGACGAAGGTCGAGACCATCGCGCCCGACGTGCCGGTGGAGGCGCTGCTGCCGATCTTCGCGAGAGACCACGTGGCGGTGGTGGAGCGGGACGGCAAGTTCCTCGGCCTCATCACCCGCATCGATTTCATCAACCATCTGCGCCGCCGCCTGCGCTAGGGACGCCCATGGCCCAGAACAAAAAGCCGAACCGCCGCGGCTTCGCCACCCGCGGCATCCATGCCGGCCAGGAGCCGGATCCCGCCACCGGCGCCATCATGATGCCGATCTACGCCACCTCGACCTACGTCCAGTCGAGCCCCGGCGTGCACAAGGGGTACGAGTACTCGCGCACCCAGAACCCGACGCGCATGGCCTATGAGCGCTGCATCGCCGATCTCGAGAGCGGCGCGCGCGGCTTCGCCTTCGCGTCGGGCATGGCGGCGATCGCCACCGTGCTCGAGCTGCTCGACCGCGGCGCGCATGTCGTCGCCTCCGACGATCTCTATGGCGGCACCTACCGCCTCCTCACCCGCGTGCGCGAGCGCTCGGCCGGGCTCCAGGCGAGCTATGTCGATCTCGCCGACATCGCCGCGCTCGAGGCGGCGATCGGGCCCGAGACGCGGCTGATCTGGATCGAGACGCCGTCGAACCCGATGCTGAAGCTGGTCGATCTCGCCGCGGTCGCCGCGCTCGGCCGCGCGCGCGGCGTGCTCACCGTCGCCGACAACACCTTTGCCAGCCCCTACGTGCAGCGGCCGCTCGAGCTCGGCTTCGACATCGTCGTGCATTCGGCGACGAAATATCTGAACGGCCATTCCGACATGGTGGGCGGCGTCGCCGTGGTCGGCGACAACCGCGCGCTGGGCGATCGCCTCGCCTTCCTGCACAACGCGGTGGGCGCGGTGGCCGGCCCCTTCGACAGCTTCCTCGCGCTGCGCAGCCTCAAGACGCTGGCGCTGCGCATGGAGCGCCATTGCGCCAACGCGCTGGCGGTGGCCGAGCATCTCTCGGCCCATCCCAAGGTCGCGCGCGTGCATTATCCCGGCCTCGCCGGCCATCCCCAGCACGCGCTCGCGCGGCGCCAGATGCGGGCCTTTGGCGGCATGGTGACGATCGAGCTCGCCGGCGACCTCGCCGTCGCGCGGCGCTTCCTGGAGCGCGTCGAGATCTTCGCGCTCGCCGAGAGCCTGGGCGGCGTCGAGAGCCTGATCGAGCATCCCGCCATCATGACCCATGCCTCGCTGCCGCCGGCGCAGCTCAAGGCGCTCGGCATCGGCGACAACCTCGTCCGCCTCTCGGTCGGCATCGAGGATGTCGAGGATCTCATCGCCGATCTCGACCAGGCGCTCGGCTGACCTCCCTCGCCGGGCCGCCGCGGGCCGCGGAACAAGCCGGGAACGATCCGCTTAGGCAAGGGAATCTTAACGTAAAGCCGCGACCTTACCATCGCTAGCAAAAGGCCGCTGTCCCTCGCCATGTTCTTCATTATCGGATCGGTCGTCGTCATCGCCTGCGTCATCGGCGGCTACGCCCTCAATGGCGGGCATCTCGTCGTCCTGTTCCAGCCCTTCGAGTTCATGATCATTGCCGGCGCCGCGGTCGGGGCCTTCATCACGTCGAACCGCAAGCCGGTGCTGGCTGCCACGGGATCGTCGGTTACCGCCCTGCTGAAGCCCGAGCGCTACGACAAGGACGCCTATCTCGAGCTGCTGAGCCTGCTCTATTCGATCTTCAAGCTCGCCAAGACCAAGGGCGCGCTGGCGCTCGAGCAGCATGTCGAGAACCCCAACGAAAGCACGCTCTTCCAGCGCTTTCCGAAATTCTTCAGCGACCATCACGCGGTGGTATTCGTCTGCGACTATCTGCGCCTCCTCACCCTCGGCACCGACAACCACCACGAGATGGAGACGCTGATGGACGAGGACATCGCCACCCATCACGAAGAGCAAGCCGCGGTGGTGAACGCGGTTCAGACCATGGCCGACGGGCTGCCGGCGCTCGGCATCGTCGCCGCCGTGCTGGGCGTCATCCACACCATGGGCTCGATCACCGAGCCGCCCGCGGTGCTCGGCCACCTCATCGGCGGCGCGCTGGTCGGCACCTTCACGGGCGTGCTGCTTTCCTACGGCTTCGTCGGCCCCATCGGCGCGGCGATCAAGAATCGCGGCGAGGCGGAGCAGCGCTATTTCCTCTGCATCAAATCCGCCATCCTCGCCTATATGCAGGGCTACGCGCCGTCGGTCGCGGTGGAGTTCGCGCGCAAATCGCTCAACACCGATGTACGCCCGACCTTCTACGAGGTCGAGGAGGCGGTCGAAGCGCTGCCGGCCGCCACCTGAGCTGAGCAGGCGCCGCCATGGCGAAGCCGTCGCAAATCCCGATCATCATCAAGAAGGTCAAAGGCGGCGGCCACGCCGCCCATCACGGCGGCGCGTGGAAGGTGGCCTACGCCGATTTCGTCACCGCGATGATGGCGTTCTTCCTGCTGCTCTGGCTGCTCAACGTCACCACCGACGTGCAAAAGCGCGGCATCGCCGATTACTTCGAGCCGACCGTCGCCTCGAAATCGCAGAGCGGCGCCGGCGGCCTGCTCGGCGGCCAGACCGTCGGTCCGCCCGGCGCCCAGTCGATGCCGACCTCGCTGCCCTCGCTCGCGCTCAACCGCCCGGCCCTGCGCCAGCCCAGCGAGGGCGACGACGGCAACGAGGGGGGCGCGGGCCGAAGCAAGAGCACCGACGCCGGCACGCCGCCCGGCGATCAGGACGCGGCCGGCGAGCGCGAGCAGCAGGAAAAGCGGCTCTCGGCGGAGGATCTCGACCGCCGGGTCTCCGAGCGCGAGGCGAAGCGCTTTGCCGCCGCCGTGTTCACGCTGCGCCAGGCGGTCGAGCAGCTCCCCGAGCTCAAGGGGCTCGCGGACAATCTCATGGTCGACGAGACGCCGGAGGGGCTGCGCATCCAGCTCGTCGACCTGGAGAAGCAGCCGATGTTCGCGCTGGGCTCGGCCGAGCTGCTCGATCCCGCCAAGAAGCTGCTCGCGGTCATCACTCAGGTGGTGCAGCGCCTGCCCAACCAGGTGACCATCACCGGCCATACCGACGCCCTGCCCTATCCCGGCGGCCGCCGTTACACCAATTGGGAGCTGTCCGCCGACCGCGCCAATTCCAGCCGCCGGGAGCTCATGGCCGACGGCATCCCCGAGACGCGCTTTAGCCGCGTCACCGGCGTCGCCGACCGCGATCCGCTGCTGCCGGACGATCCCAACTCGCCGCGCAACCGCCGCATCAGCATCGTCCTGCTGCGCCAGGCGAAGGAGCCGCCGCCGGCCCAGGCGGCCCAGGCGACGCAATTGCCGCCGGCCCAGTCGTTCCCCCGCTAGGCTCACCTGCCACTGGCGCGAAGCCGCCGGTCTCGTCCATAATCGCCGGGAAGCCGCGGGTCCTCCCCCTGCGGCAGCCAAGGATGGGACAATGCCGGAGGGCAATGGTCGCATAACCCGGCACCAGCCGGTCGAGCCGGCGCAGGCCGACGCCGCGGCTGCGCCGCTCTCCATCCCGCCGCAGCATTTCTATCGCACGGCCGCCCTGCCCTGCCCCTACATTCCCGGACAGGTTGAGCGCAAGCTGATCACCGAGCTGGCCGGGCCGGAGGCGATGGACTTCTACAACGCGCTCTCCCGCGCCGGCTTCCGCCGCAGCCACCACCTTGCCTACCGGCCCGCCTGCGCGCAGTGCCAGGCCTGCGTTCCCGTGCGCATCCCCGTCGGCGAATTCGCGCCGTCGCGCTCGCTGCGCCGCATCCAGAAGAGCAACGCCGATCTCGCCATCCGCGTCGCCCGGCCGCAGGCGACCTTCGAGCAGTTCCGGCTCTTCGCCCGCTACCAGCGCTCGCGCCACAGCGACAGCGACATGGCGTCGATGACCTTCGGCGATTTCCGCGCCATGATGGAGGACAGCCCGGTGGCGAGCCGCGTCATCGAGCTGCGCGACGCCGCCGGCGCGTTTCTCGGCGCCTGCCTCGTCGATGTGCTCGATGACGGCCTCTCCGCCGTCTACAGCTTCTTCGACCCGGAGCAGCGCCGGCGCAGCCTCGGCACGCTGCTGGTGCTGGCGCTGGTCGAGGCCACGCGCCGGCGCGGCTTGCCTTACGCCTATCTCGGCTATTGGATCGCCGAGAGCCGCAAGATGGCCTACAAGGCGCGTTTCCGCCCGCTCGAAGGGCTCGGCGTCGCCGGCTGGCGGCGCCTGGCGCTTTAGCCGCCGCGCCAACTATTTTAGTGCTGCAAAGCTGGAGACATTATGCCTGATCAAAAGACGCTGAAGTTTTGGATCGATCCCCTCGGCACGACCGCGTCCGTGTCCACGTCCGCCTCCGGCACCCTGACGCTGATTGATCCGGGCACGATCGTCCCCCTAGGCGACG
>DASPSJ010000112.1:0-60128 GCA_035623985.1 Allostellaceae bacterium | reverse complement strand
CACGTCGAGCGGCTGATCGAATCCTTCGCCTTCCTCACCGCGCGCCTTCAGCGCAGCATCGACGGCGAGTTTCCCGAGATCCCGACGGCGCTGCTCTCGGTGCTCTACCCGCATCTGGTGGCGCCGGTGCCGTCGATGGCGATCGCGCATTTCGCGGTCGACGCGGCGCAGGCGCGCGCGGCGCAGGGCTTCCTCATTCCGCGCCAGACGCCGGTCTTTGCCGAAACCGTGGGGCCGCAGCGCGACCGGCTGACCTGCCGCTTCCGCACCGGCTATCCCGTGACGCTGTGGCCGATCGAGATCGTCCATGCCGATCTCGGCCCTGCCGCCGACTATGACTTTCTCGACAGCCTGCCGGAGGCGGTGTCGGTGCTGCGCCTGCGGCTGCAATGCCAGGGCCAATGGAGCTTCGCCGATGTCGTGCCGCCGAGCCTGCGCTTCTTCATCCGCGCCGAGCCCGGCGCCGCGGGCGCCGTCTACGAGCTGCTGTTCAACGCGCTCATCGGCGTGGCATTGCTGCCCGAGGGGAGCAAGGCGCCCGCGGTCCGGCTGCCGCCCGAGGCGCTGGCGCCGGTGGGATTGGCCATCGAGGACGGTCTGCTGCCCTATCCCGGCAACGCGCATCTCGGCTACCGCGTCATCCAGGAATATTTCACCTTCCCCGAAAAGTTCCATTTCTTCGATCTGACGCGGCTGCCGCCGCTGGGCGCGCATCGCAGCGTCGACCTGCTCTTCTTGCTGCGCGCCGGCCCGCAGCGCCGGCCCGGCATCAACCGGCGCAGCTTCGCGCTGGGCGCCACGCCGATCATCAACCTCTTTCCCAAGACGACCGAGCCGATCCGCCTCGACCAGACCCGGAACGAGTACCTGCTGGTGCCGGACAACCGCTGGGAGCGCAGCACCGAGATCCATTCCATTCTCAAGGTCTCCGCCACCTCCTCGGCCGAGGACGACAGCCGCACCTTTCAGCCCTACTTTTCCTTCGACCATCACGCCTCGATGAGCGCGCCGGGCGCGTTCTGGACGGCGCGCCGCCAACCCACCGGCCGCGCCGACATGCCCGGCACCGACATGCTGCTCTCCTTCCTTGATCTCGGCTTTACGCCCACGCGGCCGCCGGCGCAGACGGTTTTCGCCCACACGCTTGCGACCAATCGCGGGCTTACCGAGCATATCGCTCCGGACACCCGGCTCGAGATCGAGATCGACGCGCCGGTCGCGGGCATCACCTGCCTTACCAAGCCGACGCGCCAGGTTACGCCGCCCTTGGGCGGCAACACGCTGTGGCGCCTCGTCTCGCATCTCTCGCTCAATCAGCTTTCTCTCGGCGGTGGCGAGCAGGGGCTCGCCGCGCTGCGCGAGATCCTGCGGCTCTATGCCGGCATCGACGGCGGCACCGTGGAAAAGCAGATCCAAGGCTTGCGGTCGCTGGCAAGCCGGCCGGTGGTGCGCCGCATCGGCCGGGACGGCTGGCGCGGCTTTTGCCGCGGCATCGAGATCACGGTGGGGGTCGACGAGACGCTTTATGTCGGCGCCAGCGCCTTTCTGTTGAGCGCGGTGCTGAGCCGCTTCTTTGGCCTCTATGCCGCCACCAATGCCTTCACCGAGCTGGTGGTGACGAGCGCGCAACGCAACGGGATATGGAAGCGATGGCCGCCTTTGGCTGGCGAACGGATCGTCCTGTAGCCGAGCAGCTTTTCGCCGAGCCCTACCGCTTCGACTTCTTCCAGGCGGTGCATCTGCTCGAGCGCCTGCTGCCGCGCGCGACGCGGGTCGGCGAGGGCAGCGGCATCCGGCCCGAGCCGGTGCGCTTCCGCTCGAGCCTGATGGCGGCGTTTCCGGCGAGCGAGATCGACCGGCTGGCGCTCGGCGCGCGGCCGGGCGACCCGCCGGAGATGCTGGTGAACTTCATGGGGCTCGCCGGCGGCTTCGGGCCGCTGCCGCCGCCCTTGAGCGAGCATGTGCTGGCGCGCGCGCGGCGCGGCGATACGGCGGCGTGCGACTTCCTCGACGTCTTCAACCATCGGCTGGTGTCGCTGTTCTACCGCGCGCGCGCCAAGCATCGCCCGAGCCTCGCCCGCGGCACGCCGGCCGACAGCAACTTCGCGCTCTATGTCTTCGCGCTGTTCGGCCTGGCCTTGGCGGAGCTGCGCGGCCGGATGCCGGTCCCCGACCGCGCGCTGCTGCATTATGGCGGGATACTGGCGCAGGCGCCGCGCAGCCTGCACGGGCTCGAGCGCGTGCTGGCGGATTATTTCGGCGTGCCGGTCGCCGGCGCCTCGCTCGACGGCCGCTGGCTCGCCATCGACGAGGCCGAGCGCACACGCATCGGCCGAAACGGGCGCAATCACGGCCTCGGCCGGGGCGCGGTGCTCGGGCGGCATGTCTGGGACCAGCAGGCGGGCATCCGCCTGACGCTGGGTCCGCTCGGCCTTGCCCGGTTGCAGGAGTTCCTGCCCGGGGGAAGCGCCCATCGCCGGCTGCACGGGCTGGCGAGCTTCTATGCCGAAGCCCCGCTCGAGCCGCAATACCGCTTGCTGCTGCGCGCCGAGGAGGTGCCGGCGACGCGCCTCGGGCGCCGGCATGGCGCGAGGCTCGGCTGGACGAGCTTCCTCACCACGCGAAAGCGCACGACGCCGGCCGCGGTGACGCTGCGGGGAGGGGTGGCGATGCTCGGGACAGGCTGATCCCTCCGTCGCCTGGCCCTGCGCTACGCCGGCGGAAAGCGTCGCGACGGCGCGTGCGATCGCTGGACGGATTGGCCTTGCCTCGGTGGATGTGCTAAAAACCAAGCCTTCTCCGCAACGGATCCTCGGGCCATGAGCCAATCCAGGAGAATTCCGCCGCCTCCCATTCCCGCCCCGCGCTCGCCCGGCACCGCGCAGCCGCGCGCCGGCGGCTACCGCATCACCCTTGGCTCCTACCTGCATCAGGGCCCCGGCGCGCACGGCCTGCCGCCGCAGCTCGCCGGCCACAGCTTCGTCGCCATCCACGATCCTGCCGGGCGGCGCCAGGCCTTTGGCTTCTCGCCCGAGCACTTTGAGCGATATGACCCGCGCCGCGATCTGGCGAAGCTGACCGCCGGCGTCAAAGGCCGCGTCCACGCCGATGACGCCGCCTTCGCCAAGCCCGGGCTGCGCACGCGCAGCTTCGATGTCAGCGCCGCGCAGGCGCGTGCCGCGCTTGCCAAGATCGCGGAATATAAGGCGCGGACGCCGGATTTCAGCTTGGCGCGGCGGGAATGCTCGACCTTCACCGCCGACGTGTTGCGCGCCGGCGGCATCGATGTTTTTCCCGGCAGCGGTCCACGCCGGCCGCAGCAGATGTATGGCCAGCTCTTACGGCCCGGCGCAAAACCCGGCACACGCTGAGAGGACGCAAGATGACCACCGCCCGCGTGATCCAAGGCTTCTTCCCCGGCGGCCGGCCGCGGTTTTTGACGACGCCGGCCGCCCTGCAGCGCAAATCGGCGCAACCGCAGATGCGCGCCAACGCCATGCCGTTGCCCGACAATTTGCAGCACGTCGGCCGCGGCGGCCTCGGGCGGCCGCTGCCGGAAGCGCTGCAGCAGAAGATGGAAAGCCTGTTCGGCGCGAATTTTTCCGACGTGCGCGTCCATGTCGGGGCCGAGGCGCCGGCGATCGGCGCGCTGGCTTTCACCCTGGGCGCCAACATCTATTTCGCTCCCGGCCAATACGATCCGGCGAGTCCGCGCGGCCAGCAGCTCCTCGGCCATGAGCTTGCCCATGTCGTGCAGCAACGCCAGGGAAGGGTGCGCAATCCCTTCGGCACCGGCATCGCCGTGGTCCAGGATCCCGGGCTCGAAGCCGAAGCCGACCGGCTCGGCCAGCGTGCCGCGGCACAACCGCTGATGCGCGGCCGCTAAGCGTATTCCCGGCAGGCGCAGCGGCGCACCGCCCGGCCATGTCATCGCGCAAGGATCAGGCGCCGCGCCGCGCGGAGGCTGGGGCGGCGAACCTGCGCGATCTCAGGCTGGTGCCGGCGGAGTCCGGTACGCGCCAACGCCTCTCGCCGCGCATCGCCGCGCCGCTGAGCGTGGAGCTCGCCTCGCGGGATCGGCGCGGCGCGACCCTCCTCGCCGGCACCCTGGGCAACCGGCCGCCTTTCCAGCCTGCCGTCCTTACCGACAAGGAGCGCCGCAGCCCCGGCGAGCTCGGCCCGGCGCGCGAGGCCCGCCGGCCGCCGCCACGCGCGCCGCGTCGCGCCTCCGCGGCGCCGGCTGGCGGCGAGCCATTCGCCGCGCCTCCTTCCGCCGGCGGCGAAACTGCGCCGCGCCGGCGCGAGCCGGCGACGCCTTTGCGCGCGGCGCCGACGGCCGGTCTTGGCGGGCTTCCTGGCCTCGGTGTCTTTCTCGGCGAGCTGGGCAGCCCGGCCGGCAAGCAAGGCCCATCGGGTGCCGACGAGCGGCCGCCAACGGCTCGGATGATCCTGGGCCGCGGGCTGCGCTGGGTCCCGAACCTGGTGGATGTCAGCGTCTCGATCGGCACCGGCATGGCGCGCGGGCGAGAGAAGAGCCGGCTGGCGCCGCCGCCGCGCGCGCTCATCGCGAAACGGCTCCGGCCGGCACCGGCAGGTGCCGTCATGCCGGCGCCTTCTCCCTCTGCGCCGGCGGATACCCCGGCCGTTGCCGCCGCCTCGGCGCGCGGCCGGCTGCGGCGCGCCGCGCGCTACATCGTCAATGGAATTCTGGACGTCGCCATCCGCCGCTTCCGCGCCGGCGCACCAAGCGCTCGCGTGAATACTTCCCATCTCCCCGCCGGACGGGAGTGATCGGGCTTTGGAGCCATCGCGCATGATGAAACGGCATGCACCGCCCCCGATCACCCGGCCGGTCGTCCAGGGAAAACCTGCCGTCGTTCCGCCGCGGCAAAGCTTTGCTTCCGTCACTGTTGCCGGACCGGGCGTCATTCAAGGTTATTTCCCTGGCGGCGGGCCGCGCCTGCCGGCGTCCGCGGCAGGCGTTGGCGCGCGGGCGCCGCGCTATGCGGTGCCGCTGCCCGAGACGTTGCATCATCTCGGTCGCGGCGGCGCGGGAAAGCCGCTGCCCGATGCCGTGCAGCGCAAGATGGAGGGTTTTTTCGGCGCCGGTTTCGCCGATGTGCGCGTTCATGTCGGGGCCGAGGCGCCGGCCATCGGCGCGCTCGCCTTCACGCGGGGCAACGATATCTATTTTGCGCCCGGACAATACGATCCCTCGCATCCGCAAGGACAACAGCGTCTCGGCCATGAGCTCGCCCATGTCGTGCAGCAGCGCCAAGGCCGCGTGCGCAATCCCTTCGGCACGGGCATCGCGGTGGTGACGGATCCCGCGCTCGAGGCGGAAGCCGAGCGCCAGGGCCGATCGGCGATGATGGCGGCGGTGCCGCCGCCATCTCCCGCTCCCGTCGGTGCCGCGCGGGCCGATGCGATCCAAGGCATGATCGTGAAAAGGGCGAAAACCGGGGATGTGCCCCACGTCTCGACCAGCCCGCTGGAGATATTGCTCACGGACGAGCTGATCGCCCTCATCATCGAATGGGTGGTCGGGGTCGAGAAGGTGTGCGACAAATTTTTCGCCCGGAACTATCGGCTCATGCTCGACCTTCGCTTGATCGATACCCGTTGGCGAAGGATCATCGATGCCTGGATGCGGTTCGGCGCACAGTATTCGCCTACGGTGCGGGAGCTTCTGGCTGCCCATCCCGACGACCGTCTCGCCGTCGGGGGATACCATGGGCGAGCCAGGCCGCTCCTCACCGATGTCGAAGCCTGGGGCATTCACGATATCGCGCGCTCCGTCATTCTCGCTTATCCGCCGGAAAATCACGTCTTCATCTCGCTCGGCAACAGCCCCTCGCTGGTGATGGAGTACATCGACAAGACCGTGCCCGAAGCCACGGTGGTTCATCTCCCCTTCACCGCGCTGACGCCCCTCGTGCTGTTCGATGCCATGGCCGAGTATGAGCGCTCGGGAGAGCAGGAGAGCCCGATCATGCGGAATCTCTGGCGCTACCTCTTCAACGCTCTGGGCAAGGATGTTTTCTATCCCAAGAACATTGTGCTCGTGGATATCTACGTCTCGGGTGCCGCGCTCCTGACCATGAACGCCATCCTGCAAGGCGTTCTGACCCATCAACGGACGCAAGAGGGCAAGCCCATCCCGAGAAGCGTGATCATGCTGGCGCTGAATACCGTAACCAATCTCAAGCTCTCGCAGGAGCTGGAGGAATACGCCGATTGGCTGGGCGGGCCGGAGGTGGAACGCCTCGACATTGTCGATGTCAAGAGCGTTTCAAGAAAGACAAGCTATATGGCGACTGTTCAAGAGAACATCGTTAGCTGCATCTACAAGAACAAGCTGCTGCTGCGGCTTTTTGAGCGCGAGGAAAAGCATGGCGCGGCCTTGATCACCAGCGGCCGGACCGTCATGCCATGCCTCAACGCGCCGCAATATCTGATCATGAAGCGGCTCATGCAGCTCGTTCAGCGCAAGAACGCCAGTCGAAGCGGACTGAGACAGCCCTGGGTGTATGACCCCTCCGAAAGAGCGTGGTACTGACCCGAGGAAGGGCGGTGTGCCAAGCCGGCCGGACGGCGCTCCGGCAGACGACTCGCGCAAGGATGTCGCCGACGAAGCCTTTCTGCGCCGCGGCAGCCGCATGCTAAACTGCTGACGCCAAAAGCGGTGCCATCACGCATGTCCGAGGTCAAAGCGCTCATCGCCAAGCTCAACCCCGTCTGCCGGCGGGCGCTTGAGACCGCGGCCGAGCTGTGCCTGGCGCAAACGCATTTCTCGGTCGAGATCGAGCATCTGCTGCTGAAGCTGGTGGAGTTTCCGGACGGCGATCTCCCGCGCATCCTGCGCTACTACGAGGTCGATGCCGGGGCGGTGGCAAAGCAGCTCGGCGCCGCGATCGAGAAGCTCAAGCGCGGCAACAGCCGCACCCCCGCGCTCTCGCCCTATGTGCTCCAGCTCCTGGAGGCGGCCTGGGTCGCAAGCTCGCTGCGCCTCGGCCAGGCGGCGGTGCGCTCGGGCGCCATCCTGCTGGCGCTGCTGGAGGAGGACGGGCTGCGCGGGCTGCTGCTCGAGGCCGTACCCCTGCTCACCGGCATCCCGCGCGGCCGGCTCGTCGAGGATCTGCCGGAGCTGGTGCGCGGCACGGCCGAAGAACCGGGAGCGCCGCCCGCCGAGGCGAACCTGCGCGCGCCGGCGAACCTGTCGCGCAGCCAGGCGCTCGATGCCTATACCATCGACCTCACCGCGGAGGCGCAGGCCGGGCGTATCGATCCCATCATCGGCCGCGACGGCGAGATTCGCCAGATCGTCGACGTCCTGATGCGGCGGCGCCAGAACAACCCGATCCTCACCGGCGAGGCCGGCGTCGGCAAGACGGCGATCGTCGAGGGCTTCGCCCAGCGCATCGTCGCCGGCGACGTGCCGCCACCTTTGCGCGCGGTCCAGGTGCGCATCCTCGATCTGGGATTGCTGCAGGCGGGCGCCGGCATCAAGGGCGAATTCGAGAACCGGCTGAAGCAGGTGATCGACGAGGTCCGCGCCTCGCCGCGGCCGATCGTGCTCTTCATCGACGAGGCGCATACCATGATCGGCGCCGGCGGCGCGCCGGGGCAGAGCGATGCCGCCAACCTGCTGAAGCCGGCGCTGGCGCGCGGCGAGCTCAGGACCATCGCCGCCACCACCTGGGCCGAATACAAGAAATACTTCGAGAAGGACCCGGCGCTGGCGCGGCGCTTTCAGGTGATTAAGGTGGAGGAGCCGAGCGAGGCGGCGGCCATCGCCATGCTGCGTGGCCTTGCCCCCAAGCTCGAGCGCCATCACGGCGTGCGCATCCTCGAAGAGGCGCTGGGCGAGGCGGTGCGGCTGTCGCATCGCTACATCGCCGGCCGCCAGCTCCCGGACAAGGCGGTGAGCCTGCTCGACACCGCCGCGGCGCGCGTCGCCATCGCCCAGGCGAGCCGACCGCCTGCGCTGCAGGACGCGATCCGGCGCTGCGAGGCGCTGGCGGCGGAGATCGCGCTGCTGGAGCGCGAGAAGACCGCCGGGCGCGACCATGCCGAGCGCATCGATCGGCTGCTGGAGGAGCAGGCACAGGTCGAGGAAACACGTCATCGGCTGGCGGCGCGCTGGGAGCTGGAGCGCGCCACGGTCCGGCGCATCGCGGAGCTGGAGCGCGAAATCGAAGCCGCGGCGCCGGGCAACGATCTCGCCAACCTGCTCGGCACGCTCGGCGGCGTCCGCCTCGAGCTCGAGGCGATCCAGGAAGGCGAGGCGATGGTGCCGGCGCATGTCGACACCCGCGTCGTCGCCGAGGTGGTCTCGGGCTGGACCGGCATTCCGGTCGGCAAGATGCTGAGCGACCGCGTCGAGATCGTGCGCACCTTGAAGGAGCGCATGATGGCGCGCATTGTCGGCCAGGAGGCGGCGCTCGACGTCATCTGCCGGCGGATGCAGACCTATCACGCCGATCTCGGCGAGCCTGGCAAGCCCACCGGCGTCTTCCTGCTGGTCGGGCCTTCCGGCGTCGGCAAGACCGAGACGGCGGTTACGCTTGCCGACCTGCTCTATGGCGGCGAGCGCACCATGATCACCGTCAACATGTCGGAATACCAGGAGGCGCATTCGGTCTCCGGCCTCAAAGGCGCGCCGCCGGGCTATGTCGGCTACGGCAAGGGCGGCGTGTTGACCGAGGCGGTGCGCCGCAATCCCTATACGGTCGTGCTGCTCGACGAGGTCGAGAAGGCGCATCCCGACGTGCTCGAGCTGTTCTATCAGGTGTTCGACAAGGGCGTCCTCGAGGACAGCGAGGGCCAGATCGTCGATTTCAAGAACACCACCATCCTGCTCACCTGCAATCTCGGCGCCGAGACGATCATCGACCGGACGCGCGCGGGCCGCGCCGCGCTCGGTGCCGAGGCGATCGTCGAGGCGATCCGGCCGGAGCTGGTGCGGCACTTCAAGCCGGCCTTTCTCGGCCGTCTTGTGATCGTTCCCTATCTGCCGCTCGGCGAGCGGGAGATCGAAGAGATCGTGCGGCTCAAGCTGAAGCGGGTGCAGGAACGCTTTTGGGGCACGTACCGCGCGGAGCTTTCCTGCTCTCCCGAGGTGGTGACGGCGATCGCCGAGCGCTGCGGCGAGATCGACACCGGCGCGCGCGCCATCGACAATCTGCTGACCAACACGCTGCTGCCCGAGCTTTCCGGCGAGATCCTGGCGCGGATGACCGAGGGCGGCGGCTTCGAGATCGTCCATATCGATTTCGACGGCAAGGGCGAGCTGCGCTTCGCTTTCGACGACGAAGCCGTTCCGGCGCGGTGAGATGAGCGTTCTCGGCTATACCCAGACCGGCTACGTCTTCACCGTCGCCACGCCGCTCGGCGCGGACATGCTGCTGCTGCAATCCTTCGAGGGCGAGGAGCAGATCTCCGGCCTGTTCGAATTCCGCCTCGACATGGAATCCGAGCATGACGATCTCGATTTCACCCAGGTGGTCGGGCAAGGGGTCACCGTCACCGGCATCGACAAGGACGGCAACAAGCGCTATTTCAACGGCATCGTCGCGCGCATGGCGCAGAGCGGGCTCGGCTATCATTTCGACGTGCGGCCGAAATTGTGGGAGCTGACGCTCGCCTCCGACAACCGCATCTTCCAGAACAAATCGGTGCCCGACATCGTCAAGCAGGTGCTGCACGAGCAGGGCGTCACCGACGTCAAGGATTCGCTCACCGGCACCTACGGCCCGCGCGATTATTGCGTGCAGTACCGCGAGACCTGCTTCGATTTCATCTCGCGGCTGATGGAGGAGGAGGGGATCTTCTATTTCTTCCAGCATGACGACGGCAAGCACACCATGGTGCTGGCCGACGACGCCAGCGCCTTTCAGCCCTGCGCCAATCTCGCCTCGGTCGCCTTCAAGCCCGACAGCGCGCGCGCCTGGGAGGAGCAGGATCTCGTCACCGCCCTCAGCCTCGAGGCGAACGTCGTCACCGGCAAGTACCAGGCCGAGGATTTCAATTTCGAGATGCCGACGACGCAGCTCCTCTCGACCACCACCGGCAGCGGCAGCACGATGCAGATATACGAATATCCCGGCCTTTATCAGACCAAGGATGATGGCGACGCCTATGGCAAGAAGCGTCTCGACGGCCTCGAGGCGCCGGCGCGCCTCGTCAGCGGCGAGAGCACCTGCCGCAGCTTTTCCGCCGGCTGCGCCTTCACGCTCACCGGCCACCCCCGCAGCGACGCCAACGACACCTATGTGCTGAGCCGGATCGCCCATTCCGGCGGGCGGCGCCGTTATCGCAACAGCTTCCTGGCCTTTCCCTCGAGCGCCAGCTTTCGCCCGCCGCGGTTGACGCCGAAGCCGCGCATTTACGGGACCCAGACCGCCATCGTCACCGGCAAGGCGGGCGAGGAGATCTGGACCGACAAATACGGCCGCATCAAGGTGCAGTTCCATTGGGATCAGCTCGGCCGGAACGACGAGAACAGCTCCTGCTGGATCCGCGTGGCGCAAAGCTGGGCCGGCAAGAACTGGGGCGCGATCTACCTGCCGCGCATCGGCCAGGAGGTGGTGGTGAGCTTCCTCGAGGGCGATCCCGACCGGCCGCTGATCACCGGCTCCGTCTATAACGGCCAGCAGCCGGTGCCCTACACCTTGCCGGACGAGCAGACCAAGAGCACGCTCAAGAGCAATTCGTCCAAGGGCGGCAACGGCTTCAACGAGATCCGCCTCGAGGACAAGGCCGGCAGCGAGGAGCTTTACGTCCACGCGCAAAAGGATATGAAGATCGACGTCCTCAACGACCAGACCACCACCATCGCCAACAATCGCACGGTCACCATCCAGCAGAAGGACGACAGCCTGACGGTGAGCCAGGGCAACCGCGCGGTGACGGTGAGCCAGGGGAACGAGACGCTCACCGTCAGCCAGGGCAACCGCGCCATCGCCGTGAGCCAGGGCAAGGAGACGCACAGCGTCCAAAGCACGCGCGAGGTCACCGTCACCGGCAACGAGACCCACACCAACAACGCCGACTTCACTCAGAATGTCAGCGGCAACTACACGCTCAAGGTGACGGGGACGCTGACCATCCAGGCGACCGGCGACCTCACCCTCAAGACCGATGGCGCGCTCACCGTGCAATCCGGCACCTCGATGACGGTGAAATCCGGCACCGATCTCACCGGCAGCGCCGGCACGGGCCTGAGCCTCAGCGGCGGCACGACCATGGAGATCAAAGGCAGCGCGTCCGGCACCGTCGATGGCGGCGGCATGCTGACGGTGAAAGGCGGCGTGGTGCAGATCAATTGAGGTGGAAATGAGCGCCGACGGCAATCCTCCGCCGCCCGCGCCCGTGACGGTGACGCGCACCGGCGAGGGCGGGACAGTGGCATCCGAGGCCGAAATGACCGGCGGCGTGCTCAGCGGTCCCGTGGCGAGCTACCACGCCAACGGCGCCAAGGCCGAGACGGCGCGGTTCAAGGACGGCAAGCTCGAGGGCGAGCGGGTGCAATACGATCCCGCGGGCCGGGTGCTGGCGCGGATGAGCTTTCGCGACGGCCTGCTCGACGGTCCCATGACCGTCTATGCCGAGGGCCGGAAGCTGGCGGAGATGCCCTATGTCAAGGGCGTGCTCGAGGGCGAGATGAGAAGCTATGACGCCGCCGGGCGGCTCAAGAGCATCACTCCTTATAAGCAGGGCAAGCTCGACGGCGTGATGCAGGTCTTCCATCCCAACGGCGCCAGGCTGCGCGAAGCGTCCTACAAGGCGGGGCTGCTGGACGGCGAGGCCGTCGATTACTGGGAGAGCGGCGCGGTGCGCCAGCGGGCGCGTTGGCGCGCCGACCTGCTCGACGGCCCGCTTGCCTCCTATCATGAGAACGGCGCGGTCAACGAAGAGGCGGTGTTCGCCGAGGGCAAGCCGGTCTCGCGCCGGCAGGCGCCGCAGCCCAAGCCGGCGAAGAAGAGCTGGATCGACAAGGCATTCGGCGGCTGAGCGCGGAGCGGAGGACGGGCCATGGGGTTGCAGGTGGTGGCGGGCGCACTGTTGCAATGCAGCTTCGGCGCGGCGCCCAGCGCGCTCAACGTGCTCCCCGCCAACCGCACCAATGCCGGCGGGCCGCCGGCGGCGACCATCATGGACTATGCGCCGATGGTCAACATCATGCCCTTCGGCATGTGCAGCAGCATCGCCAACCCGACGGTGGCCGCGGCGACGGCGGCGGCGCTGGGAGTGCTGACGCCGATGCCGTGCATCCCCAACACCGTGGCGCCCTGGGTCCCGGGCGCGCCGACGGTGATGATCGCCGACATGCCGGCGCTCGACGACAGTTCCACCTGCATGTGCGCCTGGGCCGGCGTGATCAAGATCAATCTCGCCGGCCAGTTCACCGTGCAGATCCCGTAGCCCGCTTGATACCGTCCGTGCAAGATTATAGAAGGGAAAGCGAGCCTGCCGATGCCCGGTCGCGCGCGAGAAGCCCTGTGAGCAAGCAGTTTGCCCCGCCAACCTGTCCGAACCGGAAGCCCGCGGCGCCCCCCGCTGCGGGACGAGCGCAGCCGCGCCCACCGGCGGTATCGCTGCCACGGGGCTTTCCCGGAGCGCCGCCGCCGGCGATCGGACCCCGGCAAGCCGCAAGCGCGCAGCGCTTCGCCAGCTTCGGCAATCGCGCCGCAACGGGTCCTGCGCGCCGCGCGCCGTCCGGCGACGAGCTGGTGACGCTGAGCAGCGATACCTTTGGCGCGCGCAACCTTGAGCGCGGACTGATCACGCGCCCGGACGGCACCTACAATTTCGTGCGCACCCAGGGCCTGCGCCGCATGGATCAACGCACGCTGATTTCGGCCAAGGCGAGCCACGCGCAGCTTTCGCAGGGAAAGCCGGTGATCTATGCCGGCACCATGCGCTTTCATGGCGGCGCGCTCGATTGGTGGAGCAATTATTCCGGACATTATCAGCCGATCGCCGCCTTCCGCGGCCAGGCGCAGCTCCCGGACGACAAATTCGTCCCCTGGCAGAGATTGCAGCTCGGCGGCACCGCCATGCAGCGCGGCATGTTCCGCGATCGCCGCCCCAACGCGGTGCCCGCGGCCGCGACCGAGCCGGAAGAGAAGGCCAGGCGCGAGGCGCCGCCGGCGCCCTCTGCCGCCGCGTCGCATGGTGGAAAACCCGCCGCGCCATCCGGCGGCGCCGCACGCAGCGCGGGTTCGCCGGCCAGAACGACGGAGGGCTGAGACGCCGGCAAGAGACCGGCGCTCCAAACGGGAAGGGGGAGGATTTGGCCATGGCCTTGACACCGCGGCAGGCGGCGACCGTGTTTTTCGGCACGACGCTGTTCGGCACGCTTACCTTTGCCTCGGGCTTGCTGATCGGGGTCGGCATCGGCTCGGCGCCGACGCTGCCGGAGGCGCCCGCCAAGCTTGCCAAGGCGCCGCTGGTCTTGCCCGGCGCCAAGCCGGTGCAAAATACCGCCCCCGCGCCTCAGGGAGCGCCGACGACCGGGGCGGTCGTGCTGGCAATGCCGCCAAGCACGGCGCAGCCCGGGGAACGAACCGCCGCACCGGCCACGCCCGCCGCGCCGGCTGCGACCGCATCGGTCCCGCCGGCGGCACCTGCCGCCGCTCCACCCGCGGCACCGGAGCCGGTGGCGGTCAAGGAATTTCGCGTCGGCCTGCCGCCTGAGATCGGTCCTGTCTCTCCCTTGCGCGGTCGCGTCGTCGATGCCGCTCTGGCGGCGCCACATTCGGTTGTCGCAACGCGGCCCGGTCCGGTCGCCGCCACGGCGTCCACGGCTCAGCCCGCCGCGCCGGGCACGCCACCCGTCGCCCCGCCGCCGGCCGCAGCCGAGGCTCCGGCGCCGTTGTTCCAATTGTCCGTGCAAGCCGGCGCTTTCCTGGTGAAGGCCAATGCCGAGCGCTTGGCCGAGGCGCTGAACAAGGAGGGCTATGCCGCGCGCGTGCTGATGGTGGCCGGGGATGCGGGCGAGCCCGCCTGGTATCCCGTGGTGTTGGCGCCGGTGAGCGATGCCGATACCGTGACCCGGCTGGCCCGGGCATTCGCCGCCAGCGAAGGCCGGCCCGCCGAGGTCGTCTCCTGGCTTGCGGCAAAATAGTCGCTGCCGCAATAATTGGCGACGTTACACTTGACATACCACTCCGCTAGTTATAAGATTTGGGGTCAAGGAGATAGTCCATGGCCCAGTCCGTCCTTTCCGCCGCTCATTTCCAAGACGAAGAAGCGGCTTTTGCCTACGTCGAGAGCCACCTTTGGCCGAATGGCCCGGTTTGCCCGTTCTGTGGCGAGACGACGAAGATTGGCCGGTTGAACGGCAAGACCACTCGCGCGGGCCTGCGGAAGTGCTATGCCTGCCGCAAGCCCTTCACGGTTCGCATGGGCACCATCTTCGAGGACAGTCACCTTGCAGTTCGGTACTGGCTCCAGGTCATTCACCTGATGTGCGCGAGCAAGAAGGGCATCAGCACCCGCCAAATTCAGCGGATGCTTAAGTGCAGCATGAAGACCGCTTGGCACCTGACCCATCGCATTCGGCTTGCCATGGCGCCAGCATCGGACGTTGGGCCGATCGGCGGAGAGGGCAAGATCGTGGAAGCGGACGAGGCATTCCTGACCAACTCGCCGCATGCCCGGAAGCGTCCTGGCTATCAGCACAAGATCGCGATCCTGGGCCTTGTCGAGCGCGGCGGCGATCATCGCACCATCGTGCTCGACAATCCGCCGAGTAAGGCAACTATCGTGCCGCATATCCAGCGCCACGTTCACCCTGGCAGCACTCTCCATACCGATGGCGCGCAGTACTACAAGAACCTGTAGAGCGTCGCGGGCCATGAGAGCGTGGATCATCATCGCGGCATCTACGCGCGTCCGGGCGAGCGCGGCACCGTCCACGTCAATACGCTCGAAGGCTTCTTTAGCGTGTTCAAGCGCGGCATGGTCGGCGTCTATCAGCATTGCGAAAGCCAGCACCTTCATCGGTACGTTGCCGAATTCGACTTCCGGCAGAACAACCGCGAGCGGCTTGGCATTGATGACGTAGAGCGCGCCGAGATCGCGTTGCGCGGCATGAAGGGCAAGCGGCTCACTTACGAAACAGTTGGTGCACGGCAGCCTGGTGAGGAGATTCCTTGGTAATCTCTGGCGCATCCTGAGAGCGTTAGGAATCGAATAGGCGAGAGCGGCGCGGCGGCAACCGCGCCGCTCTCTCGCATCCCTGGTTGATGGAAGCAACGCAGGAGCGAATGTCATGGTTGATCCAACCCCGTTTTTTCGCCGAGTTCCACTAGATGGACCGGGACCATTTCAACTGCCAAGGCTTGAAGGACCCGCAACGTTTCTAACTGCCGGGTGGGAAGATCCAGTGTTGAAACTACATACCAAGCACGGGTATGAAGTCCATATTCCATTGGCACCTGACGATATCCATGAGTTGATGAGCCTCCTGCACGCGTGGCTAACCAGCCCGCAAAATCCACGACGCCTCGGGCGATAGGTCTTATAATCCGACGCATGCCACGCAAGCGCGCGCCCAAGGCCGACAAGTCCAGCGATCCCCAGGAATACAAGCGGTTCCTCGAAACCGCGAAGGAAGTTGGCGCAGAGGAGTCGCCAGAGGCTTTTGATAAGGCGTTCAAGAGGGTGGTTCCTCCTGCGAGGCCGAAGAAGCCTGCCTAGCGGCTCTCTCAGCTCGCCACTGCTCAACGCGCCGCCGTCTACCTTCCTCGAATTGTCGCTTCAGGTCGGTCAAGGCATCGGGCATCAACCCGATCATAGTAAGGCCGGCGTGTCGCTTCCGGGGAGTTTCGTCGGTAAATTGCGCATAACTCTCCGCGCCGCCGTCAACGAGTTTATCCGCGAGGAAAATCGTATGGGCCAAGAAGTCCGCCACCATTAACGGCGGACTTTGCTTCTTTGTTGCGGCGGTAATTGTCCCAAGGATATTGATTCCTTGGGCTTCGAGATGCGCCTTTGCCTGGAAAAAAATACGCTGGCAGTCGCCGAACCTCTGATTGTTCTCAATGACGACGTTTAGCCGATGCCGCTTCTTCGTTGCTCGAAGAATCTTAACGATATGTGACAGGCACGACCGAAAGCAGACGCCATACTGGCTGTCCAAGCTCATGCCCTTCGGGACGGGCGGGGCGCGATATTCGTTCATGTACCGATCATGCGCGAGAGCGATCGTTACCCCTTCGGTAAGAGTGTCGCGCACCAGTGCCGTCAGATCACCAAGAAGCTGTTGCTTCTTCGGGTCGGACCAACCACGGAAGTCACCACTCCCGGGCTTAAGCTCCTTTCCATGGAAGATGGCAAAACCATCCCGACGTTGCAGCGCCCGCAAGCGCCGCTCAAATAGCTCCCATTGGCGGGCATCACCAAGGAATGCGGCCAAGACCACCGTGGGAGCACGACCATGCGTGCCGCTCTCATCGAAGTAGGCCGTAAAGATCAAAAACCATTCCTCGGGCGTCCAGCGGTGCCGGAGCGCGATGCACAGTTCCGCGATGGAACCTGACGCGCTCACTGAACATACCCCTTGTGCCTGGGTATGTGAAGAGTAACGTCCCGCAATCATTTCCCATAATATACATTATGCGACATTCGGCGACGGCTTCCCGCTAATCTCCGCTTTACCTTCCGATGGTTGACTGGCCGGTCTTGCGGCGGCGGAAGGAGCCCCCTGGTGGCCGCGGAGAGGACAAAAATCGATCAGACGACCCTTGCCCGCCTGGCCGAGGGCAATGCGCGATTCCGCCACGGCCGGCGCGGCGCGCTTCGCCCGCAGCTCGCGCATTACGACCTGACCGGCCTCGATTTCGCGGGGCTCGACTTCTCCGGCGTCGATTTCACCGGCGCCTCGCTGCATCGCGTCGCCGCGCGCGGCACCGATTTCAGCGGCGCCAATTTCTTCGGCGCCGACATGCGCATGGCGCAGTTGCAAGGCGCCGACCTCTCGCGCGCCGATCTCCGCGGCGCCTGCCTGCGCGGCGCTGATCTCGCCGGGGCAAGGCTGTTCGAGGCCGACCTGCGCGAGGGCACGCTGCTGCGCCGGGACCGGAAAGGCGGGCTCACCCCGATCGATCTCGAGCTGCTGCCGGTGGAGCTGGTCATCGCCAATCTGAGCGGCGCCAACCTTACCCGCGCCAAGCTCGCCGGCGGCTTTGCCGTGCGCGCCGACCTCACCAACGCGATCCTGCGCGGCGCCAATTTGATGCGCATCGATCTGCGCAACGCCAACCTCACCGGCGCGGTGCTGGAGAACGCCGATCTCTCGCAGGCGAACCTTTCCGGCTGCTCGCTGCGCGGCGCGGTGCTGACCGGCATCCGCTGGTTCGGCGTCATCGTCGACGGCGCGGACATGCTGGGCGCGGTGCTCGACGACCCCGCGCGCGGCGCCAGCCAAGGCGCGCTCAACGTGCCCAAGGACAAGGAGACCATGACCGCCTCGATCGACGAGCTGGTGACGGCGCACGAGGCCTGGGTGCGCACCGTCGGCGAGGCCGGCAAGCGGCTGCAGCTCTCCGGCATCGAGCTGGGCGCCGTCGATTTCTCCAACCGCGACCTGTCGGGCGCCGTGCTGCTCAACTGCGTGCTGACCGGCGCGCGTTTCGTCGGCGCGAGGCTGGTGGTGACCGACCTTACGCTCTCGACCCTCGACCGCGCGGATTTCACCGGCGCCGACATGCGGGCCGCCGTGGCGAAACAGGCTTTCCTCTCCGAAGCCAAGCTCGACAAGGTCAATCTCGACGCCGTCGTGCTCGACAACGACGTCCGCAATTGCCGGCGCAGCAGCCTCGACCAGAGCCGGCTGTGGAACGCGCAGCTTCGCCAGGCCTCGCTGCGCGGCGCCTCGCTGCTCAACACCGATTTTCAGCGCGCCGATCTCTCGGGCGCCGATTTCCGCAACGCGCGGCTGGCCGGCGCGAGCTTCGCCGGCGCCACCACGACGGACGCCAAGTTCGACGGCGCCGATTTGCGCCATGTGAAGGGGCTCACCCTGCCCGTCCCGGCTGCTGTCTCCTGACGCACGCCCTTGTGAAGGCCCACGCCTGCTGGCTGCCTGGCGGGCCGTAACGGCGCATGCTAGCTCATGGCGCATGCGCCCCTTCCCGACGTTCCGGCCGCGCGCGTGAGCGTCATCGCGCCCCCCGCCGGCGCGGTCGGCGCCAGGACCTGGATCGGCTTCATCGCCATGAGCACCGGCATGCTGCTGGCGATCCTCGACATCCAGATCGTCGCCAGTTCGCTGCCCGACATCCAGGCCGGCCTCCATATCGCATTGGCGCAGCTAAGCTGGGTGCAGACCGCCTATCTCATGGCCGAGATCGTCGCCATCCCGCTGACCGGCTGGCTCACTCGGGTGCTGTCGACGCGCGGCGCCTTCCTCGCGGGGATCGCCGGCTTCACGCTGGCCAGCATCGCCTGCGCGCGTGCCACCGGCTTCTGGTCGCTGGTGCTGGCGCGCGCGGCGCAGGGCTTTTGCGGCGGGTTGCTCATCCCGCTGGTGTTCTCGGCGATCTTCCTGATGTTTCCGCCGTCGGCGCGCAGCCGCGCCACGGTCATCGCCGGCTCGATGGCGATGCTGGCGCCGACGCTCGGGCCTACCGTCGGCGGCTTCATCACCGACCGCTTCTCCTGGCACTGGCTGTTCCTGATCAATGTCGGCCCCGGCATTGCCGTGGCGCTGTTCGTCGCCTGGGCCGTCGCCGTCGACCGGGCCGACTGGCGCGGCATCGGCGCGGTCGATCTCTGGGCCTTGCCGCTGCTGGCGGCGTTTCTGGCCGGCCTCGAAGTGCTGCTGAAAGAAGCGCCGCATCGCGGCTGGAGCGATCCGGCGATGCTGCTGCTGGTGGCGTCCTGCCTTGCTTGCGGCTTGGCGACGCTCCGGCGCTGCCTCACCCGCCCTCGCCCCCTCATCGACCTCGCCTGCTGCCGCGACCGCAATTTCGTGCTCGGCTCGTGCCTCAGCTTCGCGCTCGGCGTCGGTCTTTACGGCGCGACGTATCTGCTGCCGGTCTATCTCGGCCTGGTGCGCTATTACGAGGCGTTCGACATCGGCCTCATCATGATGGTGACCGGCGCGGCGCAGCTCGCGGCGGCGCCGCTGGCGGTGCTGCTGGAGCGGCACGTCGACCTCCGCCGCTTGAGCCTTCTGGGATTCCTGCTGCTCGCGGCGGGCCTCATCGGCAACGGCTTCATGACCGCCGCGACCGATTTCTGGGGCCTCTTCTGGCAACAGGCGGCGCGCGGCGCGGCGGTCATGCTCTGCCTCTTGCCCAGCACCGCGCTGGCGCTCGAGGGCTTCGCTCCGGCGGAAGTGCCCAATGCGAGCGGGCTCTTCAATCTGATGCGCAATCTCGGCGGCGCCATCGGCCTTGCCCTCATCGACACGATCATCGAGCGCCGCGCCCCCGAGCACGTGGAGGCTTTGGTCCGGCGCCTGCTGGCCGGCGATGCGGCGGCGGCGCGCTTCGTCGGCCTGCCGACCGATCGCTTCACCGGCGTCCCGCTGGGTCCGATCGATCAGGCGACGCGCGATCTGGTGGCGCCGGTGGTGCGGCGCGCCGGGCTGGTCTGGGCGTTCGACGATGCCTGGCTGTTCATCGGCGCGTTGGTGCTGGCGGCGCTGCTGCTGCTGCCGTTGATCCGGCGGCGCCCGCCGCCTCAGCAGGAGCCGTAGCTGCCATCCGGGCGCGTCCAGCGTTGCGTCTCGCCGAAGAGCGGGATGCCGACATAGCCGCGCAGCCGCAGCGTCTCGCCCTCGACCGCCAGGGTGGCGTGATAGGTCTTGCCGCTGTCGGGATCGTAGATCCAGCCGTCGCCCCAGCGCTGCGGCTCGAGCAGGCGGAAATCGCCGAGCATGGTGAGGCCGCAGAGCGGCCGCTGCCGCAAGGCGGGGTCGGGATTGTTGTCGTCGAGCGCCGGCGCGCCGCGGCGCACCGGCTCGATCAGCCAGACCAGCTTGCCGCAAAGCCGGTCGGCGCAGGGATAGATCTCGATCACGCCGCGCTTGGTCTCGCTCAGCCAGCGCCCCAAAGGCGACGGCGGCGATGGCGCCTGCGCTGCGGCATCGAGCGCAAGCCCCACCCCGATCAACACCAGCCAGACGGCCGCGCGCTGCATGGCTCCGGTCCCTTCCCTTGCCCGCGCTCACAAGCGGGCAGGATGATTTTCTTGTCAAGGACGCGCCGAGCCTTGCAGCCGCAGGCCCCGGCGCCTATGCCTAAGACCCCGTCCGTCATGAACTTTCTCGTCACCTACCTGGTCATCGCCATCGGCAGCGCCTTGGGCGGGCTTGCGCGCTATGGCTGCGGCGTGCTGGCGGCGGCGCTGGGGGGAACGGTCTTTCCTTGGGGCACCCTTCTCGTCAATCTCATCGGCTCCTTCGTCATCGGCGGCTTTGCCACGCTCACCGCGCCCGACGGGCGCCTCTATGTCAGCCCGCTCGGACGGCAATTCGTCATGGTCGGGCTGTGCGGCGGCTATACCACCTTCTCCGCCTTCAGCCTGGAGACGCTGGAGCTGCTCCAGCATGGCCGGCCGCTTGCCGCCTCGAGCGACGTGGCGCTGTCGCTGGTGCTCGGCCTGCTCGCCGTCTGGCTCGGCCACAGGCTCGCCCGGAAAGTTAATGAATGAGCTCAATAGAATCTCATGGTCCATTGATTTTATGGAATTATATGATCGATTCGAGAGTCGGGGGCGAGGCTTGATCGCGTCGCTCTGGGTGGCGCTGGGCAGCGCGGCGGGGGGCATGGCGCGCTATGCCTTCTCCGGCTTCCTCGCGCGGCGCATCGGCGAGATCTTTCCCTGGGGCACCTTGCTGGTGAACATCAGCGGCGGCTTCGTCATCGGCCTCGCCGCCGCCGCGGTCGATCCCGGCGGCCCGCTGCCGGGCGATCCGACGGTGCGGCACCTGGTGATGATCGGGCTGTGCGGCGGCTATACCACCTTCTCCTCTTTCAGCCTGCAGACGCTCGCGCTCGCGCGCGAAGGCGAGTGGACGCACGCGCTCGCCAACATCGCCGCCTCGGTGGTGCTATGCCTGATCGCGGCCTGGGCCGGCTTCGCCCTCGGCGCGCTCATTTACGGAGGATGAGTCCCATGCGAGTTCCCCAGGACGCGATGCTGCTGCGCATCTTCATCGGCGAAGACGACCGCCTGGAGCATCTCGCGCTCTTCGAGGCGATCGTCCTCAAGGCGCGCGAGCAGCATCTCGCCGGCGCCACCGTGCTGCGCGGGCCGTTGGGCTTCGGCCATTCGAGCCGGTTGCATACCGCGAAGGTGCTGCGCCTCTCCGAGGATCTGCCGATGGTGATCGAGATCGTCGACAGCGAGGAGAAGATCAACGCCTTCCTGCCGGTCCTCGACGGCATGATGGGCAGCGGCCTCGTCACGCTGGAGAAGGTGAAGGTGCTGCTTTACGGGCAGGACAAGCCGACATGAACCGATCCAAGACGGGCGCTATCGACGCGCCGCCGGGCGCTCTCACCGACGCTCCGGATCTCGCGCGGCTTCTCGCCATCATGGCGCGCCTCCGGGACCCGGAGCGCGGCTGTCCCTGGGACCGCGCGCAAAGCTTCGCCACCATCGCGCCCTACACCATCGAGGAGGCCTATGAGGTGGCCGAGGCGTGCGAGTGCGGCGACAGCGCGGCGCTCAAGGACGAGCTCGGCGACCTCCTCTTTCAGGTGGCGTTCCACGCGCGCATGGCGGAGGAGGCCGGGCTCTTCGCCTTCAACGACGTGGCGCGCGCCATCGGCGACAAGATGCTGCGCCGGCACCCGCACGTCTTCGCCGGCGCGGCGATCGCCGACGCGGCGGCGCAGACGGCGGCCTGGGAAGAGCACAAGGCGGCCGAACGCCGCGCGGACGCGGCGGCTTCGGGCGCCGCGCCAAGCGCGCTCGACGGCGTCGGCGCGGCGCTCCCCGCGCTCGCCCGCGCCGAGAAGCTGCAGCGCCGCGCCGCGCGCGTCGGCTTCGACTGGCCCGACCTGCCGCCGATCCTCGACAAGATCGCCGAGGAAATCGGCGAACTGCGCGAGGCGCTGCGCGGCGGCGACCCGGCGCGCGTCGCCGACGAGATCGGCGATCTCCTCTTCGCCGTGGTCAATCTGGCGCGGCGCGCCGAGACCGACGCGGAGCAGGCGCTGCGCGCCGCCTGCCGCAAGTTCGAGCGCCGCTTCCGTCGCGTCGAGGCGCTGCTCGCGGCGGCGGGCGAATCGCCGGAAACGGCGAGTCTCGAGGACATGGAAGCGCGCTGGCAACAGGCGAAAGCGGAAGAGCATTAGCGCGCTTGCCCCGACTCGCGCGGCGGCACTAGGCTCACGCCGACGATGTCCAGGCTTCGCCTCACTCTCGCCTGCTGGGATTACGACCGCACCCGCGCGCTGGCCGATGGCAGCGTCGTGCCGGACGGGATCGATCTCGTCTATCTCGGCCTGCCGGTCGAGGAGACTTTTTTCCGCATGCTGCGCCATCGCGAATTCGACGCGGCGGAAATGTCGCTCTCCTCCTACGCCGTCTCGCTGACGCGCTCCGAGCCGCCCTTCATCGCCATCCCGGTCTTCCCGTCGCGCTGCTTTCGCCATTCCTGCATCTTCGTCTCGGCCAAGAGCGGCATCGCCGAGCCGCGCCAGCTCGCCGGCAGGCGCGTCGGCGCGCCCGAATATCAGATGACCGCGCCGGTCTGGATTCGCGGCATGCTGCAGGACGAGTACGGCGTCGACCCCGCGAGCTGCACCCATGTCACCGGCGGCGAGGAGGAGCCGGGGCGCGATGAGAAGCTGGCGCTCGACCTGCCGGCGCGGTTTCGCATCGAGCGGCTTGGTCCGCGCCAGACGCTGGCGGCGATGATCGCCGCGGGCGAGATCGACGCGCTCTACACCGCGCGGGCGCCGTCGACGCACCGCTCGAGGCCCGAGGCGGTGCTGCGCCTCTTCGAAAACTATGCCGAGATCGAGCGCGCCTATTTCCGCAAGACGCGCATCTTCCCGATCATGCACACCGTCGTCATTCGCCGCGAGCTCTACCGCGCCCATCCCTGGATCGCCCAGGCGCTGCACAAGGCCTTTCTGCGGGCGCAGCGCAAGACCTATGACGACCTCGCCGGCACCGCCGCGCTCAAGACCATGCTGCCCTGGCAGATCGCCCAGGTCGAGGAGGTCCGGCGCGAGATGGGCGAGGATTGGTGGGCCTATGGGCTCGAGCCCAACCGGCACGTGCTTGATACCTTCCTGCGCTACCACCACGAGCAGGGGCTGTCGCAGCGCCGGCTCGCGCCCGAGGAGCTGTTCGCGCCCGAGACGCTGGAGAGCTTCAAGATCTGAGGTCTGCCGACGCCCTTGAAAGGATCCCAGAGAAGGCTTGTAAGCTATTAAAATGCCATATAAAAACTCTGTCACTCATTGTCTCTCGTGAGGATAATCCGCGGCATCGGACGGGGTCGATTCCGGTCGCCGAGCCGAAGCGCGGCGCGGTTCGGTCCCGGCAGAGAGTGGCAATGCTGAGCACGGAAAAGCAGGCGAGCCTCGAGACCGGCAAGCCCGACGCCAAGGCGGCGGGAGCGGCCGGCGACGGCGGCAGCGGCGGGCCCGCGCCCATGGCATCGCTTTTCTCCTTGCCCGGCGGCAGCGCGCGCCAACGCCTGTTGGCGGGCGTGCGCCGTTCCCCCGCAGCCGCGCCCGGCGAGGCCGCCGCTGGCGTCGCGGCGCGCGCGCCTGGTGCCGCGGCGGCGGAGGGAGAGAGCGCAGCCTCCGACCCTTTGCTTTACACCAAGGGCGATGCCTCGGCTTCAGGGTTCCGCCCCTGGTACTGGTCCTACGAACGCGACGGGAACGACAGCGCGGGCACGACGACGCGGCTTCCGGCCGGCGCGCCGGCTTCGGTCGGTCCCCCTGCTCCCGTCGGCGCGCCGGCTCCCTCGAGCGCGCCGCCGCGGCGCGCCGTCGGCCTGCCGATGATGCTGTTCGCCGGCTTCAGCGGATTGGCGCTGATCGCCGGCGCCGCGCTTTTCGTGCTGTCGCGCCTGCCGCCGCCGCAGGAGCCGCCGGCTCTGGCGCTCGTCGCGCCGCCGCCGGAGCCCATGCCGCTGCCGCCAAAGCCGGCCGAGGCCGCGCTCCCGGCGAAGCCGGCCGAGACGGCGCTTCCGGCGCCGCCGGCGCCGCCGCCCGAACCCGCGACGCCGGTGCCGCCGCCCGAGCCGCCGAAGCCTGCCGCCGAAGCGCCGCCGCCGCTCCCCCCGCAGGAGATCGCAACGCTCATGGCGCGCGGCGATCAGCTCCTCGCCACCGGCGACATCGCCGGCGCGCGGCTCTTCTACGAGCGCGCCGCCGAAGGCGGCAGCGCCGCCGCTGCCACCGCCGCCGGCAAGACCTATGACCCGCTGTTCCTCGCCGAAACCCATGCCCGCTTCGTCCCGGGCGATCCCGTCGCCGCCGCGCGCTGGTATCGCAAGGCGAGCGCCGGCGGCGACAAGGAGGCCGACGGCTTGATGCAGCGGCTGATGGCCACATATGCCGGCTGATCGGCGCCGGCGCGACGCATTGGGGTGCTCCGCATGACATATTCCGCAGCAGGTCTTCGCCGCCTGACCGCCCTCGCCGCAACGCTGCTGGCGCTGGCGTTGCCCGGCGGCGCGCGCGCCGCCGACGCGCTCGTCGAGCGCGCCAATCGCGGCCTGGTCGAGATCGTCGCCGGCGACGTCGGCGGCACCTCGCTGCGCATGGCCGAGGATCTCGCCGACACGCTCGATGACGGCGCGACGCGGCGCGTGCTGCCGGTGGTCGGCAAGGGCGCCTTCCAGAACCTCGCCGATCTCAAAGTGCTGCGCGGCGTCGATCTCGCCATCGTCCAGACCGACGCGCTCGACTACGCCCGCGCGCAGAAGCTCTATGCCAATATCGACGGCTTCGTCACCTACATCGCCAAGCTCAACAACGACGAATTCCACCTGTTGGCGCGCGCCGACATCCACGCCGTCGGCGATCTCGCCGGCAAGAAGGTGAATTTCGGCACGGCCAAGGACGGCACCGCCTTCACCGGCCCGCGCCTCTTCGATTTCCTCAAGATCAAGGTCGAGCCGACCGCCTATGGCCAGGCGCTGGCGCTGGAGAAGCTGCGCCGGGGCGAGATCGCGGCGATGGCGGTGGTGGTGGGCAAGCCGGCGCCGCTCTTCCAGGCAGTGCGGCCGCAGGACAATCTGCATTTCCTTCCCGTGCCGCTCAAGGGCGAGATCGCCTCGGCCTATCTGCCGGCGCGGCTCGCCAACGAGGATTATCCCGATCTCGTCGCCGCCGGCAGCCCCGTCGACACCGTCGCGGTCGGCACCGTGCTGATCGTCGCGGGGCTGGCGCCGGATTCCGAGCGCTACCGCAACGTGGCGAATTTCGTCGAGGTCTTCTTCACCCAGTTCCCCAAGCTGCTGGAAGCGCCGCATCACCCGAAATGGCATGAGGTGAATCTCGCCGCCGAGCTGCCGCATTGGCGCCGCTTCGCGCCGGCCGCGGACTGGATCAAGCGCAACGGCAGCGCGCCCGCCGCCTTCAGCGAGAACGAGCTGCGCGACATCTTCGCCAAGTTCCTCGACGAGCGCAGCAAGGCGAGCGGCAGCCAGACGCTCACCGCCGAGCAGAAGGATCAGCTCTACGAGCAGTTCCGCCGCTGGCAGGGCGAGCACCGGAATTGAGTTCGACGCGGCACCCCGCAGCCACTCGAGGAGGATCCCCGGTGTACAAGCGCTATCTTTTTCGCCGCCGCCGCCGCGGCGAGATCCTGTGGTCGGGCCTGCGGCTGGCCGGCGCCGCCGCCACCCTCGCCGCCCTCGCCTTTGCCGCCGCCGCGGCCGAGCCGCAGCCGCGGCGCGGCGGCGTGCTCGATTTCGCGGTCGACGCCGAGCCCCCCAATTACGATTGCCACGCCAACGTCTCCTTCGCCTTCCTGCATCCGGTGGCGCCGCATTACTCGACCCTGCTCAAATTCGACGGCGAGGACTATCCGCAAGTGAAGGGCGACCTCGCCGAGAGCTGGAGCGTCTCGGCCGACCGGCTGACCTATACCTTCAAGCTGCGGCCGAACGTGCTGTTCCACGACGGCAGCAGGCTCACCTCGGCCGACGTCAAGGCGAGCTACGAGCGCATCGCGCATCCGCCCCAGGGCGTCATCTCCGCGCGCCAGGTCTATTACGCCGCCATCGATCGCATCGACACGCCCGACCCGCTCACGGCGGTGTTCCATCTGCGCTGGCCCGAGGCGGCGATGCTGGCCAATTTCGCCTCGCCCTGGAACTGCATCTACAGCGCGGCAAGGCTCAAGGAGGATCCGCTCTTTCCCCAGACGCACGTCCTCGGCACCGGCGCCTTCCGCTTCGTCGAGCACGTCAAGGGCGATCATTGGACGGGCACGCGCTTCGATCATTATTTCCTTCCCGGCCGTCCCTATCTCGACGGCTATGTCGCGCATTTTGTCGCCGGCGCCAAGGTGGTGGACGGGCTCGAGAAAGGCACGCTGCTCGCCGAGTTCCGCAGCGTCACGCCGACCGAGCGCGACCAGCTCGCCGAGGCGATGGGCAACAAGGTCGAGCTCGGCGAGACGCCCTGGCTCATCGACCTCATGGTGGTGTTCAACGCCAGGAAGCCGCCGTTCGACGACGCCCGGGTGCGCCGCGCGCTGTCGCTCGCCATCGACCGCTGGCAGGCGGCGGAGAGCCTGCAATCGACGACCTTCCTCAAATTCGTCGGCGGCATCACGCGGCCCGGCTTCGCGCTGGCGACGCCGGAGGCCGACCTCACCGCCATCCCGGGCTTCTGGCGCGACGGCGCCGCCTCGCGCGCCGAGGCGAAGCGCCTCCTGGCCGAGGCCGGCCAGAGCGGGCTTGCCTTCACTCTCACCAACCGCGACATCGCCATGCCCTATGGCCCCGCCGCCGACTACCTCGTCGCCGCGTGGAAGGCCGTCGGCGTCAGCGTCAGCCAGCAGAAGCTCGGGACCAAGGACTGGGAAGGCGCGCTCCAGCGCCACGACTTCCAGGCGGCGATCGATTTCGGCGGCGATTATTTCGACGATCCCACCTTGCAATTGGCGAAATACGTCTCGAGCGACCTCTCGCCGAGCAATTTTGCCGGCTCGACCGACCGCTTCCTCGACAGCCTCTATGTCGGCCAGGCCGTCACCACCGATCCGCGCGAGCGCGCCCGCATCGTGCGCGAGTTCGAGCGCCACGCGCTGACCGAGGCCTATACCGTGCCGTTCCTGTGGTGGAACCGCATCGTCGCCGCCGCGACGGCGATGAAGGGCTGGCACCTGACGCCGAGCCACTATCTCGAGCAGGATCTGACCGAGGTCTGGCTCGACCGCTGAACGCTCCGCCCGTTCCGGGGGTGGCTCGGCGCCCCGCCGGCGCCGCCATGGACAGCCTTCCGTCCAGCGGGCACAATCGCCGCCAATCCTGCGCCAAGAACCTGGAGGATACCCCTATGCTGACGCTCTTCTACAGTCCCGGCGCCTGCTCCATGGCGTCCCACATCGGCCTCGAGGAGGCGGGCGCGAGTTTCGAGAGCAAGCTGGTGGCGCTGGCCAAGGGCGAGCAGAGAACCGCCGACTACCTCAAGATCAACCCGCGCGGCAAGGTGCCGGCGCTCCGCCTCGACGACGGCAGCGTGTTGACCGAGAACACGGCGATTCTCACCTATCTCGCCCGGCGCTTTCCCGAGAAGGGCCTGCTGCCCAAGGATCTCGCGGCCGAGGCGCGCTGCATCTCGATGATGGCCTGGCTCTCGAACACGGTGCACCCCGCCTTCACCCACATCATCCGCACCGAGCGCTTCGCCGAGGACCCGATTGCAGCCCTCTCGGTCAAGGAGACCGGCAAGAAGAATTTCTGGGCGGCGCTGCAGGAGGCCGACGGTCTCGTTGCCGGCAAGAAATGGATGCAAGGCGACCAGTTCACCGTCTGCGATCCCTATGCCCTGGTCTTCTACGGCTGGGGCGCGCGCATCGAGCTGCCGGTGACGGATCTGAAGCACCTCGCCGGCTGGAAAGACCGGATGCTGGAGCGCCCCGCCGTGCGCAAGGTGCTGGAGCGCGAGCAGAACATCCTGCTGAAGGCGGCGTAGGAGCCGGTAAAATTGCCGCGAGGCTGCCCGATGGAAGTGCCGGCGTTGATGATCCGATGCTACCCTTGAGCGCGTTGGATGAGGGAGGCGCGTCATGGCCATCCGGGGCTCGGGGCGGTCGCCGGCAATCGCTCTCGCTCTGCTGCTGCTGGCGGGCTGCGCCGGCGACAGCACGGCCTATTACGCGCCGCCGCCGGGGCTGACGCCGGATCGGGCGGTGAGCATTCTCGGCAGCAAGGATGCCAAATTCTTCCTGCAATCGAGCGAGTACCATCTGGTCTGGGCCGTGGACGGGCGGGTGGTGAAGGACTCCGCCTGGCGCTGGGACCGGCCGCTGCTCGTCACCGCCGGCGAGCCGCATCGGCTCGGCATCGCCTATGGCTGGGGCGGCATTGCCGGCGGAACCGATGTCGAGTTCACCGGCCGGGCCGGGAGCACGGTGGTGGTCGAAGGCGAGGCGGTCGATCCCGACAAGCTGGCGCGGCTGTGGCTCGCCGACGCCGCGACCGGCGCGGTCATCGGCCGGAAGCAGCCGGTCGCGCTGAGCTGGTTCCCCGCTCCGCCCCTGCCGCTGAACACCGATGAGATCGCGATCAAGCTGATCGACAAGGCCGCGCCGCGCTGAGCGCGGCCGGCTCAGCCGGCTGCCGCCAGGCGCAGGATTTCCGCCGCGCGATGCTCCCAGAGATGCCCGGCGAGGCAGGCCGCATGGCCGGCCTCGGCGATCGCTTGCAGCCGCCCCTCCGCCGCCAGCGCCGCTTCCAGCGCCGCCGCCGCTTCGCGGGGATCGGCGGGGAGATCGAGATAGCCGCCCGGAAACGCCGCCGCCATCGCCGCGTTCGGCCCCTCGGCGGCGACGGCGCCGTTGACCATGGCCTGAAGCGGCCGCTCGTGGCTTTCGTAATAGGGCGGCAGCGGGTTGAGCACGATCTTGCTGCGGCGCATGGCGGCGACCGTCTCGGCGACCGGCGTCGCCGGCAGGAAAGCCGCGCGCTGTCCCGGCGCGGCATGGCGCGCCCAGCCTTCGCCGCAAAGCGTCAGCGGCAAATGCGCCAGCGCCTGCGCCAGGGCGAGCTTGACGCGCGAGCGCAGATAGGTGTCGACGGTGATCACGTAGGAAGCCAGGACCTCGATCGGCGGCGCGGCTCCGCCCAGCGCCGCCAGCACGATCTCGTGCAGCGGCCGCGTCGGCGCCGCGTCATGCGCCTCGACCGTGGCGTCGAGCCGGGCCGCGACCTCGGCGCCGTGCTGGCGCCATTGCGCGCGGAAAGGCTCGGGATCGGCCATCAGCGAGGCGCTGAGAAAGAGCGCCAGATCGCGCCCTCGCCAGGGCGCCGCCGCGGCCGCCGCCGTCGCATGCGGCAGGTGATGGATCGCGATGTCGTCGCGGATGAAGCGGCGGCAGAAATCCGCGTGATGCGCGGTCGGGAAGGTGGCGATGAGCCGCGGCAGCGGCGCGCGCAGCCGCGAAAGGTGATAGGCGGGATGGTCGACGAAATAGATCAGCACCGGCGCCGCGCTCTCGGCGTAGAAGCCCGCGCCCTGCCCGGCCGCGGGAATGCCGAAGCCGTTGAGGCTGAGAAAGAGCCGGACGCGGCGCTGGCGGAGGAGGGCCACGGCGCTGGCGACGCAGTCGGCCGCGCGCGTGTCGAGGATCGCGGTTGGCGCGCCCAGCCGCTCCAGCGCCTGGGCGAGCTGGTCGACCATGGCGTTGACGCTGCCGTATTGCGAATGGCCCTTGAAGAGGACGACGAGGCCGTCAGCCATCGGCCGAAGGCAGACGGTCGAGAGCCGCCGGCCGCGTCATCGCTTCGCCGCCAGCTTCTTCTTGCCGTTCTGGGCGAAGCGGGCGGTGATGCGTTGCAGCACGCGCGGGCTGACGAAATGCGAGACGTCGCCGCCGAGCTGGGCGATCTCCTTGACGAAGCGCGAGGCGATGAACTGGTACTTGTCGTTGGCCATGAGGAACACCGTCTCGACGTTGGGATTGAGGCGGTTGTTCATGCCGGCCATCTGGAACTCGTATTCGAAATCGGAGACGGCGCGCAAGCCGCGCACGATCACCGAGGCGCCCTGCTCCACGGCGAAATGCATGGTGAGGATGTTGTAGGGCTTCACCTCGACCCGCCGGCGCGTCTCGGGATCGGCGAGATGCGCGATCTCGTCGCGCACGATCTCCACGCGCTCTTCGGTGGAGAAGAGCGGGCCCTTGCCGATGTTGCGCGCGACGCCGATCACCAGCCGGTCGACGATCTTGGTGGCGCGCAGGATGATGTCGGTGTGGCCGTTGGTGATGGGGTCGAAGGTGCCGGGATAGAACCCAACGCGCTCCATGCTCATGCGATCTCCCCTTCGGTTTCCTCGGCCGCCCCGTTCTCGCCGTTCTCCCCGGCTTCCGCGAGATGCGCCACCGAGACGACGCGCTCGCCTTCTTCCACCTTGAACACCACGACGCCCTGGCTGCGCCGGCGCTTGACCGGAATGCCCTCGATCGGCACGCGGATCACCATGCCGGTGTTGGTCACCAGCATGATCTGGTCGCGCGGCCCGACCGGAAAGGCGGCGACGACGGCGTCCTGGCGCTTGGCCAGGTTCATGTTCTCGATGCCCTGCCCGCCGCGCCCGGTGATGCGATAGTCATAGGCCGAGCTGCGCACGCCGAAGCCCTTCTCGGTGATCGACAGCAGCAGCTCCTCGCGCTGGGCGAGATCGGCGAACTGCTCCTCGGAGATGGTGGCCTCGGCGCCGTTCTCGCCCTCGCCGTCCTCGGGCTCGGCCGGCTCCGCCGCGTCCGCCTCCTCGCCCGCCGCGCGCCGGCGTTGCGTGGACAGCCGCAGGAAGGCGCTCCGGGTCGGCGAATCCACTTCCTCGTGGCGCAGGATCGACAGCGAGATCACCGCGTCGCCTTCGGCGAGCTTGATGCCGCGCACGCCAACCGAGGTGCGGCCGGTGAAGACGCGGACGTCGCCGGCCGGGAAGCGGATGGCGCGGCCGTTGCGGGTGACGAGCAGGATGTCGTCGCCGGTGCCGCAGACGGCGACGGCGATGAGCCGGTCGTCGGCGTCCTCGCCCTCGAACTTCATGGCGATCTTGCCGGTGGCGAAGACGTTGGCGAAATCGCTGAGCGCGTTGCGCCGGACGTTGCCCTTGCGGGTGACGAAGACGGCGGTGTGGTCGCCCCAGGACGCCTCCTCCTCCGGCAGCGGCAGCACCGTCGAGATGCTTTCGCCCGGCGCCAGGTTGGGCAGCAGATTGACGAAGGCCTTGCCGCGCGCCTGCGGCGTGCCGACCGGCAGCTTGTGGACCTTGAGCTTGTAGACGCGGCCGGTGGAGGTGAAGAACAGCACCGAGGCATGGGTCGAGGCGACGAAAACCTGGTTGACGAAATCCTCCTCGCGCACCGCCATGCCGGTGCGGCCGCGCCCGCCGCGGCGCTGGGCGCGGTAGGTCGAGAGCGGCACGCGCTTGATGTAGCCGGCGTGGCTCACCGTCACCACCATGTCCTCGCGCTGGATCAGCTCCTCGATATCGGCCTCGAACTCGACGTCTTCGATCGCCGTCTTGCGCGGCGTGGCGAATTCCTCCTTGACCGCCCGGAACTCTTGCCGCAGCACCTCGAGGAGGCGCGCGCGCGAGCCCAGGATCTCGAGGTGGCCCCTGATCTCGGCGACGATCTCGTCCAGCTCCTGGGCGATCTTGTCGCGCTCGAGCGCGGTGAGCCGCTGCAGGCGGAGGTCGAGGATCGCCCTCGCCTGCGCGTCGGAGAGGCGGTAGCTGCCGTCGGCCTGCCGGCCGCCGCGGCCCGGCTCCTCGATCAGCGCCACCAGCGGCGCCACGCTGTCGATCGGCCAGCCGCGCGCCGTCATCGCCGCGCGCGCCGCCGGCGGATCGGGCGCCTTGCGGATGAGCTCGATCATCGCGTCGATGTTGGCCACCGCCACGGCGAGCCCGAGCAGCAGATGCGCACGCTCGCGCGCCTTGCCCAGGAGGAAGATGGTGCGGCGGGTGACGACCTCCTCGCGGAAGCCCACGAAGGCGGCGATGATGTCGCGCAGCGGCAGCAGCTCCGGCCGGCCGGCGTTGAGCGCCAGCATGTTGACGCCGAAGCTGGTCTGCAGCGGCGTATGGCGGTAGAGCTGGTTGAGCACGACGTCGGGCGAGGCGTCGCGCTTCAGCTCGATGACCACCCGCACGCCCTCGCGGTCGCTCTCGTCGCGCAGGTCGGCGATGCCTTCGATCAGCTTCTCGCGCACGCATTCGGCGATGCGCTCGACCATGCGCGCCTTGTTGACCTGATACGGCACCTCGGTGACGATGATCGCCTCGCGCTCCTTGCGGCTCTCCTCGAGATGCGTCTTGCCGCGCAGCACGATCGAGCCGCGGCCGAGCTTGTAGGCGGCGTGGATGCCCATGCGGCCGACGATGATGCCGCCGGTGGGGAAATCCGGGCCCGGCACCAGCTCCATCAGCTCGTCGGCGGTGATCGCGGGGTTGTCGATGAAGGCGATGCAGGCGTCGAGCACCTCGCCGAGATTGTGCGTCGGGATGTTGGTCGCCATGCCGACGGCGATGCCGGCGCCGCCATTGACCAGGAGATTGGGAAAGCGCGCCGGCAGCACCTTGGGCTCCTGGCGCGTGCCGTCGTAATTGGGCTGGAAGTCGACCGTGTCCTTGTCGATGTCGCCGAGCAGCGGGTCCGAGGCGCGCGCGAGCCGCGCCTCGGTGTAGCGCATCGCCGCCGGCGGATCGCCGTCCATCGAGCCGTAATTGCCCTGGCCGTCGATCAGCGGCACGCGCATGGCGAAATCCTGCGCCATGCGCACCATGGCGTCGTAGATGGCGTCGTTGCCGTGCGGATGGTATTGCCCCATGACGTCGCCGACCACGGCCGCCGATTTGCGGAACGGCCGGTTCCAGTCGTAGCCGTTCTCTTTCATCACGTAGAGGATGCGGCGATGCACCGGCTTCAGCCCGTCGCGCAGGTCGGGCAGCGCGCGCGCCACGATCACGCTCATGGCGTAATCGAGATAGGACCGCCTCATCTCCTCCTCGATGGAGATGGGCGCGATATCGAGCGGCGGCGGGGCGGTCGGAGAAGCGGTCAAAAGAGCGGTCCCGTGTGGCGGGCGCACAAAGCAAACGCCGGAGTCGGGCGCCGGCGTTCGGGCGCGGTCAAGTCTAGCTTATCTCGCCGCGCCGAACAACGCCGCCGGGCTCCGGAACGGTCTCCGGCCGGCCCGGAAGGCCGGAGGAAAAGGCTCGTGAATTCCAAAAGATAGGTAGTGATCTTACAGCACTTTTACACCTGCCTGGGGTGCCGCCGACCGCCGTCCCGCGGCGGGTTCGCGTTGCACTGCGGCAAGGCCGGAGTCGCGACCGGGCGGCGGGATGTGCTCGACCGCGGCCGGGATCGCCGGCGCCCCTCACTTTATCGTGAGGCGCGCGCCTGCTTCCCTGCGATGTGATAGATCGAGGTGCGGCGCTCCGCCGCGAGAGGGAGGAAAAACCATGCAGGATGGGAACCGGGTGACCTTTGCGGCGGCGCTCGCCGCGGCTTGCCTGCTTGCCGCTGGCGCCGGCAACGCGCAGACCAAGACCTTCCACGCCACCCTCAACGCCCAGCAGGAAGTGCCGCCGACCGACAGCAAAGGCACGGGCACGGGCGAATTCAAGTTCGATCCCGCGACCAAGCAGCTTTCCTGGACGATCAGCTATAGCGGCCTCAGCGGCCCTGCCGGCGCCGCGCATATTCACGGCCCGGCGGCGGCCGGGGCCAATGCCGGCGTCGAGGTCAATCTTTCGCCCAACGGTGCCCCCGCCAATCCGATCACCGGCACGGCGACGCTGACCGACGCGCAAGTCGCGGACCTCACCTCCGGCAAGGATTACGTCAACATTCATACCGCGGCGAACAAGGGCGGCGAAATCCGCGGCCAGATCACGCCGTGACCGCCCGGGGGGAGCCGGGCGCGGCTCCCCTCGCCCCGCCTCCTTTCGGGATCGCGCGCCGTGCCGCCTTGGCGGCGCTGCTCGGCGCGGCGGCGCTCATGGCTTGCGGCCGGTCGGCGGCGGTCGAGACGGTCGAGCTGGCGATGACCGAATACCGCTTCTCGCCCGCCCGCCTCCGCTTCCGGCGCGGCGTTGGCTACCGGCTGCTGCTGGTGAACCGCGGCGCCGAGCTCCATGAATTCACCGCGCCGGAATTTCTCGCTTCGATTGCGCTCGACACCCCGGATGCTCTCAAGCCGAGCGGCAAGGAGGTCGTGGTCCGGCCGGGCGGGCGCAAGGAGCTGCGCTTCGTCGCCTTGCGGCCGGGACGGTATGCCATGAGCTGCGCCGACCATGATTGGGCCGGCATGGCGGGCGAGATCCGCGTCGATTGATCCCCGCGACCTTTTGCTGGCGCCCTTGGCCGAAGATGCGGTATCGCTTTGGGGCGAAGCGAGTCTCTTGGCAGACGACCCAGGCTTGCGCAACAATTGCCGAAGACAATGGCAAAGCGCATCGGATATCGCGAGGCGGCGGGGCCGAATCCGGCGGCGGAGGACGGCCTTGGCGCCCTTGCCCTCGCCGCGCTCGATGCCAGCGCCGAGGCTTTCTGCGCCGTCGATGGCGACTGGCGCCTTCTCCACGTCAACCGCCGTGCCGCCGAGTTCTGGGGCGCCCCGCCCGAGACGCTGCTCGGCGAGGTGCTGTGGCAGCGCTTTTCCGATCTTGCGGGCTCGGAGGCGGAACGGCAGTTGCGCCAGGCGGCGGCGGCCGGCGGCAGTCTGGCCTGCGAGGTGCTCTCGCCGCGCTCCGGGCGCTGCTACGCGCTCCGCCTCTGCCCGCTCGCCGCGGGGATCGCCGGCCTTTATTGGCAGGTTATCGGCGAGCGCCGGCCGGGCGAGGAGGAGGAAGAGCTGCGCCGCAATCGCGACCAGCTCCGCATCGCCATGGAGGCGGCGGGGTTCGGCATCTGGGACTATGACGTGGCCACCGGCAAGCGCTTCTGGACCGACCATGCCAAGGCGGTGATGGGCGTGGCGTCGGAGGTGCAGCCGAGCTTCGATGCCTTCATCGCCGCGGTGGCGCCCGAGGATCGCGCGCGCGTCGCCGAGGCGCATCGCCGCTCGCTCGACCCCGCCGGCGGCGGCGCCTACGCGGTCGAGTACCGCGTCGTCGATGCCGAAGGCGGCGAGCGCTGGGTGGCGGCGCGCGGCCGCACGCTCTTCGACGCGGCGCTGCGGCCGGTGCGCATGATCGGCGTCAGCCTCGACATCACCGAGCACAAGCGCCGCGAGCAGGCGCTGCGCGACAGCCGGCAGCGCTTCCAGGACATGCTCGAGGCGCTGCCGCAGATCGCCTTCGTCATCGGCATCGACGGCGTCGCCGAATACTACAACCGCCGCTTCGTCGAATATGTCGGCCGCCCGATCGGCGCCGATCCGGCCTCGCGCACCGCGCTGCACCATCCCGACGACCAGGGCCAACTCGTCAAGGCGCGCATGGAAGCCGCGTTCTACGACCGCGAATACACCGCCGAGATCCGCATCCGGCGCCATGACGGCGCTTATCGCTGGCACTTCATCCGCTGCTCGCCGCTGAAGCGCGATGGCAAGACCGTCTCCTGGCTGGGCACCGCGATCGATATCCACGACATGCGCGAGGCGCAGGAGACGCAGCGGCAGGTCAATGACCGGCTCGAGCAGCGCGTCGCCGAGCGCACCCGCGACCTCGCCGAAGCCAACCAGCGCCTGCGCGCCAGCGAGGAGAATCACCGCTCGCTCTTCCGCAAGGCGCCGGTGCCGATGCATTCGCTCGACGCCCAGCGTCGCATCGCCGACGTCAACGAGCGCTGGCTCGATCTCTTCGGTTATGCGCGCGAGGAGGTGATCGGCCGCAAGATGGCGGATTTCTATGCGTCAGAGAACATGACGCTGCACGATACGCGCTGGCGCGAGCTGCTGGAGACCGGCTCGGTGCGCGACGTCGAGCGGCAATTCGTCAAGAAGTCCGGCGAGGTGTTCGACGGCCTGATCTCGGCCTATCTCGAGCACGATGACGAAGGCAGGTTCACCCGCACCATCTCCGTCATCGTCGACATCACCGCCCGCAAGCACGCCGAGGACGCGGTGAGCCGCGAGCGCCAGCTCTCGGAGCTGCTGATCGAGAACGGCACCGACGGCATCATCGGCATCGACAAGGAGATGCGCTACATCGCCTGGAACCCGCGCATGGAGACGATCTCGGGCATAGCGCGCGAGCAGGTGCTCGGCCGCCACCTCTTCGAGCGGCGCCCGGACTTCCTCGGCACGCCGGTCGAGGCGGCCTGGCGCGCCGCCATGGAGGGCCGCCGCAGCACCTTGCGCGACCAGCCCCACAACTACCCGCCGCCCGGCAAGAGCGGCTTCAGCGACATCAATTTCGCGCCGCTCTACACGCGCGACCGCGGCATCATCGGCGGCTTCGCCTTCCTGCACGACACCACCGAGCGCCGCCGCATCGAGGAGCAGCTCCGCCAGTCGCAGAAAATGGAGGCGATCGGCCAGCTTACCGGCGGCGTCGCCCATGATTTCAACAACCTGCTCACCATCATCGTCGGCAATCTCGACAATCTGCAGCGCCATCTGCCGGACAAGGCCGACGCCAGGCGCATGGCCGAGGCGATCATGCGCGCCGCCACCCGCGCCACCACGCTGACCCATCGCCTGCTCGCCTTTGCCCGCCGCCAGCCGCTCGAGCCCAAGCCGATCGACGTGAACAAGCTCGTCGCCGGCATGTCCGACCTGCTGCGCCGCTCGCTCGGCGAGAGCATCGTCATCGAGACCGTCCTCGCCGGCGGCCTCTGGCGCACCCTCGCCGATCCCAACCAGCTCGAAAGCGCGCTGCTCAACCTCGCGGTCAACGCGCGCGACGCCATGCCGCAGGGCGGCAAACTCACGCTGGAGACGGCGAACGCCTTCCTCGATGAGGGCTACGCCGCGGCGCATGAGGATCTGACCGCCGGGCAGTATGTGGTGATCGCCGTCTCCGACACCGGCAGCGGCATGACCCCCGAAGTGGCGGAAAAGGCCTTCGAGCCGTTCTTCACCACCAAGGAGGTCGGCCAGGGCACCGGCCTCGGCCTGCCGCAGGTCTATGGCTTCGTCAAGCAGTCCGGCGGTCACGTCAAGATCTACAGCGAGCCCGGCGAAGGCACGACGGTCAAGCTCTATCTGCCGCGGCTCGCCGCCGCCGGCGCGCCGAGCGAGGGCGCGGCCGAGAAGCCGACGCAGCCGGAGCCCTTTGCCGGCGTCGCCATCCTCCTCGTCGAGGATGACGACGACGTCCGCAACTACGGCGGCAACATCCTGCGCGAGCTGGGCTATCGCGTGCTCGAGGCGCCGACCGGCGCCGAGGCGCTGCGCCTGCTCGAGGCCGAGCCCGAGATCCGGCTGCTGTTCACCGACATCGGCTTGCCCGGCGGCCTCAACGGCCGCCAGCTCGCCGACGAGGCCAAACGCCGCCGGCCCGACCTCAAGGTGCTCTTCACCACGGGCTATGCGCGCAACGCCATCGTCCATCAAGGCAGGCTCGACCCCGGCGTCGAGCTCATCGTCAAGCCCTTCACCGCCATGGCGCTGGGCAGCAAGGTGCGCCAGGTGCTGCAAGAGGGCGCGGTGCCGCGCCAATGACCGGCGGCACAAGGCCCGCCGGCCTTCTCCCGCGCCTCGCTCCTTGGCCATGGGCGCGAGCCACGCTGTAAAACCGCGCCGGGCGTGCTAAGAGCCTGTTCAGGACTGGAACGGGTCTCACCCCCATCTCCCGCACAGGCTCGAAGAGCACAACCCATGGATCCCGAAAAGAACCGCGCCCGCTCATGAACGACCGCGATCCTTCCACCCGCGCCGCCATCGATACGGTGATCGCCGGGCTGGCGCGGGCCGGCTATATCTGCAGCCGCCAGATCGCCACCGCCGTGTTCCTGGCGGAGCGGCTGCAAAAGCCGATCCTGGTCGAAGGTCCGGCCGGCGTCGGCAAGACCGAGCTTGCCAAGGCCAGCGCCGCCTTTCTCGGCCTGCCGCTCATCCGCATGCAATGCTATGAGGGGCTCGACGAGGCCAAGGCGCTCTATGAGTGGAAATACGCCAAGCAGCTTCTCTACACCCAGATCCTCAAGGACAAGCTCGGCGAGGAGCTGAACGGGGTCAAGAGCCTCGCCGGCGCGATCAAGCGGCTGCACGGCGCCGGCGACATCTTCTTTTCCGAGCAGTTCCTCGAGCCCAGGCCGCTGCTGCGCGCGCTCCAGCAGCCGGGCGGCGCGGTGCTGCTGGTCGACGAGGTCGACAAATCCGACCAGGAGTTCGAAGCCTTCCTGCTCGAGATCCTGTCGGACTACCAGGTGACGGTGCCGGAGATCGGCACCATCCGCGCGGCGGTGCCGCCTTTCGTCGTGCTCACCTCGAACAACGCGCGCGATCTCGGCGACGCGCTGAAGCGGCGCTGCCTGCACCTCCATATCGGCTTTCCCGACCCGCGGCTCGAGCAGCGCATCATCGAGGTCAAGGTGCCCGGCGTCTCCGAGACGCTGCGCCGGCAGATCGTCGCGCTGATCCAGCAGCTCCGGCGCGAGGATCTGCGCAAAGTCCCCTCGGTGAGCGAGACCATCGACTGGGCGCGCGTGCTGTTGCTGCTGCATGCCGAGCATCTCGAGGCCGAACTGGTGCGCGACACGCTCAACGTGCTGCTCAAATTCGAGGGCGACGTGACCGCGGTCGAGAGCAAGCTCCCTGCCTTCACCCATCAGGCGCGGCGCGAGGCGGGAGAAGCGGTGTGAGCGGGCCGTCGGCTCTCCCGCCCGGTGCGGCTCCCGCGCGCGCTGCGCAAGCGCCGCCGCCGCCGCCCGACGAGCGCGCGGGCGCTCGCGGGGCATTTGCGGCGCCTCTGCTGCATTTTTTCCAGGCGCTGCGCGAGGCCGGGCTGCGCGTCTCGGTGGCGGAGAGCATCGATGCCTTTGCCGCGGTGTCGATCACCGGCTTCGCCGAGCGCGAGGCGCTGAAGGACGCGCTGGGGCTGGTGTTGGCGAAGACGCTGGCGGAGAAGGAAGCCTTCGCCCGCTGCTTCGATTTGTTCTTCGCGCGCGACGCGCTGTCGGCGCTCGCCGGCGCGGCGGAGCCGCCCTCGGCCGAGGCGCCTGCCGGCGACGGCGCGGCGCTCGCCGAGATGCTGCTCGCCGGCGACGGCGCCGCGCTTGCCGCGGCGATGGAAGCGGCGGCCAACGCCGTCGGCGTCTCCGAGATCAGCTTCTTCACCCAGGCCAACATCTATGGCCGGCGCATCCTCGACGCGATGGGGCTCGAGGCGCTCGACCGCGAGATCGAGGCGCTGCGCCGGGATGCGGCGCCGGCAGCGGCGGCGCGCGCCGACCAGCTCGAGACGCAGCGCCGGCGCCTCGGCCAGGCCGTGCGCGATTTCGTCCGCCGCCAGCTCGCGCTTTACGCCGACGGCCGGACGCAGGCGATGCGCGAGGCGTTCCTCAGCACCGCCCGGCTCACCACCCTCGACCGCGGCGACTTCCAGCGCATGCACGTCCTCGTGCGCGTCCTCGCCAAGCGGCTGGCGAGCAAGCATGCGCGCATCCGCCGGCGGGCGCGGCGCGGCCAGCTCGATCTGCGCCGCACCTTGCGCCGGAACATGGCGACCGACGGCATGCTGTTCCGCACCTCCTGGAAGCGGCAGAAGATCGAGCGGCCCAAGGTGATGGCGATCTGCGACGTGAGCGGCTCGGTGGCCTCCGTGGCGCGCTTCCTGCTGCTGTTTCTCTACAGCATGCATGAGGTGATGGCGGGGTTGCGCGCCTTCGCCTTCTCCGACCGCCTGATCGAGGTGAGCGACCTGCTCGAGCGCAACGACATCGAGCCGGCGATCGCCGCCGTCCTGCGCGCGGTGGGATTCGGCTCCAGCGATTACGGCCGCTCGCTCGAGGATTTCGAGCGCGGCTGGTTGCCGCTGATCGACCGCCAGACCAGCATCATCATCATCGGCGACGGCCGCGGCAACTACGCCAACCCGCGCACCGACATCCTCGAGGCGATCCACAAGCGCTGCAAGCGGCTGATCTGGCTAAACCCCGAGCCGCGCTCGCTCTGGGGCTCCGGCGACAGCGACATGCTGCGCTATCGCCCCTATTGCCATTACGCCGGCGTCTGCAACAGCCTGCGCCACATCGAGCGCGCGCTGACGGATTTATTGGAACGCTAGGCAGACGGGCGCGCGTTTAGCCCGCCGCGAGCGCTCTTGCGCTCGTCGGGGCGGCGATCTTCCCGGCAATGGCCTCCTGGTGCTCGGCCGGAAATTCATGCGAGCCCGGTGCGCTGTGCAGCCGGACCTTGCGGCAGCCGCGGCGCTTCACATGGAGCCGGACATTGCCATGCCGGTCCACGTCCTCGACCAGGTATTTGAGCTCGAGCCTCCGGCTTCCGTCTGGAAGTCTGACCTTTGTCATCTGCCGCTCCGACGGTTACGCCGCGACCTCGTTCCGGGCATTGCGCTCTGTCTCATCGGGCAGCGCCTCGAAAGCCGGGTCGAGCTGCTTGCGCTCCCGGACCGTGCGCGCATCGATCCGTTTCGGCCTCGGCACCCTGCCGTCCCGCACGAGCTCGTCGAATTTGGTCGGCGACACGCCGATATAGGCCGCCGCCTCGACGCGCGGCGGCAGCGCCAAGGGCAAGAGATCGGCATGTCGCGCCGAAAAAGCCATGCCGTTGCGAACCTCGATCAATGGCAACAGCGTCGGCCAATATCGCCCGCCATCGGTCGAGCCGTGTCAAGCGCTCCGGACGCCCAAGCGTATTTGGGCGCATATGAAGGCGTGTTGCGCCGAGCTGCGGGCGGCCGTCTCACGGCTCAAGCGGCGTGCAGTGCCTTCTGCACCGCCTTCGGCGCACGCTGGATGACCAGCAGATAGGCGCGCGTCGGCCCTTCCGGCAGGCGCTTGCCTTGCTCCCAATGGCGCAGCGTGTTGACGCTGAATCCGAACCGGCCGGCGAATTCCTCTTGGGTCATGCCGAGCTTCGTGCGAATGGCGCGCACGTCGATTTTGGCCGGCACATGGACCCGGTAGGCGCTCTCTTTCGCCTCGCCGCGCGCATAGGCGACGGCTTCCGTGAGGCCGCGGCGGATGCTGTCGGCTACCTTGCTCATCTCTTCGTCCTTCCATAAGTCTCGGCGAGGAGCTTCGTCAGTCGCCGGAAATCGTTCCGATCCTTCTGGCTTAAATCCGCCCGCTCGTTCTTGGCGTAGGCCGTCAGCGCGAACAGCGGAATGTCGGCGCTGTGGTAGAAGTAGATCGCGCGGGCGCCGCCACGCTTTCCACGCCCTTCAAGCCCCCATCGCAGCTTGCGCACGCCACCGGTCCCTGGGACCAGCTCGCCGGCGGCCGGATTGTGGGCCAGGTAATCCACCAGCACCGCCCGTTCCTCCTCGCTCAGGAGCTTTCGCGTTGCCGACAGGAACTCCGGCGTCTCGACAACGGTGATCGGGGCGGTTCCGGACATGGGAAATGTAGTCCATTGGACTAGTCTATTCAAGCCGGGGATCGGGGTACGCTGAAGTTCCCGGCCAGGAGAGCGATCGGAAGGGCTAAGGGCAATTATGAGTGGCGACCTTGCCCGGAGCGGCAGTGGCGGTGGGACCCAAACGCCGAAGAACGTAAGAAAACGCGGGAAGCTTGTTGGGGCCCACCGTCGCTTATCTATGTGGTATCAAATAATTGCAGCACACCGCCGCTAGAACGGAATCTCGTCGTCGAGATCCTGCACCGGCGGGCGCCGCTCGGCCCGCGGCGCCGGGGCGGCGGCGCCCGCCATGGCGAACTCCTCAGCCGGCGCTTCCTCGCCATAGCCGCCCCCGCCCGCGCCGCCGCCGCTGCGGCCGTCGAGCATGGTGAGCTCGCCGCGGAAACGCTGCAGCACCACTTCGGTGGTATAGCGCTCCTGGCCGGAATTGTCGGTCCATTTGCGCGTCTGCAAGGCGCCCTCGAGATAAACCTTGGCGCCTTTCTTGAGGTATTTCTCGACGATGTCCACCAGGCGCTCGTTGAAGATGACCACCCGATGCCACTCGGTGCGCTCCTTGCGCTCGCCGGTGGTCTTGTCGCGCCAGCTCTCCGACGTGGCGAGGGAGAGATTGGCGACGCGAGTACCGTCCTGGGTCGAGCGGATCTCGGGGTCGCGGCCGAGATTGCCGATCAGGATCACTTTGTTGACGCTTCCGGCCATGATGCCTGCCTTGAGGTTGGTGAGCTGCGAGCAAGACGGCTCTGGCGCGCCGGCCTTGGCCATCTTAGCGGCAAGTCGCCGCGACGCAACGCGCAAGGCCTAGGCGCAAGGCCGCGGGATTCCCATCTAGAGCCTCATCCCAGCAACCGGCCGCGCCTGCGGCCTTGGAAAGCGACGCAATGAACGCCATCCTGCCGATCGGCAATCTAGAACATAAAGAGAACGAAAGCAATGGTGCCGATAGCGGCCGGGCAGAGGATCTGGCGTTGCTCGACGCCTATTCGCGCGCCGTGACCGGCGCCGTGGACAGCGTCGGGCCGGCGGTGCTCCATCTCCAGGTCGAGGCCGGCCGCGGCCGCGGCGGCGCCGGCTCGGGCGTGGTCTTCACCCCCGACGGCTATGTCCTCACCAACAGCCACGTGGCGGCGGGCGCCAAGCGCCTCCAGGCCACCTTCCCCGACGGCCGCGCCATGGCGGCAAGCCTGATCGGCGATGATCCCGACACCGATCTTGCGGTGCTGCGGCTGGCCGGCGAGGCGCCGGCCTTCGCCCGCTTGGGCGACGCGCGCAAGCTGCGCGTCGGCCAATTGGTCATCGCCATCGGCAATCCTTTTGGCTTCCAGGCGACGGTGACCGCCGGCGTGGTCAGCGCCTTGGGCCGCAGCCTGCGCGCGCGCTCGGGCCGGCTCATCGACAGCGTCATCCAGACCGACGCCGCGCTCAACCCCGGCAATTCCGGCGGCCCCTTGGTGACGGCGGCCGGCGAAGTGGTCGGCATCAACACCGCCATCATCGCCATGGCGCAGGGCATCTGCTTCTCGATCTCGGCCAATACGGTGGAGTTCGTGGCCTCGCGCCTCATCCGCGACGGGCGCGTCAAGCGCTCCTATATCGGGCTCTCCGGCCAGAACATCGTGCTGCCGCGCCGGGTGGTGCGCTTCCACGCGCTCGAGCGCGAGGGCGGCGTGCGCGTCGAGGCCACCTCGGCCGACGGCGCCGCGCGCCAGGCGGGGCTGTTGTCGGGCGACGTCATCGTCGGCTTTGCCGGTGAGCCCGTCGGCGCCGTTGACGAGCTGCATCGTCTCTTGACCGAAGAGCGCGTCGGCAAGCCCGCCACGGTGACGGTGCTGCGCCGCGCGGAGAAGCGGGAATTCTCGCTGACGCCGCGCGAGGCGCCGCCGCGCGAGCGCTGAGGGTCACGCTTCTTCGAACAGGCGCGCGCCGATGAAGGCGCCTTTCGCCGCCCCGCCGGGACAGGCGAACAGCCCGCCGCCGACATGGGTCACGAACTGGTTCATCATGTCGAATTTCGCCATCTTGTCGAAGACCCGGATGAAGCCGTTCCGCGGGTCGCGCTGATAGCAGACGAAGAACAGGCCGGCGTCGTATTCCATGCCCTGCCGCCAGGGCGGCCAGCGCTCGGTGGTGAAGTTCACGCCGTCATTGTAGGAATAGCCGCGCCGCAACAGCCGCGCGCCGCCGTTCTGCGCCGCGGCGGCGAGCCTTATATGGGCGTTCTCGGCGATGACCGGGTTGCCTTCCGCGTCGGTGCGTTCCAAATCCACGGGATCGAACTCGGCTTTGGCGCCGAGCGGCGCTCCGGACTGCTTTTGCCGTCCGACCGTCTGCTCCTGAAAATCGACCTTCATGCGGTCCCAATGCTCGAGCGCGATGCGGATGCGGCGGACGACGACGTAGCTGCCGCCGCGCATCCATCGGGGTCCTTCCGCGCCGACCCAGACGCTCTCTTTCATCGCCCGGGCATCGGCGGCCGAGGGGTTGTTGGTGCCGTCCTTGAAGCCCATCAGGTTGCGCGGCGTCTCGGTGCCGGCGGCGGTCGGCAGGAAGCCGGTCTGCGTCCAGCGGATCTGGGCTGCGCCATAGGCGAGCCGCGCCAGTTGGCGGACCGCATGGAAGGCGACCTGCGGATCATCCGCGCAGGCCTGCACCGACAGGTCGCCGCCGGTATGCGCCTCCACGAGCTGGTCGCCGGTGAAGCGCGGCAAATCGACCAGCGCCTCCGGCCGGCGCGCCGCAAGGCCGTAGCGGTCATGGCCGTCCTTGACGAAGAGCCCTGCGCCGAAGCCGAAGGTCACCGTCAGCCGCGCCGGCGAGAGGCCCAGCGCCTCGCCGGAATCCACAGCGGGCACGGCCGCATCCTGGCCGAGCGGCTCCGCCGTGTCGCCGCCGGCCATGCGCGCCGCCGCCGCCGTCCAGCGCCGCAGCAGCGCCGCTACGTCCTCTCGCTTGCCGGCGGTGAGGTCGAAAGCGGCGAAATAGCTGTGGCGCTGCATCGGCGTCACGATGCCGCCCTGATGGTCGCCCCAGAAGGGCTCGAGCTCGGGCTTCCCCGCGCCTTGCGGCCCGGCGGGGGGCGGGGTTGCCGCGCTCCCGCCAAGGCTCGCGCCGGCAACCGCCATCAGCCCTGCCGTTCCCGCGAGAAAGCCGCGGCGGGTCGACCGCGTGGGCCTCTTGCCGTCCGCGCTCATCGGATCGCCTCCATCAGCGTGTTCACGTCGTCCTCGACGTAATAGAAGCCCTTGCCGTCGGGCTTCATGGCGATACCGAAGAGATCGCCGTTGCCCGGCGGGGTCTGCGCCTGATCCGGGTCGATCCATTGCGCATAGATCTGCTTGCCGGCGATCGGGTCGACCTCGACCACCTGGCCGTTGCGGCCGTTGCAGACCAGGAGATGCCCCTGCGGCGTCGTCGCCATCGCCAAGGGCCAGGCCAGCAATCCGCCTTCGGTCACCAGCCTTCCGGTGCCGGCGCTGTCGCTGCGGGTGACGGCGTCGGGTATCGCCGTGATCTGGTTGTCCATTCCATCCGTCACGTAAAGCGTGTTGTCGGCGCCGAGCGCGAGCCCGGTCGGACCGAACAGGAAATTGTCGCGGTCGGCGCGCCCGGAGAAGCCGTCGGCGATCACGGTCTGGCTCACCAGCACCGGCGGCTTGCCTTCGGGGATGGACAGCTCGAGCCGCAAGACCGTGGCCTTGCGGATCGTGACGGGATAGCCGGTCTCGGGATCGCGGACGTCGGGACCGGGCAGGCCGAAGCCCGCCATGCTGATGAACAGCGTGGCGCTGCTGCCGCGATCGATCACCGCCATGTTGCCCCAGGGATCGTTGATCGTCGGCCCCGACCAGGTGGCGACGAGCCGGCCGTTGGGATCGAGCACCAGCAGGCAGCCATCGCCTTTGGTGGCGGTGGTGCCGTCGGTGCTGGGCGTGCTGCCGACGATCACCCAGCCCGAAGTCAGCATGGTCATCGCCGTGGTGAGCCCGACCCCTCCCGGGCATTCCGGCAGTTTCTTCGGCAGGCGCGCGAAGAGGCTGGTCTCCTTGGTGGCGGGGGTGTAGTCGATGATGGTGGTGCCGGTGCCTTGCAGGTTGGAGATGTCGTTGAAATTGTCCACCAGCACGTCGTCCTTGCGGATCTTGCCCGCGCTGACCGGCGCCACCACCACCGCATAGGGGTTGAGATCGCCATTGTCGGTGACCGAAGAGGTCAAGGTGATGTGGCGATGGATGGTTTCGAGCAGCCCCTTGGGCTCCTCGGCCTTGGCGGTGCCGATGGTTGCCAGCAACAGCGATGCCAGCAGCGCGATGCTCCCGCGCTTGCCATGATCTCCAGTCACCCCTAGCGTTCCGACTCTAGCACCTGATTTCCACCGGCCGTCATGGCCGGGCCGGCCGAAGACCGAGTCCCGGGCATCCACGTCTTGACACGGGCGCCGAACCGCGTGGATGGCCGTGACCTGCCTGCGCGAAGCCGAAGCGGCTTCGCTTCGGCGAAGGCAGGCAAGCACGGCTATGACGATGGAGGAGCGTTGGGACTCACCTGTTAGTGACACGGCACGAGGCCCCCTTCCCTCTCAGAACAGGATGTTGGTGCGCAGGCCCAGGACCAGCTCGTCGCCGACGCGCCGGGCCGGCGCATTGGGATTGGCGATGCCGGCGCCGGGGTTGAAGACATATTGGATGTCCGGTTGCAATTGCCACCACGGCGTCGCCTGGTACTGATAGGTCGCTTCCAGATAGGTCTCGCCGCTGCGCACCGGCGTGAAGCTGCCGGTGAAGGCGACGGTATCCCGGTCGAGGGCGGCGGCCTGGCCGCTGACATGCGCATAGCCGATACCGATGCCGAAGCTGTCGTCGTTGCGGTAGGGCAGCGGCTGATGCAGCACGAAGCCGGCATTCGCGCTGAAGTCGATCAGGTTGCGGTCGGCCAGCGGCGTCCCCATGACCCGGCCGAAAACGTCGAGGTTGCGGTTCGTGTCCTTGTCCCAGACCCAGACCATCTGGTCGGCCACGGCATAGACGGCGTAATCGCCGCGATGGAGCCGCGGATTGCCGCTGCTGGCGGGATTGGCGAGCGACAGGCCGGCCGTGTCGAAGCGCTGGTCGGCGAAATCCTCCGTGTCGTACCAGACGCCGATGCGATAGGTCCGCGCCAGCGCTTCGGCCTCTCCGGGATAGACCACATTGCCCAGCGCCGGATAGGCATATTGCAGCTCCAGCAAGGCAAGCTCGCCGCCATTCAAGGGAAAGCTGATGCCGGACGGATTCTGCTGTTGCGGATCGCCTTCGTTGACGGCGACCGGGCTGCCGTTGAACACGCCGGCCAGGATCGTCACCGCATTGATCGGCCGCGCCCGCAGCCGGACGCCCAGCGCCGAGAGCGGATAGGCCGGCCCGCCGCCCGGCAGATCGGCCGAAGGCAGCATCGGCCAGCCGAACATGGTGTTGACGAACAGCAGCGCGTTCTGGCTGACCATGAATTCCTGGTCGAGGCTTTGCTGGCCGATCTTGACGTCGAGCCGGTCCTCTTCGAGGAATTTCTGCTGGTACCACAGCTCCCACAGGCGAAGCGATCGATCCCCTTCGATGCCGCTCGCCGTTTGCAGGGTGAGCAGGTTGTCGGCGCTGAGGTTGCGGCCATGGATGTCGAGCGCGCTGACGTTGAAGAGGCCGCCATAGAGGCCGAAGGTGCGGTTGGTATCAAGCTGCAGCACCATCTGGGTGAGGCCGTCATACTCCGCCCCGGTCCTGCTCCCGCCCGTGGCATTGCCCAGGATCTCGCTCGTCTCGAGCACGCCGAGCGACATCCCGTATTGGCTCAGGAGCGTGCGCAGCCCCCACATGTCGCCCAGCAGGTAATTGCTGCGTTCCAGCGTATAGAGGAAGGCGAAAGGCCCGCGCCCCGCCGGATTGGTCTCGAAGCTTTCGGTGTCGACCGGGATGGAAATCGGCGGCGGCGCGGCGGTTGCGGCGCCTGCCCAGAGGCAGAGCGAAGCGACGGCCAGGGCAAAGCCAAGGCGGCCCGGGAGCAATTCTGAGACGGCGCCGGGCACCCTTCCGGCCGTCAAACGCACAGTGTCTTCTGGCACAAGGACGCTCCAGCAAAACCCCTCGGTGGCAAGCCAGCGGAGAATATTGCGAGCAATTATCATTTGCAATGCAAATGCGACACTCTCGCAACAACGCCATTCGCCCCCCGGCCCTTTCCGCTCATACCCCTTTGCGGGGAAGGATCCTTTACACATACCCCCTCCACCCTTGAGGGGGAGGGTCGGGGTGGGGGGTGGCCGCAGGCTCCGCCCCACGAACAGCCAAGCGCCGGCGGAGCGAGTTCTTGACGGCTATGTCCCGCCGGCCGGGAATCGCGTTAAGCTGCTCGTTCGGGAAAGCGGCACGCGGATGAAGACGTCCGAGGGAGGGAGAATGAGGGCCGTTCTCATGATGATGCCAGTCCTGGCGCTTGCCGGCTGTGCTGGCTCGCCGCTCTATCACACCAGCAAGACCTACGCGCCGTCGGCCGGCGAAAGCGTTTATCTGATGCCCTATTACACCAAGGTCGAAACGGAGCTGACGGTCGCTATCACGGAAGTACAGAAATCCAACACAGATCAGTCCGCCGGCGGAAGCGTAAAACCCCCGAAGACTCCTCCCCCGAAGACTCCCACCGACGCGCAACCAGAATCCGCGAAGCCGACCCTTTCCCAATTCTCGATCACGTTGGGGACGGTCAATATTCCCTCGGACAAGCGGTATCTCTATTTCAACAACAGCGGCTGGTACAACAGCGCGGTCGAGTTCGACACGAGCCTCAACGGCCTGCCGTCGAAATCCGACACCAGCTCGACGCAGCAATTGACGAGCCTCCTCACCGAGCTGGCGCAGACCGCCGGCCAAGCCCTGGGCGGCGGACTGAAATTCCTCAAGGAACCAATACCATCCACGCCGCCGGCCCTCAGCCTCGCCGATCTCAGGAAGGCCTGCGCCCAGATGCTGAAGGCCATCGCGCCCAGCTACGCCGTCATCGCTTCCTTTGATCGCGCCGGGGCGATGGACATCGCACCGCCTCAAGCCGTCACGGTCGGGAGCAATCCCGTCGACATCACGCTCGCGGTCGTCCTCGACGGGGACGGAGCGCTGCCGGCGAAGGAGCTTTCGCCCATCGGCGAGGGCGACATCGACGGCTTCGTCGCCTATGAGCCGACGCCGCTGCTGGCGCATCCCGTGTGCAAAGGCGGCGGCAACAGCATCGACCTCGGCCTGCCGCAGATCCTCTCCGTCTACAAGGTCCGGCATGTCGAGAAGCCCTTGCGGAATTTCTGGACGAGCCCGCAGGACACCTATTCGATCACCGACGGCATCATCGTCGGCCACAAATACACCGATCAGAGCGCGGCAAAGACCCTTGTCGATCTCATCACCGCTCCCGCGCGGGCGGCCATCCCCTCGACCTCGGTCACGACCCAGACCCAGCTGCAGACGGGCGGCGGCAAGCCGGACCAGACCACCAATACGACCATAACCCAGGTCTCGCCGCCGAAGTGAGGCGCCGGCGGGCTTGAAGTGGCTGAGCTGTTTCGCAAAGCGGGCCAATCCTTGTTCTGCCCGCTCATCCCTATCGTCATTGTCGTCAATTAGAAATATAAATATAATAGACTTATTCAACCGATAGACAGGGAGGTCCTCATGCCATTTCAGATCGAGACGCCCGTCACCTGCTATTTGCTGCCAGAAGACGGCGAATCAGCAGAACAGGAATTTCTGGCGAACCTCAAGGATCCCGGTGAGACATGGATTATCGCCTACAGCTTCACGCTCGTGCCCATGATCGACGATCTGATCGAAGCCCATGAGAATCATGTTCCATTGCACCTCTATCTCGATCATTCGCAGTCGGCGGGTAAGGCGGCGAAACCCGTGATCCAAAAGCTCGTCGATGCTGGCATCGAAGTGACGATTGGGACTTCGCCCGAGGGCAGCCGCTACATCTGTCACACGAAAGGAATGGTGTCCGACAAGACACCTGACGGCAAGGGCAACCTGTTCTGCTGGGAGGGATCGGTCAATTTTTCGCAAAGCGCCTGGCATCAGGTCAACACCGCCATGACCTTTAGCTCGCCGAAATGGCGGGATGAATTCGTGGCCCAGTTCGAAGCGCTTCGGCAATTCGCATGGACGCACGAGGCCGACATGCAATTGATGTCAGCGCCTCCGCCTGGCCTTTCGGCCCCTACCTCGTCCGAAACCAAACAGAAACGGTTTGATCTGCATCCCATCAAACCGAAACAAGCTACACGTCAGCACGCTCAGGCGTAGGACGGGCGAGTTTGGCGTGAGAGGAATTCGATGAGGTCGGAGCTGATTTCGCAGCTTTGAAAGCCGACGGACTAAAAACCTACAGCAGCCGTTCCCGGCTTCGGCAGCATCCTCGAGCTTGCGTCCTCACCCCTACTCCTCCGCAAACCCACGCATGATCGCCTCGCCATCCCTGCTCGCGATCAGCCGTTTCGGCACCAGCAGCAGCACCGGCAGGATCAGCGCATAAACGACCGTGATCGCAACCATGCAGACGCCGAAGCCGCCATAGCGGTCGTAAAGGATCGTGCCGAGGACGTCGCCGAAGCGCGCGGCGATGAAATAGAGCGCGCTCGAAAGCATCAACATCGTTCCCTGCAAGGCGCGCGGACAGGAGCGGATGATCAGGTCGATATAGGCGGCGCTGGCGACGCCGCCCATGTGGCCGATGGGCACGGCTGCGATGAGGGCGGCGGCGATCGTTTCGGCGAGACGTATGGAGCTCGACGATTCCGCAAGGCCATATCCTGCTGCATGAACGCAGATAACAGAGCCGGAGCATCATTAGGGCATGCGAAAATCGATGTCTCGTCCGCTCTCATTCAGTCCGTGCGGGAAATGACCAAAAGACGGAGAGCGGGAGCGCAAAAATTCGGTCGCCGAGACTCAGCACCTCTTCGCCGAGATAGACGACGATGCCGGTGACTCGCCGCTTTCTCCCCGGGCCGTCTGATTTGAACCAATAAATATTCTTGATGTCCGTCGAGACGACGTCGGCGGCCGCCTTGGTTTCGATCGCGACGAGCGTTCGGTTCGTCTCCGCAAGAAGGTCGATCTCATGACCGTATCTGTCGCGCCAGTGATAGAGCCGCCAGGCGTCCCGTTGGTACGGCAGGTTCTTGACGATCTCCCCGTAGACGTAGCTCTCGAGCATCGCCCCCAAGGCAGCCGGAGTCTCGTCTGCCGCGAAGGAGCCGGCTCCGAAATTCCTCAGGGCGGCGACCATTCCGGTATCGTGGAGATGGATCTTCGGGTGTCGAGCCTCGCGCTTGGCTTCGCCAGAGGCCCAAGATCCGAGACGCGCAATCAGCGACAGGCGTTCCAGGACGTCCATATAGGTCTCGATTGTCGGTCGTTGCACGCCGAGCGTCCTGGAGAGCTCGACGACGTTCAGTTCGTTGGCGGTGCGAACGGCCAGTTGATCGATCAGACGCCGCATCGCATCGGTCTTCCTGACTTTGAGGACGTCTGCGACGTCCCTGTCGACGATCGTTTCGACATGATCGCTTTGGCGCAAGCGGCGCTCGCGCTCCGGAAGCGCGCGAATTTCCGGATACCCCCCACGCAGCATGAGATCGATATAGCGAGCCCGTCTGGTTGCGGGCGGTTTTGGTAACGTCTTCAGAAGCGCCTTGTCGTCCCTTTGTGATGCCCAGTCCAGGATCGTCGCCGGATTTGCCCTATGCAGCTCGGCGCCGCTCAACGGCAAGAGCTTGAGGGTTCTGACGCGCCCGGCGAGCGAATCGGCAACCGACGCCGTGGTGAAGATGTTCGACGATCCCGTTAAGAGGAATTGGCCCATCTGTCGCCGCTCGTCGACGATCTTCTTGATGGCCAGTGCAAGCTTCCTGGAACGCTGAACTTCGTCGATGATCAGCGGTCCATCGCCCGCTTCGGCGGTGAGGGCCTCCAACTGTCCATCCGGGTCGCGGTCGATCGCCTGGAGCACGCCGACTCTGTCGAGCGTCACGAATCGGCTGCCGCCGGAGAAAAGGTCGCGTACGAGCGTCGTTTTTCCAACCTGTCGCGGGCCGACGACGTTGACCACTCGAGCGGTTGCAAGGGCCCGCATCATCTCGGTCTTCAAATGACGTGGATAGAGATTTTCCGACATCGCGATCGTCTTCCAAGGTAGGCAGAATGCATAATTATCGTCCGAAAAAATGTATAATATAGTCTCAGCTTATTGTCTAGTATCGGATCGGCGAAACGTATAGTACATTTGTCGAAGCTGGCCGAGTTGTCGCTGACTGCTTAACCGACCCACATGCCGAAGCGAGCGTGACGGGGATCCCATCCCTATTCCTCCGCAAACCCGCGCTCGATCGCCTCCCCGTCCCTGCTCGCGATCAGCCGCTTCGGCGCCAGCAGCAGCACCGGCAGGATCAGCGCATAGACCACCGTGATCGCAACCACGCAGACGCCGAAGCCGCCATAGCGGTCGTAAAGGATCGTGCCGAGGACGTCGCCGAAGCGCGCGGCGATGAAATAGAGCGCGCTCGAAAGCATCAACATCGTTCCCTGCAAGGCGCGCGGACAGGAGCGGATGATCAAATCTATATAAGCGGCGCTGGCGACGCCGCCCATGAGGCCAATGGGCACGGCCGCGATGAGGGCGGCGGCGACCGACTGGATGAAGAGCAGCGGCACCATCTGCGGCACCGCCGCCACCGTTCCCCACCACAGCAGGCGCCGCAGCGGGAAACGCCGGCAGAGATAGCCGTAGAGCAGGAAGGTCGGAATGAAGGCGGCGGCGAAGATCGCGTTCCACTGCCCCCAGGCGGCATCGTTGGCGTGCAGCGTGTTCTGCAGGTAGTATTGCAGCGGCGTCGCCGAGCCCGGCGCGAAATTCCACAGCAGCCAGATCAGCAGCGCCGGATAAATCGCCCGGTGCCGCGTCAGCCGCTTGATGTCCTCCAAGGGACGCACGCCGGTGCCGTGCTCCGCGCGGACATGGCCGAAGACGCTGCGCGGCTTCCACGCGCCATAGACCGCCACCGCCGCCATGATCGCGGCGCCCGCGAGAAACAGCGTGCGGGCCGCCTCATCGGCGCTTTTGCCTTCGAGCAGATCGCTGAAGCTGCCGCCGAGCAGCAGCGCCGCCACCGCGGGCAGCGAGCCGACGATGTTCCAGACGGCGCTGATCTGGCCGGACATCACATGCTGCTGGCCGAGGGTCGCGGCAAGCCCGCTCTGCGCGCTCGCCACGAAGAGGAAGGACGCCGTCACCAGCACGAGCGCCGCGAGGAGCGTCGCCTCGGTCAGGGGGGTGAAGGCGAAGATCAGGTAGAGCCCGGCGCTCGCCGCCCCGAACAGCACCATGAAGCCGCGGTCCCGCATGCCGAAGGGGTTCCAGACGTCGCGCAGGAAGCCGAAGAGCCAGGAGAGATACAGCGGAACGCCGGCGATCGCCCGGAAGGTCGCCACCTCCTGCGCCGTCAGATGCAGCTTGTTCTTGAGGAAGAAGCTGACCGGGATGTCGATGAGGCCGCCATTGGGCGCGCCGAAGGAGAGCAGAAAGATCAAGGCGCTGAGATAGAGGAAGATCCGCCAGCGCAGCGCTGCCGGCAACGGCTCGGGGGCGGCCGCCGGGGGCAAAACCGCACGATCCTCCAAAACCATCGCCTGGAGCCTCTCCGCCGGGTCCTCCTCCTCGCCGGTAACAACCCGGCGGCGCCTTGGCAACAGGAATCGGGGGCGCGGCGGGGTCGGCGCCCCGCCTCTCGCAATCTTATCCACAACTCCCTATCTGAAACCGGCCCCTCCGGCATGGCGTCCGCTCCCCGGCGGGCGCTATAGTGGCTTCTCGCTCTCTCGGTCGATCGCTTCCATGCAGGACATCAGGGTTCGCGGCGCGCGCGAGCACAATCTCAAGAACATCGACGTCGACATGCCGCGCGACAGCCTGGTGGTGATCACCGGGCTTTCGGGCTCCGGCAAGTCCTCGCTCGCCTTCGACACCATCTATGCCGAGGGCCAGCGCCGCTACGTCGAGAGCCTTTCGGCCTATGCGCGCCAGTTCCTGGAGCTGATGCAGAAGCCCGACGTCGACACCATCGAGGGCCTGTCGCCGGCGATCTCTATCGAGCAGAAGACCACCTCCAAGAACCCGCGCTCCACCGTCGGCACGGTGACCGAGATCTACGACTATATGCGCCTGCTCTTCGCTCGCGTCGGCACCCCCTACTCGCCCGCCACGGGCCTCCCCATCGAGAGCCAGACCGTCTCGCAAATGGTGGATCGCCTCTTGGCCATGCCCGAAGGCGCGCGGCTCTACCTGCTGGCGCCGATCGTGCGCGGCCGCAAGGGCGAGTACAGGAAGGAGCTGGCCGATCTCCAGAAGCGCGGCTTCCAGCGCGTCAAAATCGACGGCAAGATGCTGGAGATCGACCAGGTCCCGGCGCTCAACAAGAAGCTCAAGCACGACATCTCCGTGGTCGTCGACCGCGTCGTGCTGCGCGACGGGCTCGGCAATCGCCTCGCGGAATCGCTGGAGACCGCGCTCGATCTCGCCGACGGCATCGCGATTGCCGAGAACGCCGACAGCGGCGAGGAGACGGTCTTCTCCTCGAAATTCGCCTGCCCGGTCTCGGGCTTCACCATTTCCGAGATCGAGCCGCGGCTCTTCTCCTTCAACAACCCCTTCGGCGCCTGCCCCACCTGCGACGGGCTCGGCACCAAGCTGTTCTTCGATCCCGAGCTGGTGGTGCCGGACGAGCGCTTGAGCCTGCGCGAAGGGGCGGTCGCGCCCTGGACGAATTCCAGCTCGCAATATTATTCCCAGACCCTCGACAGCCTGGCGCGGCACTACAAGGTTTCCACCAACGAGCCGTGGAAGGATCTGCCGGAGAAATCGCGCCAGGCCATCCTCTTCGGCTCCGACGGCGCATCCATCGCCATGAAATACGATGACGGCCTGCGCGCCTATACGACCACGCGGCCTTTCGAGGGCGTCATCCCCAATATGGAGCGGCGCTGGAAGGAGACCGACAGCGCCTGGCTCAAGGAGGAGCTGGGGCGTTATCAAAACACCACGGAATGCGAGACCTGCCGCGGCAAGCGCCTCAAGCCCGAGGCGCTCGCGGTCAAGCTCCGCCGGCTCGACATTTCCGAGGTGGCGGAGATGTCGATCCTGGCGGCGGCCGAATGGTTCGGCACGCTCGACCAGGATTTGACGGCAAAGCAGCGCGACATCTCCCGGCCCATCCTCAAGGAGATCAACGAGCGCCTGGGCTTCCTGCGCAATGTCGGGCTCGAATACCTGACCTTGGCGCGCGGCTCGGGCACGCTCTCGGGCGGCGAGAGCCAGCGCATCCGGCTCGCCTCGCAGATCGGCTCCGGCCTCACCGGCGTGCTTTACGTGCTGGACGAGCCCTCGATCGGCCTGCATCAGCGCGACAACGAGCGGCTGCTGCGCACCCTGAAGCGGCTGCGCGACCTCGGCAACACCGTGATCGTCGTCGAGCATGACGAGGACGCCATCCGCAACGCCGACTATCTCATCGACATGGGGCCGGCGGCGGGCATCCATGGCGGGCATGTCGTGGCGGCGGGCCTGCCCGAGGCGGTCCTGCAAAGCCCCGACAGCATCACCGCGCAATACCTCACCGGGGCGAAGCGCATCGCGCTGCCGGCCGCGCGCCGGCGCGGCCATCTTGGCCAGAAGCTGCGCGTCATCGGCGCGCGCGCCAACAATTTGCAGAACATCACCGCCGAGCTGCCGCTCGGCACCTTTGCCTGCGTCACCGGCGTCTCCGGCGGCGGCAAGTCGACGCTGGTCGTCGACACGCTCTACAAGGCTCTGGCGCGCAAGCTCATGGGGACGCGCGAGCACGCCGGCGCGCATGACCGCATCGAAGGCGCCGAGCATCTCGACAAGATCGTCGACATCGACCAGTCGCCGATCGGCCGCACGCCGCGCTCCAACCCCGCGACATATACCGGCGCCTTCACGCCGATCCGCGACTGGTTCGCGGGGCTGCCCGAGGCCAAGGCGCGCGGCTACGGGCCCGGCCGCTTCTCCTTCAACGTCAAGGGCGGGCGCTGCGAGGCGTGCCAGGGCGACGGCGTCATCAAGATCGAGATGCACTTCCTGCCCGACGTCTATGTCCAATGCGACGTCTGCAAGGGCCGGCGCTACAACCGCGAGACGCTGGAGATCGCCTTCAAGGGCAAGAGCATCGCCGAAGTGCTCGACATGACGGTGGAGGAAGGCGCCGACTTCTTCCGCGCCGTGCCGGCGATCCGCGACAAGATGACGACGCTGGAGCGCGTCGGCCTCGGCTACATCCATATCGGCCAGCCCGCCACGACGCTGTCGGGCGGCGAGGCGCAGCGGGTGAAGCTCGCCAAGGAGCTGTCGCGCCGCGCCACCGGCGGCACGCTCTACATCCTCGACGAGCCGACCACGGGCCTCCATTTCGAGGATGTGAGGAAGCTCCTCGACGTGCTGCACGCGCTGGTCGACCAGGGCAACACGGTGCTGGTGATCGAGCACAATCTCGAAGTGATCAAGACCGCCGACTGGATCATCGATCTCGGTCCCGAAGGCGGCGCCGGCGGCGGCCGCGTCGTGGCAACCGGCACGCCCGAGCAGATCGCCGCCGTCCCCGCCAGCTACACCGGCCAATACCTCAAGCGCTACCTCGCCCGCGACGCGGCCAGGCCGGCCAAGAAGCGCGCGTAGCACGCGACATCAGCATCGTCCGAGACCGCGCGACCGCCGGGATGAGCGCCGCCGCCGGACAAAGTCATAGGACAATGGCATAGGACATTGTCCTACTCCCATCCCGCCTTGTGAAAGACCGAGATGGCGAGCAGCATGTCGACGGTCTTGCCGTCGCGGGCGAGCGGCAGCAGCAGGCGCTCCATCGAGCGGTAATCCTTGGGCAGGATGATCAGGGTGTCGCCGCGGCGATATCCCGCGACGCCGCGCTCGGCGGCGGCGACGTACTGGGCGTAGGCGGCGGAGCCGAGAAAGGCGGGAAAGACGTCGTCGATCCAGCGCCCGGTATGGTCGCGGCCGAGCACGCGAACCTGCTCGGTGCCGAGCAGGCGATAGCGGAAGCGCAACGGCGCGCGCTGCACGTCGCAGAGCCAGACGAAAGGCAGCAGGCTCCTCGGCATGGCCGTGGGGTCGACATGCTGGCGCCCCGGCAGGCCGCCGCCGGCCGGATGAATCTCGCGCCAATGGTGGAAAAGCTGCCGCACCCGCTCATCGGCGGTCGGCGGCGGCGATTCGTGAAATTCCTCCAAGATTGCGCGACTCGCCGGTTGTTCTTGCGGCGCAACCATAGCCGAGACATGGCATCGACGGAATGGTTTTTGTCTCCAATGCAAAGCGATGCCGGCGCTCACATCTTCGTGAGATCGCCGGCCGCCAGCGCGAACACCAGCGGCGGCTCGTCGATATCCTTGACCGTGTGGCGGCCCAGCGGCGCGACGCGGCCCGCCGGCAGCAGCGCCGCGAGCTCCGCGGAAACCAGCACCGGCCGGTCGATGGCGGCGCAGAGCTTCTCCAGCCGCGCCGCGCGGTTGACCGCCGGCCCGATGACGGTGAAGTCGAGCCGGGCGCTGGCGCCGATATTGCCGAACATGACCTCGCCGATGTGGAGCGCCAGGCCGAATCGCATCAGCGGCGATCCCGCGGCGGCGCGGCGGTCATTGAGCGCGGCGATGGCCTTGACTGCCGCTTCGGCGGCATCGAGCGCCCGCGCGGCGACGCCCTGCCGCTCGGCCGGCGATGCCACGGCAAAGATCGCCAGCATGGCATCGCCCATGAATTTCAGGATCTCGCCGCCCGCCGCCGTCACCGCCTCGGCCATGGCGCCGAAATAGTCGTTGAGCAGCGCGATGATCGCGTCGCGCGGCAGGCGGTCGGAAAGCCGCGTGAAGCCGCGCAGGTCGCAATACCAGATCACCGCCTCGATGGTCTGCCCGTCGCCGCGCTTCACCTCGCCGGCGAGGATGCGCTCGCCCGCGGCATGGCCGACATAGGCGTCGAGCAGGTTGACCGCGGTGTCGCGCAGCGAATGGATCTCGACGATGCGGGTGAAGGCGAATTGCAGGAGATACATGCGGTCGAGATCCTGCGCCGAGAAGCCGCCCGGCCGGTCGGAGACCACGCTCAGCGCGTCCACATGGCCGGTGGAGAAGATCAGCGGCAGGGCGACGTAATCGGTGGCGCCCTCCTCCTTGAGCTGGCGCAGGACCGGCGCCTCCACGCTGTCGAGCCGCTCGAGCCGGGCGCGGATGGTCTTTTGCTGCTCGAACACGAGGGGCAAGGGGTTGTCGCGATAGCGGGATTCCTGCCGGAGCCCGTGCGGCGCGGTGCCGATCTCGACGCCCCTGCCGCGGCGCCAGGTATAGGCGTTGCCGATCAGCTCGGGATGCAGCGTGAAGCGGAAATAGGCAAGGCGATAGAGCGGAATGCCGGAAGCGACGAGCTGCTCGCCGGAGGCTTCGACCAGCCGCGCCGTGTCGGTGATGCGATAGGCTTCGGTGACGAACCAGCGGGCAAGCGGGTCGCTATAGACGCGGGCGGCGGTGGCGTCGTCCATGGCGCGATATTAGCCGCTGCGGCGCCGCTGCCGAGGGCTTTTTGGCGCCCCCCGCCCGGCCTATAGTCGCCCCGCTGATACCATGAGCCCGACCCCCATCCACGTCATCGGCGGCGGCCTTGCCGGCAGCGAGGCCGCCTGGCAGCTCGCGCGCGCCGGCCTCAAGGTGGTGCTGCACGAGATGCGGCCGGTGCGCGGCACCGAGGCGCATGTCACGGCCGGGCTCGCCGAGCTGGTCTGCTCCAATTCCTTCCGCTCCGACGACGCCGAGAACAACGCCGTGGGATTGCTGCACGAGGAGATGCGGCGCTGCGCCTCGCTGATCCTCAGCGCCGCCGACGCCCATCGCGTGCCGGCCGGCGGCGCGCTCGCCGTCGACCGGGAGGGATTCTCCGCCGCGGTCGAGGCGGCGCTCGCGGCCGAGCCTTTGGTCGAGATCCGGCGCGAGGAGGTCGCGGGCCTGCCGCCGCCGGACTGGGAGAGCGTAATCATCGCCACCGGCCCGCTCACTTCGCCCGCTCTCGCCGCGGCGGTAGCGGCGCTCACCGGCGAGGACGCGCTCGCCTTCTTCGACGCCATCGCGCCCATCGTCCATCGCGACAGCATCGACATGGATCAGGCTTGGATGCAATCGCGCTACGGCAAGGGCGAGGGCAGCGACTATATCAACTGCCCGCTCGACAAGCCGTGCTACGACGCCTTCATCGCCGCCCTGCTCGCCGGCGAGAAGACCGAGTTCCACGACTGGGAGAAGGCGACGCCCTATTTCGAGGGCTGCCTGCCGATCGAGGTGATGGCGGCGCGCGGCGCCGAGACCTTGCGCTGGGGGCCGATGAAGCCGGTGGGCCTGCGCGATCCCCGCCGCGCGCGCGGCGCCTATGCCGTGGTGCAGCTCCGCCAGGACAACGCGCTCGGCACGCTCTACAACATGGTGGGCTTCCAGACCAAGCTGAAGCACGCCGAGCAGAAGCGCGTCTTCCGCATGATCCCCGGGCTGGAGCGCGCCGAGTTCGCGCGCCTGGGCGGCCTTCACCGCAACACCTTCCTCAACAGCCCCAGGCTGCTCGACGGCGCGTTGCGGCTCAAGGCGATGCCGCGGCTGCGCTTTGCCGGCCAGATCACCGGCGTCGAGGGCTATGTCGAGAGCGCGGCCATCGGGCTGCTCGCCGGCCGCTTCGCCGCCGCCGAGCGCCTGGGCGAGAGCCTCGCGCCGCCGCCGCCGACCACGGCGCTGGGCGCGCTGCTCCAGCACATCACCGCCGGCGCCGATGCCCGCCTCTTCCAGCCGATGAACGTCAATTTCGGCCTCTTCCCGCCGCTGCCGGAAGCGGTCGCGGCGCGCACGCGCAGCGGCGAGCGCAAGCCGCTCCTGGCGCGCCGCGCGCTCGCCGATCTTGATGCTTGGTTGGGTGCCCGCGCGGCGGCCGAATAAGCCGCGGCCGCATCGGCGCCCTGCGTCCTTCGAGACGCGATGCTGCGCATCGCTCCTCAGGATGAGGTGAAATTGAGTTGGGCATCATCCTTTGATGCCGTTCCTAATGATTCCTCATCCTGAGGAGCGGTCCGCAGGACCGCGTCTCGAAGGACGCACGGCGTTGATGCAGCCGAAATACGCGCTACCGCAGCTCGCTGAGCCGGCGCCGCTGCTTGCCTTCGCCGTCGAAATTGGCGGGATCGAGCCAGCGCTCGAACCCCTGCTTCAGCGCCGGCCATTCGCCGTCGATGATCGAGAACCAGCAGGTGTCGCGGTTGCGCCCCTTATAGACCAGGGCCTGGCGGAACGTGCCTTCGAAGCGGAAGCCGAGGCGCAGCGCG
>DASPSJ010000100.1:0-6126 GCA_035623985.1 Allostellaceae bacterium | reverse complement strand
GCGCCGCAGCGGATCACCGACGGCGGCCAGAACCTGGTGTGGGACGCCGCCTTCACGCCCTTCGGCGAAGTGGCGCAGCTCACGCCCGGCGTGACGGAGAACCTGCGCTTTCCCGGGCAATACGCCGACGCCGAGACCGGGGTCAATTACAACTTCTTCCGCGACTACGATCCCACCGTCGGGCGGTACGTGGAGAGCGATCCGATCGGGCTTGCGGGAGGGATCAATACATTTTCTTACGTGCTTGCAAATCCTGTAGGTTGGCTTGACGAGTACGGCCTAGCGATTGGCGATAATCCTCCGCTCTCCCGGCGGCGGGCCGGACTTCGGCAGTCCCGCCGTGAGCCTGTCCTTCGGAGGGATCCCGCGTTATGCTTTTTGCGCCGGCGGACGGCGCTGCGGCGAAGCGGCAGAGCGGCGCCGGCGCGGCTCTCCGGGCCCGCCGCGGGCGTCGAGACGAAGTCATAGGACACTGGGGTAGATCCCTCCCGCTGTCGCAAGGAGTGCGTGAAGGGTGGCGCGTAGGCTGATCAAATCCGGCATCGTCGTCACGCTCGACGATGCCGCGCCGGATCTGCGCCGGGGCGACGGACCTTGTGCGAGGGACTGGCCGAACTTCGCCGATGGGCCGAGTCGGGATCGGCTAAGGGATTGTTCTGCCGCGATCGGGTCCTCGAAGGTCGGCACGACAGGGCGGCGGTGAGTCCGGGCCGCGGCTGAGCCGGGACGCTGCCTGAGGCGCCCGTCTGCGGCATCTCCGGGCTTGACCTGCATCAAGGCACGCCGGCGGGGGCCTGTGGCATAGGAGGGGTATGGCTCGGCCGCCGGGGCGATGATGCTCGCCGCGGTCGCGGTCCGGGGGATCAGGAGGCGCCGCCATGGCCGAGGAAGACACGCCCAAGGTCGAACTGAACATCAGCATCGACAAGGTCAGCTACATCATTCTGAAGGCGCGGGAATTCGACGCCAAGGTGGATCCCGTGGAACCCGATCCCGGCTCCAACCCGGCCGATGACGAGGAGCGCGAGATTTTGGAGGACTATGCCGACGATCCCACCTTCGCCGAGCTGCGCGCCGCGATCGACGACCTCAACGATGACGAGGTCATCGACCTGATCGCGCTGGCCTGGCTGGGGCGCGGCGATTTCGCCAAGGAGGAATGGGAGGAGGCGAGGAAGCTGGCGACCGAGCGCCATCGGCATCGTTCGGCCGCCTATCTCACGGGAATGCCGGCGCTGGGCGACTATGTCGAGGAAGGCCTCAGCCTGCTCGGCTATTCCGGCGAGGATTACGAAAGCGATCGACTGTAACGGCCGATCCTACGGCGCCCCGCGCAGCCGGTCCGGCAAGAGCTGCGCCGGCGTGATCCCCAGCGCCGCAAGCTCCGCCGGCAGCGGCTCGCCGGCGGCGAGCGCCGCCAGCGCCGCGCCGGCGGCGGGCGCGGTCTGGATGCCATAGCCGCCCTGGCCCGCCATCCAGACGAAGCCCGGCGCCGAAGGCTCGGGGCCGATCACCAGCGTCTTGTCGCGCGCGAAGCTGCGCAGCCCCGCCCATCTCCGCTCGACGCGCCGGATCTCGAGCCGCGTCGCCGCGGTGATGCGCTCGATCGCGATGGCGATGTCGAGCTCGTCCGGCTGCACGTCCTGCGGCGGCAGCGGTGTCGCATCGGCCGGTGAGATCAGCAGCTTGCCGCTCTCGGGCTTGAAATAGAAGCTCTCGGCGACGTCGCCGACCATCGGCCAGGCATCGACGGCGAGGTCGGGCGGCGCCGGGACGATGAGGACGGTCCGCCGCATCGGCACGATGCCGATCGGCGCGACGCCCGCCGCCGCCGCCACGTCATCGGCCCAGGCGCCGGCGGCGTTCACCAGCACCGGCGCAGCAAAGCTGCCTTGCGCGGTATCCACCCGCCACAGGCCACCCTCGCGCGCGATCGCCCGCGGCGCGGCGCCGGTCAGCACGCGGCCGCCTCTGGCGCGCATGCCGGCAAGGAAGCCCTGGTGAATGGCATGCACGTCCATGTCCATGGCATCGGGCTCGAGAAAGGCGTGGCCCAGCCGGTCCTCCCGCAGCACCGGACAGAGCGCCAGCGCTTCCGCCCGGCTGAGCCGGCGCAGCCTCGGGACGAACCGCCGGCCAAGCGCGATGGCGGCCTCGAACCGCGCCTCGTCCGCCGCCGGCGCCGTCATCAGCAAGCCGCGCGGCCGCAGCAGCGGCACCTCGGCAAAGCCCGGCGGCGGCGCGCGGAAGAAGCGGCCGCTCGCCACCGTCAGCGCGCGGATCGCCTCGTTGCCGTAGGCCTCGGTATAGAGCGCCGCCGAGCGGCCGGTCGCATGATAGCCGGGCTGGTCCTCGCGCTCGAGGATCAGCACCCGGCCACGCTCGGCGAGGAAATAGCCGGCGGCGGCGCCGGCCATGCCCGCGCCCAGGACCAGGAAGTCGACCGTCAAGCGATGAGGCTCCTAACGCAGCGCCGGCGGCACCTTGATGCCGGCCTCCTTATAATAGCGCTCGGCGCCCTTGTGCAGCTTGACGCCGAGCTGGGCAAGCGAGGCCGGGCTCACCGCATTCCAGGGCGGGTTGCGCTCGCCCAGCGCCTGTTTCTGCGACCAGAATGCCTTGGTGATGGCATAGGCCGTCCGCTCGCTCATCGCCGTCGTGGCGTAGACGCCGGTCGGCAGCGCGATGCCGGTGACCGCCTCGTCCTGGCCGGAATAGGTGCCTTGCGGGATGGTCTCGGCCGCGATGCTGTCGTCGGCCGCCAGCACCTTGGCAAGCTCGGCGTGCGTCAGGCTCAGCAGGCGGATCGGCACCGCCTTGGCGAGGTCGCGGACCGCCGGCAGCGGCACGGTGCCGGCGAGCGCCACCCCCGCCACCTGGTTTCCGGCCAGCGCCGCCTGCGCGCCGGCGGGATCGATGTCGATGAGCTGGACGCGGCGGTCGAGATCGAGCGCGTGCAGCGCCGAAACCGTCTGGCGCTCGCCGAAGCTGCCCTTGGCGCCGGGGACGAGGCTCTTGCCGGCGAGATCGGGCAGGCGCTTGAGGCCGCTATCGGCGCGCACCACCCAATGGAGCGTGAGCGGCGGGATGGGAAACAGCGCGCGGATGTCGCGATAATGCGCGTTCTTCTCGAACGGCTTGTCGCCGCGCCGGGCCTGGATGATGAGGTTGGGCGGCGTGGTGAAGACGTAATGGCCGCTGCGATGCAGCGCGTCCTTGATGTTCTGGACCGAGCCCTGGCTCTCCTCGACCTGGACCGTGAGCGCGTTGTTGCCTTGCGCCAGCGCCTCGGCGAATTGCAGCGCCAGCGCGTGGTTGAGGCTGTCGGCCTTGCCGGCGTGGACGATGATTGCCGGCGGCGCCTCGGCGGCGCGTCCAGGCGGGGCGGACAACAGCAAAAGAACAGCGCCGGAAACCGCCGCACATGCTCGCCTCACGCTTGCGCCTCCCGACGCCCGTTTTGATCCTTGTTGGACTGTGCCCCCTGCGGCGGCGCCTATACTGACGGCCGCGGCGCGGCGCGGCAAGCCCGTCGATCCGCATGGCCGAGGCGGGGTGGATGTGCGAGACTAATCGGGGAGACAGGATTTGCGATGACGACGCTGCTTTATACCCATCGGGCCTGCCTGGAGCACGATCCCGGCGGCTATCACCCGGAATCCCCGGCGCGGCTGCGCGCCATTCTCGGCGGCCTCGATCAGCCGGAATTCTCCGCGCTCGAGCGGCGCGAGGCGCCGCGCGCCGAGCTCGACGAGGTCGCGCGCGTCCATCCCCGCGCCTACATCGAAGCGGTGCTGGCGGCGGTGCCGCAGCGCGGCCATGCCGCGCTCGATGCCGATACCGTGTTGTCGCCGCGCTCGGGCGAGGCGGCGCTGCGCGCGGTCGGCGCGGTCTGCGCCGCCGTCGATGCCGTGAGCGAGGGCGAGGCCGACAATGCCTTCTGCGCCGTGCGCCCGCCGGGTCATCACGCCGAGGCCGATCACGCCATGGGCTTTTGCGTCTTCAACAGCATCGCCATCGGCGCCCAGCGCGCGCGCCAGAAGCACGGGCTGGAGCGCGCCGCGGTCATCGATTTCGACGTCCATCACGGCAACGGCACTCAGGCGATCTTCGAGAACAACCCGCATGTCTTCTACGCCTCGACGCACCAGTCGCCGCTCTATCCCGGCACCGGCGGGCGCAGCGAGACGGGGGTCGGCAACATCGTCAACGTGCCGCTCCGGCCGATGTCCGGCTCGGCCGAGTTCCGCTTCGCCTTCAACGAGTTCATCCTGCCGGCGCTGGAGGATTTCCGGCCCGACTTCATCCTGATCTCCGCCGGCTTCGACGCCCATCGCGCCGATCCGCTGGCGCAACTCATGCTGGTCGAGGCGGATTACGCCTGGGTCACGGAGCGGCTGATGGCGTGTGCCGCGCGGCATTGCCAGGGGCGCATCGTCTCCGCGCTCGAAGGCGGCTACGACCTCGATGCCCTCGCGGCCAGCGTCGCCGCCCATGTCCGCGCCTTGATGGCCGCGTGAAACCCTTCGAGCGCAAGCGCGCTCGCAGGGTTTCATCGCGGGCGGCGACAGCGATTGCGCGGCAATTGCGAAAGCCGCACCCTTGCCGACAAGCCGCCCCCTCGGCCTTGCACCCGTGCCGGCCGCTTTTCTAGAGTGACGCCGGTCCGAAGCGAGGGAACATGGTCGAACCGGCAGTGCCGCCCGACATCGCCGCGATGAGTTTCGAGGATGCGCTCGCCGAGCTCGAGCAGATCGTCAAGCGTCTGGAGGCCGGCAGCGGCAAGCTCAACGACGCCATCGCCGCCTATGAGCGCGGCGCGCTGTTGAAGCGGCATTGCGAGGCGAAGCTGCGCGAGGCGCAGGCGCGGGTCGACAAGATCGTCATCGGCGCCGACGGCCTGCCCGCGACGGAGCCCGCCGCCCTTGACTGAGACGCTCTGGGCGCCCGGCACGGGCTTCGCGAGCGCGCTTGCCGAGGCGGCGGCGCTCACCGACGCTCTGCTTGACCGTTTGATCGTCGAGCCGGAGGGACTGGAATCGCGCGTCTTCGAGGCGATGCGCTATGCCGCGCTGGCGCCGGGCAAGCGCTTGCGGCCCTTTCTCGTCCTGGCGAGCGCGCAGCTCTTCGCGGTCGCGCGCGGCCGCGCGCTGCAGGTGGCGGCGGCGATCGAGTTGGTGCATGCCTATTCGCTGGTGCATGACGACCTGCCGGCGATGGACGACAGCGATCTCCGGCGCGGGCGGCCCACCTGTCACAAGGCGTTCGACGAGGCCACGGCGATCCTGGCCGGCGACGGCCTGCTGACGCTGGCCTTCGAGGTGCTGGCGCAGCCCGACACCCACGGCGATGCCGGCGTGCGTAGCGAGCTTGTCGCGGCGCTGGCGCAGGCGGCGGGCGGCCACGGCATGGTCGGCGGCCAGATGCTCGACCTCGTCGCCGAGCATCGCCCCGACCTCGATATCGGCGCCATCATCCGCCTGCAGCGGCTGAAGACCGGCGCCCTCATCGCCTTTGCCTGCGAATCCGGTGCGATCCTCGGCAAGATGCCGGTGGAGCTGCGCCTCGCGCTGCGCGGCTATGCGCATGACCTCGGCCTTGCCTTCCAGATTGCCGACGATCTCCTCGATGTCGAAGGCTCGGCGGCCGATACCGGCAAGCCCGTGGGGCAGGACGCGGCGGCGGGAAAGGCCACCTTCGTCTCGATCCTGGGCGTCGAGCGCGCCCGGGCGCAGGCCCGGCTCCTGGTGGAGCAAGCCACGGCACATCTTGATTTATTTGAAGAAAGGGCAGACCTTCTCCGGCAAGCGGCGCGCTTCGTCATAGACCGCCGCGCCTAAGGGGAACCGGAGGCTCAGCGTGGACTCTACCGAAGGGCCGACCAAGATCGGCAATTATACCCCGTTGCTGGACGGGGTTGACATCCCCGAGGACATACGTCGGTTGCCGGAGAGCGCGCTCGGCCAGCTTGCCGAGGAGCTTCGCCGCGAGTTGGTGGACGCGGTCTCTGTGACGGGGGGCCACCTCGGGGCCGGGCTTGGGGTGGTGGAGCTGACGGTGGCGCTGCACTATGTGTTTGACACGCCGCGGGACCGGTTGATCTGGGATGTCGGTCACCAGGCCTAT
>DASPSJ010000089.1:0-93200 GCA_035623985.1 Allostellaceae bacterium | reverse complement strand
CAGCCCGTCGAAATGCGTCGCGTAGAGTTTCTCCGGCGCGTTGCGCACGCTGACGGGATCGTTCACCACCAGCACCTCGTCGCGCACGTGCTCGAGCAGATGCGTGGCGGTGATGTAGGCCATGTCGAAGGGTGGATCCTGGCGCATCAGGATCACGTCCATCGCGGCGAGCTGCAGCGTCGTCTCGGCGCCGAGCGTGAAATGCCGGCCGCGCTCGCGCCGCAGCGCGAGCGGCCGCGCCCGCGCCGTCAGCCGGCCGTCGCGAAACGACAGCGCCCGTGGCCCGTAATGATAGAGCGCATAGCCGCGCGTCTGCGCCTCGAGCGCCAGCGCGAAGGTCGAGTCCGCATCGATGTTGATGCTTTCGATCGGGTCCATCTGGATGGCGACGGCAAGGCTCATGCGACGCCTCCTCCTGCTGCGGCCGGCCGCATCATAACAGGCCGCCCCGCCGATGCGCGAGATGCCGCCGCCGGCCGCCGCTCCGATTTCGCCGCGCTCGCGAAAAGTTTTTCGCAAAAGGCTTTGACGACAAGGAGATTGCAGATATCGTCCTTGACGCCGAGGCGACATCGGCGGTAGGGCGGTCATGGTCCCCGTGCCGAGGGACACTCCCCTAACCTAGGACGGAACAGGCCAGAGAACAGGGTGCAAGGGAGGTCAGGTTTGGGGAGAGAGGCATCCCGCCCGCGGCCGGCGGGCAGCGCGCGCTCGACCGCCAAGGCGCGGCGGTGAGCGGCAGGGCGGCCAAGGGCGCGGCCGCGCCGCTTCTCGAGATCGACGGGCTGTCGGTCCGCTTCGGCGGCATCGTCGCGCTCGACGACGTCTCCTTCCGCGTCGAGAGCGGCGAGATCTGCGGATTGATCGGACCCAACGGCGCCGGCAAGACGACCCTCTTCAACGTGTTGAGCCGGCTCTATCACGCCGATCGCGGCACCATCCTGTTCGAGGGCCGCCCGCTGCTCGACCGGCCGCGCCATGCCATCGCGCCCCTGGGCATCGGCCGCACCTTCCAGAACCTCGCGCTGTTCCGCACCATGACGGTGCGCGACAACGTCATGATCGGCGGCCATTGCCGCGCGCGGGGCGGCTTTCTCGCCAACGCGCTGCGGCTGCCCTTCGTCGGCCGCGAGGAGCAGGCGCTCGGCGCGCGCGCCGAAAGGCTGCTCGAGACGCTTGGCCTCGCCGAACTCGCCGGAGTGCCGGTGAGCGCGCTCTCCTTCGGCACGCAAAAGCGCGTCGAGCTGGCCCGCGCGCTCGCCAGCAGCCCGAAGCTGCTGCTGCTCGACGAGCCCGCGGGCGGGCTCAACCACGAAGAGGTCGACGAGCTGCGCGAGCTCATCGGCTCGATCCGCGACCGGCTCGGCGTCACCGTGCTGCTGGTGGAGCACCACATGAACCTGGTCATGAAGGTCTCCGACCGGGTCGTGGCGCTCGATTTCGGCCGCAAGATCGCCGACGGCACGCCGCAGCAGGTGCAGAGCGACCGCGAGGTGATCCGCGCCTATCTCGGGGGTCCGTTGTGAGCGCCATCCTCGAGACGTTCGGGCTCTCGGCCGCCTACGGCCCCACCCAGGTGCTGCAGTCGATCGATCTCGCCGTCGAGCAGGGCGGCATCGTCACCCTGCTCGGCGCCAACGGCGCCGGCAAGACCACGACGCTGCGCGCGGTCTGCAACATGATGGTGCGGCTCGGCGGCGAGATCCGCTTCGACGGCGAGCGCATCGACGGCAAGGCGACCGAGGACATCGTCCGCCTCGGCATCGGCCACGTGCCCGAGGGGCGCGGCACCTTCGTCAGCCTCAGCGTCGAGGAGAACCTGCGGCTCGGCGCCTATACGAGGCGCGACAAGCTGGTGGCGCGGGATTTCGAGCGCGTCTACGGCTATTTCCCGCGCCTCCAGGAGCGGCGGAACCAGCAGGCGGGGACGCTGTCCGGCGGCGAGCAGCAGATGCTGGCGATCTCGCGCGCGCTGATGCTGCGGCCGAAGCTGCTGCTGCTGGACGAGCCGTCCTTCGGCCTCGCGCCGCTGGTCGTGCAGGAGATCTTCCGCATCCTGCGCGCCATCAACGAGCAGGACGGCGTCAGCATGCTGCTGGTCGAGCAAAACGCCAACATCGCGCTCGCGCTCGCGCACCGCGCCTATCTGCTGGAGACCGGGCGCATCATCATGCACGGACCCTCGGCGGCGATCGGCGCCGACGAAACCGTTCGCCGCGCCTATCTCGGCTATTAGGAGAGGCCATGCAAGCCTTTCTGCATCAAGTGCTCTCCGGCTTCGCCACGGGCGGCATCTACGCCAGCATCGCGCTGGCGCTGGTGATGATCTATCAGACCACCCATCACGTGAACTTCGCCCAGGGCGAGATGGCGACCTTCTCGACCTACATGGCCTGGAAGATGATCAATCTGGGCTTCTCCTACTGGCTCGCCTTCCTGCTCACGCTGGTATTCGCCTTTGTCCTGGGCGGGGCGATCGAGCGCCTGATCGTGCGTCCCTTCTACAAGGCGCCGGTGCTCAGCGTCGTCGCCGTCTTCATCGGCCTGCTGCTCATCATCAACAGCCTCTCCGGCGCGCTCTTCACCTTCACGATCAAGCCGTTTCCAAGCCCCTTCCCGTCCGACGCCTGGTACGGCAGCCGCTATCTCTCCTCGCATGAGGTGGGGATGATCTTCGTCACCTTCGCGGTGCTGGCGGTGGTCTTCGTCTTCTTCCGCTTCACGCCGCTGGGCCTCGCCATGCGCGCCGTGGCGGAGAACCCGGTGTCCAGCCGGCTGGTCGGGATCCGCGTCGGCTGGATGCTGGCGCTGGGCTGGGGCCTCGCCGGGCTGATCGGCGCGGTCGCCGGAACCATGACGGCGCCGGTGGTCTATCTCGACCCCAACATGATGTTCGGCATCCTGCTCTACGGCTTCGCCGGGGCGCTGCTCGGCGGCGTCGACAACGCCTGGGGCGCGGTGATCGGCGGTTTCATCGTCGGCGTCTTGCAGAACCTGGCCGGCGCCTATGTGGTCGGGACCGAATTGATGGTCACCGTGGCGCTGGGGATCATCATCGGCATCCTCGTCATCAAGCCCTCGGGCCTGTTCGGCCGCACCATCGTGACCCGGGTTTGACCATGGCGACGCTCGACACGCCGCGCCCCGCCGCCGTCGCGCTCCTTGCCGGGCTGAGCCTCGGCCGCTGGAAGCTCATCGGCCTTGCCGCGGTGCTGGCGGCGGCCTGCGCGCTGCCCTTCGTGGTCAGCAGCTATCAGCTCTTGCTGGCGACCCAGGTGCTCGTCTATGCCATCGCGCTTTTGGGGCTCAACATCCTGACCGGCTATAACGGCCAGTTCTCCCTGGGGCATGGCGCCTTCTACGCGATCGGCGCCTACACCACCGCGATCCTGCTCGACAAGACCGGCATCCCCTATTGGGTGACGATACCGCTCGCTGGCGCTCTCTGCCTCGTCGCGGGCTTCCTCTTCGGCCTGCCGGCGCTGCGGCTTGAAGGGCACTATCTCGCGCTCGCCACCTTCGCGCTCGCGATCGCGACGCCGCAACTGCTCAAATACAAGCATTTCGACTATCTCACCGGCGGCGTCCAGGGGATCGTCATCACCGCTCCCGACGCGCCCTCCGGGCTGCCGCTGCGCAGCGATCAATGGTTCTATTTCTTCTGTCTCGCCTGGACCCTGCCGCTCTTCGTCGTCGGCTGGAACCTGCTGCGCGGCCGCACCGGCAGGGCCCTGCTGGCGATCCGCGATCATCCCATGGCCGCGGCGACCATGGGCATCGACACCGCGCTCTACAAATCCCTGACCTTCGGCGTCTCGGCGATGTATACCGGCATCGCCGGCGCGCTCGGCGCGCTGCTGGCCCAGTTCGTGTCGCCCGACAGCTTCGACTTCTTTCTCTCGGTCAGGTTTCTGGTCGGCATCGTCGTCGGCGGCCTCGCCTCCATGACGGGTGCCTTTTTCGGCGCGATCTTCATCGAGTTCGTCCCGAACATCGCCGAGGAGATATCGAAGGCCGTGCCGCAGGCGATCTATGGCGCCATGCTCATCATCTTCATCTACTTCATGCCGACGGGCGTCGCCGGCCTTTTGCGCCTGCTCGGCGCCCGGCTCAGGCGACTGGCGTCGCCGGCCGCCGGCCGCTCGCACCTCCCTCCCGCCCGATAATCGGCGGCCTTTCCCGATTGTCGCGGCCCCGCCGGCCTTGACAATTTCTACTGGTATCGGCCATTGGTTCTTGCAATCGCCGTCGCCGTGGCCGGCGGGGAGGGGCTCATGACGGCCATGACGATCACGCGAGGGGACGCAGGAGCATGACCGCGAGAAACCTGTTGGCGGGCGCCGCCGCGCTGCTGGCGCTGGCGGCGCCGGCCGTTGCCCAAGACACGCCCGGCGTCAGCGCCACCGAAATCAAGATCGGCAACACCACGGCCTATAGCGGCGCCGCTTCGGCTTACAGCGCCATCGGCCGCGGGCTGAGCGCGTTCTGGCGGATGGTCAACGATCACGGCGGCGTCGCCGGCCGCAGGATCACCTTCATCTCGGTCGATGACGGCTACAGCCCGCCCAAGACGGTCGAGCAGGTGCGCAAGCTGGTCGAGCAGGACGGCGTCGCCTTCCTCTTCAACACGCTGGGCACGGCCTCCAACACCGCCATCGAGAAATACCTCAACCAGCGGAAAATCCCGCAGCTCTTCGTCGCCACCGGCGCCGACAAATGGGGCGATTACAAGGAATACCCCTGGACCATCGGCTGGTCGCCGAGCTACCGCGGCGAGGCGCAGATCTACGGCAAATACATTCTCAAGGAGAAGCCCGGCGCCAAAATCGGCCTGCTCTATCAGAACGACGATTTCGGCAAGGACTACGCCGCCGGCCTCAAGGACGTGCTCGGCGACGCCTATGACCGGAGGGTGAAGGAAGTCAGCTACGAGGCGACCGACACGACCGTCGAGTCGCAAATCGTGACGTTGCAAGGCGCCGGCGTCGATCTGCTGGTCACGGCCGCGTTGCCGAAATTCGCCGCGCAGGCCATCCGCAAGGTCTATGACATCGGCTGGAGGCCGCTGCACATCCTCTCCACCGTATCGCGCTCGATCGCCCAGGTGATGGAGCCGGCGGGGACGGAGAAGGGCATCGGCGTCGTCACCGCGGCTTACGTCAAGGACATGCTCGATCCCGCCTTGAAGGACGACCCCGGCTTGAACGAGCTGCGGGCGTTCATGCGGCAATACCTGCCCGACGGCGACCTCGCCGACAACAACTACGTCTACGCCTATGGCGTCGGCCTGACGATGCTGCAGGTGCTGAAGCAGTGCGACGGCGACTTCTCGCGCGAGAACGTGATGCGGCAGGCGGCCAATCTCCGCGATCTCGATCTGCCGGTGTTGCTGCCGGGCATCAGGATCAACACCAGCCCGACCAATTACCATCCCATTCGGCAGATGCAGCTACAGAGATGGGACGGCAAGACCTGGGTGCGCTTCGGCGATGTGATCAACGACACCGGCGCCTGATCGGCGCGCCGATCGTCGCAGGGCCTCCCGCTCACTTCAGCGGCTGCACCTCGATGGCGGCGCGCGGCGTCGGCGCGCCGGCGGGCGTGTCCCCGGCGGCGGGCGCGGGCGCCGGTGGCGGAGCGGCGCCGCCGGCGGCGGTCTGCGCCGCCGGCTCGCCGGTGCGGATGCGGACATAGGAGACGACGCGGCGCACATTGGAAATGTTGCGCGCGTAGTCGGTCACGCGGTCAAGCTCCTGCTGGCTGCGCGCCGTGCCGATGACGTAGACGACGCCGTCCTCGGTGCGGATGGTGTAGTTGATCGACTTGACGTATTGGTCGAACAGCAGATCGTTCCTGAGCCGCGTCGAGATCACCGTGTCGCGCGCCTCGTCGATGAAATGCGTGTCGGGACCGACCTCGATCTCGTTATAGACCTCCTTGACGCCGTCGGCCTTCCAGGCGCGCTTCACCGCCTCCTGGCGCCAGTCCTCCTTGGGCACGCGGCCGGTGATCAGCACGCGCCCGTCATAGACCGTTGCCGTGAGGTCATGCGCCACCTCCTGATTGTACTCGCCCCAGGACTGGACAACGACGGAGCGGGTCGCCGCGTCCTTGACCTGCTGCTCGGGGCTCAGCTCCTGGCCGAGCACGGCATAGCCGCCGGCGGCGCCGGCGCCGGCGGCGGCGACGACGCAGCCGGCGAGCGACGGCGCCGCCGCCAGCAGGGTGCCGGCGAGGACAAGGGCGCGGAGGCGGGAAGGGGCGTGGATCACGGCGGCGGTCTCCTGGCAGGGACGGGGCGACCTATTCTCGTGGCCTAACGTGGCGGCGCAAGGGCTGCTTTATGACAAAAGTGAGCCGCCGCCGAGCGTGAGTTCGGCAATCACCGGATGGTGATCGCTGGCGATCTCGGACAGCGCGTGATGCAGCACCTCGCCGCGCTCGACGGCAAGCTGCGGGCTGACGAAGATGTGGTCGAGCCGCATTGCCGCGTCCTTGTCGGGCGAGCGCAGATCGGTCGGCACCGAATAGCGCCGCCCCTCCGGCGGGATCGCGTCGCGCAGGCCGCGCGCCGCCAGGAGCGAGAAGATGGCGCGGCCACTGTCGAGAAAGCGGGCGAGCGCCGCCTCGGGCTCGGGCGAGAAGCGGCGGAACCCCTGGAGCAGCCGCGCCTCGTCGACCGCGTCCTCGGGGCTGATGGCGTTGAAATCGCCGCACAGCACCAGCGCGCCGTCGACGCCGTCGATGAGCGCGGCGAAATCGGCGGCCTTGCTCTCGGGCCGGCGCAGCGGATGGGGATGATATGAGGCGACCGTGACGGCGTCCTCGGCGAGCGCGATCTCGGCGCGCAGGCCGCCGCGGTTGTAGATGCGCGTCTCCTCGGCGCGGCGGATGGGAAAGCGGCTCAGGATGGCGTTGCCCCATTCGCGGTCGTAGAGCGCCGAAGCGGCATGGGGAAAGCCCAGCAGCGCGCCGTAATCGATGGTGACGCCGTCATAGGCGTCGCAATAAAGCGCCTCGTTGAGCACGACGATATCCGGCGCCAGCTCGGCGCAGAGCTGCTGCGCCGCGGCGAGCCGGGCGCGGTCGATGCGGCGCCGCTCGGCCTCGTCGGCGCCGACCGGGCGGAAGCCCTCGAGGATGTTGTAGCAGAGCAGGCGGAAAGAGTCGGGCATGGCGCGCGGCCGTGTTCTAGCGCGATCCGCGCTCGTCGCGCCAGGCATCGGCGATGTGGCGCGGCCAGCGCCACGGCGTCACCAGCATGACGTCGAAGCGGATGTCGAGCCGCGCCAGCTCCGGCCGCAGCGCCAGGAAATGATCGAGCGCGCGGGCGATGCGGCGGCGCTGGCGCGGCGCCAGCGAGTCGGCGGCGGCGGCGAGGCTGTCGCGCGCCTTCACCTCGATGGCGGCAAGCACGCGGCCGCGCCGGGCGATGAGATCGATCTCGCCGGAGGGCACGCGGAAGCGCCGCGCCAGGATGCGCCAGCCGCGCAGCCGCAAATGCCAGAGGCATTTCAGCTCCGCGACGTGGCCGCGCAGAACGGCCCGGCGCCGGCGCGCGAGGCTCACCGGCCGCGCCCGGCCAGCAGCAGCGCGCGGGCATAGACCTCGCGGCGCGGCTTGCCGGTGGCCGCCGACACCGCGGCGCTGGCGTCGCGGATGCTCATGGCGGCCAGCGCCGCCGCGATCTGCCGGTCGAGCGCCGCTTCCGACAGCGCCGGCGCCGGCGCTTGCGGCGGCGCCACCACCACCGCGATCTCGCCGCGCGGCGGGCCGGCCTCGCGATAGTGCGCTTCGAGATCGGCAAGGCTGCCGCGGCGGACCTCCTCGTGAAGCTTGGTCAGCTCGCGCGCCACCGCCGCCGGGCGCGGCCCCAGCACCGCCGCCATGTCGGCAAGCGCGCCGGCGAGGCGCTTAGCGCTCTCGAAGAAGACCAGCGTCGCCGGCACCGCCGCCAGCTCGGCCAGCGCGCGGCGCCGCGCCGCGGGTTTGGGCGGCAGGAAGCCGGCGAAGAGGAAGCGATCGCTCGGCAATCCCGACAGCAGCAGCGCCGCCAGCATCGCCGAAGGGCCGGGCACGGCGGTCACCGGCACGCCCGCGCCCAGCGCCGCGCGCACCAGCTTGAAGCCGGGATCGGAGACCAGCGGCGTGCCGGCGTCGGACACCAGCGCCACCGCCTCGCCGCGCCTGAGCCGCTCCAGCAGCAGCGGCCGCACGCGCTCGGCATTGTGGTCGTGATAGGCGAGCAGCGGTCGCTCGATGCCGTGGCGCGCCAGCAGCTTGGCGGTGACGCGCGTGTCCTCGCAGACGATGACGTCGGCCGCGCGCAGCGTCTTGAGCGCGCGCAAGGTGATGTCCTCGGCATGGCCGATGGGCGTCGCCACGAGATAAAGCCCGGGAGCGGCGGCGTCTTGCGATTTACTTCCCGCGGGCACGAGACTAGGCTCGCCGCCGGTCGTGGTGACGGAGGGTGCGCGTGTTCGGCCGGTGTGATCGGCGTCTGCTCGGCTCGCGCCTTGCCGCCGCGGCATTGTTCGTCCTCTGCGCGCTGGCGCTATCCGCCTGCGGCAAGACCATACCGGTATCGCCGCCAAAGCCGCAAGCGCCGGCGGTGGCGCCGCCGCCGGCCGAGGCGGTGCAGCCGCCGGCGCCGGTCGTGCCCGTGCCGCTGCCGCCCCCCGCGCCGCCGGCGCCCGTCGCCGCCGCCAAGACGCGCGTGGCGCTGCTGCTGCCGCTGTCGGGCGCCAATGCCGCGCTCGGCGGGGCCATGCTCGACGCGGCCGAGATGGCGCTCTACGACGTCGCCGACGACCGGCTCGAGCTGATGCCGCTGGATACCCAAGGCGCGGCGCAAGGCGCGACGGCGGCCGCGCAGGCCGCGCTTGCCGGCGGCGCGAAGCTGCTCATCGGCCCGCTGCTGGCCGCCGAGGTGGCGGCGGTGAAGCCGATCGCGCGCGCCGCGGGCGTTCCCGTGCTGGCGTTCTCGACCTCGACCCAGCTTGCCGGCGACGGCACCTATCTCATCGGCTTCCTGCCGCGCGAGGAGATCGCGCGCGTCGCCGCCTTCGCCCATGCCAAGGGCGTCCTGCGCTTCGCCGCGCTGGCGCCGCACACGCCCTATGGCGAGATCGCGATCGAGGCGTTGCGAGCGGCGGTCGCGGCGCAAGGCGCCACGCTCGGCCGCATCGATTTCTACGATCCGGCGGCGCCGGATCCGACGCCGTCGGCGAAGGCTTTCGCCGCCGCGGCGCAAGGCGTCGACGCCGTGCTGCTGCCCGAAGGCGGCGCGCGATTGAAGGCGCTGGCGCCGTTGCTCGCCTATTACGACGTCGATCCCGACAAGGTGCATTTCCTCGGCACCGGCCTGTGGGACGAGCCCGGCATCGGCGGCGAGACCGCGCTTGACGGCGGCTGGTACGCCGCGCCGCCGCCCGCCGCCCGCGCCGATTTCGAAAAGCGCTTCCGCGATCTCTACCGCCATCCGCCGCCGCGGCTGGCGACGCTCGCCTATGACGCCACCGCGCTTGCCGCGGTGCTGGGGCGCGGGCCCGGCGGCGCCGATTTCTCCGCCGCGGCGCTCACCAACCCCAGCGGCTTTTCCGGCGTCGACGGCATTTTCCGCTTGCGCGCCGACGGGCTCGTCCAGCGCGGCCTCGCCGTGCTCGAGGTGCGCCGCGACGGCAGCGCGGTGATCGACCCCGCGCCGGAGACGTTCGAGGCGATGAGCAATTAGCCAGTCGTCAGTTGTCAGTTATCAGTCGCCACTGACGACTGACGACTTACGACGCCATCAACGCCGCCAGCACGGCGTTGAGGCGCTGGCGGCCGGCGGGCGTGGCGCGCAGGCCGCGGGCGTCGAGCGCGATGAAGCCGCCCGCGACGAGATCGGGCAGCCGGCCAAGGTCGAGCACGGCTTCGATCTCGGCGCCGGTGCGCGCGTGGAAGCGCTCGCGCTCCACCCCTTCGGCGAGCCTCAGGCCCATCATCAGCGCCTCGCGGCGCTGCTCGGCGGGCGAGAGATCGAGACTTTCCTCGCGGCCATGGCCGCAACCCTCGACCGCGCCAAGCCAGGTCTCCGGCGCGCGATATTGCCGCGTCGCGGTCCTGCGGCTGTTCCGCGTCAGCCGGCCATGGGCGCCGGGGCCGATCCCGGCGTAATCGCCCTGGCGCCAATAGGCGAGATTGTGCCGGCTCTCGCCGCCGGGCCGCGCGTGGTTGGAGATCTCATAGGCGAAAAGCCCGGCGCCGGCGAGCCGCGCCTGCGTCGCCTCGTAGAGGGCGCCGGCGAGATCCTCCTCGGGCAAGGCGAAATCGCCGCGCGCATGGGAAAGGGCGAAAGCGGTGCCGGGCTCGATGCCAAGCTGGTAGAGCGAGAGATGATCGCCGGCAAGCGCGGCCGCATGGTCGATCTCCGCCTCCCAGGCGGCGAGCGTCTGTCCCGGCCGCGCGTAGATGAGATCGAAGGAGAAGCGCGGGAAATGCCGGCGCGCCAGCGCGATCGCCGACAGCGCTTCGGCGAGGTCGTGCCGGCGCCCGAGAAAGCGCAACGCGGCGTCGTCGAGCGCCTGCACGCCGAGCGACAGCCGGTTGACGCCGGCGGCGCGCAGCGCCGCGAAGCGCGCCGCCTCGACCGAGCTCGGATTGGCCTCGAGCGTGATCTCGATGTCGGCGGCGAAGCGCCAGCGCTCCTGCGCGCGCGCCAGCAGCGCCGCCACCGTCTCGGGCGCCATCAGCGACGGCGTGCCGCCGCCGAAAAAGATCGAGCCCAGAACGCGCTCTCCGGTCTCGCCGGCGGCGTGGTCGAGATCGGCCAGCAGCGCGTTCCGCCAGCGCCGCTGCTCGATGGTCTCGCGCACATGGCTGTTGAAGTCGCAATAAGGGCATTTCGAGGCGCAGAACGGCCAATGGATATAAAGCGCCAGCGCCTCTTCGTCCGCCGGCGCGAGGATCGCGCGAGTCATGCCTCCGCCTCGCGCGCGAAGCACGCCGCCGCGAGCTTGCGGAAGGCGTCGGCGCGGTGGCTGATCGCATGCTTGTGCGCCGGGTCCATCTCGCCGAAGGTCTCGCGGCCGCCCTCGGGCACGAAGATCGGGTCGTAGCCGAAGCCGCGCGTGCCGCGCGGCGGGAAGACCAGATGCCCCGGCGCCTCGCCGCGAAAGGTCTCGACATGGCCGTCGGGCCAGGCGAGCGCCAGCACCGCGACGAACCGGGCGCTGCGGTCGGCATGGCCGGCGAGCCGCGCCTCGACCTCGCGCATGGCGCGCGCGAAATCGCGCTCCGGCCCGGCCCAGCGCGCGGAATGGACGCCGGGCGCGCCGCCGAGCGCCGGCACCGCCAGGCCGCTGTCGTCGGCGAGCGCCGGCAGGCCGCTCGCCTGCGCCGCGGCGCGCGCCTTGAGCGCCGCATTGGCCTCGAAGGTCTCGCCGGTCTCCTCCGGCTCGGGCAGGCCCAGCGCCCCGGCGCCCGCCACCTCGATCGCGAAGGGGCGCAGCAGCGCGGCGATCTCCCCGAGCTTGCCCTTGTTATGCGTGGCGACGACCAGCCGCGCGCCGGCGAAGCGGCGCGCCATCAGACAAGCCCGAGAACGCGGCGCTGGAGCAGCACGAGCTGGCCGATGCCGAGCCGGGCAAGCGCCAGCATCTCGGCGAAGCGCTGCTCGGCGAAGGGCGCATGCTCGGCGGTGGCCTGGATCTCGACGATGCCGCCGGCGCCGGTGAGCACGAAATTGGCGTCGGCCTGGGCGTTGGAATCCTCGGCATAGTCGAGGTCGAGCACCGCCTCGCCGTCATGGATGCCGCAAGAGATCGCCGCCACCGCGTCGCCGAGCGGCAAGGCCGGCAAGCTCCCCGCCGCCACCAGCTTCTGCAACGCGACGTGAAGCGCCACATAGCTGCCGGTGATCCCGGCGGTGCGCGTGCCGCCATCGGCCTGGAGCACGTCGCAATCGATGCGGATCTGCCGCTCGCCCAGGGCCTTGAGGTCGGTCACCGCGCGCAGCGAGCGGCCGATCAGCCGCTGGATCTCCTGGGTGCGGCCACTCTGGCGCCCGCGCGCCGCCTCGCGCTCGCTGCGCTCATGGGTCGAGCGCGGCAGCATGCCGTATTCGGCGGTGATCCAGCCGCGCCCGGTGTTGCGCAGGAAGGGCGGCACCTTCTCTTCCACCGTGGCGGTGCAGATCACATGGGTGTCGCCGAAGATCGCCAGGCAGGAGCCTTCGGCATATTTGGCGGCGCCCGGCTCGAGGCGGACCTGGCGCAACTCATGCGGGGCGCGGCCGGAGGGGCGCGACATCATTGTGCCTTTCTGGCGTGTCGGGCCGGAAAGCTAATGCGGCGGCGGGCCCGCGTCCAGCATCGCCGCGGTTGACGCTGCGCCGCGGCCTACCTACATTTCCGCCGCCCCAGGGATATCCGAGAGAGCTTATGGCCGCGGAACGGCTGCCGCTCGTCCCCAAGCCGGTTGTCACGGAGCTTAACGAGCGCAGCCGTGAGATCTTCCGGCAGATCGTCGATGCCTATGTCGAGACCGGCGAGCCGGTCGGCTCGCGCACGCTGTCGCGCCGCAGCGGCCTCGATCTCTCGCCCGCCACCATCCGCAACGTCATGGCCGATCTCGAGGAGGCCGGCTTGCTGTTCGCGCCGCACACCTCGGCCGGACGGCTGCCGACAGAGGCGGGGCTGCGGCTTTTCGTCAACGGCCTCCTGGAGATCGGCGGCCTGAGCGAGGCGGAGCGCGCCAGCATCGACGGCCGGCTGGTGGCCACCGGCAAGAGCCTGGCGCAAGCGCTCGAGGAGGCGACGGCGGCGCTCTCGGGCCTGTCGCATTGCGCCGGGCTGGTGGTGGCGCCCAAGACCGAGCGGCGTGCCTTGAAGCATATCGAGTTCGTGCCGCTGCCGCCGAGCCGCGCGCTGGTGGTCATGGTGACCGAGGACGGGCTGGTCGAGAACCGCCTGATCGAGACGCCGCTGGGCACGCCGCCCTCGGTCATGGTGCAGGCGGGCAACTATCTCAGCGCGCGCCTCGTCGGCCACACCATCGACGAGGCCAAGGCGGCGATCGCCGCCGATATCGACAGCAACCGCGCCCAGCTCGACGAGCTGACCCGGCGCCTGGTCGAAGCCGGGCTCGCCTCCTGGGGCGGCGGCGGCGAAGGCAGCGCGCTCATCGTGCGCGGCCAGGCCAATCTGCTCGACGACGTGACGGCGCTCGCCGATCTCGAGCGGCTGCGCGCGCTCTTCGACATGCTCGAGACCAAGGAGGCGATGCTGCGGCTGCTCGACGCGACGCGCGAAGGCGCCGGCGTGCAGATCTTCATCGGCTCCGACAACCCGCTCTTCGGCGTCGCCGGCTGCGCCATGATCGTGGCGCCTTACGCCAACAGCCGCGAGCAGGTGGTGGGGGCGATCGGCGTCATCGGCCCGACGCGCATCAACTACGCGCGCATCATCCCGCTGGTGGATTACACCGCGAAAATGATCGGAAAACTCTTGGGATAAGCGACATGAGCGACGACAGGAACGAAGCCCAGACGGCGCCCAACGGCGAGGCCGCGCCGGCGTCAGCGGCGGCAAGCGCCGAGGAGCGGCTCGCCCGCGCCGAGGCGGAGCTGGCCGAGACCAAGGACCGGCTGCTGCGCGCGCTGGCCGAGACCGAGAACGTGCGCCGGCGCGCCGAGCGCGAGCGCGCCGACGCCTTGAAATATGGCGGCGCGAGCCTGGCGCGAGAACTGCTCAACGTCGCCGACAATCTGCGCCGCGCGCTCGACAGCGCGCCGGCCGACCAGGCGGCAGACGAGCGCATGCGACCGCTCCTGCAGGGCGTGGCCGCCACCGAGCGCGAGCTGCTGGCCGCCTTCGAGCGCAACGGCATCCGCCGCATCGATCCCGCCGGCGAACGCTTCGACCACAACCTGCACCAGGCGATGTTCGAGGTCGAGAATACCGGCCAGCCGCCGGGCACGGTGGTGCAGGTGCTGCAGCCCGGCTACGTCATGCACGACCGACTGCTGCGGCCGGCGATGGTCGCCGTCGCCAAGGGCGAGAGCAAGCCGCCGTCGGACGCGCCGCGCTTCGACGAGGTGGTGTGAAAGGGGCCGGCCGTTCCGCTCGCGGCCATACGGAAGATGTAAGTCACCCCATCCGAATGGCCTATGACGCAATCTGGTAGGTATCGTTCTCGAGATCCAATTCGATCTTGAGGAGGGTTACGGCGACCTCCGGCCGCTTTTCCCTGCCGACCGGCACCAATCGAACCAGCCCGTAACGCGCGAGCTTGCCGAGCGTGCGAGATAAGTTGCCTTGCTCGCGGCCGGTCCGCTCGGCGAGCGCGGAGACCGAGGGCGGGCGCTCCCGCCTGATCACGGCCAGGAGATGCCGGTTTTCGGGAGTGAGCGCCCTCATCAGCGCGTCCAGCGATCCCGTCCAAATCTTGGGATCGCCGGGCTTGAACGCCTTTTCGCCGCGCGCGGCGGCGAGAAGCCGTTCCCGCATTTCCTTTGGCGAGGAGAGGCCGATGCGCGTGCCGCGCCGGCTTCCCGTCCGGCGTACCGGTCGCTTCAATTTCAATATATCCATTCTCCCGGGTTTCGGCGCCGTTCTCGCATCGGCTCACGCACCAACTCGAAGCTCCGGCGGCAGATGGGCATCGATGGCTTCGAAGAAATCGCCGATGAGCGTTTCGGCGTCGATGAACTTGTACGGCACGAGTTGATCGTCGCCGAAGCGGCGCCAGTGATCGAAGGCAATCGGGCCGGGCCGTCCGCGCTTCCTGGCCGCGTGGCGGTTGTCGAACCGCACCGGGCAACGGTCTCGATCATCGAAAAAAGGCAAGGAATATTTCAGCCCCGCCGGACGACGCGCGGTTGCCGCGATCTCTTTCACCGCGATCTCTTTCACCGCGATCTCGTATCAAAAGCCGTTCGGGTAAATGTATCTTAATCCATTGCATTGCTTGAAGAATTCGTGCGTATGATCCATCGCGATTTTGGCGTTCCCGACGGGTTGGCCCGCATGGGCAGAGTTGACTCCTCTTTCGTCGAAGCCGACTCGCCGGTATATCCTGCGGATATATATATCCTATAGAGATATAGCCAAGTCAAGGCCGGCGGCGGGCCTCGTGTCCCGCCCTCCGGCGCGGCGGGCACGCGGCGGGCGGCGCGGGAAAAACCGCGCGCCGTTTCGGGAATATTAAGCGCTTTGGGGTAGGCTCGGTCGCTGCTGCCCCGTAAGCGCGTGAAGCCGGTCCCCGTGTCGCAAAAAGCCAAACCGCTGGTCCTGCTGGTCGAGGACACCGCCCCGCTGGCCCAGCTCTATCTCGAATATCTCAAGAGCGCGCCGGTGCGGGCGCAGGCCGCCGCGACTTTGGCCAAGGCCAAGGAGGCGCTGGCGGCGCTGCGCCCGGCGGCGGTGGTGCTCGATCTCGAGCTGCCCGACGGCAACGGGCTCGATCTCATCGACTGGGCGCGCGGGGCCGGGCTCGACTCCGCCTTCATCGTCATTACCGCGCATGGCTCGATCAATGCCGCGGTGGACGCCATGCGCGCCGGCGCGCAGGACTTCCTGGCGAAGCCGTTCGACGCCGAGCGCCTCGTCACCACCTTGACCAACGCGCTCGAGCGCCGGCGGCTCTCGCGCATCGTCGAGACGCTCGGCACCGAGCTCGGCGACGACAAGTTCGAGGGCTTCATCGGCGCCGACCTCTCCATGCAGGCGGTCTATCGCGTCATCGACCTCGCCGCCAAGAGCCGTTCCACCGTCTTCATCACCGGCGAGAGCGGCACCGGCAAGGAGGTCTGCGCCGAGGCCATCCATCGCCGCGGCTCCCGCCGCGCAGGCGCCTTCGTCGCGCTCAATTGCGGCGCGGTGCCCAAGGAGCTGATGGAAAGCGAGATCTTCGGCCATGTGAAGGGCGCCTTCACCGGCGCCACCGCCGATCGCGAGGGCGCGGCGAGCCGCGCCGATGGCGGCACGCTCTTCCTCGACGAGCTCTGCGAGATGGATCTGGCGCTCCAGGTGAAGCTGCTGCGCTTCGTCCAGACCGGCATGGTGCAGCCCGTCGGCAGCGACAAGAGCCGCAAGGTCGATGCGCGCATCATCTGCGCCACCAACCGCAATCCGCTCGCCGAGGTCGAGACCGGCCGTTTCCGCGAGGATCTCTATTACCGCCTGCACGTCATTCCCATCCAATTGCCGGCGCTGCGCGAACGCGGCAGCGACGTGCTGCTGCTGGCGCGGCATTTCCTGGCCGAGTTCAGCCGCGAGGAGGGCCGGCGCTTTCAGGGCTTCAGCCCGGAGGCGGAAGCGCGGCTCTGCGCCTCGCCCTGGCCCGGCAACGTGCGCCAGTTGCAGAACGTCATCCGCCAGACGGTCGTCGTTCATGACGGCGATCTCGTCACCGAGGCGATGCTGCCGGCCGACATCGACGGCGAGCGCCCGGCCGAGGCGGCGCGCACCGCAAAGCCGGCGCCGGTATCGGCATCGACGGCGGCGGCGGCGGACGAGATCGTGCCGCTGGCGCAGCTCGAGCGCCAGGCGATCGAGCACGCGATCGAGCTTTGCGGCGGCAATATGACCGAGGCGGCAATCCGCCTCGGCGTCAACGTCTCCACCATCTATCGCAAGCGGCAGAGCTGGGCCGCGCCGGCGGCGCAGTAGGCGCTAGGGCGCGTCCGCCTGCCAGGCGCGGCGTCCGTCCTCGAGCGCTTCGGCGGCGGCTTCCGCCAAGGCCAGCAGGCGCGGCTCCGGCGCTTGCGGGGCCGCGCCCTCGATCTCGCGGGCAAGCGCGGCAAGGCGCTCGAAGCCGAAAGTCGCCGCCGCGCTCTTGAGGGAATGCGCCGCGCGCGCGAGCGTCTTGCGCTCGCCCGCGGCGATCAGCGAGCGCATCGCCGCCAGGCGCTCCACGGTGTCGCCGAGAAAGACCTCGACCAGCCCGTCCGCCGGGCCGGCGCCGATCTCCTCGGCCAGCAGGCCAAAGCGCGCCCGCTCGAACGCGGCGCCGCCCGGCGGCGGGACCATGCCGTTCGCGGAGGAGGGCTCGATCCCGGCGGCGAAGCTCGCCGGCGTTACCGGTTTGGCGCCGGCCGGTTGCTCCTCGCCGCCGTGGCGTCGGGCAGTCTCGCGCGCCGCGGCGGTGATCTGCGTCGGGCTCCCTTTGTCGTCGGCGGGCGCTGCGCCGGCGCTGCGCTGCCGCGTCTCGCCGCCGGCAAGCGCGGCAAGGGACGGCGCGGGCCGGTCGGTCTTGGCGGCGAGGAAGGCAAGCCGCGCCGTCAGCAGCGCGGCGGCGCCGAGGACCGCCGGCGCCAGCACCCGCGCTCCGTTGCCGCCGGTGAGCATCGCCGCAACGGCCAGCAGGAGGAAGGCACCGCAGAGGAAAAGGGCGAGGTCGAGGCGGCCGGCGACTGCACGCCAGGGCATGATCATTCTCCCATGAGCAATACCCATAACCGATCGCGGTTAAATTTTCGCGCAAGCGCGGGCCGCGCAAACCCCGCTGGCAAATTGCCCGGGCGATCCGCGAACGGCCTCGTTCCGAAGCGCGGAATTCTGCGGTTTTCGGCCTGGCACGGAGCTTGAAGACGGGAGGACGAACCTCAAGGAGCCGTGCCGTGACCGCCGACATCATCCTGCTCGCCGACTACCGTCCCCCCGTCGCCCCGCCGCCCGCCGCCTTGGACGCGGGCAACGCCGCCATCGCCGTCGGGACGCTGGTAACCGCCTGCCGCGCCCTTGCGGCGAGCCTGAGGCAGATCAGCGAAAGTTGCCACGTCGTGCGCGAGCGCATGAACCAGCTCCATGACGACGCCAAGGCCGCCGCCGCCAGCGCCGCGGAGGTGGTCGCGACAACGCAGCGCTTCCCCCGCTTCGACCTCCCGTTCGAGGAGATGGACAATGTCTGAGACCGCAGCACGACCGGTTGCCCTGGTCGTCGACGACGACTTGTCCTATCGGCTCTTCATGCGCCAAGTCCTGGATCTCGCCGGCTTCGAGGTGATCGTCGAGAGCAACGGGCGCTCGGCGCTGGACCGGCTGGCGGAGCGGCCGGTGACGGTGCTGGTGACCGATCTCGTCATGCCCGAGATCGAAGGGCTGGAATTGATCGAGCTCGTCAGGAACGGCTTTCCCGACCTCCGCATCGTCGCCATCTCCGGCGGCGGCCCCCAGGGAGGCAGCGCCTATCTTCGCTTTGCCCGGCTGATCGGCGCCAATGCCACGCTGCAAAAGCCGTTCAGCGGCACCGCGCTGATCGAGGCGGTGCTGCCGGCGCCGGAATGAGCGTCGCGGAAGACCGCCGCCGCCCTGCCCTGCCCCCGCAATGGCGCTCGACGTCGCGCTTATGGGCTCGGCCGGCAGCGGGCGCCGGACGGGCGGAACAGCCTCGATTGATAGAACTATAAGTTAGCCTTCTATGTGCATGCGCACTTCTGGCGATGAGGCGGCGGCCCCTCGCCCGAAGCGGCGTGCCTTGCATTGCCGCCGGCTCCCTCCCCATATCCCGGCGCAGCGCGGGATTTGCCGGAATGGCCGGCCGTGCCGTTGTAGCACGGCCCGGCCATCCATATATAAACCCTGCCCGCCAGGGGGAAATGGGCGCAACGGAGCGAAGCTAAGGGGGGTCCACGCGGTGCCGCCAGGGGCTGCGGGATCCTGCTGCAACAAGAGGTGGCTATGGCGAAAGTAATCGGTATCGATCTCGGCACGACGAATTCCTGCGTCGCCGTGATGGAGGGCAAGAACGCGAAGGTGATCGAGAACGCCGAGGGCATGCGCACCACGCCCTCGATGGTCGCCTTCACCGAGAGCGGCGAGCGTCTGGTGGGCCAGGCGGCCAAGCGCCAGGCGGTGACCAATCCCGACGGCACCTTCTACGGCGTCAAGCGGCTGATCGGCCGGCGCATGACCGACCCGATGGTCAGGAAGGAGATGGATCTCGTCCCCTTCAAGATCATCCAGGGCGACAATGGCGACGCCTGGGTGGAGAGCCGCGGCAAGAAATACGCGCCCTCCCAGATCAGCGCCTTCATCCTGCAGAAGATGAAGGAGACGGCGGAAGCCTATCTCGGCGAGAGCGTCAGCGAGGCGGTGATCACGGTTCCCGCCTATTTCAACGACAGCCAGCGCCAGGCGACCAAGGACGCCGGCAAGATCGCCGGGCTCGAAGTGCTGCGCATCATCAACGAGCCGACGGCGGCGGCGCTGGCCTATGGGCTGGAGAAGAAGGGGACCGGCACGATCGCGGTCTATGACCTCGGCGGCGGCACCTTCGACATCTCGGTGCTGGAGATCGGCGACGGCGTCTTCGAGGTCAAGGCGACCAACGGCGACACCTTCCTCGGCGGCGAGGATTTCGACAAGCGCATCATCGACTACCTCGCCGACGAGTTCAAAAAGGAGCAGGGCATCGACCTGCGCAACGACCGCCTCGCGCTGCAGCGCCTCAAGGAGGCGGCGGAGAAGGCCAAGATCGAGCTCAGCTCCTCGATGCAGACCGAGGTCAACCTGCCCTTCATCACCGCCGACCAGACCGGGCCCAAGCATCTCAACATCAAATTGACCCGGGCGAAGCTCGAGGCGCTGGTCGACGACCTCATCCAGAAGACCATCGATCCCTGCCGCAACGCGCTGAAGGATGCCGGGCTCAAGGGCTCCGAGATCGACGAGGTCATCCTGGTCGGCGGCATGACGCGCATGCCCAAGGTCATCGAGGTGGTGAAGCAGTTCTTCGGCAAGGAGCCCAACCGCTCGGTCAACCCGGACGAGGTGGTCGCCGTCGGCGCCGCCATCCAGGCGGGCGTGCTGAAGGGCGAGGTCAAGGACGTGCTGCTGCTCGACGTGACCCCGCTGTCGCTCGGCATCGAGACGCTGGGCGGCGTGTTCACGCGCCTCATCGACCGCAACACGACGATCCCGACCAAGAAGAGCCAGATCTTCTCCACCGCCGAGGACAACCAGACCGCGGTCACCATCCGCGTCTTCCAGGGCGAGCGCGAGATGGCGGCGGACAACAAGCTGCTGGGCCAGTTCGACCTGGTGGGCCTGCCGCCGGCGCCGCGCGGCATGCCGCAGGTCGAGGTCACCTTCGACATCGACGCCAACGGCATCGTCTCGGTCTCGGCCAAGGACAAGGCCACCGGCAAGGAGCAGCAGATCCGCATCCAGGCCTCGGGCGGCCTCTCCGACGTCGACATCGAGAAGATGGTCAAGGACGCCGAGGCGCATGCCGAGGAGGACAAGAAGCGCCGCGAGCTGGTCGAGGCCAAGAACCACGCGGAAAGCCTCATCCACACCACCGAGCGCACGCTCAAGGAGGCCGGCGACAAGCTGCCCTCGGGCGAGCGCGACGCGGTCGAGGCGGCGATCCGCGACCTCAAATCGGCGGTCGAGAGCGGCAATGTCGATCAGATCAAGGCCAAGACCCAGACGCTGGGCCAGGCCTCGATGAAGATCGGCGAGGCGATGTACAAGGCGCAGGCCGCGCAAGGCGGGCCGCAACCCGGCGGCTCGGCCGGCGGCCCGGGCTCGGCCGGCGGGCCGGGCGCGGCGGGCGGCGAGAAGGTCGTCGACGCCGATTTCGAGGAAGTCGACGAGAAGAAGCGCGGCTCGGCTTGAGCCGCCGCCGAGGTCGGGCGAGCCGCCCCGCTGCGAGGCGCTGATCCTCGCATCGGGGCGGTCGCGTGCTAAGGGTTGCGGGGCGCATGGCGAAGAAGGATTTTTACGAGCTCCTGGGCGTGGCGAAAAACGCCTCGGCCGATGATCTGAAAAAGGCCTACCGCAAGCTCGCCATGCAGTATCACCCCGACCGCAATCCCGGGGACAAGGCGGCCGAGCATAAATTCAAGGAGCTCAGCGAAGCCTACGACGTCCTCAAGGACGAGCAGAAGCGCGCCGCCTATGACCGCTTCGGCCATGCCGCCTTCGAGAATGGCGGCCGCGGCGGGCCCGGCGCCGACAATTTCGGCTTCGCCGCCGGCTTCGCCGACATTTTCGACGAGATGTTCGGCGAGTTCATGGGCGGACGGCGCGGCCAGGGCGCCAATGCCCGGGGCAACGATCTCCGCTACAATCTCGAGATCACGCTCGAGGAAGCCTTCAAGGGACGCCAGACCACGGTGCGCGTGCCGACCATGGCGCCGTGCGAGCACTGCGGCGGCAGCGGCGCCGAGTCCGGCTCGAAGCCGGTGAGCTGCCCCACCTGTTACGGCAACGGCCGCGTGCGCGCGCAGCAGGGCTTCTTCACCATCGAGCGCACCTGTCCCGCCTGCCACGGCGCCGGCCGCGTCATCGAGAATCCCTGCCGGCACTGCGGCGGCCAGGGCCGCGCGCGCAAGGAGAAGACGCTCTCCGTCAGCATCCCCTCGGGCGTCGAGGACGGCACGCGCATCCGGCTCGCCGGCGAGGGCGAGGCGGGGCTGCGCGGCGGCGCGCCGGGCGATCTCTACATCTTCCTCGCGGTGAAGCCGCACCGCTTTTTCCAGCGCGACGGCGCCAACATCCATTGCCGGGTGCCGATCTCGATGCCGAACGCGGCGCTGGGCGGCACGATCGAGGTGCCGACCATCGATGGCGGCCGCGCCAAGGTCGCCATCGCCGCCGGCACGCAAAGCGGCCACCAGTTCCGCTTGAAGGGCAAGGGCATGTCGGTGCTGCGCTCGGGCGCGCGCGGCGACATGTACGTGCAGGTGGTGGTGGAGACGCCGGTCAACCTCACGAAGCGCCAGCAGGAGCTGCTGCGCGAGTTCGACAAATCCGGCGACAGCAAGCCCACGCACCCCGAAAGCGAAGGCTTCTTCGCGCGGGTGAAGGAATTCTTCGAGGATCTCCGCGAATAGCGCCTAAAGGCGCTATTCGCAGGCGGGCTCTCGCGGTTGCTGGCGCAACCGCTGCCGCCCGCCGGCGACGACGCTGTCGCGTCGCGCCTACTCCGCCGCCACCTGCGACTTGCTGCGGTCGCCCATCACCTCGAGCAGCCGCTCGCGGATGTCCTTGAGGCGCTGCTCGTGCTCGACCTTGTGGCCGAAGAGATCCTTGACGTAGAAGACGTCGACCACCTTCTCGCCGAAGGTCGAGATCTTGGCGTTCGAGATCTGCAGATTGAGGTTGGTGAGCGCGCGCGTCACCTCGAACAGCAGGGCCGGCCGGTCGCGGCCGTTCACCTCGATCACGGTATGGGTGCGGCTCGCCTGGTTGTCGATGAGCACGCGCGGCGGCACGGTGAAGACGCGGGTGCGGCTGGGGATGGCGCCGGGCTTGGCCAGCTCGATATGCGGCTTGACCCGGCCGGACAGCACGTTCTCGAAGAGAACGGCGAGCTTGGCGAGCTTGTCCGGCCGGTCGAAGGCGCCGCCCGCGTGGTCCTGCACGGTGAAGGTGTCGAGCGCCATACCGTTCGTCAGCGTCAGGATCTTGGCGTCGACGATGTTGGCGCCGGCGAGCGCCAGCGCCCCGGCGATGCGCGAGAACAGGCCGGCATGGTCGGCGGTATAGAGCGTGACCTCGGTGACGGCGCGGCCGGCGTCGACGCGCGTGTCCACGGTAAGCGGCGCGCCGCTGCGCTCGGCCTCGCGCGTGAGGCGCGCGTGGCGCGCCTGGGTCTGCGGGTCGAAGGAAAGCCAGTAGGAGGGATAGCCCTTGGCGATGAAGGCGTCTATTTCGGGCGGCGAGAAATCCGGCAGCAGCGCCCGCACCGCCTGCTGCGCCGCGACGATGCGCTGGTCGCGCCGGTCGGCCACCAGCCCGCCCGACATCTCCGCCACGGCGCGGTGATAGAGCTCGCGCAGCAAGGTCGCCTTCCAGCCGTTCCACACCTTGGGCCCGACCGCGCGGATGTCGGCCGCGGTGAGAATGAGCAGCAGCTTCAAGCGCTCGGGCGACTGCACGCGCTGGGCGAAGTCGCGGATGGTCTGCCGGTCGTCGATGTCGCGCTTGAAGGCGGTGTTGCTCATCAGCAGATGGAAGCGCACCAGCCAGGAGACCGTCTCGGTCTCCTCGGCGCTGAGCCCGAGCCGCGGCCCCAGGCGCTCGGCGAGCTGCGCCCCCAGCTCCGAATGGTCGCCGCCGCGGCCCTTGGCGATGTCGTGCAGCAGCACCGCGACGTAGAGCGCGCGCCGGCTGTCGATGGTGCGGATGAGCTCGGTGGCGAGCGGCAGCTCCTCGGCGAGCGCGCCCGCCTCGATCTTGGCGAGGATGCCGATGGCGAAGATGGTGTGCTCGTCGACGGTGTAGACGTGGTACATGTCGTACTGCATCTGCGCGACGACGCGGCCGAAATCCGGCACGAAGCGGCCGAACACGCCGGCCTCGTTGAGGCGGCGCAGCGTGATCTCCGGCTCCTGGCGCGAGGTCAGCATCTCCATGAAGAGCCGGTTCGCCTCGGGATCGGCGCGGAGCCTCGCGTCGATCAGCCGCAGCGACCGGGTGATGAGGCGCAGCGCGTGCGGGTGGATGTCGAGGTCCTGCTCCTGCGCCACGCGGAAGAGCCGCAGCATGTTGATGGGCTCGTCGCAGAACGCCCGGTCATGCGCCACGTCGAGCCGGCCGGCGTCGACGATGAAGCCCTCGATCGAGCGCTTGCGCGGCTTCCAGGGCCGCCAGGCGAAGCGCGGCCGGCGCTCCTGCTCCAGCTCGAGCTGGGCGCAGAAGATGCGGGTCAGGTCGCCGACGTCCTTGGCGATGAGGAAATAGTGCTTCATGAACCGCTCGACGCCGCGCGAGCCGGCATGGTCGGTATAGCGCATGCGGCGCCCGACTTCGCTCTGCCGGTCGAAGGTGAGGCGGTCCTCGGCGCGGTCGGTGAGATAGTGGAGGTGGCAGCGCACGGTCCAGAGGAAGTTCTGCGCGCGCTCGAAGCGATGCGCCTCCTTGCCCGACAGAACGCCCTGTTCCACCAGCTTCTCGACGTCGTCGACGCGGTAGATGTATTTGGCGATCCAGAACAGCGTCTGCAAATCGCGCAGGCCGCCCTTGCCCTCCTTGACGTTGGGCTCGACGACGTAGCGGCTGTCGCCCATGCGCTGGTGGCGCTGGTCGCGCTCGGCGAGCTTCGCCTGCACGAACTCGGCCGCGCTGCGCCGGATGATCTCGCTTTCGAAGCGGCGCCGCAAATCGGCGAACAAATTCTGGTCGCCCCAGATGTAGCGCGCCTCGAGCACGGCGGTGCGGATGGTGAGGTCGGCCTGCGCGTGGCGCAGCGTCTCCTCGATCGAGCGCGTCGCCTGTCCGACCTTGATCCCGAGATCCCACAGCGCGTAGAGCATGTACTCCACGACCTGCTCGGTATGCGGCGTCGATTTGTAGGGCAGCAGGAACAGCAGGTCGATGTCGGAATAGGGCGCGAGCTCGCCGCGGCCGTATCCGCCCACCGCGGCCACCGTCATGTGCTCGCCGGCGGTGGGATTGGCCAGCGGATAGACGTGGCGGCCGACGAAGTCGTAGAGCACGCGCAGGAGCTGGTCCGTCAGGAAGCTCAGGCCGCGCACCGTGTCGGCGCCGTTGCCGTCCTGCTCGAAGCGCTGGCGGATCTCGGCGCGGCCCTGGCGCAGCGCCTGGCGCAGCAGCTCGACCACCCGCGCCCGCGGCGGCTCCGCCGCCTCCGCGGCCAGCGCGTCGAGCGCCGCCGACAGCGCGCGCCGGTCGATGATCTCGCGCTGGCGCTGGACCTGCTGGCTCATGGCTTCAGTCTAGCCGCGGGCCGGGGGGACCGCTACCGCCGGCTTCCGGTTCCGTTTAGGATGCCGATCCCCGCAACCCGCACCTCCGGAGGATCGATGCGCGCGCTGGCTGTCGTTTTCACCCTTTGCCTGCTGGCCGCGGCGCCGGCCTTTGCCGGCCCCAGGCAGGAGGCGAACAAGAAGGCCGTGATCGCCTTCTACGAGGCGGGCATCAACCAGAAAGATTTTGCCAAAGCCTCGCAGTATTTCGGGCCGCGCTACACCCAGCACAATCCCAACGCCGCCGACGGGCCCGAAGGCTTCAAGCGTTTCATCGACTTCCTGCGCGAGAAATTCCCGCAGTCGCACAGCGAGATCAAGCAGGTCTTTGCCGACGGCGACTACGTCATCCTGCACGTCCATGCCGTGCGCGAGCCCGGCACGCGCGGCAACGCCATCGTCGACATCTTCAAGCTCGAGCGCGGCAAGATCGTCGAGCATTGGGACGTGGTCCAGCCGATCCCGGAGCAGGCGGCGAACCCGAACGGGATGTTCTAGCCGCGGCCACGCGGCGCTCGGCGGCGGCGGTTGCGTAAGCAGCCGCGAAAGCCGCACCGTGCGTCCTTCGAGACGCGCCCTTCGGGCGCTCCTCAGATGAGGACGCATCGAGAATGGCACCGACGGACGATGCCCGATTCACTCTCGCCTCATCCTGAGGAGCGATGCGAAGCATCGCGTCTCGAAGGACGCACGGCGCGGATGCCGCGCGCGTTATTTCCCTCGTACCGCGGAATTCGCCGCCGGAACCGGATAGAGCGCGCCGCCGCCTTCATGCGACAAAGCCGGACTTCACGATGATGGAGCGTCCCCATGAGCTTTCGTGTATCCGGCCTGTCGGTTTCCGAATTCACGCCGCTCTTCGCGCTGAGCGATGCCGAGCTGCTGGCCCGCGGCTTCCGGCGCTGCCGGGCGCCGATGGCGGGAGCGCGCATGCCCTGCCGCGTCAGCCTTGGTTTCACGCCGCCAGGCGAGACGGCGATCCTGCTCGCCTATACGCACCAGCCCGCGCCGCATTCGCCGTTCCGCGCCTCGGGTCCGATCTTCGTGCGCGAGAAGGCGCGCGAGACCTTCGATCGCATCGACGAGCTGCCGCCGGCGCTTGCCGACAGCGCCGCGCTGTCGCTGCGCGCCTATGACGAAGGCGACATGATGGTCGATGCCGATATCGTGCCCGGCAGCGCCGCGCGGCCGGCGCTCGAGCGCCTGCTGGGGCGTGTCGACGTCGCCTATGTCCACGCGCATTTCGCGCCGCGCGGCTGCTATCTCGCCCGCATCGACCGGGCATGAGAGGCGCGGCGGGCGGCGTCGGTGCCGCTACCGCCGCGTCGCGACGAAGACCGCGGTGCCGAGCATCACCGTGCCGCTGCCGCGGTTGATGGCCCGGCGCGCGGCGGGCGCGGCGAGAAGGCGGCGGGCGTGGCCGGCGGCGGCGATGTAGCCGCCGAGCACGGCGCCGTAGACCACGATCAGCAGCAGCGTCAGTTCGAGGAAGCCCGGCAGGCCGAGCGCCGCGAGATCGACCAGCGTCGGCAGCAGCGCCAGATAGAACATCATCGTCTTGGGATTGGCGAGCGCCAACGAAAAGCCGCCGAAGAACGCTCCCCAGCCCTGCCGCCGCGGCGTCTCGGCGGCGGGCGCGGCGGCGGGCGGCGTCCACAGCCGCCAGCCGAGAAAGGCGAGATAGGCCGCGCCCAGGTATTTGAGCGCGACCATGATCACATGCGCCGCGGCGGCGAGCGCCGCGACGCCGAAGACGGCGCAGGCGAACCAGAAGACGTCGCCCAGCACCAGCCCCGCCGCGAAAGCGACGCTGCCGCGCCCGGCGCCCAGCGCCACGACGCGCGCCAGGAGGCTCACCACCGCCGGCCCCGGGCTGGCCATGGCGACGGCGACCGCCGCGACAAAGACGATCGTCGCGGAAAGACTCACCTGTCGCCTATTCCGGCTTGTCGCCGAGCGGCCGGCCGCTCGGATTCCGCGTGCGGTGCACCGTCCCGGCATCGATGTGCGGCGCCTGCCTCGCCTTCGGCACATGCTCGCTCGAGCCGTCGACGGTGATCTTGGCCTCGGGCGCGCCATCGCCGGTCGGCGGCGTGGCGATGATCCCGGTCGGTTGGCTTGTCACCGGCTCGGCCGCCTGGCTCGGCATCGCGACGGCGATGCCGCCGCGGCGCAAGCGGCATGCATCCATTTGTGCACGGTATCCCCCCTCGGTTCTTGTCGTCCCGATCCATAGAGCGCCTCCCGAGAGCGCGGAAAGCCGCCACCGCTAAGGCGGCAGCAATCCCTTGAGCTTGTAGATCAGCTCCAGCGCTGCGCGCGGGCTGAGCGCATCGGGTTCGATATCGCGCAACGTCCCCTCAACGGCCGATGGCTTGGCCTCGGCGCGGCCGGAAGGGCGCGCCGCGGTGAAGAGCGGCAGATCCTCGGCAAGCCGGGCCAGCGCGCCGCTCTGCTCGCCTTTTTCCAGGAGCGCCAGCACTTCCTCGGCGCGTTCCACCACCGCGGCCGGCAGGCCCGCGAGCTTTGCCACATGGATGCCATAGGAGCGGTCGGCCGCGCCCGGCGCCACCGCGTGCAGGAACACCACGTCGCCCTGCCATTCCTTGACGCGCATGGTGTAGCAGGCGAGATGCTCGAGCTTCGCCGCGAGCGCGGTGAGCTCGTGATAGTGCGTGGCGAACAGCGCGCGACAACGATTGACGCCGTGCAGATGCTCCACCGCCGCCCAGGCGATGGAGAGGCCGTCGAACGTGGCGGTGCCGCGGCCGATCTCGTCGAGGATGACCAAGGCGCGCTCGCCCGCCTGATTGAGGATCGAGGCGGTCTCGACCATCTCCACCATGAAGGTGGAGCGGCCGCGCGCGAGATCGTCGGCGGCGCCGACGCGGCTGAAGAGGCGGTCGACGACGCCGATCTCGGCGCGCTCGGCCGGCACGAAGGAGCCGGCCTGGGCGAGGATGGCGATGAGCGCGTTCTGGCGCAGGAAGGTGCTCTTGCCCGCCATGTTGGGTCCCGTGAGCAGCCAGAGGCGCTGGCCCGGCTTCAGATCGCAGTCATTGCCGACGAAGCCCGGGCCGCCGGCCTGGCGCAGCGCCGCCTCGACCACGGGATGGCGCCCGCCGGCGACGGCGAAGCCGAGCCCGTCATCGATCGACGGGCGGCAATAGCGCTCGCTCTGGGCAAGCTCGGCGAGCGCCGCCGCGACGTCGAGGCGGGCGAGCGCGGTCGCGGTGCGCGCGATCTCGCCGGCGCGCGCCATCGCCGCCTGGACAAGGTCGTCGAAGAATTTGAGCTCCATCGCCACGGCGCGGTCGGCGGCCGAGGCGATCCGGCTCTCGAGCTCGGAAAGCTCCGGCGTGGTGAAGCGCATGGCGCCCGCCATGGTCTGGCGGTGGATGAAGCGCTCCTTCAGCTTCTCGGCATGGACCGCCGTCACTTCGACGTAATAGCCCAGCACGTTGTTGTGGCGGATCTTGAGCGAGGCGACGCCTGTCTCGCCGGCATAGCGCGCCTGGAGCGCGGCGATCCGGCGCCGGCTTTCGTCGCGCAGCGAGCGCAGCTCGTCAAGCTCCGCCGCGTAGCCCGCGGCGATGAAGCCGCCGTCGCGGGCGATCAGCGGCAGCTCGGCGGCAAGCGCCCGGGCGAGATGCGCGACGAAAGCGCCGTGCTCGCCGAGATCGCCTTCGGCGCGCTCCAGCAGGCGCGGCTTTGCCGGCGCCGCTTGCAGCAGCCGGCGGAACTCGGCGCTCGCTGCGAGCGTATCGCGCAACGCCGCGAGATCGCGCGGACCGCCGCGGCCGAGCGCGAGGCGCGCCATGGCGCGCTCGATGTCGGCGCAGCGCTTCAGCGCCTCGCGCAGGTCCTGGCGCAGGCGCTCGTCCTCGACGAGGAAGCTCACCGCGTCGAGCCGGAGCGCGATGGCGCGGGGATCGGTGAGCGGCGCCGCCAGATGCTCGGCGAGCATCCGCGCGCCGGCGCCGGTGACGGTGCGGTCGATGGTGGCGAGCAGGCTGCCGCGGCGTTCGCCCGCGAGCGTCTCGGTGAGCTCGAGATTGCGCCTGGTGGCGGCGTCGATCTCCATCACCGCGCCGGCGCCGAGCCGGCGCGGCGGCTGCAACAGCGGCGCCTTCCCTTGCTGCGTCAGGCTGACATAGTCGACCAGCGCGCCGCCGGCGGCGAGCTCGGCGCGGCTGAAGCTGCCGAAGCCGTCGAGGGCGCGCACGCCGTAAAGCGCCTCGAGGCGCTTTCTTCCGTTCTCGCTGTCGAAGCGCGCGCCGGGCAGCGGCGTCAGCCGGCTCTGCCAGTCGCCGAGCAGCTCGACGACCTCCCGGCGCTGCAGCAGCCGGTCGGGCACCAGCACCTCGCCGGGCGTGAGCCGGGCCAGCGCCGCGCCGAGCCCGGCCGCGGTCACCGCTTGCAGGCGGAAGGCGCCGGTCGAAAGCTCGAGCCAGGCCAGCGCCAGCTCGCCCGCGGCGTCGGCCAGCGCCGCCAGGTAATTGCTGCGCCGGGCGTCGAGCAGCGTCTCCTCGGTGAGCGTGCCGGGGGTGACGATGCGCACCACGGCGCGGCGGATGGCGGCCTTGCTGCCGCGCTTCTTCGCCTCGGCCGGGTCCTCCATCTGCTCGCAGACGGCGACGCGGAAGCCCTGGCGGATGAGGCGCGCGAGATAGCTCTCGGCGGCATGCACCGGCACGCCGCACATCGGGATGTCCTCGCCTTCGTGCCGGCCGCGCTTGGTGAGCTGGATGTCCAGCGCCGCCGCCGCCTTGGCGGCATCCTCGAAGAACAGCTCGTAGAAATCGCCCATGCGGTAGAACAGCAGGCAGTCGCGATGCTGGCGTTTCAGCTCGAGGTATTGCGCCATGGCCGGCGTCGCCGCTTCCGGCGGGGGCGGCGGCTCGATGGCCGCGCGCAAGGCACTGTCGGGAGCAGGGCGCGGTGCGGTATCGTTCATCGCGAAACGAAGGGGTTGCCGGCGGCGGGCGTTTGACCTAAGGCCGCGGTCAACCTAGCACGGATGCGGAAGGACAAGACAGCGCCATGGCCCGCCCCCACGACCAGCCCTCTTCCGCCGTCATCCGCGAGGCGGTCGCTTCTTTTGCCGACAAGGCGGCGCTGCGCCGCGCGGTGGCGGCGCTGCTCGATGCCGGCTTCAAGCCCGCCGATCTCTCGGTGCTGGCCAGTCATGATTCGCTCGAAGTGGCGGGCGAGCTGCCGGGCTATCCCGGCAAGCCCGGCGCCAGCCTCTTCGCCGGGCTCACCGACGAGGTCGGCTATCTCGCGCCGCTCACGGTTGCCGGCATCGTGCTGCTCTCGACCGGGCCGGTCGGTGCCACCATCGCCGCGGTGATCGCGGCGGGGCTCGGCGGCGCCGCGTTGAAGGAGGTGCTCGATCGGATCGCCGCCAATGAGCACAGCGCCGCCTTCGCCGCCGCGCTCAACGCGGGGGCGGTGCTGCTCTGGGTGCGCGTCGACGACCCCCGGAGCGAGGCGGCGGCGCTGCGGCTGCTGGCGGAAGCCGGCGGCGAGGCGGCGCATCTCCATGCGCGCGCCCCCGGCCCCAAGGGCTGAGCGGCGCGCGCCGATGCTCCCTCATGCCCGCGTGCCGGTCTCGCGGTCGAAAAGAGAGAGCCGGCGCGGGTCGAAGGAGAGCGGCATTCGCTCGCCGGGCTTGGCGCGCTCGGTGCCGGGAAGCCGCGCCTGAAGCGGCGTGCCGTTGCCGGTGCCGATCATGCCGCCGCGCCCGCCGGCTCGCGCTTCAGCTTGGCCGGACGGTGGGCCGCGTCAGCGTGCGCGATACCACGACGCGCTGGGGTAGCTGCTCGGCCAACGACGACCGCGTCTGGCTGCTGCGCATCGGTTGATCGCGCCGCGGCGTCAGCCGCCGCGCGCCCGGCGCAGATGCTCCTCCGAGCGCCGGCGCAGCTCGTCCGGCGTCAGGGTCTCCTTCCGCGTCGCGCACCACCAGACATAGCCGAAGGGATCCCTGATCCCGCCGATGCGGTCGCCGTAGAACTGATTCTCGACCGGCCGGGTGGGGCTGGCGCCGGCGGCGACCGCGCGCGCGATCCAAGCATCGGCGTCGTCGACATAGAGATGGAGCGTGACCGGCGAGCCGCCGAGGCGCCGGGGGCTTTGCGCGTCGAATTCCGGATGCTCGTCGGCGAGCATGAGGCGGCTGTCGCCGATGACGATCTCGGCATGGCCGATGGTGCCGCCGGGCCCGTCGAGGCGCAGCACCTCGACCGCGCCGAAGGCTGCCTTGTAGAAGGCAATGGCACGCGCCGCGCCGTCGACGATGAGGTAAGGGGTAAGCGTGTGATATCCTTCCGGGAGGTGGCTCGGTCTTGCTTGCATGGCAGGCTCCTGGCGCGTCCGCCGCAGTGTGGCAGAGGCGGTGCGGGCGGTCCTTGAAAAAATGCGCGGCGCGCCTCGGGCGTGCGTAGAAGCGTACTCTGCCCTCCTTTATGGGCGCCCGCGCGCGCCGGCTAGGTTCCCACTCTTGAGTCGATCTCGCCCGTGATGATCGTCTTGCCGACCGTGAATACCGGCACCGCCTCGTCGAAGCCTTTGAGGCGGCGCGTCCCCAGGGACTCGAGCGCGATCGTGCCGCTGACCGATGCGGCGGCCGCTTCGTCGATCAGGATCTGGCGATCCTCGGCGGCGGCGCAGAGCCGCGAGGCCAGGTTCGTGACGCTGCCGATGGCGGTGTAGTCGAGCCTGCCTTCGTAGCCGATGCGCCCGACCGTCGCCTCACCCCGGGCGAGCCCGACGCCAAAGCCGACCTGATAGCCGCGCCGGCGCCAGCCGACGATCAGGGCCTGGACCGCCTGCTGCATGTCGACCGCCATGCGCACAGCGCGCTCGGCCGGGTTGTCGGGGCAGCGCATGGGAGCGTTCAGCAGGAGCATCAGCCCGTCGCCCGAGAACGAGGTCAGGGTCGCCTCGTAGCGCACGATGATCGCGCCCAGCGCTTCATAATAGTCGCCGAGCACGCTCATGATCTTTTCCGGCGCGGCGGCGGCGGAAAAGGCGGTGAAGCCGCGCAGATCGCAGAACAGCACCACCACTTCGGCGCGATGTCCGGCGAGCGCCTCGTCCTGCCCCGCCTGCTCGACCAGCTCCGCCACCTGCGGCGAGAGGAAGCGCTTCAGCCGGGCGATGCGTTCCGAGCGCTCCTGCGACAGCGCAAGCTCGCCCGCCATCTGGTTGAACCGCGCCGCGAGCCGCTCCAGCTCGTCGCCCGTCGCGATATGGATGGGCTGGTCGAACCGGCCGGCGCCGATGAGTGCTGCGCCCTCTTCGAGGAGGCGGATGGGGCCCGTCATCCGCCGGGCCAGCAGCCAGGCGAGCGCGGCCGCGAAGAGCGCGCCGAGCAGCACCAGAATCGCCGTGCGCCACAGCGCCCGGCGCAGCGGCGCCAGCGCCTCCACGGTCGGCTGCTCGACGAACGCCATCCAGTCCGGGCCGGCAACCCGCGCCATGGCGGCGAGCACGGTCCGATGCCCGGCATCCGCGCCGGCGACCGCTTCATCGCCGGCGGCGAGCGACGCTTGCTGCAATCGGCGCAGCGCGGCCACCGCTGCGTCGTCCTCGCCGCGCAGCATCAGGCTGATATCCGGATGAGCGACCAGATGCCCCTCGCGGTCGAGCGCGAAGGCGTCGCCGGCCGTGCCGACATGGATGGCGGAGATCACGTCCCAGATCAGCTTCAGATTGATCACGGCGATGGTTACGCCCGCGCTCTCCCGGCTGCCGGCCACGGCGATGGTCATGTAGGGCTCGGAGCCCTTGTGCAAGGTCACGGGCCCGTACCAGACGCCCGCCGCGCGGGCCCCCAGATAGGCCGGGTCGTCGGCATGGTCGGTCCCGCTATTGACGATGTCGGGATCGGTGCGCGAGGCGTGCAGCCGCTCGATGTCCTTGCCGTCGACCAGCACGACATCGACGATCGCCGGCACCTGGCGCAGCAGGCGCAGCACGTCGTAGCGATGGCGCTCGTCCGAGCCCTCGCTCCACGGAAGCTGCACCGTCCATTCGAGCTGATCGCGGATGTCGTCGAGGAAGGCCTGGATCTTGCCGGCCGCCGCATTGGCCTCGGTTCTGAGCCGCTGGCTGATGTTGGTCCGCTCGTCGCGATAGCCGAACCAGGCCTCGATCGCGCCGCTCGCCAGCAGCGGCACGACGACGGCGATGAACAGCGCAAGGAAGTATTTTTGGAACAGCGGTCGTCTCGGCCGGTCAGCGCCGGCCGGCGGTTCAGCGCTCATTCGATCACGTCGTCGGCGCGGAGCTGGGCGGACTCCGAAATCGTGATGCCCAGGGCCTTCGCGGTCTTGAGATTGACGGCGTACTGGAACCGCGTCGGCAGCTCCAGCGGCAGATCGGCGGGCTTGGCGCCGTGCAGGATGCGGTCGGCGAGGCCGGCGGCGCGATCCATGATATCGCTCATGTTCGGCCCGTAAGCCATCAGGCCGCCGTCATGGGCGAGTGAATCGTATTCGAAAATGCTCGGCAAATGGTGCGCGGCGGCAAAATCGATGACGCGCTTGCGGTTGAGGTTGGTGAGGACGTCGGTGACCATCAGGATGGCGTCCGGCGGCGTCTTCGTCATCTCCGTGAAGGCGGTATCGAAATCATCGGGCGCATGCACGCCCAACGGCACGATGACCATGCCGAGCTTCGCCGCTTCCTCCTCCGCCGCGCGGTAGCGCAAGGTCATGCCGAGATCATCGGCGTTCCACAGCACCGCGACCGAATGCACGCCGGGCACGGCCTCCTTCAGGAGCTGCAGTCGCTTGGCGGAAAGCTCCGTCGCGATCTCCGAGACGCCGGTGATGGTGCCGCCCGGCCGTGCCAGGCTGTCGACGAGATGGGTGGCCACCGGGTCGCCCGACAGCGTGACGACGATCGGAATGCCGCCGGCATGCTCCTTGGCGGCGATCGCCGCCGGATAGCTCACGGTGATGATCACATCGACGTGGCTCGCCACCAATTCCTCGACGAGCGCCGGCAACAGGTCGATTTTGCCTTGCGCCGCCCGGGGCTCGAAGGCGATGGTCTTGTCGGGCACGTAGCCGCGCCGCACGAAGTCCCGGACCAGCTCCGGGCCGAGGAGTCCGACGCCCGGCGGCCCGGAGGTGAGCAGGCCGACGCGATAAACCTTCGGCGCGTCTTGAGCGGTGGCCTCGCCCTGCGCCAGCCAGCACGCGGCGACCATCGCCGCCGCTGAAAAGATCGACCGGCCAATTCTCATCATTCGGCCTCCCGGACGGCACCGATATTTCCCCGATGACCGGGGCTGCCACGCCATGGTGAGTCCATTCGCCCTTGACCGACATGCAGAGAATTCGGCACGTCCCGCCGGCAACCCGGCGAATACGGTACAGGACGCGGTCCGCTTCTGGAAAGGGGCGGCGATGTCGGGTTCTGGATTGACCGGCGGCGTCCGGCTCGAGGGTCTTGCCTGTGAACGCGCGCCATGATCGGGATGCCGCACCCGGTGCCTATGCCCGCCGCGGCGCACCTCCCCTCACACCCGCTTTCCGCTCTCGCGATCGAAGAGATGCAGCCGCCGTGGATCGACCGCCAACGGCATTCGCTCGCCGGGCTTGGCGCGCTCGGTGCCGGGAAGCCGCGCCTGGAGCAGCGTCCCGTCGCCGAGCCTTCCGTGGACGATGGTGTCGGCGCCGAGCATCTCGGCAAGCTCGACCGTGACGGTGAGCGCCGCCGCGCCGCCGGCGGCGAGATGCTCGGGGCGGACGCCGAGGGTCAGCGCGCGGCCGGGAGCGAGCGCGCCGCTGTCCGCGAGGCGCGGCAGGCGCGTGCCGTCGGCGAGCGCCACGCCGTCGCCGGTCGCCACCACCGGCAGGAAGTTCATCGCCGGCGAGCCGATGAATCCGCCAACGAAGACGGTCGCGGGCCGCTCATAAAGCTCGAGCGGCGCGCCCACCTGCTCGGCGCGCCCCGCATGCATGACGATGAGCCGGTCGGCCAGCGTCATCGCCTCCACCTGGTCGTGGGTCACGTAGATCGCGGTGGTGGCGAGCGATTGCTGGAGGCGCCGGATCTCGACGCGCATCTGCACGCGGAGCTGGGCGTCGAGGTTGGAGAGCGGCTCGTCGAACAGGAAGACCTGCGGCTCGCGCACGATGGCGCGGCCCATGGCGACGCGCTGGCGCTGGCCGCCGGAGAGCTGGCGCGGCTTGCGGTCGAGCAGCGCTTCCAGATGCAGGATGCCGGCGGCGCGCCGCACCCGCGCCTCGATCTCGGCGCGCGCGAGCCCGCGGATGCGCAGCCCATAGGCCATGTTGTCGCGCACCGTCATGTGCGGATAGAGCGCGTAGTTCTGGAACACCATGGCGATGTCGCGGTCCTTGGGCTCGATGGCGTTCACCACTTTGCCGGCAATCGCGATCTCGCCTGCGGTGACGTCCTCGAGCCCCGCCACCATGCGCAGCAGGGTCGACTTGCCGCAGCCCGAGGGGCCGACCACGACGATCAGCTCGCCGTCGGCGATGTCGCAGGAGACGTCGTGGATCACCTCGACGGCGCCGTAGGATTTGCGCAAAGCCCGGAGCGAGACCTCGGCCATCACTTCTCGCTTTCGATGAGGCCCTTGACGAACCAGCGCTGCATCAGCACCACCACCAGCGCCGGCGGCAGCATGGCGAGGATGGCGGTGGCCATGACGATGTCCCAATCGGTGCGGCCGTCGCCGGTGCCGATCATGCGGGTGAGCCCGATGACGATGGTGGTCATCGGCGCGCTGTCGGTGACGATGAGCGGCCAGAGGAACTGGTTCCAGCCATAGATGAAGAGAATGACGAAGAGCGCCGCGAGGTTGGTGCGCGACAGCGGGATCACGGTGTCGAGGAGGAAGCGCAGCGGGCCGGCGCCGTCGATCTTGGCCGCCTCCACCAGCTCGTCGGGGATGGTGAGGAAGAACTGGCGGAAGAGCAGCGTCGCGGTGGCCGAGGCGATCAGCGGGACGGTGAGGCCGGCGAAGCTGTCGATCATGCCGAGATCGGCCACCACCTTGTAGGTCGGCACGATGCGCACCTCCACCGGCAGCATCAAGGTGACGAAGATCATCCAGAAGACCGCCATGCGCAGCGGAAAGCGGAAGAACACCACGGCATAGGCCGAGAGCAGCGAGATCGCGATCTTGCCCAAGGCGATGATGAGGGCCATCACCAGGCTGTTCCACAGCATGCGCGCCACCGACACGCCGCTGGTGGCGGCGACGCCGCTGACCAGCGCGTCGCGGTAGTTCTGGAAGAGATGCGCGCCCGGCAGCAGCGGCATGCCGGCGAGGATGTCCTGCGGCGTCAGGCTCGAGGCGACGAAGGTGATGTAGATCGGGAAGGCGATGATGGCGATGCCGGCCCAGAGCACGAGATGCGGCAGCCAGTCGAGCGAGGCGGGGCGGGCGCGCATCAGTAGTGCACCCGGCGCTCGACATAGCGGAATTGCAGCGCGGTGAGCGCCACCACGATCGCCATCAGGATCACCGATTGCGCCGCCGAGGCGTTGAGATCCTGCGCCTCCCAGCCGTCGTAATAGACCTTGTAGACCAGGATCTCCGTCGCCTTGCCGGGCCCGCCGCGGGTGACGCTGCGGATGACGGCGAAGGTATCGAAGAAGGCGTAGACGATGTCGACGACGATGAGGAAGAAGGCGGTTGGCGACAGCAGCGGAAAGACGATCGTCCAGAATCGCCTTCGGGCGTTGGCGCCGTCGATCGCCGCCGCCTCGAGCAGCGCTTTCGGGATCGATTGCAGCCCCGCCAGGAAGAACAGGAAATTATAGCTGATCTGCTTCCAGGCCGAGGCGATGACGACCAGCGCCATCGCCTGCGCGCCGTTGAGGAAATAGTTCCACTCGACGCCGAGAGCCGTGAGCGCGAGGCCGAGCAGCCCGACATTGGGATAGAACAGGAAGAGCCAGAGCACGCCCGCCACCGCCGGCGCCACCGCATAGGGCAGCAGCAGCACCGTCTTGTAGGCGGCGGCCGCCTTGACGACGCGGTCGGCCATCACCGCCAGCAACAGCGAGGGCGCCAGCACCAGCGCGGTGACGGCGACGGAGAACACGAGGGTGCGGAGGATGGCGTCGGCATAATCGGGATCGGCCAGCACCGCGGCGAAATTGTCCAATCCGACGAAGCGCGAGGAGAGGCCGAAAGGGTCCTCGCGATGGAGCGACTGCCAGAAGGCCTGCCCCGCCGGCCAGAAGAAGAAGACCAGCGTCACCGCAAGCTGCGGCGCCACCAGCAGGCAGGGCAGCAAGGTGCCGCGGAAGATGACGCGCCGCTGCATCTTCCCGCGCCCTTCGCGCTATTTCGTCGCCGCTTCGAACTGGCTCAGGACGGCGTTGCCGCGCTTCACCGCGTTGTCGAGCGCCTGCTGCGCGCTCTCCTTGCCGGCGAACGCGCCCTCGAGCTCCTCGGCGATGACGTCGCGGATCTGCACGAGATTGCCGAAGCGCAAGCCGCGCGAGTTCTCGGTCGGCGGCTTCGCCGTCATCTGGAGGATCGGCAGCTCGGTGCCGGGATGCTCCTTGTAGAAGCCGCCGTCGCGCGCCGCCTCGTAGGCCGCCTGGGTGATCGGCAGATAGCCCGTCGCCTCGTGAAAGCGCACCTGCTGCGGCGTCTGGGAGAGAAAGGTGAGGAACCGCGCGACGCCCTTGTACTCGTCCGGCTTCTTGCCCGCCATCACCCAGAGGCTGGCGCCGCCGATGATCGAGTTCTGCGGCGCGCCCTTGACGTCGGGATAATAGGGCAGCTCGCCGACGCCGAAGGGGAATTTGGCGCCGGCCTTGGCGAGGCCGAAGAAGCCCGAGGAGTTGAGCGTCATGCCGCATTCGCCGCTGACGAATTTCTGGTCGGGCTCGATGGTGCGGCCGCCATAGTCGAAGGTCTTGTCCTGCTGCGCCTCGGCGAGGTTGGCGATGTGGCGCGCCAGGACCGGATTGTTGAAGTCGAGCACGGTGTCGGCGCCGTCCATGCCGTTCGCCTTGGTGCCGAGCGGCAGGTTGTGCCAGGCGCTGAACTGCTCCACCTGGATCCACGAGATCCAGGAGCTGGTGAAGCCGCAGGCATAGCCGGCGGCGCGGATCTTCCGGGCATCGGCGAAGAGCTCGGGCCAAGTCTTGGGCGGCACCGCGGGATCGAGCCCGGCCTTGGCGATGGCGTCCTTGTTGTAATAGAGGATCGCCGTCGAGCTGTTGAAGGGCAGCGACAGCATCTTGCCGTCGCTGGTGCTGTAATAGCCGGCGATCGCCGGCAGATAGAGGTGGGGATCGAAGGGCTCGCCGGCTTCCGCCATGAGCTGGAAGACCGGCTTCACCGCGCCCTTTGCCGCCATCATCGTCGCCGTGCCGACTTCGAAGATCTGCACGATCGCCGGCGGATTGCCGGCGCGGAAGGCGGCGATCGCCGCCTGCATGGTGTCGGCGTAGCCGCCCTTGTAGACCGGCACGACCTTGTAATCGCTTTGCGCCCGGTTGAACTCCCCGGCCATCTCGTTGACCAGCTCGCCATTGACGCTGGTCATGGCGTGCCACCATTGAATCTCGATGGGCGCGCCTTCGGCGAAGCACGCCGGCGTCGCGGCAAGCGCCAGCGCGGCGGCTGCCAGAAAAATCCTTGACACGCGCATGTCCGATCCTCCCCCAACTCGCGCCGCGGCGGCGCTGATCCTTCTAAGGCGCGGAACTTTGCCGAACGGCGACGGTCTTATGAAGCCGGAATGACGCCCGGAATTCATCGAGATTACCCTTTGCCGAGGCCGTTTTGTTAAACCGATTGGCCACTTGCGGGAAATGCGAGGGACAGGGTATTTACGAAGTCGTGAAGACCGCAATGCCCTTTCGCACGACCCTCCCGCGGGAGCTGAAGCACCAAGCCGGCAACGTCCCGGTGCGGGTGCGGGTAAGCCGGCGCGCCCAGCGCCTGGCGCTCAAGATCGACGCCGTCGGCGATGCGGTGGAGCTGGTCCTGCCGCCGCGCACGTCTCTCCCGCGGGCATTGAATTTTCTCGAATCCAATCGCGATTGGGTTGAGCGCCGCCTGGCGGCGCTGCCGCCGCGCCTCACTTTTGCCGATGGCGAGCGGGTGCCGGTGCTGGGGGTGCCGCATCGCATCCGCCACGTGGCGCGGTCGAGCGAGCACGGCCCGGTCTGGATCGAGGCGGGCGAAATTCGCATCAGCGGCGACAAGGCGCATATCGCGCGCCGCCTGCGCGATTTCCTCAAGGAGCGCGCCCGCCAGGAGGTCGGCCGCCGCGCCCGCCGGCTCGCGCTTCAGCTCGGCCGGACGGTGGGGCGGGTCAGCGTGCGCGATACCACGACGCGCTGGGGGAGCTGCTCGGCCAACGGCAACATGGCCTTCTCCTGGCGGCTGGTCATGGCGCCCGAGGCGGTGCTGCACTATGTCGTGGCGCATGAGGTGGCGCATCTCATCGAGATGAATCACGGGCCGCGTTTCTGGAAGCTGGTCGACAAGCTCGTCCCGCAGGTCGAGCGCCAGCGCGCCTGGCTCAACGACAACCGCGCCTGGCTGCTGCGCATCGGCTGAGAGCGGCGGCAGCGGCTCAGGCGGCAAGCGCCGGGCCGGGGGGCGGGACGGCCAGGCCGCCGCGTCGCGCCAGCCACAGCAACAGGCCGAGCCCGGGCAGGCAGGCGGCGGTGGCGATCAGGAAGAACTCGGTCCAGCCGAGTTGATCGGCGATCCAACCGCCGGAAGAAGCGAGCACGATGCGCGCCACGGAGGCGAGCGCCGAGAGCAGCGCGTATTGCGTCGCCGTGAAGGCAAGGCTGCACAGCCCGGAGAGATAGGCGACGAAAGCGGCCGAGCCGATGCCGCCGGTCACGTTCTCGGCGGCAATGGTCAGCGCCAGCACGACCGGATCGTGCCCGACGCGATATTGCAGGATGTACATCAGCACCGACAGCATCTGCACCACGCCGCCGACGAGGAGCGCGCGCATGACGCCGACGCGCGCCACCAGCAGCCCGCCGAGGAACACGCCCGCCATCGCGGCCGCCATGCCGAACACTTTGGTGATGCTGGCGATCTCGGCGTTGCTGAAGCCCAGCGTGACGTAGAGCGGCCCCGCCATGCTGGCGGCGATGGCGTCGCCGAGCTTGAACAGCACGACGAAGACGAGAATGGCGAGCCAGCCGCGATGCCGCGTGAAATCGATGAAAGGCTCGATCACCGAGGTCTCGAACCAGTCGCCGGGCGGCGGCGGCGCCTCGGGCGGCTCGCGGGTCATCAGCACCGTGGCGAAACCGACCAGCAGAGAGGCCGCCATGACGGCATAGGCCGCCCGCCAGCCGAACGCGCTCAAATAGAGCGCGCCGGCCGTGGACGCTATGATGCCGATGCGGTATCCGATCTGCGTCGCCGCCGCGCCCGCGCCCTGCTCCTCGGCCGCGAGCAGCTCCACGCGATAGGCGTCGATGACGATGTCCTGGCTTGCCGACAGGAAGGCGACGAGCACCGCGACGATGGCGACCCACGCGCGCGCGGCGCGCGGATCGGTGAAGCCCAAACCCAGGATGGCCAGCGCCAGCAGCGTCTGGATGAGGAGCGCCCAGCTCCGCCGCCGCCCGAGACGCCGCGTCAGCAGCGGCAGCGCGACGCGGTCGAGCGCCGGCGACCACAGGAATTTGAAAATGTAGGCGAGGCCCACCAGCGAGAAGAGGCCGATGTCGGTGAGCGAGACCCCTTCGGTCCTGAGCCAGATCGACAGCGTCGACCCGGTAAGCGCATAGGGCAGCCCGCTCGAGAAGCCCATGCACAGGATCGCCAGCATGCGCCGATCGCGATAGACGGCGAGCGCCTCACGCCAGGAGGTCATGGGCCGGCACCGGCTGCCGCGGCTCCGCGACCGGCCTCACCTCACCCCGATCCTCTCCGTCCCCCGTGGAGCGGAGAGGCAGGGTGAGGTGGGGCGAACGCGGCGTTTCAGGCACTTCCGAGCGGGGCGCTACTTGTCCGCGTCGGCCGCGACTTGCAGGCGGATGATGCTGTCGGGATCCTCGACCGCGCCGTTGTCGCCCTCATCGCCTTTCTTGATCGCGTCGATGTGCTCCATCCCCGACACCACCTGGCCCCAGACGGTGTACTTGCCGTCGAGAAAGGGCGCCGGCGCGAAGCAGATGAAGAACTGGCTGTCGGCGCTGTCGGGGCTCTGCGCGCGCGCCATCGAGCAGGTGCCGCGCAGGTGCTTGCCCGCGTTGAACTCGGCCTTGAGCTTCCGGCCGGAGCCGCCGGTGCCGTCGCCGCGGGGATCGCCGGTCTGCGCCATGAAGCCGTCGATGACGCGGTGGAAGACGATGCCGTCATAGAAGCCTTCGCGCGCCAGCTCCTTGATGCGCGCGACGTGGCCGGGCGCGAGATCGGGCCTGAGCTCGATGACGACGCGACCCGCCGGCACGTCGAGATAGAGCGTATTCTCGAGATCCGCCGCGCTCATGGGGCACCTCCAACAAGGGACGGGCGGGTTATCCCACGCCGGCCCGGCGACGGCAAGCCGCGCTCAGTTCTTTTTCTGCTTGTCGGCGTCGGCGGCGACTTGCATGCGCAGGATGCGGTCGGGATTGGCGACCGCGCCGCCGCGGGCGGGGTCGCCCTTCTTGATCGCGTCGACCGCCTCCATCCCCGAGGCCACCTGGCCGAAGATGGTGTATTTGCCGTCGAGAAAGGGCGAGGCTTTGAAGCAGATGAAGAACTGGCTGTCGCCGCTGTCGGGATCGTTGGCGCGGGCAAGGCCCACCGTGCCGCGCAGGAAATGCGCCTGGCTGAACTCGGCCTTGACGGTCCGCCCGGAACCGCCGGCGCCGGTGCCCAAGGGGTCGCCCGTTTGCGCCATGAAGCCGTCGATGACGCGATGGAAGGTCAGCCCGTCATAGAAGCCGCGCCGCGTCAGCTCCTTGACGTGCGCCACGGTCAGGGGCGCGAGGTCGGGCTCGAGCTCGATGACGACGCGGCCGGCCGGCACGTCCATATAGAGCGTGTTCTCGGGATCGGCGGCGCGCGCCGGCGCGAGCGCCAGCAGCAGAAGACCGGCGACAAGGGCAGAAGCTGAAAAACGCATCGATGCGGTCCGCCTAGCGGTGAGCGAGGCGGCGACGATAGCGGAGAAGGCGGAGGCTGTCAGCCAGGCAGTTATCAGTTATCAGTCGTCAGTTCTCAGTCCGTCGGGCAACTGACAACTGACGACTGATAACTGATAACTGATAACCGCCTATCCCGCTTGCGCGGCGCGCGCCTGGCGCTTGCGCTCGTTGGGATCGAGGAAGCGCTTGCGCAGGCGGATCGAGCGCGGCGTCACCTCGACGAGCTCGTCATCGGCGATATAGGCGATCGCCTGCTCCAGCGTCATCAGGATCGGCGGCGTCAGCCGCACCGCCTCGTCCTTGGCGGTGGTGCGGATGTTGGTGAGCTGCTTGCCCTTCAGTGGGTTGACGTCGAGATCGTTGTCGCGGGTATGGGCGCCGATGATCATGCCCTGATAGACCTGGGTCCCGGGCTCGATGAACATCGGACCGCGATCTTCAAGGTTCCACAGCGCGTAGGCCACCGCCACGCCGTCGCCGGTCGAGACCAGCACGCCGTTGCGCCGGCCCTCGATCGGGCCTTTCCACGGCTCATAGCCGTGGAAGAGCCGGCTCATGACGCCGGTGCCGCGCGTGTCGGTGAGGAACTCGCCCTGATAGCCGATGAGGCCGCGCGTCGGCGCGTGGAAAGTAAGGCGCTGCTTGCCGCCGCCCGAGGGGCGCAGATCGACCATCTCGGCCTTGCGCAGCGCCATCTTCTCGACGACGATGCCGGCGAACTCCTCATCGACGTCGATCAGCACTTCCTCGACCGGTTCGAGGCGCCGGCCGCTGGCGGCATCGGTCTTGAAGAGCACGCGCGGGCGCGAGATGGCAAGCTCGAAGCCCTCGCGCCGCATGGTCTCGATGAGCACGCCGAGCTGCAGCTCGCCGCGGCCGGCGACCTCGACCGCGTCCTTGTCCTCGGTCTCGCGCACCTTGATGGCGACGTTGCCTTCGGCCTCGCGGCGCAGGCGCTCGACGATCACGCGCGAGGTGACCTTGCCGCCCTCGCGTCCGGCGATCGGGCTGTCATTGACCGAGAAGGTCATGGCCAAGGTCGGCGGATCGACCGGCGTCGAGGGCAGCGGCGCCGTCACCTCGGGCGCGCAGAGCGTGTCGGCGACCGTGGTCTCGGCGAGGCCGGCGATGGCGATGATGTCGCCGGCGCGCGCCTCCTCGATCGGCCTTCGCTCCAGCCCGCGGAAGGCGAGCAGCTTGGTGAGCCGCGCCTGCTCGATGAGCTTGCCGTCGCGCGACAAGGCCTTGACCGGCATGTTCATGCGCGCGACGCCGCTATGGATGAGGCCGGTCAGCACGCGGCCGAGATAAGGATCGCTCTCCAGCGTCGTCACCAGCATGGCGAAGGGCCGGTCGGGATCGGCGGCCGGCGCCGGCACGTGGCGGATGATGAGATCGAAGAGCGCGCTGAGGTCCCGGCGCGGCGCGTCGAGGTCGGCCACCGCCCAGCCGGCGCGGCCTGAGGCGTAGAGGGTGGGGAAGTCGAGCTGCTCGTCGCTCGCCTCGAGCGCGGCGAAGAGGTCGAAGATCTCGTCATGCACCTGATGCACGCGCGCGTCGGGGCGGTCGACCTTGTTGATGACGACGATCGGCCGCAGGCCTTGGCGCAGCGCCTTGGAGACGACGAATTTGGTCTGCGGCATCGGCCCTTCGGCGGCGTCCACCAGCACGACGACGCCGTCGACCATGCTCAGGATGCGCTCGACCTCGCCGCCGAAATCGGCATGGCCGGGCGTGTCGACGATGTTGATGCGCGTGCCGTGCCACAGCACCGAGGTGCATTTGGCGAGGATGGTGATGCCGCGCTCGCGCTCCAGATCGTTCGAATCGAGCGCCCGTTCCATCACCTGCTGATTGGCGCGGAAGGCGCCGCTCTGGCGCAGCAACTGGTCGACCAGCGTCGTCTTGCCGTGGTCGACATGCGCGATGATGGCGATGTTGCGGATATCCATGGGCGCGGGAGAATGCGGCGGAAACCATTAAGATCGGATGACAGGCTTAGATGGGGATGCCCGCGGCCCAGGACAATGGCGGCGGCATGGCGGAGATCGCTCCGCCGGTCGATGGCCGTTCGGCCGATGCCGCCGACCGGGTCCCATAATTGCCCGTGTCGCGCCCGCCTCCCTCGTGCTAGACACACGCTCTCCCGCGCATAACCGCCCTCCGCGAGGCAAACCCCGATGCGTCTTTCCCGCTCCTTCCTCCCGCTCTGGCTGGCGCTCGCCGTCATCGCCGCGCCCGCCGCAGCCTTCGCCCAGATCGGCGTCGGCGTCTCCATCACCGTCGCGCCGCCGCCGCTGCCGGTCTATGTCCAGCCGCCTTTGCCGGGCCCGGGCTATCTCTGGACGCCGGGCTACTGGGCCTATGGGCCGGCCGGGTATTATTGGGTGCCCGGCACCTGGGTGCTGCCGCCGGCCGTCGGCCTGCTGTGGACGCCGGGCTATTGGGGCTGGGTCGGCGGCGTCTACGCCTGGCACGCCGGCTATTGGGGGCCGCATGTCGGCTTCTATGGCGGCGTCAATTACGGCTTCGGCTATATCGGCGTCGGCTTTGCCGGCGGCTTCTGGAATCACGGCGTCTTCAATTACAACCGGTCGGTGGCCAATGTCGGCGGCGTCAGGGTCGCCGTCTACAACAAGACGGTGGTCGTCAACCGGGTGACCCATGTCAGCTTCAACGGCGGGCCCGGCGGCATCAATGCGCGCCCGACGCAAGAGGAAGAGGCGGCCGCCCGCGAGCCGCATCGCGGGCCGACCGACCTGCAAGCGCATCATGAGAGCGCCGCCGGCGGCAACCACGCGTTGCTCGCTTCGGAAAATCATGGCCGGCCGGGGGTTGCCGCCACCAGCCGGGCCGGCGAGTTCAGCGGCCACGGCGTCGTCGCCGCTCGCAACGTCGTCGCCAAGCCGCAAGCGCCCCATCCGCCGCCGCACCCTCAGGGGCAGCCGCACCCGGCGCAAGGCGAGCATCGGGAAGGGGAAGAGCATCGCTAGCCGCGCCGGCGCGGCGCGGGCTCAGAGCAGCCCGGCCCGCCGCGCCAGCGCCTTGAGCGAGGTCTCCGGCCGGGCGCCGTAATGGCCGATCACCTCGGCGGCGGCGAGGCTGCCGAGGCGGCCCGAGGTGGCGAGGTCGCGGCCATGGGTGAGGCCGAACAGCACGCCCGCGGCGTAGAGGTCGCCGGCGCCGGTGGTATCGATGAGCTGATCGACGCGCACGGGCGGGATGGGATGCATTTCCTCGCCGGCGAGGAGCACCGAGCCTTTCTCGCTGCGCGTCAGCGCCGCGATCGCGCAATGGCCGCGCACCGCGCGCAGCGCCGCGTCGAAGGAAGCGGTTTCGTAGAGCGCCGTGATCTCCGCTTCATTGGCGAAGAGGATGTCGATATGGCCCCCGATGAGCGCGCGGAATTCATCGCGGTAGCGCTTGACGCAGAAAGCGTCCGAGAGCGTGAGGCTGACCTTGCGTCCGGCGGCATGGGCGATCTCGGCGGCCTTCTGGAACGCCGCCTTGGCGCGCGGCGGGTCGAAGAGATAGCCTTCGAGATAGGTAACCTGGGCCGAGGCGATCAGCTCCGGCGCGATGTCCTCGGGACCAAGCTCGACGCAGGCGCCGAGAAAGGTGTTCATGGTGCGCTGCGCGTCCGGCGTCACCAGGATGAGCGAGCGCGCGGTGGGCGGCCCCGCGGCAAGCGGCGCGGTGTCGAAGCGCAGGCCGGTGGCGCGCATGTCGTGGGCGAAGACGCGGCCGAGCTCGTCCTCTGCCACCTTGCCGATATAGGCGCCGGCGCCGCCGAGCGAAGCAAGGCCGGCCATGGTATTGCCGGCCGAGCCGCCGGACATCTCCAGCGCCGGTCCCATCTCGGCGTAAAGCGCCTCGGCGCGCGCGGCGTCGATGAGCTGCATCGACCCCTTGGTCAGGCCCTGGCGCGCAAGAAAGGCGTCGTCGGCCTGGGCGATGACGTCAACGATGGCATTGCCGATGCCGACCACGTCGAGAGAAGGAGCCCCCATGACCCTCATCCGTGCCGGGAAACGCCGCGCGGAGTATAGGTGGCTTTGCCCGCCGGGCAAGCCTGCGCGAAAGCCGCCTCGCCGGCGCCGCGACGGCGCTTGTCCCGCGGCGCGCCCTGCGCCAGGCTGCGCCGCGCCCGCAGCCTCGGAGCGACCGGTCCCGCCGGCATGCTGACCGCCTTCCGCCTTGCGCTCGAAGACACGCTGGCGCCGGAGCAGCGCCGCGCCATCGCTCTCAGCCTCGTGCTGGCGGCGCTGCTGCTGGCCCTGCTCTGGCTCGGAACCGGCGTGCTGCTCGCCCACAGCCGAGTCGCCGGGATTTGGTGGCTGGATCGGCTGATCGCCCTTGCCGGCGGCGCCGCCGCGCTGGTGCTTGCCTGGATGCTGTTTCCGGCGCTCGCCTTGCTGATCCTGGGATTTTTTCTCGACGGCATCCTTGCCGCGCTGGAAAGCCGCAGATATCCGGGGCTTGGGCCGATCCGCCGGCGGGGCGCCGCCGCCGGGCTCGCCGGCGCGCTCCGCCTCCTGGGATTGACGTTGCTGCTCAACCTGTTGGCCTTGCCGTTTTATCTCATTCCGCCAATAAACCTCTTTATCTACTACCTATTGAATGGTTATCTTATTGGGCGCGGATATTTTGAGGTTGTCGCGCTTCGTCGGGTGGACGAGGGGGTGGCGCGGGCGATGTGGCGGCGGCATCGCGGCGGGCTGGTCCTGGCCGGAGTGGCCGTCTTGTTCCTGTTGTCGATGCCCCTGGTCAACCTGGTGGCGCCGGTGATGGCGGCAGCGTTCATGCTGCATGTCTTCGAGGGGCTCAGGCGGGGCGAGGCGGCCGAAACTTTCGCGCGCTCGCATTAGGTAGGGTTAATCGAAGATTAATCTCTCCGCGCGAGTCTGGCTTCCGTCCAGCAAACCTCGCAGGTGTCACTGCCATGTTCGGCCGCAAAAAATACCCCGATGACGACAAGATCCTGCCCGAGCTCGGCGACGAGCTCGGCCTTCCCGCAAAGCCGGGTCCGCGCCCTTCGGGCGTCGCTCCCACCCCGGCTCCCGCCCGCCCGCCCATGCCCGCTGCCGCGCGGCCGTTGAGCGCCGAGCCGTCCAAGCCCGCCGAGGCGGCGAAGCCGGGCGCGGCGAGCGAGACGCCGCGGCCACCGCCGATCGTGCCGACCCCGGTGAAACGCGACAGCGAGACGCGCAAGCTCATCGTCGGCCGCGAGATCTCGCTCTCCGGCGAGATCACCGCCTGCGACCGGCTGGTGGTCGAAGGCAGCGTCGAGGCCAACCTCGCCAATTGCCGCGACATCGACATCGCCGAAAGCGGCCTGTTCAAGGGCTCCGCCTCGATCGACGACGCCGAGGTCCGCGGGCGATTTGAAGGCACCCTGAACGTTCGCCGGCGTCTCCTGATCCGCGCCACGGGCCGGATCATCGGCACCGTCCGTTACGGCCAGATCGAGATCGAATGCGGCGGCCAGATTTCAGGCGACGTCCAAGCCCAGCCCATAAGCGATGCCGCCGATGCGCCGCTCACGGCGCCGCGTCCGACCATTCTGTCGCTGGCGGACGAAGCGAAAGCGAGCTGACACGTCGAGGCGCTCCGGCGCCTCGCGAGAGGATCTGAGGGTCGGGTCGCCCGGCGCGGCCGAGACGGCAAACGGCGAGGGCATCGCGGCGCGGCGCGGCGCCCTCCGCCGTTGTTTTTATGCGCGCGACCGCAGCCTCGTCCAAGGCGCCGGCCGCTGCGCCGTCGCCGGCGGCGACGGCGCTTGCGCAGCAGGCGCGAGAGCCGCACCGCGCCGACCAGCCGCGGCAAGCGGGGCCGCAACAACGTTCCGCGCCGCGGCTTTGTTCCCGGATTAAATCGCCGTAATCCTCGGGCGCGGCGCCGGCCGCGCCCGCCTATCACTCGCCAAGCGCATCTCGCGCCTTGGGAGACAGCCCATGAAACGCTTCTTGATGCTGGCGATCATCGCCTTGCCGCTGCTGGCCTCGCTCGGCGGCTGCGTCGTCTATGACGAGCATGGCGGCTATTACCACCATCCCTATTACTGGCGCTGATCCCGCGCGCGGCGCGGCGCTATTTGCCGCGCCGCGCCGGGCGCTGCCGCTGCTTCGCCCGCGTCGCCGGCGGCTGTGGCTCGGCGGTGCTCTTGGCGGGCCAGGCGCAGAGGTCGCTGACGATGCAGGCCTCGCAGCGCGGCTTGCGCGCGAGGCAGGTGTAGCGGCCATGCAGGATCAGCCAGTGATGCGCGTTGCGCTTCCACTTCTCCGGCACGACGCGCTCGAGCTCCTGCTCGACCAGCAGCGGCGTCTTGCCCGGCGCCATGCCGGTGCGGTTGGCGACGCGGAAGATGTGCGTGTCGACGGCGATGGTGGCGGCGCCGAAAGCGACGTTCATCACCACATTGGCCGTCTTGCGGCCGACGCCGGGAAGCGCCTCGAGCGCGTCGCGCGCATGCGGCACCTCGCCGCCGTGCTCGGCGACGAGCTTGCGGCTGAGCGCGATGACGTTCTTGGCCTTGGTGTTGAAAAGCCCGATGGTCCGGATATAGGCGCGCAGCCTCTCCTCGCCCAGCGCCAGCATCTTTTGCGGCGTATCCGCCACCTTGAACAGCTCCGTCGTCGCCTTGTTGACGCCGGCGTCGGTCGCCTGCGCCGAGAGCACGACGGCGACGAGCAGGGTGTAAGGGTTGATATAGTCGAGCTCGCTGCGGGGATCGGGCCGCTCCTTGGCGAGCCGGCCGAAGAACGTGTCAATGTCCTGGCGGTTCATGGCGGCGATCTTAGCCGAGCGCCGCGGGAAAATCGCATGCCGTCGCGCCGGCCGCGCGGCCGTTTACCGCGGCCCGCCCCTCCCTTATCCTGAGGCCGATGAGCGAGCAAACCGCCGGGATCGTGTCCCAGCCTTACTACACCGCCGTGCTCAAGCCGCATCGCAGCCTGCCGCCCAGGGGCTTCGCGTTCCTCATGCTCGCGCTGGGCGGGGCGAGCGTCTGCATCAGCCTCGCCTTCGTGCTGCGCGGCGCCTGGCCGGTCACGCCGTTCTTCGGCCTCGACGTGGCGCTGGTCTATCTTGCCTTCCGCCTCAGCTATCGCCAGGCGCGCCAGCGCGAGGAGCTGCGGCTCACCGACGACAGCCTCACCGTCGACCGCGTCAGCATCTATGGCGAGCGCCGGCGCTGGCAGTTCCAGCCCTTCTGGCTGCGCGTCCGCTTCGAAGAGAAGGACGAGCACACCAGCCGCCTGACGCTGACCTCTCATGGCCGCTCGCTGGTGGTGGGCAGCTTCCTCGGCCCGGAGGAGCGGCGCGGCGTGGCGCGGGGCCTGAGCGAGGCGCTGGCGCGCTGGCGCCGGCATATCTCGCCTCGCCTTTAGGTCTGACCGAGAAGATGCGGCGACGGGACGTGCTGTTTTGCGGCACCTCCGCATCGCCCCACGGGGAGACCCGTGTATCATCTGCGGACGGCCATGCGGTCGCCCCCCAGGGAGACTTACCCGTCGCCCCGCCGGGCCTCATTTTTGAGTTTGCCGCAGACTGTCATCGCTGATCCGATGTTTGGGCTGGCTTCGCCGTGGCCTTGGCGCCCGCCGGCATCGGAATGCGCAGCTTCACCGGTGGCATGATCGCGCTGTCGGCAACAAAGCGCCGTTCGCCCTTGCTATCGGGCGGCGCTTTACTTTTGCCCGGATTGTCCACCATTTGCTCCAGTCCCTTGCCCTTGGCTCGGCATGGAAGGCTCGCGTGCAGGGATGGCCGCGCCCCTTGGCATCGGCACTTTAATAGTCACGTCGGGCATGATTAGGCTTTTGCCGAGCTCGCCGTTCTCGACGATTTTACGAATCGGTTCCGGCATGAACGACCTCTACATCGTAGGTGGTTTTAAAGTAAGTCTCCGCCTCGGTTTGCGCTAGCTCGAACATCGGCCTATTCGTTGCCAATCCGTCGGGAAAGTTTTTTGCTTCCAAATCATGCTGTAATTTCATGAGCTTATGGCGACGGTTCATGATCTCGATATCGCTGAACCGACCCGCATAGATATTTTCCCATTCTAGTTGCGCATCGATGAACAAGCTATCAAGCGCCATAGTGTGCTCGTTTGCGGCCTTGTGTCGCCGGGTAAACGGGAAGACGTCTTTAAGCGCATCCGCTAGCTGTGAGGCTGCGATAATGCAGCCCCATACAAACGCGAATTGATGCCAGATGGCCCAACCGGCGATCGACCCGCTAGATGCGACAGCACGTAGAATACCGAGGGCGGTAACGTGAGTTGCGAGCCGATCTCGGTAGCGCCGAATATAACTGCTCGCCACCTTCAATTGGACTAGCTGCGCCCAATAAAGTTGCTGCTGCCGATGCGCATTACCGCTACTGCTCGCCGCGGGCGTGCCGGCCGAAGATGCGGGCTCGCTCGGCATTTACGCCCTCGATGATGCCGGTTCCGAGAGCCCCAGCACGTCCTTCATGCCGTAGAGCCCGGGCTTGCGGCCCGCGACCCAGCGCGCCGCGCGCAGCGCGCCCAGGGCGAAGAGCCGCCGGCTGCCGGCGCGGTGGGTAAGCTCGAGCCGTTCGCCCTCGCCGGCGAAGATGACGCTGTGATCGCCGACGACGTCGCCGCCGCGCAGCGTGGCAAAGCCGATGTCGCCGCGCTTGCGCGGCCCGGTATGGCCGTCGCGCACGCGCTGGCTGCGGCCGGCGAGATCGATGCCGCGGCCGTCGGCCGCCGCGCGGCCGAGCGCCAGCGCCGTGCCCGAGGGCGCGTCGACCTTGTGCCGGTGATGCATCTCCAGCACTTCGATGTCGTAATCCTCGCCAAGCCGCCGCGCCGCCTCGGCGACGAGGCCCTGCAGCAGCGTGACCGCCGGGCTCATATTGGGCGCCCAGACGACGGGGATGCGCTTGGCCGCCGCTTCGAGCGCCGTCGCCTGCGTCGCGTCGAGGCCGGTGGTGCCGACCACGAGCGCCGCGCCGCGCTCCGCGCAGAGCCGCGCATGCTCGACCGAGGCCGCGGGAGTGGTGAAATCGATGACGATGTCGGCCTTGCCGATCAGCGCTGCCGCATCCGCCGTCACCGTGAGTCCAACGGGGCCGATGCCGGCAAGCTCGCCGATATCGCGGCCGAGGAGCGGGCTGCCCGGCGCCTCGCTGCCGCCGGCAAGCGCGAGGTCCGGCGCCGCATGCACTTCGGCCACCAGCATCCGCCCCATGCGGCCGCCGCTTCCGGTGATGGCGACGCGACGATCAGCCATATCTGCCTCCGCTTCGCACAGGGATCAGAGGCGCGCCCGCTTCCCTCTCCGCGCGAAGCGGGGAGAGAGGGAGCGACCGCCCGACGGTCGCTCCCGTCGCGAGAGCGACGGGGAGGGTGAGGTGTCTTGCCGGCACAAGGCCGCGCCCGCCACCAGCACCCACCTCACCCGCTCGCTGCGCTCGCGCCCGCAACCCGGCCGACCGCTCTGCGGTCGGCCCCACTTGGGTTCGATCGCAAAGCGATCGAACGGATTGCGCCCCCCAAGCGGGCGGAGAGGGCTCTGGTTGCGTGCTAGTGTACCGTGTCCAACAAATGATTCCGGACCTCTCCAGCCGTCATGGCCGTGCTTGTCACGGCCATCCACGTGGTTCCGCTACTCGCTGCGAGACATGGCTGGGACTGGCCCTATGGGCGGCCCGGCCATGACGTTCAACGGAACGAACCGTTAGAGTCACAGCACTAACCGCGCTGGGCGCAAAAGACAAGCGCCGCCGCTCCCCTTTCGCCTCGGGGCGAATTCCTCTACACCCTCCGCCCCATGGCTCTGTTGCGCTCGGTCGCCACGGTCGGCGGCTATACCATGGTGAGCCGGGTCTTGGGCTTCGTGCGCGAGATGCTGGTGGCGGCCTTCCTCGGCGCGAGCCCGGTCTCCGACGCCTTCTTCGTCGCGCTGCGGCTCCCCAACATGTTCCGCAGCCTCTTCGCCGAAGGCGCGTTCAGCGCGGCCTTCGTGCCGCTCTTCGCCGGCAAGGTCGCCGAGGAGGGGCGCGAGGCGGCACGGCGCTTTGCCGAGGATGCGCTCGCCGTGCTGCTGCTGGTGCTGCTGCTCTTCCTGCTTGCGGGCGAGACGCTGGCGCCCGTCATCCTCGACGTGATCGCGCCGGGCTTCCGCGCCGAGCCGCGAAAATTCGCGCTCGCCGTCGAGCTGACGCGGATCATGTTTCCCTATCTCGTCTTCATCTCGCTGACGGCGCTGCAAGGCGGCGTGCTCAACTCGCTGGAGCGGTTTGCCGCCACCGCGGTGACGCCGGCGCTGCTCAACCTCTTTCTCATCGCGGTGCTGCTGGCGGCGCGGCCGCTCACCGGCGAGGCGCTCGCCTGGGCGGTGGCGGCGGCGGGGTTGGCGCAGTTCCTTTGGCTGATGGTCTCCTGCCGCCGGGCGGGGCTGCCGCTGGCGCTGCCGCTGCCGCGGCTCACGCCCGACGTGAAAAGGCTGCTGCGCATCATGCTGCCGGGCGTCTTCGGCGCCGGCGTGCTGCAGATCAACCTCGTCGTCTCGACGGCGATGGCCTCGCTGCTGCCGACGGGCGCCGTCTCCTATCTCAACTACGCTGACCGGCTGAACCAGCTTCCGCTCGCCGTGCTCGGCATCGCCGTCGGCACGGCGATCCTGCCGCCGCTGTCGCGCCAGGTGCGATTGGGCGACGCCGAAGCCGCCAATACGACGCAGAATCGCGGCTTGGAGCTGGCGCTGCTGCTGACCGTGCCGGCGGCGGTGGGGCTTGCCGTCGCCGCGCAGCCGATCCTGGCGGTGCTGTTCCAGCACGGCAAGTTCACCGCCTTTGACACCGCCGCCACCGCGCCGGCGCTCGGCGCCTACGCCGCGGGGCTGCCGGCCTTCGTTATCGTCAAGGTGATGGCGCCGGGTTATTTCGCCCGCCACGACACGACGACGCCGGTGAAGATCGCCGCTCTCACCATGGCGGTGAACGTGGCGCTGACGCTGGCGCTGGGCTGGCTCCTGGCGCAGACCGGCATCGCCATGGCGCTCTCGATCGCCGGCTGGGTCAACGCGCTGCTGCTCATCGCCGGGCTGCGCCGGCGCGGCCATTTCGCGCTCGATGCGCGCGCGCGCCGCGCGCTGCCGCGCATCCTGCTGGCGGCGCTCGGCATGGGCGCGCTGCTGCTGGCGCTGGAGGCGTTGCTGGCGGGCGCGCTTGCCGGCCCGCTCGCGGCAAAGCTGGCGGCGCTGGCGGCGCTGGTCTTCGGCGGGCTTGCCGGTTTTGCGCTGCTGGCGCTGCTCCTCGGCATCGCCGATCTCGGCGCGCTGCGCCGGCGCTTCGCCCGCCGGGCGGCTTGACCGGCCGCGGCGGCGCGGCGATAACCGCCGCATGAACCGCATCTTCTCGGGCGTACAGCCCACCGGCAATCTGCATCTCGGCAACTATCTCGGCGCGATCCGCAACTGGGTCGCGCTGCAGCGGGACTATGACTGCATCTTCTGCATCGTCGACCTGCACGCGCTGACCCAGCCGCAGGACCCGGCCCAGCTCCGCGCCCAGACGCGCGAGGTGACGGCGGCCTATATCGCCGCCGGCATCGATCCCGAGCGTTGCATCATCTTCAACCAGAGCACCGTGCCCGCCCATGCCGAGCTTGGCTGGCTGCTCGGCTGCCTGACGCCCTTGGGCTGGCTCAACCGCATGACGCAATTCAAGGAGAAGGCGGGCAAGCACCGCGAGGAGGCGGGGCTCGGGCTTTACGGTTATCCCGTGCTGATGGCCGCCGACATCCTGCTCTACAAGGCGACGCATGTGCCGGTGGGCGAGGACCAGAAGCAGCATCTGGAGCTCGCGCGCGACCTCGCCGGCGCTTTCAACCGGCGCTACGGCACCGAGTTCTTCCCGCTGCCGGAGCCGCAGATTTTCGGCACCGCGGCGCGCGTCATGAGCCTGCGCGACGGCACCAGGAAGATGTCGAAATCCGACCCCTCGGACTATTCGCGCCTCAACATGACCGATGATGCCGACACCATCGCGCTCAAGATCCGCAAGGCCAAGACCGATCCCCAGCCGCTGCCGGCGACGCTTGCCGAGGCCGACACAAGGCCCGAGGCGGACAATCTGCTGGGCATCTACGCCGCGCTCGCCAATCTCGGCCGCGAAGAGGCGGTGGCGCTCTTCGCCGGCAGGAACTTCTCCGACTTCAAGCAGCAGCTCGCCGATCTCGCGGTCGAGGTGCTCGGCCGGATCGGCGGCAAGATGCGCCGCCTCGTGGCGGACGCCGGCTATATCGACGCCGTGCTGCGCCGCGGCACCGAGCGCGCGCAGGCGATCGCCCAGCCCAATCTCGGCGCGGTCTTCGACATCATGGGGCTGCTGCGGCCTTAAGCATCCTTCCCGTCGCTTCCGGGGCGTTTGTCCTGAATCTCGGCCCATAGCTCGGCAATCAGAGCGCGGAAGGCGTCGTCTTCCGGCACGGGAGCGATGTTGGAATCTTCGAGTTCCGCATCCCGCAAGCGCTCGCCGCCTTGCTCGAGCGCTTCGCGCAGCGATTGCCGCGCTTCCTCCCGCTGGCCCAGCAGGAACATCGCGTAGCCGCGATTTCCCAGGACGATGCTTTTATCACTCGTGTCGGCAAGAGCGCGGTTGAAGCAGTCAAGCGACTGATGCAGAAGCGCTGTCCTCGCTTCCTGTTCGTTCCAACCATTCTTGGCCTTGATGAGCTGCGCAAATCCTTTGCTGTTCAGTGCTCCGGCCACCGGCTCGCGCAATGCCGGCTCGGGGGCGTCGCGGAAGCGCGACAGCAGCTCGTCATAGGCCTTGATCGCTTCCTGCCTGCGCCCGAGCTGGCCCAGGCTGACGCCTTTGTTGAAGAGCGCTTTGGCCACCTGCTCGCGCAATGCCGGCTCGGGGGCGTCGCGGAAACGCGACAGCACGTCGTCATAGGCCTTGATCGCTTCCTCCCCGCGCCCGAGCTCGCCCAGCCTGACGCCTTTGTTGAAGAGCGCCTTGGCCACCTGCTCGCGCAGTGCCGGCTCGTGGGCGTCGCCGAACCGCGACAGCACCTCGTCATAGGCCTTGATCGCTTCCTCCCCGCGCCCGAGCTCGCCCAGCGTGTTGCCTTTGTTGAAGAGCGCCTTGGCCACCTGCTCGCGCAGTGCCGGCTCGCGGGCGTCGCCGAACCGCGACAGCACCTCGTCATAGGCCTTGATCGCTTCCTCCCCGCGCCCGATCTGGCTCAGGCTGACACCTTTGTTGACGAGCGCCTTGGCCACCGGCTCGCGCAGTGCCGGCTCGCGGGCGTCGCCGAACCGCGACAGCACCTCGTCATAGGCCTTGATCGCTTCCTCCCCGCGCCCGAGCTCGCCCAGCAATACGCCGCGGTTGAACAGGAATTGCGTTATCTGCGCTTGGCTGGCGTCGGGCGACTGTGCGGCTTGATCGAAATATTCCGCGGCGAGAGCGGGCTTGCCTTCGGCATAGGCTGCGAAAGCGCGGTCCTCCCAATCCTTGACGGTGTAATCCCGCTCCGCCTTGCCTTTGAGGACGGCTTGCAGCGCTTCTCGTTCGGAAGCGGTCGGTTCAGGCCGCTGGCCAGAGGCCAGAGCTTCTTGAAGGCGGTTCTTGGCATCTTCGACTTCGCGCACTTTCGTGCCGATCTCAAGCTTTGCTTGATCGGCAAGCTTCCGGACCTCAAGCCGCAACTGCTCGAGCTCTTGTCGCAGCCGCTCGCGCAGATCGCCCATTTCCTGGCGTAGCTGTTGTTCGTTGTCTTTGATCCACGCCTTCGCTGCCTCATTAGCCGCTTCGCGAGCTTCTCGCGTGGCGCGTTGCACCGTGCTGATAGCGCCAAAGACGCCGGCGGCGGCAAGGAAGAGCGCGAGTAGAGCAGCAATGAGACTTATATCACCGATCCGGTTGTTGATGTCGCCAATGCGCGTGTTGAGCGCGTCGGCCAGCGCCTTGTCCGCATCCTTGAGCGCCGCCAGATCATGCTCGAACGCCGTCTGCTTGTCGCGCAGCTCCTCGGTCGCTTTGAGCACCGCAAGGTCCTGTTGGAGCCGGTTCTGCCTGGCGGCGGCATCATCCGTGCCTTGCGCCGCGGCGGCGTTCGCTGCCGCCAGCAAGAAAGCCAGAAGCGTGAAGCGAAAGATGCTTGGCCTTGCCGCCATGGAAGCCCCCGTTACGGCGCGCGCGTATCCTCACTTTACTTCTATTTTCGAAGGAATGCTGCTGCGCGCGGGGGCTGCCGCCGTGGTCTTTTGCGTGGCTTTCCGCAACGGACGGATCGCTCGGAACGGGTCCGGCTGCATCGGCAACGGTGCGTCCTTCGAGACGCGCCCTGCGGGCGCTCCTCAGGACGAAGCGGGTTGCCGCCGGCATCGGAAAACCGCTCCGGCCCCGGCGCCGCGTTGCCATATCGCCATATATATGGTATGGATAGCCATACATGAAGACCACGCTCAATATCGACGACACCGTCATGGCGGAACTCAGGCGCGAGGCCGCGCGCCAGGGCCGCACCATGTCCGAAATGGTCGAGACGGCGCTGCGCCTGCTGCTCCGGTCGCAACGGAAACGAGAGAGTCCTCCGGCCCTGCCGAGCTTTCACGGCGGCGGCGCGCTCGTCGACATCGCCGATCGCGATGCTCTCTATCAGGCGATGGAAGGACGATCGTGATCGCCGTCGACACGAACGTCCTTGTCTATGCCGCCGACGCGGACTCGCCCTTTCACGCGCCTTGCCGCCAATGGCTGGAGCGCCAGCGGGCAAGAACCGGCGCCTGGTTCACCACCTGGCCGGTTCTCTACGAATTCCTGCGCGTGACCACCCACCCGCGCGTCATGCGGCGGCCGTGGACCGTGTCCGCCGCCTGGCGGTTCGTCGCGGCGCTGCTCGCCTCGCCGGGCCTCGCCCTCCTCGTCCCGACCCAGCGACACGCCGAGGTGGCGGCGGAAGTGATCGCGGAGTTGCCGCACCTGGGCGGCAATCTGATGCACGACGCGCACACGGCCATCCTGATGCGCGAGCACGGGATCGGACGAATCTGCACGCGGGACACCGATTTCACCCGCTTCCCCTTTCTCGAAGTGATCGATCCGCTTCGATCTTCCTGAAGGCCGTCGGGCGGCAGGGGGTCTCACCCCCGCCCCGGCACCGCCCCCGCCTCCAGCGCCATCTGCGTCGAGGAGAGGCCGCCGCCATAAAGCGACCAGCCGCCGTCGACGGGGATCAGCGCGCCGGTGATCCAGGAGGCGAGCGGCGAGGCCAGGAAGAGGGCGAGATCGGCGCAATCGGCGAGCGTGCCGAAGCGGCGGAGCGGAATGCGGCTCTCCATCTTCTGCCGCACCTCGGCGCTGCCGGACAGCCGCTTGAAGCCCTCCGTGCCTTCGATCGGCCCCGGCGCGATCGAGTTGACGCGGAGGCCGTCGCCGCCCCATTCCATGGCGAGCACGCGCATCACCTGGTCGACCCCCGCCTTGGCGGCGCAGGCATGGACCTGCAGCGGCATCGGGTTGAAGGATTGCGGCGCCGAGATGTTGATCACCGCGGCGCCGGGCTTCCTGAGATATGGGTGGCCGGCGCGCAGCACGTTGAAGGTGCCGATGAGATCGATGTCGATCACCACCTTGAAGGCGTTCGCCGACATGCCGAGCGCCGGCGCCGGGAAGTTGCCGGCCGCGCCCGAGACCAGCACGTCGATCGCGCCGAAGGCGTCGTGCGCCGCGGCGAGCGCCGCTGAAATCGCGGCGAAGTCGCGGACATCGGCGCTTTTGCCCAGCACCTTGCCGCCGTGCCGGCGGAGTTGCTCGCAGGCGCGGTCGACCCGCTCCTGCGAGCGGCTGGCGATGGCGAGGCTGGCGCCGGCGGCGGCGAAGGCCTCGGCGATGCCGAGATTGATGCCGCTGCTGCCGCCGGCGACGAAGACCGACTTGCCGGTGAAGTCGAAGGGACGGGTCATGGGGGGCCTCCCAGAAGTTGTCAGTCGTCAGTTATCAGTTGTCAGTATGGCCGCGGGCGCCCGATACTGAAAACTGATAACTGACGACTGACAACTTCCCGCCATGGACATCTACCTGCCCATTGCCGCCATCTCGCAAGACGTTTTCGTTCTGCTGGCGCTTGGCGGGGTGGTGGGGTTCCTGTCCGGCGTGTTCGGCGTCGGCGGCGGCTTTTTGCTGACGCCGCTCCTCATCTTCATCGGCGTGCCGCACGCCATCGCCGTGGCCTCCTCGGCAAACCAGCTCGTCGGCGCCTCGGTCTCGGGCGCGCTCGCCCATTGGCGGCGCGGCAACATCGATTTCCACATGGGCATCGTCCTGCTCGTCGGCGGCTTCGCCGGCTCCGCGGCGGGGGTGTGGTTCTTTGCGCTGCTGCGCCGGCTGGGGCAGATCGACATCGCCATCAGCCTCGCCTACGCGATCCTCCTGGGCACGCTCGGCGTCCTGATGCTGGTGGAAAGCACGCGCGCCGTGCTGCGCCTGCGCCGGCCGGGCGCCGGGCAGCGCAAGCTCCATCAGCACATCTGGCTGCACGGCCTGCCCTTCAAGATGCGCTTCCGCCGTTCGAAGCTCTATATCAGCGCCTTGCTGCCGCTGGCGCTCGGCTTCTTCGTCGGCGTGCTGTCGGCGGTCATGGGGGTGGGCGGCGGCTTCGTCATGGTGCCGGCGATGATCTACATCCTCGGCATGCCGACCGCGGTGGTGCCCGGCACCTCGCTCTTCCAGATCATCTTCGTCGCCGCCGGCGTCACCGTCCTGCAGGCGGTGGAGAACGGCACGGTCGACGCCGTGCTGGCGCTGGTGCTGCTGGTGGGCGGCGTCGTCGGCGCGCAGCTCGGCACGCGCTTCGGCACGCAATTGCGCGGCGAGCAGCTCCGCGCTCTGCTGGCGATCCTGGTGCTCGCCGTGGCGGCAAAGCTCGCCTTCGACCTGACGGTGCGGCCGGACGACCTCTACAGCCTGGAGACGATCGGCCAATGAGGCACGCGCTCCCGCTCCTGCTGCTGCTGCTGTGGCTGCCGCCGGCGCGCGCCGCCGAGCCGCTCGTCGCCGACCTCACCAGCCACTTCGTCGCCATCACCACCGGCTTCACCGGCGCCAACGTCGTGCTGTTCGGCGCCACCGACGGGCCCGGCGACGTCATCGTCGTCGTGCGCGGCCCCAACCGCGACGCCGTGGTGCGCCGCAAGAGCAAGGTCGCCGGCATCTGGGTGAACACGCGGCAGGTGACCTTCACCGGCGTTCCCAGCTATTACGCCGTCTACAGCACCCGCCCGCTCGACGACGTCATGCCGGCCGCGGCGCGCGCGCTTCACGATATCGGCCTCGCCAATCTGCGCTTCGACGCCGTGGAGAAGAAACGCTCGCCGGAGGAGGTCGCCGACTTCCGCGCCGCGCTCGTCCGCGAGCGCCGGCAGGAAGCGCTCTATGTCGATGCGGTGGGCGGCTTCAACTTCTTCAGCGGCGCGCTCTTCCATCTCGCGCTGGGCTTCCCCGCCAACGTGCCGACCGGCAACTACACCGTGCAGATCTTCCTGGTGCGGGAGGGGCGGGTGGTGGGCGGCCAGACCTCGCCCCTCTACATCTCGCAGGCGGGGGTCGACGCCGTGGTCAACGATTTCGCCCGGCGCCGCGCCTTGATCTATGGCGTGCTCGCGGTGATCGGCGCGGCGTTGGCGGGCTGGCTGTCCAGCCTGCCGTTCCGCCACGCCTAGCGTGTAAGGAGGCTTGCGATGAGCGATCCGTCCAGCCAGCCGCGCATCTTCCTGGTGGTGGTCGACGACACCGAGGAGATGCGCGTCGCCTTGCGCTATGCGGCGCTGCGCGCGCGCCATACCGGCGGCAAGGTGGCGCTGCTCTACGTCATCGAGCCTTCCGACCTCCAGCAATGGATCGCGGTCGAGAGCCTGATGCGCGAGGAGCGGCGCGAGGAGGCGGAGACGCTGCTCCAGAAGCTCTCGAGCGAGATCGCCGATCTCTGCGGCGGCCTGCCCATCATCTATATCCGCGAAGGAAGGCGGCGCGACGAGCTGCTGGCGCTGCTCGAGGAGGAGCCCAGCATCTCGATCCTGGTGCTTGCCGCCGGCACCGGTGCCGAAGGGCCGGGGCCGCTGGTGACGCATCTCGTCGGCAAGATGTCGGGCAAGATGCGCGTGCCGATCACCGTCGTCCCCGGCAGCCTCACCGACGCCCAGATCGCGGTGCTGAGCTAGCGCGACGCCGCAGGCGTCGTCGCTGGCCGGGACGAGCGCGCTTGCCTTAACCCTATTCGCAAAGGGGTTGACTTGGGCCGGCTTTGATCCAAGGTACAGCGGCAACCGACCGCCTCAGGGCCAGAGGACGACATGTTCATCCAGACCGAGACGACCCCCAATCCCGCCACGCTCAAATTCCTGCCGGGATGCCTGGTGATGGAGCAAGGCACCGCCAATTTCACCGATCCCGCCGCCGCCGCGCGCTCGCCGCTGGCGCAACGGCTGTTGGCGCTGCCGGGGGTGACCGGCATCTTCCTGGGCGCCGATTTCATCACCGTCAGCAAGCACGACGCGGCCGATTGGTATCAGCTCAAGCCTTCGGTGCTCGGCGCCATCATGGAGCATTTCACCTCCGGCGAGCCGGTGATTCTGGAGACCGACGAGGCCGCGGCCGAGGAGGAGGAAGGCGACGAGATCGTGCAGCAGATCAAGGAGCTGCTCGAAACGCGCGTCCGCCCGGCGGTGGCGCAGGACGGCGGCGACATCATCTTCCACAGCTACGAGGGCGGCGTCGTCTATCTCTACATGCAAGGCTCGTGCTCGGGCTGCCCAAGCTCGACCGCGACGCTCAAGGCCGGCATCGAGAACATGCTGCGCCACTACGTGCCGGAAGTGGTCGAGGTGCGCGCCATCTGAGGACGCGCGCGCGGGTCAGCGCCGCTCGGATCGGGTGGCCGCGGTCACGATCGCCGCCACTTCGGGCGCGCCGCCCTCGCCGGCAAGGCCCGCGGCGATGCCGGGATGGTCCTCGGCCGGGCGGTTCTGGCTCATCTTCCATTTGCCCTCGAGCCTGACGATGGCGAGCTCGAAGCCGACGATCGCCTTCAGCATCCCGGCGACGAAATCCGCCGGCGCGTCGGTCACTTTCCAGGGCTCGGCACGGCGCTGCTCATGGGTGTCGGTGAGCCGCGTGACGATGCCGCGCAACCGTTCGGCGTCGTCGAAGAAACGCAGCTTGCCCGCGGCATGCACCGCCACGTAATTCCAGGTCGGCACCACCTTGCCGGTCTGCGGCTTGGTCGCATACCAGCCGGGCGAGACATAGGCGTGGGGGCCGGTGAAGATGGCGAGCGCGTCGACCTCGGGCTTCAGGCTGCGCCATTGCGGATTGGCGCGGGCGATGTGGCCGGTGAGCGTGCCGAAGGGCGCGGGCTCGGCCTCGACCAGCATCGGCGCATGGCTGGCGCAAAGCCCGTCCTCGCCCAGGCTGACGAGCGTGCCGAGCGCGATCTGCCGGATCGCCTGGTGCAGCACCTCGACGCGGTCCTCGCGGAAATAGGCGGGCAGGTACACCCTCGCTCTCCCTTGTCGGCCGGCGCCACTATAGGATTGCGCCGCGCCGGCCGCTACATCATCGGCGCCGGCGCGTCCCCATCGCCCAGCACCGGATATTGCCGGGAATTGAAGAGTTGGTAATGCCACCACTCATTGCCGTAGAAATCCCACCCCGCCGCGCTCATCAGGCCGAGCAACAGAAAACGGTTCCGCTGCGCCGCGACCGGGACCTCGGTATTGGCGTGGTGCGAGAGCGGGGTGAAGGCGTCGAAGGGCGTTCCCATCTCGAGCTCCGTCCCGGCGGCGTCGATCAGGCCGAGATCGACGGCGACGCCGCGCGAATGCGGCGAGCCGCGCTGGGGATCGGCGAGGAAGTCGGGGTTGGGACAGGCGTTCCACAACAGCCACTGCGCTTGCGAGGGGCGGAAGGCGTCGAAGAGCTTGAGCCGCAGCCCCAAGGGTCGCGCCAGGGCGACGGCGCGGCGGAGCTTTGCTTCGGCTTCCGGATGGAGATAGCACCGGGCCTGGCGGTAGACCGGCTTGCCCGTCAGGTTCTGCGCCGTGGCATAGGCCAGCGCAATGACGACGTCATGGCTTTCGGGCGTGATCTCGACGAGCGACATGGGCGGCCGGACCGGATGAGGACGGGGCTTTCTCCTAGCACGCGGCGGCGGGGGCGGCGAGCGTGGTGAACGTTCTCGCTTTCGACACCGCGGGCGCGGCGTGCTCGGCGGCCGTGCTGCATGCCGGCGTGTTGAGCGCGCGGCGTTTTGCCGCCATGGCGCGCGGCCAGGCCGAGACGTTGATGCCGATGATCGCCGCGGTGCTGGAGGAGGCGGAGATGGCGGTGGCGGCGCTCGATGTCATCGCCGTCACCGTCGGTCCCGGCGCCTTCACCGGCTTGCGCATCGGCCTCGCCGCCGCGCGCGGCTTGGCGCTCGCCAGCGGCGTGCCGGTGCTGGGGATCAGCAGCTTTGCCGCGGTGGCGGCGCAGGCCGCGCCGGCGAGCATGGCCGGACGGACGCTGGTGGTGGCGCTCGACAGCAAGCGCCGGGAATTCTACCTGCAGGCTTTCGCGGGCGAAGCGCCCTTGGGCGAAGGCGCCCTGGTGGCGCCGGAAGATGTTCCGGCCTGGCTTCCGGCGGTGCCTCTGCTGCTGGCCGGCGATGCCGCGCCGGCGCTGGCGCGGCTCATTGCCGGCGGATGCGAGGTGCTGCTCGCCGGCGGCTCGGGCCTGGCGGACGCCGCGGACGTGGCGCGGCTTGCCGCCGCGCGGTGGCGGCCGGGGATGCGGCCGCCGCCGCCACGGCCGCTTTATCTGCGCCCTCCCGACACCACGGCGCCGCGCGCCAAGGCCGCGAGCCGGCAGGTGCGGCCGGTGCAGGCCGCCGACCTGCCGGCCCTGGCGGAGCTTCACGCCCTGTGCTTTCCCGAGGAGCGCTGGGACGTGAAGGCGCTGAGCGAGCTGCTGGCGATGGCCGGGGCGAGCGGGCACCTCGTCGAGGACACGGCGGAGCGCCGGCCGCTGGGCTTCATCCTCGACCTTATCCTGGCCGCCGATGCCGAGATCCTGACCCTGGCGGTGGCGCCCGAGCGACGCCGCCAGGGCATCGCCCGCGCGCTGCTGGCCGACCTCCTCGAGCGCGCCCGGAGCGCCGGCGCCCGCGGCGTCGGGCTCGAGGTGGCGGCCGACAACCCCGCGGCGCGGCGGCTCTATGAGAGCTGCGGCTTCGCGCTCAGCGGGCAGCGGCGCGGCTATTACCGGCGCGGCGCCGGGACAATCGACGCCCTGATTTTGCGTCGTGCGCTGCTTCCTTGAGGCGGCGGCAACTTGGAGCTTTCCAGGTCTTCGCTAGATGTCGACTTGGCACTCCCCATAAAGGAGCAAGTCAGCAGATAATTTTTCAAGCAAATTTAGTATTCGGTCCTCGGAACATTCTTTCCACGAGAAAATTAATTGTTGGTCATATCGATGCTCATTGTTTCCCGCCAACAAAGCCCATATATCGATGACTCTGACTTCCAGAGGAAGTGTACGCAATGACTGAGATGGCCAATTCAAACGACCTGCTCGCATTGACAACCGAAATTGTCGCGGCTCATGTGTCAAACAATACTGTGGCGATTAACGATTTGCCGCAGCTCATCAACCAGGTTTATCAATCCTTGGCCGGCATCGGCACCGCTTCGATATCATCGGCGGAGCGGCCGCCGCCGGCGGTGGGCGTCAAGCGATCGGTCCATCCCGACTACATCATCTGCCTCGAGGACGGCAAGAAACTGAAGATGCTGAAGCGTCACCTCAAGACCGCCTACAACATGACCCCCGAGGAATATCGCGAGCGCTGGAACCTGCCGCCCGACTACCCCATGGTGGCGCCCAACTACGCGCGCCAGCGCAGCAAGCTCGCCAAGGAGATCGGGCTGGGCACCCGCGCAAAGAGAAACAGCGCCGCCTAGCTTCTCGTATTGCGGGTAAGAGGGGCGTATAGGCTCGCCCTTGCCTTTGGGTTATACTCGCGCGGTGGGGCAATGGCGCAAGTGACAGGTGGGGATGCCCTCCCGGCTTGAACAACTCTGCATCGACAAGGGGCTGAAGATGACGGAGCAGCGCCGCATCATAGCGCGCGTGCTCTCCGATTCCGCCGACCATCCCGATGTCGAGGCGGTGCACCGGCGCGCCAGCGAGATCGACGCCAAGATCAGCATCGCCACCGTTTATCGCACCGTCCGCCTGTTCGAGGAGGCCAACATCCTGGCGCGGCACGATTTCGGCGACGGCCGTGCGCGCTATGAAGAGGCGACCTCCGACCATCACGACCACCTCATCGACGTCCAGACCGGACGGGTCATCGAGTTTCGCAACGAGGAGATCGAGAAGCTGCAGCGCCAGGAGGCGGAGCGCCTGGGCTACAAGCTGGTCGGCCACCGCCTCGAGCTGTTCGCCGTTCCGCTCGCCGGCAAGATCGAGCGCAAATGACCGCGGGCGCGCCGTGATAGAGCAGCAGCGCGAGGCGATCGCCCCGGACGGGCCGGTTTCCATCGTCGATGTCCGCGCGGGCGCGCTGCAGGTGCGGCTGGCGGAGACGGCGGGCGATATCGAGGCGGCGCAGGCGTTGCGCTATCGGGTGTTCTACGAGGAGATGGGGGCGATCCCGTCGCCGGAGATGGCGCGCCGCCAGCGGGATTTCGACGGTTTCGACGGCATCTGCGACCACCTTCTGGTGATCGATCACGCGCGCGGCGGCGCCGCCCCGTCGGTGGTGGGGACCTACCGCCTGATCCGCCGGCCGGCGGCGGAGCGCCACGGCGAGTTCTATTCCGCCGCCGAATACGACATCGCCAAGGTGACGGCCTATCCCGGCGAGATCCTCGAGCTCGGCCGCTCCTGCGTCGACCCCTCGGCGCGCGGCCGGTCGGCCATGCAGCTACTCTGGCGCGGCCTTGCCGCCTATGTCTTCCATTACGACATCGCGCTGATGTTCGGCTGCGCCAGCCTGCCCGGCACCGACCCCGACGCGCTCGCGGTGCCGCTGGCCTATCTCTACCACCACCATTTGGCGCCGCCGGCGCTGAGGCCGCGGGCGCTGCCGCAGCGCTATGTCGATATGCGCCGGCTCGACCCCGCCGCGCTCGACCCGCCGCGCGCGCTTGCCGACCTGCCGCCGCTGATCAAGGGCTATCTGCGCCTGGGCGGCTTCGTCGGCGACGGCGCGGTGATCGACCACCAGTTCAACACCACCGATGTCTGCGTCGTGGTGAAGACCGATCTGGTCACCGATAAGTACTATCGGCACTATGAGCGCCAGGCACGGGACGTCGGCGCGAGCGCATGAGCGCAACGCTGCTCCGGCTCTTCCGGGTCTTCCTTTACGTCGCCCTCACCCTGCCGCTGATGCCGCTGCAGGCGCTCTTCCTGCTGGCGCGCAATCCGCTGCGCCGCCGCCTGCCGCGCCGCTATCACGGCTGGGTGCTGCGGCTGATCGGCTTCAGCATCCGCGTCACCGGCACGCCGTCGCAGCACCGGCCGACGCTCTTCGCCGCCAACCATGTGTCCTTCATCGACATCGAGATCCTCGGCTCGCTGATCGAAGGCTGCTTCATCGCCAAGACCGACGTCGCGCGCTGGCCGCTGTTCGGCTGGCTCGCCAAGATGCAGCGCACGGTGTTCGTCGACCGCCGCGTCAGCAGCACGCACCGCCAGCGCGGCGCCATCCGCGAGCGCCTTGACGAGGACGACAACCTCATCCTCTTTCCCGAGGGCACCACCGGCGACGGCAACCGCGCGCTCCCGTTCAAGAGCGCGCTGTTCAGCGTCGCCGACTATGTCGGCCCCCACGGGCCGCTGACGGTGCAGCCGGTCTCGATCGCCTATACTCGCCTTGACGGCATTCCCCTCGGCCGGTTCTATCGCCCCTTCCTGGCCTGGTATGGCGATATGGAATTCCTTCCCCATCTTTGGACCATGCTTGGACTGGGCAGGATCGGCGTCGAGGTGAGCTTTCATCCGACAGTGACGCTGCCGCAATTCGGCTCGCGCAAGGCGCTGGCGGAGCATTGCTATCGCGAGGTGGCCGCCGGCGTGGCGGGTGCCATCGCCGGGCGTCCGCAGGACTGGCCCGCCTCGCGGCCGCAAGCCGCGGCGCCGGCAACGGCCGCGCAGTGAGCGGCCGGGGATAGGCGCGTGGCGAAAAAGCTCTATATCAAGACCTATGGCTGCCAGATGAACGTCTACGACTCCGCCCGCATGGCGGATGTTTTGGCGCCGCTGGGCTATGCGCCGGCCGCCGCCGCCGAGGAGGCCGACATGGTCATCCTCAACACCTGCCACATTCGCGAAAAGGCGGCGGAGAAGGTGTTCTCCGAGCTGGGCCGGCTGCGGCCGCTCAAGGCGCGCAAGGCCGCGGCGGGCGGGCGGCTGATTCTGGCCGTCGCCGGCTGCGTCGCCCAGGCCGAGGGCGCCGAGATCCTGGCGCGCGCCCCTTATGTCGACATCGTGCTGGGGCCGCAGACCTACCATCGCCTGGGCGAGATGGTGGCGCAGGCGACGCGCGCCGGCGGCCAGGTGCTCGATACCGCCTTCCCCGCCGAGGCCAAGTTCGATTTCCTGCCGGAAGCGGCGGCGCCGCAGGGCGTCTCGGCCTTTCTCTCGGTGCAGGAGGGCTGTGACAAATTCTGCACCTTCTGCGTCGTGCCCTATACCCGCGGCGCCGAGCTGTCGCGGCCGGCGGCGGCGGTCCTCGCCGAGGCGCGCCGCCTCGTGGCGCAAGGGACGCGCGAGATCACCCTCCTCGGCCAGAACGTCAACTCCTATCGCGGCGCGGCCGGGGACGGCGCCTGGGGGCTGGGGCGGCTCATCCGCGCGCTCGCCGGGATCGCGGGCTTGAAGCGCATCCGCTACACCACCTCGCATCCGCTCGACGTCGACGACGAGCTGGTGGCGGCCCATCGCGACGTGCCGCAGCTCATGCCTTTCCTGCACCTGCCGGTGCAGTCGGGATCCGCCCGCGTGCTCAAGGCGATGAACCGCCGGCACGACGCCGACGATTACCGCCGCGTCATCGACCGCCTGCGCGCGGCGCGTCCCGACATCGCCTTCTCCTCGGATTTCATCGTCGGCTTCCCCGGCGAGAGCGACGACGATTTCGCCCGCACGCTGGCGCTCGCGCGCGCGGTCGGCTATGCGCAAGCCTTCTCCTTCAAATACAGCGCGCGGCCGGGAACGCCGGCGGCGCTGATGCCGGATCAGGTGCCGGAGAGGGTCAAGGCCGCGCGGCTGGCCGAGCTGCAAGCGCTGCTCGCCGAACAGCAGCGCGCCTTCAACGCCGCCGCCATCGGCCGGACGCTCGAGGTGCTGTTCGAGAAGCGCGGGCGCCATCCGGGCCAGCTCGTCGGCCGCAGCCCCTATCTCCAGGCGGTGCACGCGCCGGCGCCCGACCGGCTCATCGGCGCGCTGGCCGGCGTGCGGCTCACCGCGGCGCTCGCCAACAGCCTCGCCGGCGCGCTGGCGGGCCAAGCGGCGGAGACGCCGGCATGAGCGACGCCGGCGACGGCCGCGTGCAGATGCAGTTCGACGACAACTCGCTGCTGGCGCAGCTCTTCGGCGAGCGCGACGAGAATCTGGACCGCATCGAGCGCCAGCTCGGCGTCTCCGTCGTCTCGCGCGGCAACCGGATCGCCATCTCCGGCCCCACCCAGCGCACCGACGTGGCGCGCACCGCGCTGTCGGCGCTCTACGACCGGCTGAAGCGCGGCCTCGAGGTCGACGGCGCGGCGGTCGACGCGGCGCTGCGGCTGGCGCAGAGCCGCCCGGGTCGCCGCGATCTCTGGACCGAGGGCGAGGAGATCCGCACCAGGAAGCGCCGCATCTCGGCGCGCAGCCCCAATCAGGCCGCCTATATCCGCGCCTTGCGCGAGCACGAGCTGGTGTTCGCTCTGGGCCCGGCCGGGACCGGCAAGACCTATCTCGCGGTGGCCACCGCGGTCGACATGATGATGTCGGGCACGGTCGAGCGCATCGTCCTGTCGCGGCCGGCGGTCGAGGCCGGCGAGCGGCTCGGCTTCCTGCCGGGCGATCTGCGCGAGAAAGTCGACCCCTATCTGCGTCCGCTCTATGATGCGCTCTACGACATGCTGCCAGGCGACCAGGTGATGAAGCGCTTGGCCAGCGGCGAGATCGAGATCGCGCCGCTCGCCTTCATGCGCGGCCGCACGCTTGCCAACGCTTTCGTCATCCTCGACGAGGCGCAGAACACGACGCCGGTGCAAATGAAGATGTTCCTGACGCGGCTCGGCGAGAACGCGCGCATGGCGGTCACCGGCGATCTCTCGCAGATCGACCTGCCGCAGGGCGCGCAATGCGGGCTGCGCGACGCGCTGGAGACGTTGCGCGGCGTCGACGGCCTCTCGGTAGTGGAGTTCAACGAGACCGATGTGGTGCGTCACCCGCTGGTCTCGCGCATCGTGCGCGCCTACGATCAGCGCGAGGGCAAGCGCGAGGCGGCGCGCCCGAAGAAGAGCGATGACCGACGGAACTGACCTTGCCGGCGCGGTCGAGATCGACCTGGCCGAGCCCTCGCCTCTGTGGCGCCGCGCGCTGGCGGAGCCGGCGCGCGTTTGCGAGCGGGCGGCGCGGGCGGCGCTTGCCGGGGCCGACGCGCCGCGCGGGCCGGCCGAGCTCGCCGTCGTGCTGGCGGACGACGCGCTGGTGCGCGCGCTGAACCGCGACTGGCGCGGCCGCGACGCGCCGACCAACGTGCTCTCCTTTTCCGCCCGTGACGGCGGGCCGGCGCCTCCGGACGCGCCGCTGCTGCTGGGCGACGTGGTGCTGGCCTTCGAGACGGTCGCGGCCGAGGCCGAGGCGCAAAAGAAGCCGCTCGCCGACCATCTCGCCCATCTCGTCGTCCACGGCGTGTTGCATCTTTTGGGCTTCGACCACGAAGTCGCGGCCGAGGCCCGGCGCATGGAAGCGCTCGAGAGGCGCGTGCTCGCCGGGCTCGGCGTCGCCGACCCCTATCGGCCGAGGGAGGCGTCTCGTGGCTGATGCCCTGCCCGGGCCCGGGAGCGAGGGGCCGCTGCACGGCTTGCGCAACTGGCTGCGCCAGCTCGTCGGCCAGCGCAACGGCGAGACCAGCCTGCGCGAGGAGCTCGAGGAGCTGATCGAGGAGCATGAGGAAGAGCAGCCGATCGATCCGCACGAGCGGACGCTGCTCACCAACATCCTCAAGCTGCACGAGCTCGCCGCCGCGGACATCATGGTGCCGCGCGTCGACATCCTGGCGCTCGAGATCGACACGCCCTTTGCCGAGGCGGTGAAGCAGATGGTGGAGCACGGCCATTCGCGCCTGCCGCTCTACCGCGAGCGGCTCGACGACGTCGTCGGCATCGTCCACATCAAGGACCTCCTGCCTTACGCCGCCGACGGCAAGGCGGTGCCGCTCGCGCGGATCGCGCGCAAGGTGCTGTTCGTGGCGCCCTCGCTGCCGGTGCTCGATCTGCTGCTCCAGATGCGGCTGTCGCGCGTGCACATGGCCTTGGTGGTCGACGAGTTCGGCGGCATCGACGGCCTCGTCACCATCGAGGACGTGATCGAGGAGATCGTCGGCGAGATCGAGGACGAGCACGACGACGCCGACCAGCCGAAGCTGATCGAACGTCCCGACGGCACGCTCATCGCCGATGCCCGCATCAAGCTCGACGCGCTGAAGCAAAGCGTGCCGGCGGTGCTGCTCCTGCCGGAGCAGGAGGACGGCGTCGAGAGCCTCGGAGGCCTGGTCTCCGCGCTCGCCGGCCACGTGCCGGGCCGCGGCGAGGTGGTGCGCCATCCCTCGGGCATCGAGTTCGAGGTGCTCGACGCCGATCCCCGGCGCGTCAAGCGGCTGCGGCTGCGCAATCTGCCGGCGGTGCCGGCCGCGCCCGATGTCTGACGCCGGGATGGCCTTCCGCGCCGTCGGCCCCTTGGCGCCGCTGCAGCGCGGCGCGCTGTGGTGCGCGGGCCTTGCCGGCTGGCGGCGCTACGGCTTCGCGGCGCTGCTGGGCGCGCTCGCCGCCGCTTCGCTCTCGCCGGTCGATCTCACGCCGGTGCTCGTCGTCGCCTTCACCGGCCTCATCTGGCTCGCCGACGGCGCGCGCGGCCGCGGCGGCGCCTTCCTGCTCGGCTGGAGCTTCGGTTTCGGCTTCTTCCTCGCCGGGCTCTATTGGATTTCCGCCGCGCTGTTCGTCGACATCGCGCAATTCTGGTGGATGGTGCCGTTCGCCGTCGCCGGCCTGCCCGCCGCCCTCGCCCTCTTCACCGCCCTGGCGCAGCTCGCCGCCTTCGAGGCATGCGAGCGGCTGCGGCTTGTCGGCACCCCCCGCATCCTGGTCTTTGCCGTGTGCTGGGCGGCGGCGGAATATCTGCGCGGCCATGTGCTGACCGGCTTTCCCTGGAACCTCGTCGGCTATGCCTGGGCGGGCGCCTTTCCCGGCGCGCTCGCCGTGCTGCAATCGGCCTCGGTCATCGGCATTTACGGGCTGAGCCTGCTCACGGTGACGGTGGCGGCCCTGCCGGCGCGGTTGGGCGATCTCGGGCGCGGCCGCCTGCAAGCGCCGCTCGCGGCGCTGCTGCTCGTCGCCGCGGCGGCGGCCGGCGGCGCCTGGCGGCTCGCGGAGGCGCCGCGGACCAGCGTGCCGGGGGTCATGCTGCGCCTGGTGCAACCCTCGATCCCCGAGACGCTCAAGAACGACCCGAAGGCGCTGGCGCAGAATCTGCGTCGTCTCTTGGCGCTGAGCGCCTCGCCGGGCGCCGCGGCCGTCGGCGACCTCATCTGGCCCGAGGCGGCGGCGCCGCCGCTCCTCGAACGCTATCCCGAGCTGCGCCAGGCCATTGCCGCGGTGATTCCCAAGGGCGGTTTGCTGCTGACCGGGGCCGAGCGCGCCGAGCCGGCGCAGGGCTGGCCGCCCCGCCAGGTGTGGAACAGCATCCTCGCCCTCGACGATGCCGGCGCCATCATCGCCGCCTATGACAAGGCGCATCTCGTGCCGTTCGGCGAATACGTGCCGCTGCGCGGCATTCTGCCGATCGAGCGGATCGCGCCGGGCATCGGCGATTTCTCGCGCGGGCCCGGTCCGCGCACGCTGGACCCGCCGGGACTGCCGCCGGTATCGCCGCTCATCTGCTACGAGGCGATCTTCCCCGGGGCGGTGGTCGACCCCGCGCATCGCCCAGAATGGTTGCTCAACGTCACCAACGACGCGTGGTACGGTGTCAGCTCGGGACCGTTCCAACATCTCGCCATCGCCCGGGTGCGCGCGGTCGAAGAGGGGATGCCGCTGGTGCGTGCCGCCAATAACGGGGTGTCTGCCGTGATCGACAGCTATGGACGCGTGCTCGCCCGACTCGACCTCAACGCCGCCGGCGTGCTCGACGCGCCGCTGCCGACGGCGCTGGCGCCGACACTTTTTGAGCGTATGCGGGATAGCCTCTTCTGGGGATTGGCGCTCGTGCTACTGGCGGCAGTTGGAATCGTTTCCCGTTTTGATCGCCGTTAATCATTCGATTTGAACTATCTGTCAATATTTCACCTTGCGGATCATCACGGTGGTTGACCGCATACGATCGTGTGAATTAACTAGGCCCTGTCTCCGAAGCGTCAAAGGCGAATAATGAATCTAAAGCCAACCGTCGGACGCAGGCGCCGCCGCAAATCGGACAAGCCCAACCCCATCGACGTCCATGTCGGCTCGCGGGTTCGGCTGAGGCGCACGCTGCTGGGAATGAGCCAGGAGAAGCTGGGCGAGGCGATCGGGCTCACCTTCCAGCAGGTGCAGAAGTATGAGCGCGGCGCCAACCGCATCGGCGCGAGCCGGCTCTATGATCTCTCCCGCGTGCTCGACGTGCCGGTTTCATTCTTCTTCGATGACATCAATCCCGAGGTCGTGGCGGCGGCGGCCGAGGGCGGCGACGGCGTCGTCCAGCGCTACGAGCCCGATCCGATGATGCGGCGCGAGACCCTGGAGCTGGTCCGGGCGTATTACCGCATTCCCGACGCGCAGATCCGCCGCCGGCTGTTCGATCTCACCAAGGCCATCGCCAACGCCTGCTCCGGCAGCAACCAGTAGCCGGAAGCCCGTCCGCGATCGCTCGGCGTCCGCCGCGCCGTCATCGGCGCCGGACCGCCGGCTTTTGCGCCAAGCGGCGGCTTGCGACTGAATCATATCAAACGCTTGGCGCGGCGAGGCCGCGTGCTGCGGCCGGTCGCGCCGCGCTTGGCTATTGACTTCATTGCGGCAAAGCGGATTCTCGTCGGCCATGCGCCCGCGCCATGCCCGTCGCGCCTCCCGGGGCCGGTTCCACGCTGTCAGGGCGACATGTGTCGCGCCGATTTTTGCTCCCGCCGCTGATGTCCTGGCTCCGATAGTCCGGTGGCGCGCAAGTTGGGCCGACAGGGCCCCATCCGCGCGCCATGCAGATCTGTCCCGTTTCCCGCCGAAGCTGCCGGCCGGCCGCCGGCGCCTCCGGCCCGCCGCCGCGCCGGCCAAAAAATGGGTTGACGCCGACCGGCCGGGTTTGCAACATTTCGTTGCGTTACGCCGCCGTCTGCACCTGACGGCAAGGCGATTTGCCGACCAGGCGTTCACCAACCGCCATTGAAGCGGCTTCAGCGGCCGCCAGCACAGGAAGGGATAGACCGTGGCCAAGCGCAATTATGTTTTCGCCAGTGAGTCCGTTTCCGAAGGACATCCGGACAAGGTGTGCGACCGCATTTCCGACGCCGTGGTGGACACGTTCCTCGGCGCCGACCCGCATGCGCGCGTCGCCTGCGAGACCCTGGCGACCACCAACCGCGTGGTGCTGGCCGGCGAGGTGCGCGGACCGGACGCCGTGACGCCGGAGCTGCTGATCGAGGTGGCGCGCCACGCGATCAGGGATATCGGCTACGAGCAGCAGGGCTTTCATTGGAAGCATGCGGTGATCGATTGCTATCTGCACAAGCAGTCCACCGACATCGCCCAGGGCGTCGACGCCGCCGGCAACAAGGACGAGGGCGCCGGCGATCAAGGCATCATGTTCGGCTATGCCTGCCGCGAGACGCCGGATTTGATGCCGGCGCCGATCTATTACGCGCACGCCATCCTGAAGTCGCTCGCCGAGGCGCGCCATTCCGGCGCCGTGCCGCTGCTCGGCCCCGACGCCAAGAGCCAGGTGAGCCTGCAATACATCGACGCCAAGCCGGTGCGCGCGACCTCGGTGGTGGTCTCGACGCAGCATGACGCGACGATCGACCAGGACGAGGTGCGCGAGATCGTGCGGCCGCATGTGCTCAACGTGCTGCCGGAGGGCTGGATGTGCGACGACGCGCATTTCTACGTCAACCCCACCGGCCGCTTCGTCATCGGCGGCCCGGACGGCGATTGCGGCGTCACCGGCCGCAAGATCATCGTCGACACCTATGGCGGCGCCGCGCCCCATGGCGGCGGCGCCTTCTCGGGCAAGGATCCGAGCAAGGTGGACCGCTCGGCCGCCTACGCCGCCCGCTATCTCGCCAAGAACGTGGTGGCCTCGGGGCTCGCCGAGAACTGCACCATCCAGCTCTCCTACGCCATCGGCGTGGCGAAGCCGCTGTCGGTCTATATCGATACCGGCGGCACCGGCAGGGTCGACGAGGGCAAGCTGTCGAGCGTGCTGCAGGAGCTGATGGACCTCTCGCCGCGCGGCATCCGCACCCACCTCGCCCTCAACCGGCCGATCTATGCCCGCACCTCGGCCTATGGCCATTTCGGCCGTCCGCCCGAGGCCGATGGCGGCTTCTCCTGGGAGCGGCTCGATCTCGTCGACGCGCTGCGCCGGGCCTTCTGAGCGCGGCAGCCGCCCCCGCGCCGCGCCGGCGCGTCCTCCATGGCCGCCGCCGCGGCCGCAAGCTGCGGCCGGGCCAGCGGGCATTGCTGCAATCCCTGCTGCCGCTGCTGCGCGTCGAGCTTCCCGCCCAGGGCCCGCTCGCGCCGCGCGGCCTTTTCGCGCCGCCGGCCGAGGCGGTTTGGCTCGAGGTGGGCTTCGGCGGCGGCGAGCATCTCGCGGCGCAGGCTGAAGCGCATCCGGCGATCGGGCTGATCGGCTGCGAGGTGTTCGAGAACGGCGTGGCGAAGCTGCTCGCCGAGGTGAAGCGGCGCGCGCTCGCCAATGTGCGGGTCTTCATCGACGATGCGCGTCTCCTCCTTGCCGCCTTGCCCGAGGCGTCGCTGGCGCGCGCCTTCATCCTCTTTCCCGATCCCTGGCCGAAGCTGCGCCACTGGAAGCGCCGCATCGTCTCGTCCGAGACGCTCGACCGGCTCGCCTTCGCGCTCGCCGACGGCGCGGAGCTGCGGCTTGCCACCGACGACGCGGACTATCTCTGCTGGATGCTGGAGCGCGCGACCGCGCATCCGGCCTTCGAATGGCTGGCGCGCGGTCCCCGGGATTGGCGCGCGCGGCCCGCCGACTGGCCTCCGACGCGCTACGAGCAGAAGGCGCTGGCCGCCGGGCGCAAGCCCGCTTTCCTGCGCTTCCGGCGCCGGCGACGGGTTGTTGCATAAGTCTGGCGGCGCATGTGCTACGCCGCCTGACGCTCAAGGTGACTTCAATGACGAGCCCAGATGCCTCTTGCATGTCTGAAATTCAGACATTATATTGGCATCAGGTCTTAGAAAGACACAGAGACGGATATGACTACGACCGCTCCCCCAGCACCTGCGCTTGCGCCATCCCTGGCAGCGGCGATTGAAGCCTGCCTTCGCGCCGAGCTGATCGAGGCGATCAAGGTGGAAGCGTCGATCAAAGGCGTATCCTTACCCGCCGCGCCGGCGGACATTGCCAAAGCGGCTGTCTCCATCGATTCGCTCGTGGTCGTTTCCATTCTCTGCGCCGTCGAGCCGATTGTCGGATTCGAGCTGCCAGAAAGCGTAGTGCGCGCCGGCGGTTACGTCTCGGTGGAAAGCGCCCTCGGGCACTTGCTTCCGGCAATCGAGAAGCAATGGATCAAGAGGAAAGGAGCCAAGCCGTGACCGATCTCGCACCTAGCCAGGGCAGCGACGAAGAAGAGCGCCGTCGCCTTGGCGATCGGCTGAGAGAAGCCCGCAAGTATCTGGGTCTCAAACAGGAGGAGGTTGCGACGTACCTAAAGATCCCGCGGACGGCCCTCACCGACATCGAAAGTGGCCAGCGGCGGGTCGAGGCGATCGAGCTAATTCGCCTCGCCAAACTCTATCGACAGCCGGTGGCCTACTTCACCGGTGAGGACGAGGCGTCGGCGAGCTTGCCGGTCGACGTCGCGCACCTCGCGCGGCAGGCGGCCGACCTCTCACAGCAGGACCGCGATGAACTTGGTCGGTTCGCCGAGTATTTGCGTTCGCGATCACGCGCGGCGCAGAGGTGATTTGTGGCGGCTGACTACCCAAGCGCTGTTCGAGCAGGGACGATGGCCGCAGCGCGTCTGCACAGGCAGCTCGATCTCCGTAAGCAAATCGACGCTCGGGGCGGTAATGTCGACGTATTCGGCGCGATCCAAACCGTCGACCTCCCCTTGCTCCTGCGCCCACTCCAGGGTTTGCTTGGCGCATATTTGAGCGATCCTGCCCCCGGCGTTCTCGTCACCACGCAGCGGCCGATGAGTATTCAGCGTTTCACCGCCGCCCACGAGCTCGGCCATTTCTCGCTGCGGCACCAACCAAGCCTTGACGACGAGAGCATCCTGCGCCGCGTGCCGATGGCTGGACAGCCAGCGGGCGATTTCCAGGAGGTGGAGGCGGATGCCTTCGCGGTCGCGTTCATGATGCCGCGGTGGCTCATCGGCTGGCACGCCGTTCGCCAGGGCTGGACCGTCAGCGAGTTCCGTCGGCCGGATGTGGTCTATCAGCTCGCGCTGCGGATCGGCGCCAGCTACGAAGCAACCTGTTGGACGCTTGCACGCCACCAGCTCATCCAACCCTCTCTCGCAGACGAGCTGCTCCAGACCCAACCCCGCGCGCTAAAGATCGCGCTGCTTGAAGCCTATCGGCCGCAAGACTACCGCGGTGACGTCTGGTTATTGACGGAGCGCGACGCTGGAACGCGGATCGATGGCAGCCGCAACGATCTATTCGTCCTCCGTCTCGAAGAGCATAGCGGCGGCGGCTACCTCTGGGACATCGATCAACTCAAGGCGAGCGGGTTTGGCGTCGTTCGCGACGAACTTGAGGCTATTGATGGTGAGGGCGTCGGCAACCCGGTGATCCGATGGGTCACCGCCGCTCCGCCGGACACGCATCGCGGCTACATGTCTCTGGACGAGCGGCGGCCATGGGATCCCGATCCGCCGCTATCGAGTCTCAAAGTCGAGTTTGACCTGACCGGCCCCGAAGAGGAGGGGCTCTCCCGCGCGGCACGGCGAAGCTTGCTCGAGGTGGCATGAGCATCATCGCCGTTTCGGTGGATCTGCGGTCACTTTTCGGTCCGGTCCGTAACCAGGGACCGCGCCCCACCTGCATGGCTTTCGCCGCTAGCGACGCTCATGCGGCACTGCGCGTCGGCTGGGTACCACTGTCGTGCGAGTATGCGTTCTATCACGCGCAGCGGCGGGCGGGGCGGCCGCCAAGCAAAGGCGCCCTGCTGTCCTCGATGCTTGATGCGCTGCGTCAGGACGGCCAGCCGGCAGAAAGCGGGTGGCCCTATCTGGCGGTGACGCCGGTCGATGAGGCCGCTTGGGCGCCGCCGACCGATGTCGGACCGCTATTCGGCCGCAACGGAGAAAGATCCAGCCACGTGCTCGATCAGGTCATTCGCGAGCTGGACCAGGGGCGACCGGTCATCATCCTCCTGATGCTCTCTCGGGCTTTTTACAATCCGACCCCAGAGGCGGTGATCGAGTCGGCCAGTGGCGAAGCGCCTGAACGAGAGCGCCGGCACGCCGTCATTGCAGTCGGTCACGGGACGGTCGATGGGCAGCGCGCGATCCTCGCCCGCAACAGTTGGGGCGTTCGGTGGGGCGATCTAGGTCATGGCTGGCTGACGGAGCGGTTCCTAGGTCCGCGGGTCTTCGCCGCTGCTACGCTTATGGAGGAAGTCGGTGTATCTGCCCATTCCACCGCAGCCTGATTGCGCCTGCGCTTGGCGCGAAGCCGTGCGGGCCGTAGACGGCCAACCCGGCCATTCGGCCTACAACGTGATCATCGATGTCGCCGATCCGAGGGCCAACGCCACGCGGCAGCATCCCCGCATCGCAATTGTCGATGATTTCCTTGGCGCCTTCGGCAAATCGGTGGAAACCGTCGCGAATACCATCTTCCCGACCGGGCTCTATCACCGTTACGGAGCGCCGGCGTTCTTCGACGTGTTTCGCGAACGGGTCCTCCGGAAGGTCCGCCAAAGCGAGCGTTGGTCAGGCTATTACTTCGAGCGGATGATCCAGTATCCGGTTCCGGCCGGAGAGCCCCCGAATCAGCTTTGGGACATCGTCGAGCGGATCCGGGATGAGCATGTTCGCGCGCTGAATAAATTCGAACTCTCGCTGTTCGATCCGTCGCGCGACGTCGATGGTTCGCCCTACGGTGGCCAGTGCCTCAGCTTTCTGAGCTTCAAGCTGCTGCCGGGCGTTCCGAAGACCTTGACCCTCACAGCCCTGTACCGGAATCACTTCTACGTGGAGAAGCTGCTTGGCAACCTCGTCGGGCTGGGGCGGCTGATGGAGTTCATCGCCCGCGAGAGTAACATCAACGTCGGGGCGCTCACAGTTGTTTCCACTCACGCGGAGATCGACAGACCCGGCAACTCGCGCCGCTCCGACATCCAAGCGATGATTTCTAGGTTCGATCAGGCTGGGGCGTCACCACTGGCGGCCTGATCGACGCCGAGCCGGAGTTCGAGGGTCTCCGCGCGGGCGGGATCCTCAACGATACCGTAGATTTCGTGGACACCTGCGATGAACTCGGCCTGGCCACCATAGCTCGGGTGCCGAACCACGTACACGGGGATATCGATGCCGGCAAGTGCCATGCCTGCGTCGCGGCCGATTGCCACAATCCGGCGAGGCTGGATCATTGCGATCAGCGCAGTCAGCAGCGGCCATGTGACGTAGCGCTCCGCGCGGGTGTGGCAGCGGTTCGAGAAGGGATCATCGGCTTCGTGGGGATGCAGCGGGAAGATGTTCCAGAGAACGACCGGCTCGCAGATGCGGGATAGCACGCTCCAGATGATCGCAGCCGTGCGCTCGGCAACAGCCGGGCCACGTGTTGCGCGATCCAAAGCGATTCCGCCCAGGAGAGCGCCAGCCTGGCGGAGATGAATCTCGTCCGTGAGGGGGACACCCGTCCGGCGCCCGCCGCGGTAGCCGAGGTCGCGCGCGATCCAGATCGTATCGACACGCGCGGCGAGAGCCGCTTCCAAGCAGCGCATCAGATTGCGCTTACGTACGTGCGCGGCATCCAGGCGGTCATAGACGGGACAGAAATCGTCGTACGGATTGAAGACCGACGGAAGACGAGTCTGTGAGAGAGCAGCGGTGAAGGACCTGGGGGTTTTCACGGCAATGTCTCGATAGCCAGGCGGCGGTTCGTCATATCAATATGGATGCGTCCGCGACGGTGCTGGCGCAGGAAACGAAACGCTGCATGACCCTCGAGTATTGCTTCTTCCCATAACCAAAGCGGGCATTGCTCGGCCTCATAGCCCGTTACGAATTGCCGAACGTGTTTGAGAAGATCGAACGGCAGGTCGCCGCGGTTCATAGTGGCGAAAAAGCCCAACTTGATCGCCTGATTGAAGATCCAGGTCGTGACTCCTTCTTCGATGAGAATGGCGCGGGCGCCATCCTGCGCCTCGTCAATCTGCGGATTACTCTTCCGCTTTAAGCGAAGCAGCGAGCGAACGACAGGAGACCAACTCAGTACGGCGACATACGCGAAATGGAAAACGTCGTGGAATCGATAGTCGTCCGGTGTCATCGCATTGTCGGTGAGTCGATCGCCAATGTTTATCCCGTTGCAGCGCTGGAACACATAGGTCTGGCCGCTTACCTTGCGCTCGAAGATGTCGATATGAAGATCGCGCGGTAGCCTTTCCTCAGGCTCGGCGTAGGCGTCGAGCGGCTCGGGATAGATGCGCTCCTCGGGCCAGCGATCGAAGATCTTGGCGAGGTTTTTGACGGCCGCGGCCTCCAGCGTGACTCCGGCTTCATTGGCGGCCTGGACGAGGGTGCGGGTGATGGCGATCAAACGACCGGCAAGCGCCGATTGGTTATCTGTCAGACGGCCGGCTTGGTAGTCGGTCACGAGCAGGCCGACCTCGCTCGCGAGTTGGAGCAGGGTCTTCTCGAGGGCCGCGCTGGGTTCGACCAGCTGCGGCATGATCTCCGGTTGCAGGGACGCGAAGGTGAGCGTCGCTTCGCCGGCACTTCGCCAATCCGAATAGCCCTGTTCGAGCTTCGCGGCGATGTTGCTTAGTTTCAGCCCCCCTCTAGCGGCGACGGTGGTGAGATACCAAAGGACATCCCCCAATTCCTCAACGACAGCGGCAGCGTATCCAACATACGATGCCCTATCGCGCTGCTTTTTCTTGACCTCGCTGAGAAGGCTCCCGGTCTCGCCGAACAAACCCAAGAGCGGGAACACCAGAGACCCGTTATCGCTGCGTTGGTCGGTGGTTAGGGCTTGTGTGGAGTAGCCCTGGATCGTGAGGGGAGAGAATTCATCGGTCATGACGGCCGCTTCTTGCGCCGATCCGAAATGGCGTCCAGCGGCACCGGCACGCCATAAGCCTGCAGCGCACGCAGCACCACGACGCGGATCGGTTCTCGTGTCTCGGCGGCGCGAATTCCCAGATGCCGTTTCGTGATCGCCGGCACTTGGATCTGCAAGTGCTCCTCAACCTCGTGGGGAAACCGGGCAATGCCTCGTTTCATGAAATCATCATATCATGAGAACATGAGATTGGAAGAGGCGGATGAGATACACTCGGCCACCAGAGGACGCCGGTGCGTTTACCACTCCCCTCACACGGCAAGTATCGACAACGCGCTGCTGGCGGCGGAACCAGAGCCCGCGGTCCTGCGCTTTCTGGCGCCTGCCGTGCGCCGCTTGCGGCAGTGTTGCCATGCCTATCCCCTAAGGAAGCCTCCTTGCCGCTCCGGCAAAAGCCGGAGCCCAGGCGGCAAGCGTGCACGCCGCTCGCCCTCGATCCCCGCTGTGCGCGGGGGCCGGCGGCCGGCGGCGGGCCGATCGCCGCCGGGCTTGCAGGCGCCCTGAAAATGACTATATTCGCAAAAAACAACCCATAAGCCTGGATCGTCCGGGCTTTTCAAAGGGTGGGCCGAACGGCCCACTTTTTTTATTTTCGCGGAACGGTCGGGAACGGTCGAAGGAAGCGGCGTGGACACCGGCAAGATCGAGGCGATGATCGCGCCTTCGCTCGAGGCGATGGGCTACCGGGTGGTGCGCGTCGCGGTCACCGGCGGAAGGCGCGCCACCTTGCAGGTCATGGCCGAGCGCGCCGACGGCCGGGCGATGACGGTGGAGGATTGCGCCGAGATCAGCCGCACGGTCTCGGCGCTGCTCGACGTCGCCGATCCCATCGCCGGCGCCTATACGCTCGAAGTGAGCTCGCCCGGCATCGACCGGCCGCTGCTGCGGCGCGAGGATTTCGCGCGCTTCGCCGGCTTCGAGGCGAAGGTCGAGCTGAGCCGGCCGGTCGCCGGCCGCCGCCGCTTCCGCGGCAAGCTGCTGGGCGTCGAGGGCGAGGCGGTGCGCCTCCTGGTCGACGCCGCGCCCGTCGCCTTGCCGCTCGCCGCGGTGACGCGCGCCAAGCTGGTGATCACCGACGAATTGCTGGCGGCGAGCCGCGTTCAGCCGCATCCCTAGAAGGGTCGAGAAGGTCGAGAGTGGGACATGCAGATCCAAGCCAGTTACCCCAGGCCCGAGCTCCTGCAAGTCGCCGACACGGTCGCTCGCGACAAGGGCATCGACCGTGACGAGGTGCTGCAGGCGATGGAGCAGGCCATCCAGAAGGCCGGCCGCTCCAAATACGGCCAGGAATACGACATCCGCGCCGAGATCGACCGCAAGAGCGGCGAGATCCGGCTGATGCGCTTCCGCGAGGTCGCCGATCCCGTCGAGAACGAGGCGACGCAGATCCTGCTCGCCGAGGCCAAGCGCCTCAACCCCGAGGCCGAGGTCGGCGACTTCATCACCGATCCGCTGCCGCCCATCGATTTCGGCCGCATCGCCGCGCAGACGGCGAAGCAGGTGATCGTGCAGAGGGTGCGCGACGCCGAGCGCCAGCGCCAGTTCAACGAGTACAAGGACCGCGTCGGCGAGATCGTCAACGGCCTCGTCAAGCGCGTCGAGTTCGGCAACGTCATCGTCGATCTCGGCCGCGCCGAGGCGATCCTGCGCCGCGACGAGCTGCTGCCGCGCGAGAGCTTCCGCCAGGGCGAGCGCGTGCGCGCCTATATCTACGACGTGCGCCAGGAGGTGCGCGGCCCGCAGATCTTCCTGTCGCGCACCCATCCGCAATTCATGGCCAAGCTCTTCGCGCAGGAAGTGCCGGAGATCTACGACGGCATCATCGAGATCCGCGCCGTGGCGCGCGATCCCGGCTCGCGCGCCAAGATCGCCGTCATCTCCAACGACAGCGGCATCGACCCCGTCGGCGCCTGCGTCGGCATGCGCGGCTCGCGCGTCCAGGCGGTGGTGGCGGAGCTGCAGGGCGAGAAGATCGACATTATTCCCTGGTCGCAGGATCCCGCGACCTTCGTCGTCAATGCCTTGGCGCCCGCCGAGGTCGCCAAGGTGGTGATGGACGAGGAGCAGCGCCGCATCGAGGTGGTGGTGCCCGACGACCAGCTCTCGCTGGCGATCGGCCGGCGCGGCCAGAACGTGCGGCTCGCCTCGCAGCTCACCGGCTGGGACATCGACATCCTCACCGAGGCCGAGGAGAGCGAGCGGCGCCAGGAGGAGTTCCGCACCCGCTCCAGGATGTTCATCGACGCCCTCGACGTCGACGACGTCATCGCCCATCTGCTGGTCACCGAGGGCTTCACCTCGGTCGAGGAGGTGGCGTTCGTGCCGCTCGCCGAGCTGGCCGGCATCGAGGGCTTCGACGAGGACGTCGCCGGCGAGCTGCAACAGCGCGCCCGCGCCTTCCTCGAGGAGCAGAACGCCAAGCTCGAGGCGCGGCGCAAGGAGCTGGGCGTCAGCGACGAGATCGCGGCGCTTGCCGGCGTCACGCCCGCGCTGCTGGCGGCGCTGGGCGAGAAAGGCGTCAAGGCGCTCGACGATTTGGCCGACCTTGCCGGCGACGAGCTGATCGAGATGGTCGGCGCCGCGGTCAAGCTCGAGCCCGACGCGGCCAACGCCATCATCATGGCGGCGCGCGCCCACTGGTTTGCCGACGAGACGCAGCCAGGCGCGGCGCCGGCCGCGCCGGCGGGGGAGTAGGCCACGATCGCCGCCGCGCCTCAGGACGAGGAGACCGAGGCGGAGACCGGGCCGGAGCGGCGCTGTCTCGCCAGCGGCGCGGTGCGCGCGAAATCCGAGCTCGTCCGCTTCGTCGTCGCTCCCGGCGGCCGGATCGTGCCCGACGTGGCGGGAAAACTGCCGGGGCGGGGTTTGTGGTTGACGGCCGGGCGCGATATAGTGGCGCTCGCGGTGACCAAGCGGCTCTTCGCCCGCGCGGCGCGGCAGCCGGTCATCGTCGATGACGATCTGGCCGAGCGGGTCGAGGCCTTGTTGGCCGAGCGTTGCCGCGACCATATTGGGTTCGCGCGCCGCGCCGGCCAGGCGGTGATGGGCTTCGCCAAGGTCGAGGCGGCGCTGGCGCGGGGCAAGGCGGCGGTGCTGCTGGCGGCGGCGGACGGCGCGGCCGACGGGCGAGGCAAGCTCCGGGCGCTGGCGCCGGAATTGCCCGTGGTTGAACAGCTCACCGGCGCCGAGCTGGGGGTGGCGTTCGGCCGCGAGCATGTCGTGCACGCGGCGCTGGCGCCGGGGCCGATCGCCCGGGCGCTGATGGCCGATGCGGCGCGGCTCGCCGGGTTTCGGGCGAGGCGCGGCGAGAGCGAGGCGCGTTTTGGCGAGTGACGGTGCCGGATCACGATGAGCGATAACGATCAGGATACGAAACGGCCGCTGAGCCTGGGACGCCCGGGCGGCAAGCTCGAATTGCGCCGGCCGGTCGAAGCCGGCCAGGTGCGCCAGAGCTTCCCGCATGGCCGCTCCAAGACGGTGACCGTCGAGATCCGCAAGAAGCGCGCGCCGGGGCCGGGCCAGGCGGAGCATCCCGAGGCGCCGCCGGCCGAGACGGCGCGGCCCGCCCACGCGCCGCAGGCGCAGCCGGCGCGCCGGCCGGCGGTGCTGGCGACGCACGGCCTTACCGCCGGCGAGCGCGCGGCGCGCGCGAACGCGCTGCAAGGCGCCATCCGGGCCGATGAGGAGGCGAAGAAACAGGCCGTCATCGACGCCGTTCTCCTGCGCGAGGAGGAGGCGAGGCTCAGGATCGAGCAGGAGCAGCGCTCCGCCGAAGAGACCGCCCGCCGCCGCGCCGAGGAGGAGAGCAAGCGTAAGGGCGAGGAGGAATCCCGCCGCAAGGCCGAGGAGGAGACCAAGCGCAAGGCCGAGGAGGAATCCCGCCGCCAGATCGCCGAGCGCGCCGGCAAGGCCGCGGCCGAGAAGGTCGCGGCGCTGGAGAAAGCCGGCAAGGTCAAGCTCGAGGAAGAGGCCGAGGAGGAGGCGCCGGTGCGGCGCGGTCCGCGCGGCGCCGAGGTCAAGAAGCTGCCGACGCCGGCGCGACGCGACGAGCCGCGCCGGCGCAATCCCAAGCTCACCGTCACCCGCGTGCTCAACGAGGGCGACGACGAGAAGATGCGCAGCCTCGCCTCGGTGCGCCGGCATCGCGAGCGCGAGAAGCTGCGCGCGCTCCAGGCGCAGCAGGAGCAGGTCAAGATCGTGCGCGACGTGGTGGTGCCCGAGACGATCACCGTGCAGGAGCTTGCCAACCGCATGGCCGAGCGCGGCGCCGACGTCATCAAGACGCTGATGAAGATGGGCGTCATGGCGACCATCAACCAGGTGATCGACGCCGATACCGCCGAGCTCGTCGTCGGCGAGTTCGGCCACCGCCTGAAGCGCGTCGCCGAGAGCGACATCGAGATCGGGCTGGGCGGCCAGGCCGACCTCGAGGAGCGTCTCGCCCCGCGGCCGCCGGTGGTCACGATCATGGGCCATGTCGATCACGGCAAGACCTCGCTCCTCGACGCCTTGCGCGGCACCGACGTCGCCGGCGGCGAGGCCGGCGGCATCACCCAGCACATCGGGGCATATCAGGTCAGGCTCAAATCCGGCGAGCGCATCACCTTCATCGACACGCCCGGCCATCAGGCCTTCACCGCCATGCGCGCGCGCGGCGCCACCGTCACCGACATCGTCGTGCTGGTGGTGGCGGCCGATGACGGCATCAAGGAGCAGACGGTTGAGGCGATCCGCCACGCCAAGGCGGCGAAGGTGCCGATGATCGTCGCCATCAACAAGATGGACAAGCCCGACGCCGCGCCCGACCGCGTGCGCCAGGAGCTGCTCCAGCACGAGATCGTGGTCGAGAAGCACGGCGGCGACGTGCTCGACGTCGAGGTCTCGGCGCTGAAGAAGACCGGCCTCGACAAGCTCGTGGAGGCGATCCTGCTGCAGGCCGAGATCCTCGACCTCAAGGCCAATCCCGACCGCCCGGCCGAGGGCAGCATCATCGAGGCGAAGCTCGAGCGCGGCCGCGGCCCGGTCGCCACCGTGCTGATCAAGCGCGGCACGCTGCGCACCGGCGACATCTTCGTCGCCGGCAGCGAATGGGGCCGCGTGCGCGCGCTGATCGACGACCGCGGCAACGCCATCGATGAGGCCGGTCCCGCGACCCCGGTCGAGGTGCTGGGGTTGAACGGCACGCCTTTGGCCGGCGACGATTTCGTCGTCGCGGAGAACGAGGCCAAGGCGCGCGACATCGCCGACTACCGCCAGCGCCGCCGGCGCGAGCAGCAGGCCGCCGCCGGCGCGCGCGGCACGCTCGAGCAGATGTTCTCGCAGATCGCCGCCGGCGTGGCCAAGGAGCTCGCCGTCGTCGTCAAGTCGGACGTGCAGGGCTCGCTCGAGGCGATCACCGGCTCGCTCGAGAAGCTCTCGACCAAGGAAGTGGCGATCCGCGTGCTGCACGCCGCGGTGGGCGGCATCAACGAGAGCGACGTGATCCTGGCCAAGGCGTCGAACGCGGTGATCATCGGCTTCAACGTCCGCGCCAACCCGCAGGCGCGGGATCTCGCGCGGCGCGATACCGTCGAGATCCGCTATTACTCGATCATCTACGACGTGATCGACGACATGAAGGCGGCGCTGTCGGGCCTCCTGGCGCCGAGCCTGCGCGAGCGCTTCCTCGGCAACGCCGCCATCCGCGAGGTCTTCACCATCAGCAAGGTCGGCAAGGTGGCGGGCTGCATGGTGACCGAAGGCGTCGTCCGGCGCGGCGCCCGCGTGCGCCTCTTGCGCGACAACGTCGTGATCCACGACGGCAGCCTCAAGACGCTGAAGCGCTTCAAGGACGAGGTGCGCGAAGTGCGCGAGGGCTTCGAATGCGGCATGGCGTTCGAGAACTACCAGGACATCCAGGTGGGCGACGTCATCGAGTGCTTCGAGATGGAGGAGGTCGCGCGCGCGCTCTGAGGCGAACGCGCAAACCCTCTCCGCCCGCGCGCGGGGGGAGAGGGTGGCGAGCGCAGCGAGCCGGGTGAGGTGGGTGCCTGCCGCAGGCGCCACCTCGCCCTCCCTCTTCCCCGCTGCGCGGCGGAGAGGGGAAGCGCAAGCAGCCGGGACTCATATCGTGACCAAGCATCGCAAGCACCAGGAGCCGAGCCAGCGCCAGCTTCGCGTCGGCGAGGAGCTGCGCCACGCGCTGGCGCGGCTCTTGCAGCGCGGCGAGCTGCGCGACCCCGCGCTGCAAGGCGCGGCGGTGACCGTCACCGAGGTCCGGGTGAGCCCCGACCTCAAGAACGCCACCGCCTATGTCATGCCGCTGGGCGGCCGGCACAGCGCCGAGGTGCTCGCCGCCCTCGCGCGCTCGGCGGGATATCTGCGCGGGCAGCTTGCGCGCGAGGTGCCGCTGCGCTTCTCGCCGGCGCTGTCCTTCGCGCTCGACACCTCCTTCGACCACGCAAGCCGCATCAACGAGCTGCTGCACCGCCCCGAGGTCGAGCGCGACCTCGGCCCCGGCGGCGAGGAAGAGGCCGATGGCGACGGCTGAGCGCAAGGGCCTGGCGATCAACGGCTGGCTCGTCCTCGACAAGCCCCAAGGCATGAGCTCGAGCCGGGCGGTGGGCGCCGTCCGGCGCCTCATCGGCGCCGCCAAGGCCGGGCATGGCGGCACGCTCGACCCGCTGGCGACCGGGGTGCTGCCGGTGGCGCTCGGCGAGGCGACCAAGACCGTGGCCTGGGTCATGGCGGGGCGGAAGCGCTATCGCTTCACGCTGCGCTGGGGCGAGGCCAGGGATACCGACGATGCCGAAGGCAGGCTTACGGGGCTGAGCCCGGAACGGCCGGCGGCGGCGGCCGTCGCCGCGGCGCTGCCGGGTTTCATCGGCACCATCCGCCAGCGCCCGCCGGACTTCTCCGCCCTCAAGCTGGCCGGGCGGCGGGCCTATGACCTCGCCCGCGGCGGCGAGACGGTCGAGCTGGCGCCGCGCCCGGTGGATATCCTGGAGCTGCGCCTCTTGGGCGTGCCGGACCCCGACCATGCCGAGCTCGAGGCGGTGGTGGGCAAGGGCACGTATATCCGCGCGCTTGCCCGCGACCTCGGGCAGGCGCTGGGCACGCTCGCCCATGTCACGGTGCTGCGCCGGCTGCAGGTCGGGCGCTTCCGGGCGGAGGACGCGATTTCCCTGGATAATCTTGCCGCGCTCGGGCATAGTGCGGCCGCCTCCGGGCACCTCCTTCCGGTCGAGACGGCGCTGGACGACATCCCGGCGCTCGCCCTGTCGGAAGACGAGGCTCACCGGCTGCGTTGCGGCCAGGCCGTAACGCCGTTGCGCCCGTCCGATCGGGCGCGCATCGACCAACTCGGCGGCGGCGCGACGGTTCGTGCCCTCACCGGCGGCAAGCTGGTGGCGGTGGCCGAGATCGCGGCGGGCAGCCTCAGGCCGGTGCGTGTGTTGAACCTTTGACTCGAGAAGGAGATACCGATGTCGATCCCGCTCGCGCGCAAGCAAGAGCTTGTCAAGGAATACGCCCGTGCCGAAGGCGACACCGGCTCGCCCGAGGTGCAGATCGCGCTGCTGTCCGAGCGCATCAAGAACCTGACCGACCACCTGGCGACCCATCCCAAGGATTTCCATTCCCGGCGCGGCCTGCTGGTCATGGTCGGCCAGCGCCGCAGCCAGCTCGACTACTTGAAGCGCAAGGATCCGGCCCGCTACGAGACCGTGATCGAGCGCCTGGGGTTGCGGCGCTGAGCGCCTCTGGCCGCGCCGGCGGGGATCGAGGCCCCGCGCCCGGGCGGGCTCGCGCCGCCGTGCTTTTGCCGCCCTTGCCGCGGCGCCATATCGTTTTCATGCCATTCACCGGGACCGGCCCTGCCGCGACGGCCGTGCGTGCCGCGCGCGGCCGGCCCCCGAGGGGTTTCTGAGAGAGAAGGAAGAGAGAGATGTTCGAGACATTCCGCAAAGAGCTGATGTGGGGCGGCCGCCGCCTCGTGCTCGAGACGGGCAAGGTCGCCCGCCAGGCCGACGGCGCCGTGATGGCGACCTATGGCGAGACGACGGTGCTGTGCACCGCCGTGGCGATGAAGCAGGCGAAGCCGGGGCAGGATTTCTTCCCGCTCACGGTCAACTACCAGGAAAAGACTTTTGCCGCCGGCAAGATCCCCGGCGGCTTCTTCAAGCGCGAAGGCCGTCCCTCGGAAAAGGAGACGCTGACCTCGCGCCTCATCGACCGGCCGGTCCGCCCGCTCTTCGCGCCGGGCTTCCGCAACGAGACGCAGGTCGTCTGCACCGTGCTGTCGCATGATTTGGAGAACGATCCCGACATCGTCTCGCTGGTCGGCGCCTCGGCGGCGCTGACCTTGTCCGGCATCCCCTTCCTCGGCCCCATCGCCGGCGCGCGCGTCGGCTACATCGACGGCAAATACGTGCTCAATCCCCAGCTCGACGAGTTGCCGAACTCGCAGCTCGACCTCGTCGTCGCCGGCACGCAGGAAGGCGTGCTGATGGTGGAATCGGAGGCGCGGGAGCTGTCCGAGGAGATCATGCTGGGTGCCGTCATGTTCGGCCATCAGCAGTTCCAGCCGGTGATCGCGGCGATCATCGAGCTGGCCGAGGCGGCGGCCAAGGAGCCCTGGGACCTGCCGCCGGTCTCGCCCGAGGCCGAGGCGATCGAGGCGCGGACGCGGGCCGCCGTTGCCGCCGACCTCGCCGCCGCTTATGCCGAGCGGCAGAAGCAGGCGCGCAGCGACAGGATCGAAGCCGCCAAGGCGGCGCTCGGCGCCCTCAGCGCCGATCCCGCGGAGCTGCAACACGCGCAGAAGGTCTTCAAGGAGATCGAGAAGGAGATCGTCCGCGGCGCCATCCTCAAGGGCGAGCCGCGCATCGACGGGCGCGACACCAGGACCGTCCGCCCCATCCTCTGCGAGGTCGGCGTCCTGCCGCGGGCGCACGGATCGGCGCTCTTCACCCGCGGCGAGACCCAGGCGATCGTCGTCACCACGCTCGGCACCGGCCAGGACGAGCAGATCATCGACGCGCTCGAAGGCGAATACCGCTCGCATTTCATGCTGCATTACAACTTCCCGCCCTATTCGACCGGCGAGGCCGGCCGCCTCGGCTCGCCCGGCCGGCGCGAGATCGGCCACGGCAAGCTCGCCTGGCGCGCCGTTCATCCGCTGCTGCCGGAGAAGGAGGCCTTCCCCTATACCGTGCGCGTCGTCTCGGAGATCACGGAGTCGAACGGCTCCTCCTCCATGGCGAGCGTCTGCGGCGCCTCGCTGTCGCTGATGGACGCGGGCGTGCCGCTGAAGCGGCCGGTGGCCGGCATCGCCATGGGCCTCATCAAGGAAGGCGGCGGGTTCGCCGTGCTCTCCGACATCCTCGGCGACGAGGACCATCTGGGCGACATGGATTTCAAGGTCGCCGGCACCGACAGCGGCGTCACCGCGCTGCAGATGGACATCAAGATCACCTCGATCACCGAGGAGATCATGCGGATCGCGCTCGACCAGGCCAAGGCCGGGCGGCTCCACATCCTGCGCGAGATGGCGAAGGCGCTGGAGCGCGCGCGCGAGGCGGTCAGCAGCAACGCGCCGCGCATCACCACCATCACCATTCCCAAGGACAAGATCCGCGAGGTCATCGGCTCCGGCGGCAAGGTCATCCGCGAGATTTGCGAGGTGACCGGCGCCAAGATCGACATCGAGGACGACGGCACCATCAAGGTGGCGGCGGTCGATGCCAGCGCCTCGCAAGCGGCGATCGACTGGATCCGCGGCATCGTCGCCGAGCCGGAGGTCGGCGTCATCTACAGCGGCAAGGTGGTGAAGACCGTCGATTTCGGCGCCTTCGTCAATTTCCTCGGCGCCCGCGACGGCCTTGTCCATATCAGCGAGCTGGCGCCGCATCGCGTCGGCAAGACCACCGACATCGTCAAGGTGGGCGATCAGGTGAAGGTCAAGGTGCTGGGCTTCGACGACCGCGGCAAGGTCAAGCTCAGCATGAAGCAGGTCGACCAGGCCACCGGCGAGGATATCGGCGTCAAGCCGCGCCAGGAAGCAAAGGCCGCGACCTGAGCCGGATGCCCGCCGCTCGTCTCGCCGGTGCCGGCGCGCGGCGGGCGGGCATTGCCGCCGGGCCATGCTGAGCGGCGAGCGGCGCTGGCCGCGCGTCATCGGCCATCGCGGCGCTGCGCTCTCGGCGCCGGAGAACACGCTGGCGGGGCTGCGCGCCGCGGCGGCGCTCGGCGTCGCCTGGGTCGAGTTCGACGTCCGGCTCACTGGCGACGGGCGGGCGATCCTGCTTCACGACGACACGCTGGAGCGCACCACCACCGGCCGCGGCCCGGCCGCGGCGCTCGGCTTCGCGGAGATCCGCCGCTTCGATGCCGGCGCCTGGTTCGGCGCGGCGTTCCGCGGCGAGCGGGTGCCCAGCCTCGAAGAGGCGATCGAGCTGTTGGCCGAGCTCCGCCTCGGCGCCGTGGTCGAGCTGAAGCCGGCGCCGGGCGCCGAGGAGGCCACGGGATCCGTCGTGGCGGGGTTGGTCGCCGGGCGTTGGCCGGCCTCGCTCCCGCCGCCGCTGCTGTCGAGCTTCAAGCCCGCGGCGCTGGCGGCGGCGCGTCGGGCGGCGCCCGAGCTTGAGCGCGCGCTGCTGGTGGGCGCGATCCCCGGCCGCTGGCGCGAAGAGGTTGCCGCGCTCGGCTGCGGCGGGCTGCACGTCGATCAGCGCCGGGTCGATCGGGCCGCTCTGGCCGAGCTGACCCGGGCCGGCTTGGCGGTGTTCGCCTATACCGTCAACCGGCCGGAGCGCGCGCAAGAGCTGTTCTCCTGGGGTGTCGACGCCGTCTTCAGCGACTGCCCGGATCGGCTGGCGGCCGGGCTCGGCGCGCGCGGCATTTGATTCTCCCGCCGACAATCAATACATAAGGGATTTGACAAGCGCGGCACTCGCTGCCGCGGGCCTGGGAGGGTGCGTGATCGGTCTGAAGCCGCTGGTGATTTCCGGCCGCGAGGTGTTGCCGCTCGTCGAGGGCGGCAAGGGCATCTCCGTGTCCAACGGCGAAAGCTCGGGCGCCTGGGCGGCCTGCGGCGGGGTCGGCACGTTTTCCGGCGTCAACGCCGACAGCTTCGACGACCGGGGCTGGCACGTCGACCAGATCTATCGCGGCCGCACCCGGCGCGAGCGCCACGAGGAACTGATCGCCTATTCCATCGCCGGCGGCATTTCCCAGGCGCGCATCGCCCATGAGCGCGCCGGCGGCCAAGGCCGCCTGCACATGAACGTGCTGTGGGAGATGGCGGCGGCCGAGCGCATCCTGCACGGCGTCCTCGAAGGCGCGCGCGGGCTGGTCCACGGCGTCACCTGCGGCGCCGGCATGCCGTACAAGATCGCCGAGATCTGCGCGCAATACGGCGTCCATTACTACCCGATCGTCTCCTCGGCGCGCGCCTTCCGCGCGTTGTGGAAGCGCGCCTATCACAAATTCCGCGACTGGCTGGGCGGCGTCGTCTACGAGGATCCCTGGCTCGCCGGCGGCCATAACGGCCTGTCCAACAGCGAGGACCCGGAGAAGCCGGAGCCGCCTTTCCCGCGCGTGCGCGAGCTGCGCCAGATGATGCGCGACTGGGGCCTGGGCGCCACGCCGATCTTCATGGCGGGCGGCGTCTGGTGCCTGGCGGAGTGGAGCGACTGGATCGACAACCCCGATCTCGGGCCGATGGCCTTCCAGTTCGGCACCCGGCCGCTGCTCACCAAGGAAAGCCCGATCTCCGACGCCTGGAAGCGCAAGCTGCTCACGCTCAAGGAGGGCGACGTCTATCTGAACCGCTACAGCCCGACCGGCTTCTATTCCTCGGCGGTGCGCAACGACTTCCTCAACGAGCTGCAGGCGCGCTCGGAGCATCAGGTGGCCTATACGGTGGAGGCCGTGGGCGACCACCTGGCGCCGCTCGAGGTCGGCGCCCGCGGCCGCATCGTCTATCTGACGCCGCATGACCGCGAGCGCGCCCTCACCTGGGTGAGCCAGGGCTTCAGCGAGGTGATGCGCACGCCCGATTCCACCTTGATCTTCGTCACCCCCGAGAAGGCGCTGGAGATCCGCGAGGACCAGATCAACTGCATGGGCTGCCTCTCCGCCTGCCAGTTCTCGAACTGGGCGCAGAACGAGGAAGGGACCACCGGCAAGAAGGCCGATCCCCGCAGCTTCTGCATCCAGAAGACCCTGCAGAAGATCAGCCATTCCGACGACGTCGAGTTCCAGCTCATGTTCGCCGGCCACAACGCCTATCGCTTCGCGCGCGACCCCTATTACGCCAACGGCTTCATCCCGACCGTGCGCGAGCTGGTCGAGCGGCTGCAAACCGGCGGGTGAGGCAGGGCAATCGCCTATGGAATTTCAGGGACATTGAATTTCAGGGACAGAATTTCAGGGACACAATACATAATTCACAGTCGCGCGAATCTTCCCCTCTCTGCCCCTTGGGGCGGAGAGGCCGGGTGAGGTGGGGTATTTGTCGCGCCGCGCCGCGTCGTCGCTGAATCAGGTATTGTGTCCCCGTAATTCGAAATGCGATTGCTCTGGGGATGAGGGCAGGGCTATCGCCTATGGATTCACCACGGAGTCACGGAGGACACGGAGAAGAAGATGATGGGCCGCGAAGCGGCCCAGAGAGCATTCTGATCTTCTCCGTGTCCTCCGTGACTCCGTGGTGAATCTTTCCCGCCCGCGGTTCAGCCCATAGGCGATAGCCCTGGGGGGTGAGGGGGGCGGCCAAAGCCGGGCGGAACGCCCGCCGACCGCGCCCGGCCGGGGCGAGCAGCATCGCGCCTTTGCCAGCGGGGCGATCCTGCGCTAAAGTCGTTTTTTGTCTTCGGGCCGCCGGAGCCATGAGCGGATCGCGTCCTTTCGCCAACGCCCTGGAATTGTTGCGCGGCGCGGGCCTGCGCCCGACCCGCCAGCGCCTCGCCTTGGCGCGGCTGCTGTTCGACCGGGGCGACCGCCACGTCACCGCCGAGCAGCTTCACGGCGAGGCCGTCGCCGCCGCCGTGCCGGTCTCGCTCGCCACCATCTACAACACGCTCCATCAATTCATCGAGGCCGGCCTGCTGCGCGAGGTCGTGGTCAATCCCGGCCGCTCCTATTTCGACACCAATGTGAGCGACCACCATCATTTCTTCCTCGAGGAGAGCGGCAGGCTCCTCGACATCCCCGGCGACCGCATCGACGTGAGCAACGTGCCGGCGCCGCCCGACGGCACCGCCATCCGCCGGGTCGACGTGGTCATTCGCGTCGAGCGCAACCCCGGCTGAGCGCTTTTTCCTTTTTTAGAATGCTTCTAATCTATTGACTCGCGCCCGGTGCGGGTCCATAAGATCCTCAGCCGTGCGCGTCAGGCGCAGCATGGCGTTCCGCCGATCCGAGGAGGATGCTCATGCCCCAGCTCAAGGGAACCAAGACCGAGGACAATCTGAAGGCCGCGTTCGCCGGCGAGAGCCAAGCCAACCGCCGCTATCTCTATTTCGCGCAGAAGGCCGATGTCGAAGGCTACAACGACGTGGCCGCCGTGTTCCGCTCCACCGCGGAGGGCGAGAAGGGCCACGCCCATGGCCATCTCGAATTCCTCGAGGAGACCGGCGATCCCGCCACCG
>DASPSJ010000072.1:0-4000 GCA_035623985.1 Allostellaceae bacterium | reverse complement strand
GAAGCGGAACAGCTTCTCGCCAGGGTAGACCCGGCGCATGAAATCGATCGGATCGGTGAGCTCGTCCTTTGCCGCTTGCATCGCGCCGAAGTACTCCCCGAGGAAGCCGGGAGCGAGAGACGACGGCGGCACCAGTGCGATCGGATTCGATGTTGGTGGGAATTGCGACGGTAGCATGAGCGGATTTGACGCCGGTAAAAATGGGGCCAGCCCAGGCTCGAATGGCGATGGCGCCATGAGCGGATTTGACGCCGGACTAAATGCGCTCAGCGCCGCGGCCAGCGCGTCGTGATCCCGCCGCTCCGTCATCAGCTCGTTGAAGCTCTCGCTGTCGTAGTCCGACGAGCTGTTGCAGTCGATCATCGTCAGCCGGCCAGACGGGTGCTTGATGATCGTGCAGTCGCCGTGGCCGACGTTTAGGAAATGTGCTCGTAGCACTTAGGATCATCCTCTAGACGGGGAATATTTTTGGCACCGGCACGCATGGATGCCCGTTAGGCCAACTGAACGCGCCCGCCTGCTATATGGCTAAAGTCCTTTGCCCTTCAAGACGACTCCAAGACGCGACTCGGCCGCGCAAAGAAAAATATCGTTAATACTTTGTTAACACCTTGGCGAGGCGAGCGCTTCCTCTCTGAGCTTACCGAGTTCCCCGCCTCGCATGGTAGGCGCGGAACTCGGGCCGCTCGACCTCGACATCCACCGGGCACCGCAATTATGGGTGAAGCGCCGTGGCGCCTCGTCGACCGCGAAGGCGCGCGAGACGGTCGACGGATGCGACGGAAGGGCAAAGGTGGAGGGCGCGGCCAACGGCTACGCATCACCGTAGCGATCGGCGCCTCGGCACCCCTGGCCGCCAGTGCGAAGCATTGAGCTGAATACGGTTGGCCAAGCCCAGTCTATGCCGAGCCGAGTGGGGGCGTCGCGGCACGCGTTCCTCGGTGCTTGACGCTGCGCTCATTTGTCCTACATTTATGAGTATCGAGGAGGTCCAGCATGGGACGAGATCATCTGAGTGACCTCGGCGTGTCGGCGATGCTCGCCGTCATGCGCCTGGGTGAAGGGGCTTACAGCGTGCCTATCCAGGAGCTGTTGGGGCGCGCGGGCCGCAAGCTGAGCCCGGGCGCCGTCTTCGCGACGCTAGACCGGCTTGAGGAGAAAGGCTTTCTTTCGTCGCGGCTGGGTGAGCCGATACCTGAGCGAGGCGGCCGGCGGAAGCGGTACTACAAGGTGACGGCCAAGGGCCAGCAAAGCTTGACCGCGGCGATCGCCGAGCGGCAAGCACTGCAACGCGGCCTGGACCTCGGCAAAGGTCTTGTACCGGAGGGGGCCTGAGCCATGTCCGCACGGAAATACCGGGTACGGGACGGCAAGAAGCGGTGGACGATTATTGTCACACACGATGATAGCGACCACGCCTTCTTAATCGATGGCGTCTTCAGCGACCACGCCTTCGAGGTGATGAAGACGCCGCATCACGGCTCGTCAGCAAGCATCTCGGTCGAGCATTTCGTACCTAAAGCGCTACTACTGGCGTATGCCGCGCAGCGCGACATCGAAGAGCCTCCACAATGGGCCGCCAAGATGGTGTCCTTGATCGCCGGCCCCCGTGCCGAAGACGGGATGCTCATCCATCTTGACGAACGGTACGAGAATGCATGCGCACGCTTCGGCGTGAAGTTCGCGCGCCGTCAGTATTGGACCGACGCCATCACCTCCGTCCCCGCGTTGCTGATGCGGCGCCTCGGACGGATGATCGGTCTCGCCGTCATTGGTGAGCTCATCCGGCACAAGCTTGGCCTCTGAGGCGGGGCGCAGTGCGGGCCGTGCCGCCTGGGCCCGGGCCCCCCGGCGCGCTGCCTGTTAACCCTCGCGTTAACCTCGACGAAGCGCGTGACCAATATCGTGGATCGAAATTTGGTCTAAGTAACTGATTTTGTTGGTGCCGGGTGAGGGGATTGAACCCCCGACCTTCGGTTTACAAAACCGCTGCTCTACCGCTGAGCTAACCCGGCATCGCGCGACCGACGCGCGTCGTCTTAACGCGCTTTCGCCCCCGCCGGCAAGGCCGGCGCGAACAAGGCGCCGCGGCGCGCATGCATCAACACGGCGCAGAGGTCCCAGGGGGCGACGCGCGGCTCGGCGGCGATCGCCTCGGGGGTGAACAGGCGGCGGCCGGCGCCTTCGCGCTGGACCATATGGTCGACCGCGTCCGCCGCGATCGGCACGGCGAAGAAATGCATGCGGTCGGTGCGCGGCGGGGCGAAAGGCAGGTCGACGACCATCTCGGTGAAGAACGTCACCGCGCCGGCGCGGTAATCGAGCTCTTCGATGAGCTCGCGGCGGAGCGCCGCCTCGACATCCTCGCCGGGCTCGATCGAGCCGCCGAAGCAGGCCCAATGGTCGGGAAAGGGGATCGCCGGGTCGGCGTCGCGAAGCTGCATGAGATAGCGTCCGTCAGGCGTCACCATCAAGGCGACGGCGCAGTCGCGCGCGATCGGGCGGGGATCGCTCATCGCCCGCGCCGGCTCAGCTCGTAAAGCGCGATCGCCGCCGCGTTCGAGACATTGAGCGAACGGGGCTCGCCGCGCGTCGGCAACCGAGCGAGAAGATCGCAGCGCTCGCGGGTGAGCCGGCGCAGCCCGCTGCCTTCGGCGCCCAGCACCAAGGCAATGCGGCTGCCGGGATCGACCTCGGCCAGCGTCCTGCCTGCGCCTTCCTCGAGGCCAAGGCACCAGAACCCCGCCTCCTTGAGCCGGTCGAGGGTGCGGGCGAGATTGACGACGCGCAGCAGCGGCACCGCCTCGAGCGCTCCCGAGGCGGCCTTGGCGAGCGCGCCGGTCACCGGCGGCGCGCCATGCTCGGGGATCACCACCGCGCACGCGCCAAAGGCGGCGGCCGAGCGCAGGACGGCGCCGATATTGTGCGGGTCGGTCACCTGGTCGAGCAGCACGACGATGTGCGGGGCGGCGGCTGCCGCAATGCCGTCGAGCACGTCGTCGATGTCGCGCGTCGGCAGCGGCTCGGCGGCAAGCGCCATGCCCTGATGCACCGCGCCTTGTGGCAGCAGCAGGTCGAAGCCGCGCCGGTCGAGCACTTCGGGCACCCCCGGCGGCAGATGCGCGGCGGCGGCTGCGGCAAGCGCGCGCAGCTCGTCCGCGGCATCGGGCAGCGCCACCAGCCGTCGCACCCGGCGCGCCGGGTTGGCGAGCGCCGCCGCCACCGCATGCCGGCCATAGAGCCAGGGACCGCGGTCGCGCGGCGGCGCGGGGGCGGCGCGCGGGGGCCGCGCCGCGGCGGGGGGAGGCGGGCGCGCCGGGCGGCGGGCAGGAGGACGTCGGGGCATGCGGAAAGCTTTAGCACGGCGCGCGCGGCGGAGCGAAATCGCGCGCCTTCGGCATGCCCGGAATTGTTGACAAAACCGGGCGGAGTCTTTAATACCCGCCATCCGCTGCGCCGGGCGGCAAGCGATCGCGGAGGGGTTGCCGAGCGGTTAAAGGCAGCAGACTGTAAATCTGCCCTCTTCGGAGTTCGCTGGTTCGAATCCAGCCCCCTCCACCAACCTACGCCGCGCGCGCGGCGGAGGTTGTCCGCCGAAGCGCTTGAGCGCATAGGCGGACGGGATGCTCTCGCGCGGCTTCGGTTGGCAAGCCGACGCGCGGGATCGGGAGAAGCGGAGTTTGTCGGCAGCGGCGGAAACGGGTAAGGCGCATGGCAGGGCGGTCTCGTGGGCGGGTGTAGCTCAATGGTAGAGCTCCAGCCTTCCAAGCTGGCTACGTGGGTTCGATTCCCATCACCCGCTCCAGCGCCGCCCCGCGCAACACGATCTGGAAACGAAATCTAGCGACAGGAAGCCGGACCATGGCGAAGGCGAAATTCGAGCGGACGAAGCCGCATTGCAACGTGGGGACGATCGGGCACGTGGATCACGGGAAGACGTCGCTGACGGCGGCGATCACGAAGGTCCTGGCGGAGACTGGGGGTGCGACCTACACGGCCT